>NZ_JBIIVK010000093.1:0-3666 GCF_044339515.1 Flavobacterium sp.
CTTTTGGATGTAGTTCTCGCAGTATTTCAGCGTATTTGGTAACGGCTTCGTTTCCTGCTTTATCTCCATCAAAAAAGAAAATGATTTCTTCTAACTGTTTTAAGGGTTTTAAAGCGTTTAGGATTTCTTCGTTTAGTCCGTTGGTTCCGTAGCAGGTTAATAGTGTGTAATTCTCTTTTATATCATCTATTTGTAATAAACTAGCCGTGTCGATTATAGCTTCAGTAAGTAGTAATTTCTTTGTGTCCGGGTGTGGGTAATTGGGATAAAGTCCGGAACGGTTTTTTAAATAGTAATGCTTTGCATTGTCATTGTTTGTTGTACTTCTAAAATAAAAAGATACAATTTGATTATCTTTGTTTTTGAGTGGGAACAATATTGATTTATTTCCAAAAGGTTTGTAAGCTTGTCCGCCTGTTCTTGAGTTAGTTCCTGCCAAGGTTAATAACCCATAACTTAAACAATCATTGATTAACTTTTCATCCTTTCTTGCTCCGTGATGGAACTGCCCACTATTAAAACCAACCTCTAATTTATCAAAATCTAAATTTCTACTACTGCAATACTCTTTAGCTGGTGGACTGCTTAACAATCCTTTTCTAAAACTTAAAAACATCTTTTCTAAAAAGGCTGTCCGTTCTTGGTTGTCTGTTGTTGGTTCTGCTATTGTTTTCATTATTGGTTTTAATTGGCTTATTGATCCATTGACCATATTGGCACATTTTACCAAAGCTTCGTGTTTGGTTAGCTTTTCATAATCTTGAACAAACTGGATTACATCGCCTTTTTTATCGCAAGCGTGGCATTTGTATTTGTTTTGACTAAAACTTACTTGTAAACTTGCTGTGCTATCCTCGTGGAACGGACAACGGAGCATATTGTTTTTGTCCTGCTTTAAATTGTAGTGTTGTAAGATGCTTTCTAATGATAAATTTTGCTTTATTTCTGCTATCTCCATTGTGTGAAAAAAAATTAAAATATTTTATATGTATCTAATTAGGTACAAAGATATATTATAAAATATACTTAACAAATTTTATACGATTTTTATTTACCTAATAAAGTCTTTATATTTGCCGAACACAAGATAATAAAGCATTTTAATACCTTAAAAGATACAGTTATGGACACTTTCGGTAAAAGATTAAGAGATTGTAGAGAAGTAAAAAACCTTTCTCAAAAAGAGTTAGCCAAAATTTTAAATACTTCCTATTCTGTTATTGGTAAATATGAGCGTGATGAGATGACGCCAAGTATTGATGCTGCTAAAAAATTAGCCACTATATTAGAAACTTCCGTAGGTTATCTTTTGGGAGAAAATGCTCAAAGTGATTTATTCAAAGATCCTGCAATGTTAAAACGATTTCAAGATATTGCAACACTTCCCGAAAAAGACAGGGATTGTTTGCTTACCACCGTTGACCATTTTATAAAGTCTGCTAAAATAAGTTTGATGTAATAAAAAAACCAGTTCAATTTGAACTGGTTTTTTAGTTATAATTAATAGTTGTATTTTATCTATCTAAATCCGCATAATATATTTCTATATGCTATAATATATTTACTCCTTTTTTCTTTTTGGATTTTGCTTACATAGATGTATTTATACTTTCCCTTTTTTATTTTAAATGAATAATTTTCATTTTTAACATAAACATTTGTTGTATAGTCATTGTCAATTCTTACTACATAAGCTAATCCTACACCTTCAACCGTAGAAACTACTCCGCTATACAAAGTTTCTTTTTCATTTGATACTGTAATCTCATCATCTTTAAAAAGTTCTGTAAAATATAAGAGTGAATATTTTTCATTTTCTGAATCGTACTTTTTTAAAACTTCTTTTTTAAAATGCTCAGGAACAGGAACACAATCATCCTTGTACAAAGCTTTAGGGGTAGAACATTCTAAAAACAGAAACAACAAAAAAATACTATATAAATAAGTTTTCATGATATAAGTTATTGCTGTTGTAGTTCTACGTTTTGAATTATTGCTTTTCTTTGTTCAGGAGTAATAACATTTCCTCCTAAATTCTCTCTGTTCATGAGATTCTTCTTATCTGTAACATGTTGTAAGCCTGCCATGTGTAAATCTTCGTGAGTCCCAGTTCTAGATATGTTATCTATGTTCTTTTGATCGAGTATAGGCATTCCGCTTTGATCAAACTCTAAATTTCTAGGAACGTTTACTTGGGCTCTATTCTCTTGTGTGTTTCCAATTTCATTTACTATTCCTAATGCGGAAAACAATGTTTCGGACACTATTTCTGCGGGTTTCCCTTCTAAAGATTTCACTCCATCTGCATTTAAAGCATCATTAAATTCCATTGTTAAAGTTGCATTTGGATCAAGTTTTTTTATTTGGTTTTTGTTTATACTATCCTTGCAAAAGCCTGTACTGACCCTTGATGTCTAACTTATAAATATAAACTTTATTTGATTTAGTTTTTTTGTCTAAAATTACATCTATTGGCTTTTTCTTTGTTTTACCAACACCTTCGTTTCTAATTTTTTTAGAATTTGTTTTAATTTCAAGAATTGGGTAATTAATGGTTACAATGTAATCTTCACTTTTATTCAAATTCTCAATCCCTAATATTTCTATTCCACATTCTTTAAGATCTAAATCAGTAATAACATATCCATAGCTGTCTTCTGATAAGTATGAATTATTTTTATGCAATGTTTCGTCAAAAATCTTATAATCAAAAGCTCCTATATACTTGACTTCTATATTTTTATCACAAGAAAAAAAACTTGTAATTAAAGAGAAAAAAAATAAAAATTTCATAATAATGGATTAATTTGGTTTTAAATCACGAACTTGACTTGTTGATAATTGGGCACCATCTTTAAAGAATTGCCAACCTCCACCATAGTACCATTGAGGTTGAGGATTACCATTACTATCAAAATTAACTTTTTTATTTGTTCCCCTTACCACACCTACGTCCGTATCTCTACTAAATCCTTTTGCTAATGTAGTTCCAGGTGTCATTGTTGATGAGCTAGGATTATTAGAATTACATGTATTTAACTTTAATACCGTATTTGATATATCTCCTTTTGTTTCAGGTAAATCAGATATTTTTGTTCCTTGTGTTCCTGAACCATTAGTCTTTCCATCATTAGTAGAAACAATGTATTCTCCATCTTTAGTTTCAGGATTTCCGTCTGGATCAACATCTAAATGTAAAGCTTGATTAGTACCGTGATGGTTCATTGCAATTAAGTTTGGAGTACCGCTTATGTCCCCCCAATCTTGAGCAAAATCTTTTTCTGTCATTGCATCACTAATTGCTACACTGCCTTTTCCATATTTTTTCTCATAATCCGCATACTGTTTCATTGTTTGTTCTCCAAAACCTCCATCTTCTCCAGACTCTTTAGGATTGTAAAATATGTAAACTTTAACTTTATTTAATTGGTCTTGATTTAATGTTTTTCCATTTTTATCTTTCCAATCATCAGCTTGCATACCATCAGGATCAATATAGTAGATTGGATTGTTTAGACAATAAGTATATGGGCTATATCTTCTTGAAGTTTCGGCAAGTGGGTCAATATTCATCCAACGTCCTAGAGCGGGGTCGTAATTCCTTGCTTTATAATCGTACCAGTTAAGTCCTAGTTCATCTTGAAGCTCGAAACCATTGAACTTATA
>NZ_JBIIVK010000094.1:0-3658 GCF_044339515.1 Flavobacterium sp.
GGATAATCTTTACCCAATTCCTTTTTAGCGGCTTCTTCATAATTGTATGACAAATACCGCAGGAAAAGAAACGAAAGCATATAATCACGAAAATCATCCGCATTCATGGCTCCTCGTAGGTTATCTGCTATGTCCCAAAGCGTTTTACCGAGCTGTTGTTGGTCTTTATATGTCATAATTCAACAATATTTTAATTACAATATTTTAAGATATTATTTGTTAATGACTCAAATTCTTCATAACTTTTTTGTACTGCATACACATGTGCCCCAATTGCTCCATTGGCAGGTTTCAAAAGAAAAATTGGTTTGTGTGATTCCATAGACATGGGAGCTAAACTTCTATAATGTTTTAAAAGAGCGATACAATTTCTATCTTGTTCTACATCATTAACATCCGTTACACTCCCTAAAACAAATTCTGCAAAAACCAATGGAATTCTATTAGCCCATCGCAAATATGATTTTACTGGTTTACTCTCTTTGGCAGAATATTGCATTACAATGTAACCAATTGGTTTAGATTCCTTTGAAGGGATTTCAAATGAAATGTTATCTGGTTTTCTTGCTAATCGATCATTCCAGTCTATTCTCCATTTTTTTAAAGTTTGTCCTAAGTTTTTGATACCTTGAAGTGAGAACAAATCTGATGCAACTGGCATAATAATGTAATCAGAACTAATGGTTACAGCACGATTTATTGCTCCTAAATTTGGACCAACGTCAATTAATAAAATTTCTGCATTAAACTTATTTGCAGCTTCATTGAAAATAGTATTAAAAATACTAGTCAATCTAAATGAATAACTATCACCACCTAGCGATTTTAACCAAGCATCACTTAATTTATCTTCAAATACTGAAAGCGAAAGATTGCCT
Source organism: Flavobacterium sp. (assembly GCF_044339515.1). Classification (GTDB taxonomy): domain Bacteria; phylum Bacteroidota; class Bacteroidia; order Flavobacteriales; family Flavobacteriaceae; genus Flavobacterium. Next base: position 879 of record NZ_JBIIVK010000094.1, read on the forward strand.
AGTATTAATCCAAGATTATCGGAAATATTTTCAATATGAACGGGTTGGTATGGGTCACCAGATACAACTGGATTTATTGAATCTAAAATAGTGATTGGTAGGTTGTTTTCATAAATCTCTTCTAGTCGTTCAGGTGTTAAAAACATTGACGTTAAATTAGATTGTGGATCTAAATCAATAGCTATAGTTTTAACACCCAGCTCTGATAGCATCCAAGCTACATGATAAACAGTAGTAGTTTTTCCGACACCCCCTTTATTATTGAAAAATATTATAGACTTCATACTACCAGCTTTTATTAATTAATATTGAAACCTTAAATTTTGTTCCGATTGATAAATCGAATTCGGGTTGACCATTTCCATTCTTTACTAATTCATCTATGGCTCTTTTTACACCATAGTTAAATCTGTTTACATAGCCCAATGTTTTGAGTGCTTCAGCAATTACAACATTTCTGTAATCACTTGCGTTTGGAAAATTTTGTGCATTAACATCACCATACAAACCACCAGGATTCAATATTTCAATTCTGTTTGAAAATTCGTAAATATAAATTGGAGAATTTGACTCATAATTTCTATGCATAATTGCATTCATTAATAATTCCCGTAATGCCCAAAAAGGATAGTTTCTAATCGTTTCCTCTTGAAAAGAATCTTTTTTTACAGGTCGTTCTTTAATAATATTGTTTTTTATAAAATCATCTAATGAGTTTAGCTCAGTAATAAGTGCACCGGAAAATTTTTTCTCAAATTCTACATCGCTATTCATTTCTTCACCATTAAATTTTACATATTGCATATATGCACCTGGTAAGTAAAACTCGGGGTTGATACCAAATAACAAAATTCCGCCATAAGTTGGACATTGTTCTTTGGCGTCAAAAAATCGTAACGAAGCTAATTGCTGTTCTAGAGCTCTTCCGTTTTCCTTTAAAGTATCCTTATCAATAGCAGCAGGCAGGTAAGTTGACTTAAAATATTCAATGGCTAGGTCATCTATCTTTGCCCCTAATGCGGGTACTAAATCGTACGTTTTTGCATAAGATGCTCTTCTTTCAATTAAGATTCTCTCTTCTTCTACAGTAGCTTTATCTCTTCTTGGCCCTATACGAATCCAACATCTGCCATCATATCTAACAGGAGGATAGGATGATGGTTTTACTTGGACAACCACTACCTCACCTTCTGGAAATTTAAAAATGGGACTTACAATCAATGAAGGCTGAGGTAATACATTGCCATTGCTTTTTACATTACCTATAGCTTGCAATTCATCATCTGTCCATGTCATTCCTGCCAGTTTACCATCATCATGCACTCCCAATAGAATATATCCGGGTTGTTTATGATTAGGAAAATCATTGGACAATGCACACACTGCTGGTCCTAACTTATTTTCCTTTATGGAAATCGTTCTTTCTATCAAATCACTTTCCATGTCTGCCAATAATGCTTTTACTTTTTCTTCTGTAATCATACTGTGCAATTTAATCATTAATTTTAGGAAACAACCCCTGCATCAATCCTTTTTTATGCAGTTTTAATTGTTCGATTTTTTTCGCCTGTGCTATGATAAGTTTATCTAAAGAAGAAAGGCAGGATGCAATTTTTTGTTGTTCTTGAACAGATGGAATATATAATTCAAATTCTTTCAACCAAGTTGAATTAAGATTATCTTTTGCACCACCAGCAACTTTTTGATTTACTTGTTTCCAGAATAAATCGGATTCCATCCAGTATTTTATATAGTAGTTGAATGCTTTCTTATTAACTCTAAAAAAACCTAGACTTACAAAAATTCCAAATTCAATGTCGTCTTCCAAAATAATTGGATTACCTAAGTTAGAACCAACTCGGGTGAAAAGTATATCACCTAGTTTTGGTTTGGTACTGTTAGGCATACTGTCAAATTTCTCTTGACTTATGTGTTGAATATTTATGAAGTCAATGAAACCACCAGAAATATTTTTTGACGATAGAAATGGAACACCAGCATCAATATAATCAGGTTTGTGTGTCAGTCCGATTTTTATTTCTCCAAGTTCAGCAAACCCAATTTTTTTTAAAGAATCTGTAAACTCCTTAAACCGATACTTAGGAACCGTTTCTCCTTCTTGCGGAAAAAGGTTTTGCATCAAGCCTTTTTTATGGTCTTTGAGTAACTCCAACTTTTCGGTGTGGGCAGCAATTACTTCATCTAAAGAAGAAAGACAGGAGGCGATTTTTTGTTGTTCTTGTGGATTTTTTGGTAATACAATTGGGCAATTAAGAACATCTTCATTTCGAAGATTTGTTTGTTTTACACCATCATCGAAAGACAAGAAATGAGAATTTCTATTCAAAAGATAGTATAGAATTTTACTATCAGCATTTGTTGGTGTTAGTTTGCAGATTCGTTGATTTACAGTATAAAAATTGTCCCTATCTACAGAAAAACATTTAGCAATTGCTCTCCCATTTGGTACATCACTAAGTACCATTAAAATATCATCCGTTCGAGCAATACAATTTGCAGAATTTGTAAACTTTCTCACTTCACCATCTGTAGAAATAAACTTTGAATTTACAACTACATATTTTCCTTCTTCATTAATGTCCTGCTCGTGAGCTTTTCCATTTTCGTATTCAGCTAATTGACTGACTAGCTTTTCTTCCCACTCCCCCTCATTCTTAAACTCAGGAAAACGCAACTCCGGTATTAATTTATCTTTACTCATACGCTGCTAATCCACTAATTGCTCTATCGCCAGCCAATTTTTTTAATTGCGGTACTAA
>NZ_JBIIVK010000064.1:0-16471 GCF_044339515.1 Flavobacterium sp.
AAAAAGTAATTTTAGGTGAAAAATCGGGGTGGTCAATTTGAACCGAAATTGGGTGGTCACTTTCAACCGAAATCAGGTGGTCACTTTAAATCGGAATTGGGTGGTCAATTTGACCGGAATTTGCAGTCTTGTGACCACTAATGAGCATAAGTTTACTTTTGGCTTCATTTTCCGTCATGGTCTTGATGAATTCGTTGTAAAGTTTAGTGATAAAGGTGTGACGGAAACTATACAAACCATATTTACTATCTAATTCAAAATGCTTTTTAATTTTTTTGAACCGTTTGGAAAAATAATCCCGTTTGTTGGTTTCTTCGGTTTCCCAAATGCCACCAATGCCATCGGGTGTAAATAAATCTAGTTTTTTATCCATTTTAGTCAAATCAGGTAATTCCTTGAAAAGAATTTCAGGAATGATTTTGGTTTTCACCGGACTATTTTTGGCTTTAAAAGTGATGGTTCTGTTGACCACGTCAATGTCTCCAACTTTCAGTCGTCCAATTTCAATAGGTCGTAAAAAAGAATAACACAAGAATTTCACGTACAAGAGCAAGTGTGGGTCATGCTCCTCCATGTAATTAAAAATGTCTTGTTGTAACGTACTCGAATACTTTTTGTTCCGTTCCGGAGTGGATTTTAGCACATTGATTTTTCGAACAAAATTTTCTTTCACAACTTCATTGTCTTCTAACGTCTGAAAAATAGAACTCAAATCAATTCGGGCATTGTTTCGGGTTCGAGCACTGGTTTTTTCCAAGATTTTGTTTAAATAGTCAATTACCGTCTTTTTGCTTACTTCCTGAATTGATTTACCTTCAAAACCATTTTCATAAAGCCATTTTTCAAATTTTTTGACATTGCTTTTAAAATTGGGTAGTGACGTTTTACTTAAGACACTTTCTTTAATTTTTAATACTAAAGCCAAAGATTCTTTGATAGGGTGTAAAACTACCTCCTTTTCCGGTTGCTTAATTTCAGGTTCAGGAATTTCGATTTTTTGGGTAATCGTAGCAATAGTAGGCTCAGCTTGTTGTTGTACAATAAATTCTGAGGGTTGATCAGTCTCGGCATTAAAAGGGTTGTAACCTTGTTCTAAATACAATGATAGAGCACGTTGATAATGAATAAGAAACTTCATCCGTTGCGTTTTGCTTTTGATTCGATTGATGCCACCTTTGATATTGGGCATGCGGGTGAGTTTTCCGGTTTTGGGATGACGAAAAGAATAATAAATGTACCAATCTTTTTCTAATGCAGCTTTTTGCTCTTCTTTGGAGAGGGTTTTCCATTTTGAAATATCGACTCCTCCGGTAAAAATTTTAGGCTCAGAATAATTCAATTTCATTTTAAAAACGTGTACGTTTTCGTGTACGTTTTGTAAAAGTAGTAAAATAGAAGACATAAAAAAAACGGATTATGTACATAATCCGTTTGATTTGAAGGAGTTAACCTAGTAGCGGGAACAGGACTCGAACCTGTGACCTTCGGGTTATGAGCCCGACGAGCTGCCTACTGCTCTATCCCGCGATGTTTCGAGTGCAAATATACAACGTTTATTATAAATAGCAAGTAGAATGCTGATATTTTTATTCTTTTCAAAACAAAAACCCCACAAAACAAGCTAATCCACTGGCCGTTAACCCTTCATCCCTAACCTATAAAATGAAAAACACCCCAACGTGGGGGTGTATTCCAAATTCAACTAAATACTTGCAACACTTATAGAAAACATTACAATTCTTTTGCCTTTCCTTAACGGTTTCCGACAGGGCAAAACCCCTCGCCGCAACACCGCAAATAAAAGGATGTATATATTTTTTCAAGGCAGAATCAGGGCGATTGTGCAAATCATTGTTCCGATTAACTGTAGCAAATGTAAAACGAAAAAAAGAAACACGGTGTAGAACAAAATCGGAATTTCTGTAGAACTTATTCTACTAAAAACGGCACATCAGGCCCTTTCATTGAAAAAAGTAAAGGTCTCAATCAAAGCCGCTAAATTATCGATTTGCAACTTTTCAAAAATTCGCTTTTTATAGGTACTCACCGTCGTTTTTTGGATGTCTAACGCATTGGATATTTCAAGATTGCCATAACCCTTGACCAACAAACGGGCAATCTCAATCTCACGAGCCGAAAGGTGCTCAATAGGATTTACCTTCTTCCCTAATAAATACGAATTCAATATCTTTTCCTTGGTCAACGGACTGATGAATTTTCCCTCATCCACCAAAGTGGCAATGGCTTGCTTGATTTCCTCTTCCTCACTCAACTTGTTTAAAAAACCATTGGCTCCTGCATTAAAAAAACGCAACGCATGCACCGACTCATCAAAAGCGGAAAAAATCATGATTTTAACCGCCGGGTTGATTTTTTTTACCTCAGGTAAAATCGTAATGCTGTTGCCATCGGGGAAATTAATATCCAAAATCAACACCTCAATGGGCTGCTGTTGAAGCACCGCCATGATGTTGGCAAAATTCTCCACCTGATAAACAACGGCATTCACATACAACTCTTTAATCATCAACGCAAGTCCTTGTCGAACCACCGTGTGATCATCGGCAACCAAAAAATGTATTTTCTCTGTATTCATCCTATTCGCTTCGTTACCTGTTTCTTATTTACAATCCACTATAAGGGAAAAAACAACCGTGGTGCCTTGGGCGGGTTTACTGTCGATGCTGAGGGTACCGTCAAACAAGGCCACTAGCTCCTTACACAAATTCAATCCCAATCCAGTACCCACATCATTCAACTGGTCGGAGGGCATGCCTTTGTAAAACCCTTCCATAATCAGTTGCAAGTCCGATTCCGAAATACCGCGTCCGTTGTCTTTTACACTTACATTCAAATGATACTGTTGGTTGTTGATGAGGTGGCTGTCCACCGTAATCGAAATTAAACCATTCGTGGTAAACTTATTGGCATTTCCCACGATATTATAAAACAATTGATGGATTTTGGTAGCATCCGTATTCACCCAATGCCCTGCCTGCAGCGTGGAAGAAATATGCAAGCGATTGCCACTGTTCTCAACCAAAGTACTCAAATTGGTAAAAATCTGCTGCAACTCCGCATGCAAATCAACCACTCGCTTGTTCAAAACCAAATGAACATGTTCGCTTTTGGAAAAATCCAAGACCTGATTCACCATCACCAACAATGAATTAGTAGTAAATTGTATGGTTTGAAACACCTCTTTGATGTCCAAATCCTCAATTTGCTTACTTACTTTTTTGCTGTAGATCGAAATCAAACTCAACGGTGAGCGAATTTCATGGCTGAGCATTCCCACAATTTTATTCTTAAACCGAAGATTTTGCTGAATGGTTTCGTTGGCAGCTTGCAATTTAGCTTCATTTTCAAAAGCCAATCGGGTAAAGAAATACAACAGCGATGACAAAACCAACATAATCAATACAATACCCAAGATAGAAAAAAACCGAATGTTTTGGTTGGTTTGTTGCTGGGCTTGGTAACCGGCTTTCACTGTACTTCCGGCCGTCGTAAAATAATTTTTAAACTCAGACAAAATCGATCTACTTTGCTCGGACAACGCTTTGTTGACCGCCATAAGCCGTTGGTCTTGCTGACGCAACGTTTCAAACTTGCCCTGAATAACCTTAAACTGCTGTTGGTAGTGCTTGTCTGAATTTTCAAATACATTTTTCAACTGGTCCGTGAGCGTACCGCTTTCCTCCACTTTACCATATTTCATGGTTACTTTTTGATTCAGAATCTCCTTTTTAATTTCAATCCGACCGGAAAAAGCATCCATCAAACGGGCAAATAAACTCTTTCTCGCCAGACTGTCAGCTTCTATATGCGACTCCACCTCAACGCTGTTCAAAATGTCTTTATAATTCATTTTTTGTAAAGCCAAAGGAAGTCCGTCTCCACCGGCGATACCAATCATTTGCCGTTGAAAAATCGAATCAATACTGCTTTTGAGTTCTTCAACCTTTTGGTGCAGTCCTTTTTGCTGGGCCACGGTGGATTTTAATTTTTCCTGCTGCTCCTTTCCAAGCGGCAACGAATCCAACCGTGAATTCATTTCATCCAACTGACGCACATAGTTTTCCAACGAAGTCATCTCTCGAAATTGAAGGTAATCCTGCAAATGGGTCTGGGCTTCCTGAAAAGCCGTATTTGCCTCATCAACCACAATATGAGAAGTATCAGTTTGGCGAATTTCATCGGCTAATTGAGCTAATTTTTTTTCATTCACCGACTCATTGTACCACAACAACAAGACAATCAATTGCAACAAAATAATCGATACAAGCAAAACCTGTTGAATGGTCTTTCGATGGGCAGACGACGAAAGTCGGGAAGACATATGTTCAAAAAAGTGTGTGTTCAAGGTTGAATTGAGTTATAAAATTTAACAGTCAATCATTTCTTTTATCCATCCGCTACTTTTTAAAAAAATTGCTATTAACTGAATAACAATACATTACACGGAAAAAGCAGCTAAAAATAGCCCGACGGAAAAACAATGAGCGATTAATTTTACTAGTGAATAAAATTAAAAGTAAAACTACAAAGGTTTGTAGAACAAAAAAATAATGTTCTGTAGAATTAATTCTACACGTTTAGTCCACTTTCCGAGCAATAAAAAACACAAGGCCTTGAATTGATTACACTAAAAGGAAATGGTAAAAAAACAATTTTTGTAATTGTTTAAAGCGATTTTCTCACAATCAATTGACAGGGATTTTCAACTTGTTTTTTTTGATTGCTAAGCACCATCTCCGCCAACGTTTTCCCCATCATTTTAAAATCAGTAGAAATCGTCGTGATGCCATTTTCAACTACTTTTTTTAACGGTGTGTCGTTATACGATATAATCCCGTAATCTTTCCCAAGTTGAAACCCTTGTGTATGGGCATACTCAATCACTTCCACCAAATGACGGTCACTCGGAATAACAAAAACGGTTCCTTTTTGCATCAATTGCGTGTCAAAATGCGGCACCACCAGATGCGTGTACTGGTAGTCAAGACAAAATTGTTGAAATCCTTCTACCATGCCGAGGGGTTCTTTTTGTCCGGGAAAAATTAAAATCAACCGTTCATATCGATCAATTTTGGATTTTCCTTCCAGTAACAAGGAATACATATCCTTGACAAAATGCTGATGCACGGAGGGATAGGCACTCAATTCGGCATTAGTTTGGTCTAAAATATAAACATCGTTTGAGGGCAACGTTTTGATAATGCTCGCCGCTCCTTGCAAATTGGTGGGCATGATAATATACTTGGAATAATTGCCATTACTTTCATTAATCAACTTGCGAAACATCGCCAAATTAAAATGATGAAAATAAATATCCACTTGAGCACGATGGGCAATGGCTTCCAAAAACGAGGAATACAAATCTTCCTTAAAGGCATTCAACTCGTCAAACAACACAAAATAACGCTGCTCAAAACTAAATTCAACACTTTTTACAAAATAGCCTTTCCCTAATATGGAATAGACAATACCGCGTTTCTTCAATTCATCATAAGCCAACAAAACAGTATCCCTCGAAAGTGAAAACTCCAAACACACTTTATTCACGGAAGGAAGTCGATCGCCTTTCAACAAACGCTGTTCGGCAATCGCCAGTTCTACGGATTGTACCAACTGTTTGTATTTAGGAATACCGGAATGGGCATCAAGTGTTATCAATTTCATAAGCACAAAAATAAAAACTGGTGGCAAGATAATCAAAAACCGGTAGGTACTGGTATGGAACAAAAAATATCTTTATTACTTTTGTTAGCATATCACTAAAAAAATGATAGAAAAAAAACATTTTTCGCAAGTTGACTACCCCGAAAAAACGAAATCCTTTGGAATAACGGCCGACGGAAGAGAAGTTTTCAGCTATACGCTCACCAATAAAAATGGAATGGAATTGGAGGTGATGGAATACGGTGCAACCATCACTTCAATAAAAATTCCAACGGCTTCCAATTCAAAAATAGATGTGGTGTTGGGCTTTGATACGTTACAAGACTATATCAATTCCTATGATTTACCCAGTGCTCCCTATTTGGGTTGCGTAGTGGGTCGCGTGGCAGGGAGAATCAACAAAGGTGCTTTTTTGTTGAATGAAAAGAAAGTACAGTTAACCCAAAACCATGGTAAACACCAACTGCATGGGGGTAAAGAAGGTTTCGGGCAAAAAATATGGAAAATGAAAAATCGCACCCAAGGTGATTTTCCATCCATTACATTGGAATATGCGAGTCAAAATGGGGAAGAAAATTTTCCGGGTGTGTTGGTGGTGGAAGTCACCTATATGCTCACCGAATCCAACCAAGTGATTGTAGAATACAATGCGTTCAGCACCGATGACACAGTAGTGAACCTCACCCAACACAGTTATTTTAATTTAGACGGCCATCAGCATTCCGTCAGCAACCAAACACTCTTTGTGAACTCCACCAAAGTGTTGGAAACCAATGCAGAAAACATTCCTACCGGATTGTTTTTAAAAGTCTCCAATTGCCCCTTTGATTTTACGGAGGAAAAAAATTGTCCTCCTTCCATTGACAATACCTTTACCTTAAACGAAAAAAACAGAATTGCAACTTCTTTATACAGCAAGAAAAACCAATTGAAAATGAGTGTATACACGAATCAACCTGCCGTGCACATCTATGTGGGGGGCAATTGCTTCGGGCAACTCAAAGGAAAAGAAAACGCCGATTATCATCCGCTCAGTGGGATTTGCTTTGAAACACAACACTATCCCGATTCGCCTAATCATGCTCACTTTCCCACCATAATGTTGAGAAAAGGAGAACAATACTACCACCAAACGATTTTTGCTTTTGAAAATATTTAATTGATAAACACTATGAAAAAATTGCTTCTACTCCTGCCGTCACTTTTACTGATGATAAGCTGTACGGATGACAACAACACTGCCGCAAACGAACCGATTATTCCGGATGACAATTTCATCCGAGCAGCAGATATGTCGTTTTTGCCTTTGATTGAAAGTGAAAACACAACCTATTTCAACAGCAACAACCAAACTGAAAATGCGTTAACCACGCTAAAAAATGCCGGTTGCAATACAATCCGGATTCGTCTCTGGAAAAACCCAATCGACAGTCAATCGAGTTTCAACCAAGTCAAAACCTTTGCCCAACGGGTCAAACAAGCTGGTATGAAAGTATGGCTGACCGTACATTATTCAGACACTTGGGCCGATCCGGGACAACAAAGCATACCAACCGAATGGGAAAACCTATCGTTTACAAACCTAAAAAACGAGGTAATCAATTATACGGAAACGATTATGACTGAAATACAACCGGATATCATCCAAATCGGTAACGAAATCAACAGTGGCTTGATGTGGCCACAAGGTCATTTAATCAACAATGAAAACCAATGTCTAGAGTTACTCAACGTAGCCTGTTCAACAGTTAGAACGCAGTCACCAAGCACAAAAATCATGTTACACTATGCCGGAATTGGAGCCGGAGCTACTTGGTTTTTTAACAAAATGACTTCTATTCCTTATGATTACATTGGCCTTTCCTACTACCCGATTTGGCATGGAAAAAACCTATCGGAACTCACCTCAACCATCAATTCATTAGGCCAAACGCACAACAAAAAAGTAATGGTGGCCGAGACTTCCTATCCTTTTACGTTAGGCTGGAACGATTGGACCAATAATGTAGTAGGACTTCAAGAACAAATCATCCCGGCTTATCCGGCAACTCCAGAAGGTCAAAAAAATTATATGGTAACGATTAAAAACTTAATTCAACAAACCGAAAGCGGCATCGGATTCGGCTATTGGGGTGGCGAATGGGTAGCGTTTCGAGGCAACGAATCACCCAACGGTTCTTCATGGGAAAACCAAGCCTTGTGGGATTTTGACAACAAAGCCTTACCGGTCATGACAGTTTTTAAGAAAGACGAATAATGAGAAAGCTAGTTATGAATGGGATTTTGGCAGTGTTGTTTTCAACTGTCGCTTGGGCACAAGAATTTGCCAAAGGTGCCGATGTAACCTGGTTACCACAAATGGAAGCCACCGGTTATCAATTTTATGATACCGACGGTACCAAAAAAGACGCCCTACAATTACTAAAAGACCGCGGGATGAACACCGTTCGTTTGCGGGTTTTTGTGAATCCGTCCGATGACCCTCGCAGTGGTCATTGCAGCAAAGAGGAAACCGTTGCTTTTGCTTTGAGAGCCCAAAAAATGGGTTTCCGAATTATGATTGATTTTCATTATAGTGACTCTTGGGCTGATCCCGGCAAACAAAACAAACCAGCAGCTTGGAAAGACCTTCCATTCAATCTATTAGCACAAGCCCTTTACGACCATACCTTTGACGTGATGACTGCTCTGCAAAAAGCCAACGTAAAAACGGAATGGGTGCAAATTGGCAATGAAATTCCGGGCGGAATGCTTTGGCCGGAAGGGAGCACCAACAATTGGAAACAATTGGGTATTTTATTAAACAAAGGATATGACGCCGTAAAAAAGGTTGATCCTTCCATTAAAGTAATTGTTCATGTAGATGAAGGCGATAATATTGAAAAATTCAGGACATTTTATGACAATGCTACTGCACAAAAAGTTCGTTATGATGTTATCGGGTTGTCGTATTATCCGTTTTGGGTGAAAAAAGATTACACCGAAACCATTGCCAATTTAGAATTTAACCTCAACGACTTAGTGAAACGCTACAATAAAGAAGTAATGGTTGTAGAAGTGGGTGGCGAGTATGACAAAGTAGAAAACACCAAAGCCCTTTTGGAAGCTACAATCAAAGCGGTGAAAAATGTACCCAATAACAAAGGATTAGGTGTACTTTATTGGGAACCGCAAGGTGAAAAAAGTTGGAGTGGTTATAGTTTGAGTGCTTGGCTTCCGAACGGGCAACCTTCTCCTGCTTTAGATGCATTTAAAAATTAAGTCTTTCGTTTACAAGTAAATTCTAACCAAACATGAAAAAAATACTGTTTCTTTTGCTAAGTACTCTTTTCCTATTTTCTTGTAGCAAAGAATTGGTTCCTTTAACCCGAAGCAAAACCAACTTTGGTTCTGATTGGACGTTTACCAAAGATTCGACTTCGTTGAATTGGGAAAAAATTACCATTCCTCACACGGCACAAATCGAACCATTGGTAGTGAACAACCAATGGCAAGGCAATTGCTGGTACCAAAAGAAATTCGATGTAGAAAGAGTAGAAAACGAAAAAGTATTTCTCTATTTTGAAGGTGTCATGCATGAAGCTTGGGTTTGGATCAATGGAAAATTGGTCACCCATCACCAGGGCGGCTACTTACCATTCACCGTAGAGGCAACGGATTGGGTGAAAGAAAAGGACAACACCATCATTGTGAAAGTCAACAACGAAGACAATCCGCAAATCCCACCCGGAAAAACCTTAAAAACACTGGATTTCAATTATTATGGTGGTATTTATCGGAATGTGTATCTACTAAAAACCAACACTGTTTACATTACAGATGCTGTTCATGCGAATCAAACCAATGGAGGTGGTATTTTAGTTCACTTTGATGAAATTTCGAAAGAAAAAGCAAGAGGAATAGTAAAAGTTCATGTAAAAAATGAAAGTGATACCCCAAAAAATATCAAATTGGATATTACATTTTCAAACCAAAACAATACAACCACATTTACTTCAAAAGAAGTATTAATTGGTTCGAAAGCAGATGCATACATATTGGAAACAATTGAAATTTTGAATCCAGAACTTTGGGGAATTGACCAACCGAATTTGTATGATTTGGAAGTCAAAGTTCTATCAGAAAACAGCCTATTGGATAGTCAAACCCTCAAAACCGGTATCCGAAAAGCAGAAGTAAAAGCAGATGGTTTCTATTTGAATAACGAAAAAGTATTCATCAATGGAACCAATCGCCATCAAGAGTATCCATACATCGGTTATGCACTTTCAGACGAAGCCAATTACCGCGATGCCGTTAAAATAAAAAATGCCGGATTCGATTTTGTTCGCTTATCGCATTATCCGCAAACGGAGGCTTTTTTAAACGCTTGTGACGAAATAGGTCTTTTGGTGATGAATTGTATTTCGGGCTGGCAATTTGTAGGTGATGAAAAATTCATCGAAAACTCCTACCAAGAAATTCGTGATTTTTCAAGAAGAGATCGAAATCACCCAAGCATTATTTTTTGGGAAGTTTCGCTAAACGAAAGCGACATCAAAGAACCTTACATGCAAAAAGCCAATCAGATTTTAAAAGCCGAATTGCCGTATGCACGTATTTATACCGCCGGTTGGATAGACAATCCAAATTATGATATTTACATTCCTGCCCGTCAGCATGGCAAAGCCCCCGACTATTGGAACAATTACGAAAAAGGTAACCGTAAAATTTTCATTGCCGAATATGGCGATTGGGAATACTATGCTCAAAATGCCGGTTTTAATCAAACCGCTTATTCCAATTTAAAAGAAGAAGAACGCACGAGCAGACAATTGCGTGGTTTTGGTGAAAAACGTTTATTGCAACAAGCGTTCAATTATCAGGAAGCATTCAATTCCAACTTAAAAGGAAAACACACCATCGGTCAAGCCAATTGGTTAATGTTTGATTACAACCGCGGTTATGCCGATGATATTGAAAGTTCGGGCATCAGTGATATTTTCAGAATACCCAAATTTGCTCATTATTTTTATCAAAGTCAACGTTCGCCTAGTGTAAAAATTTCTGAAAACCTAGTTTCCGGTCCGATGGTTTACATTGCCAATTATTGGAATGAAAAATCGAGTTTAGAGGTCACGGTCTTTAGCAATTGTGAAGAAGTGGCCTTGTATCTAAATGAGGAACTGATTGCAAAACAAAAACCTTTACGAAACGCCTTTTCTGAACAATTGCCACATCCCCCTTTTGTATTTACAATGCCTTCTTATCAAAAAGGCAATTTACGGGCAGAAGGATTTATTAAAGGTAAAAAAGTTTCGGAACATAGGGTCAAATCAGCGGAACAGTCGAGTTCCATTCACTTGCATTTTGATGCATCAACTGTAAAAATAAACCCGGATTATCCCGATGTTGTTTTTGTCTATGCGTCGGTGGTGGATGCAAACGGAACTACTGTTTCTGATGCAACCCCTTTAGTTGAATTTTCCCTAGAAGGTGAAAATGCAACCTTAATTGGCCAAAATCCGATTGCAGCAGAAGCGGGTATTGCGACAATTTTAGTTCGCACCAAAAACATTAAAAAACCAATTAAGATCAAAGCGAAATCAACCAACTTAAAAGAAGCCACATTGGAAATAAAATAAAATGAAGAAAAAATTAATAGCCACCACTTCGGAACATTTTAAATCCGTTTTTCAACACAAACCGGAAGCTGTTTTCCTTTCTCCGGGGAGAATCAATATCATTGGTGAACATTTGGATTACAACGATGGATTTGTATTACCGGCTGCCATCAATAAATACATTTGCTTTGCCGTTTCCGTTTCCGAAACAGATGAATGTACGCTAGTAGCCAAAGATTTAAATGAAACCTATCAGTTTAATTGGCGAGACGAAATACAACCCCTAGATAAAATGTGGGTCAACTATATGTTAGGCGTTTTACATCAACTTAAAGAACGTAACTTTTCTTTAAAAGGAATTAACATAGTGTTTAGCAGCACCATTCCTATGGGAGCGGGGCTTTCCTCTTCGGCGGCTTTAGAATGTGGATTTGGATATGTATTGAATAAATTGTTCCATTTGGGATTATCCCGTGAAGAGATTGCCTTGATTGGTCAACAAGCAGAGCACACTTTTGTAGGGGTGAAATGCGGCATCATGGATCAATTTGCCAGCGTGTTCGGTAAAAAAAACAAAGTCATCAAATTGGATTGCACCACGTTAGAACACGAGTATCATGCTGCTGATTTTAAAAACTACTCTTTGCTTTTAATCGACAGTAATGTAAAACACACACACTTGACATCCGGCTACAACACCCGAAGAGAAGAAGTTGAAGCAGGATTAGCGATAATACAGCGTCGATTTCCCAGTGTCAAAACATTTAGAGATTGTATTGAAGAACAATTGATTGAACTACAAGAAGAACTAGGTGAAACCTTATTCAAACGCTGTCATTTTGTGGTGAATGAAATCCGAAGAGTGAATGAAGCAGTTTATGCTCTGGACCGAAATAATTTTGAAGCTCTTGGCAAGTTAATGTTTGAAACCCACGAAGGCTTGTCAAAAGAATATGCCGTAAGTTGTGAAGAAGTCGATTTTTTAGTGGATTTTGTCAAAAACGAAAAACAAGTAATAGGTTCACGCATGATGGGAGGCGGTTTTGGCGGTTGCTCAATTAACTTGGTGGAAAAAGGAAGTGAAGAAGCATTATTTGAAAAAATTTCGCAAGCTTATTTCGAGCAATTTGGAATTCAATTGAATCGATATAAAGTAAAAATTGCCAAAGGCACTTCAAAAGTGAAAAAGAAAATAAAAAATTAAGGCAAAACGAGTTAGGATAAATTTTCAAATCAGAAAATTAAACCTGATAGATTTAATAATAATTATCCTGTTTAAACCTGACAGGTTTTTGAAACCTTTCAGGTTTACCAACTATCGAAAAAAAATTAATTTGCTTCTTTACAAGAAAAAATATGCAACAATTCAATAGTAACGAACATCCACACCGAAGATATAATCCATTGTTAGACGAATGGATTTTGGTTTCACCCCATCGCACCAAACGGCCGTGGCAAGGGCAAAAAGAAAGTAATTCCAACGAATCGCTTCCCGAATATGACCCTACCTGTTATTTGTGCCCGGGTAACGAACGTTCAAACGGTACAAAAAATCCCAAGTACACGGATTGTTATGTGTTTGAAAATGACTTTTCGGCTTTACTAAATGAAGAAGTGGAGTTAAATAATCTTACTTCCTCTCCCCTTTTTAAACTCAAACCGGAACGAGGAATCAATAAAGTGGTATGTTTTTCACCTAAACATCATTTGACTTTACCGGAAATGGAAATAAGTGATATTGAAAAAGTCATTCAAACGTGGGCAGCACAATATATTGAATTGGGCAATCATGATTTTATCAATTACGTTCAGATTTTTGAAAACAAAGGAGCGGTAATGGGTTGTAGCAATCCACATCCACACGGACAAATTTGGGCTCAATCTTCGTTGCCGACTCAGGTGGAAAAAACACAAAAAAACCTTCAAAAATATTTTGAACAACATAAAGTAAGTCTTCTAAAGGCTTATTTGGATGAAGAATTGAAATCCAAAGAACGACTAGTATATGAAAATGAACATTTTGCTGTAGTAGTTCCGTTTTGGGCCACATGGCCGTATGAAACCATGATTATCAGTAAACGCCATTTTGGGACCATCATCGCTATGAGCAAAGAAGAAACCTTAGCTTTTGCGGATAGCATCAAAACGATTACAGTGAAATACGACAATCTGTTTGAAACCTCTTTTCCCTACTCTTCCGGCATCCATCAAGCACCCACAGATCGTTTGGCTCATCCGGAGTGGCATTTTCACATGCATTTTTATCCACCCTTACTGCGGAGTGCTACAGTAAAAAAATTCATGGTAGGCTACGAAATGCTCGGAGAAGCACAAAGAGATATTTCTCCTGAAAAAAGTGCTGCTATTTTGCGTGATTTACCTACCTTGCATTATAAATTAAAATAATAACCTAACCTTTTTTACATGAATACAGGCTTTGATACCTTAGATTATATTATTTTTATTGGCTATGCTCTTTTAATTTTAGGAGTTGGTCTATGGATGTCTCGTGATAAAAAAGGACACCAAAAAAATGCGGAAGATTATTTCTTAGCTAGTAAATCTCTCCCTTGGTGGGCCATTGGTACATCACTGATAGCCGCCAATATTTCTGCCGAACAATTCATTGGTATGTCGGGTTCCGGTTTTGCAGTGGGGTTAGCTATTTCTTCTTATGAATGGATGGCAGCAATCACGCTCATCATCGTAGGAAAATATTTTCTGCCTATTTTCATTGAAAAAGGTATTTACACCATCCCTGAATTTGTAGAAAAGCGATTCTCTACCAACTTAAAAACCATTCTAGCGGTTTTTTGGGTGGCATTGTATGTGTTTGTAAACATTACTTCCGTGCTCTATTTAGGAGCGTTAGCCATGAATACGGTAATGGGTGTGGACATGATGTGGGCCATCATTGGGTTATCATTATTCGCAGCGGCCTATTCGCTTTACGGTGGATTAGCTTCTATTGCATGGACAGATGCCATACAAGTTGTGTTTTTGGTTTTCGGTGGTTTAGCCACAACCTATTTGGCCTTAAATACGGTTTCAAATGGTGAAGGAATGATGGAAGGTTTAGGGATTATTTACGACAAAGCTCCTTCCAAATTTGCGATGATATTAGATGAATCGAATCCTGAATACATTAATCTTCCCGGCATTGGCGTTTTAATTGGCGGAATGTGGATAGCGAATTTATACTATTGGGGATTTAATCAATACATTATTCAACGTGCTTTGGCAGCAAAATCATTAAAAGAAGCTCAAAAAGGTATCTTATTGGCGGCTTTTCTAAAGTTATTAATTCCGTTTATCGTAGTAATCCCCGGAATTGCGGCGTATGTAATTGTGAATGATCCGGAAATGTTAGCTCGATTAGGTGCAGAAGGTTTAATCAATATCCCAAGTGATGCGGCGGCTGACAAAGCCTATCCCTGGTTAATTCAATTTTTACCCTCAGGATTAAAAGGATTAGCTTTTGTAGCGTTAACGGCCGCAATTGTGTCGTCGTTAGCTTCCATGCTGAACTCGACTTCTACTATTTTTACGATGGATATTTACAAACAATACATCAACAAAAATTCTGACGATAAAAACACGGTAAAAGTGGGCCGAATTACAGCGACTGTAGCTTTAACCATCGGTGCAATTGTTGCTCCACTATTGGGTGGTATTAAGCAAGCCTTTCAATTCATTCAAGAGTACACCGGTGTGGTAAGTCCCGGAATTTTAGCCATATTTGTATTAGGTCTGTTTTGGAAAAAAGCGACCAACAAAGCAGCGATTTGGGGAGCCTTACTTTCCATTCCTATTGCGATGTTTTTCAAAATTGGCCCTAAAGGATGGGCAACAGGAACTTCAATAGAAGGTTTTTTCCCTAGTGTACCTTTCTTGGATCAAATGGGTTATACCACATTGCTCACTATGGCAATTATCGCACTCATCAGTTGGTTTCAGCACAAAGGAGCCGATGACAGCAAAGGATTTGAGTTGCAAAAAGAAACATTTAAAACCAGTTCAACCTTCAACATTAGTGCATTTGCAGTAATGATTGTGTTGGTATTTTTATATGCATTTTTCTGGAAGTAAAATTGAACTAATTTAGCTTTATCTATGTAAAATAAATTTATACATGAAGGCAAATAGGAATATGAAAAGATAACGGCTTATAAAAAAGTACTATATACCATCAGAAAAAATACTGCCGAAAAATATGCTGTTTTAATTAGAAATGAAAAAAACTATTTCAAAAAATGTAGCCTTACAATTAAAAAATACCTAGAAATAAAAAAAGAACTAAGAAAAATAGATACCAAATATTCTCTTTTTTAACGTCATATTCGGTATTCAAGGACGATTCACCCATAGACTAAAGCCCTATCCGAAGTAGGGATAGAGTATCAATAGTGCATGAATAACGTTATTTCAAATAGAATTAATTGACATATTAACACAATAAAAAAACTTGCTATTTGGGGACAGCAAGTTTTTTTTGTGGGGTTGGTATTTGTTTTTTGGAAAATTAATCCGGAGTACCTACTACTCCAGTATTGTCAGTAAGTAACGGTAAACGAACCGCAACTCCCTTATCGTTTAACATGGTCATTTGGAAAGTATCTTTCTTAGCCAAAGCATAGGAAATCAATCCATTGAACTTGTTGTATGAAATATTCATTTCTTTTAAATTGTCTAATTTCTCAATTTCAAAAGGAACTTGACCAATAAAATTGTTTTCAAATAAACTCAAGTTTTCAAGAGCTTTTAAATTCTCTATTTCATAGCTCAATTTACCTGAAAAGTTGTTGCTGTTTAACATTAATACTTTCAAGTTTTTTAAAGTATATAATGAACTTGGCAATTCTCCTTCTAGGGAATTATTAAAAAGAGATAAATTTTCTAATTGTGTTAATTGACCTATCTCTTGTGGTAATGAACCGGTTAACGAATTCATATACAATTCAACTACTTTCAACGAAGTGGCTTTTCCAATAGAAGTTGGTATAGAGCCGGTTAACTTATTGAAAGAAATATTTAGGGATTGTAAATTCTTTAAATCGAAGTCGTTTAAACTTTTATTTTATTAAATTTTTTTAGTGCAATTATTATGAAAGCTAGATAATTAAAGCCTAACCAGCTATCTATTGTTGTGTCAAATCTATTGAGTAACGACCTAAAACTGTCCA
>NZ_JBIIVK010000095.1:0-3618 GCF_044339515.1 Flavobacterium sp.
ACCAAGATAAAGGAAATCCAACGAGGATGGTTAAACTATTTTCGAGGAACCAATATCATGGGAAAAGTACGAGACATTGACGGTTGGCTACGCAACCGACTGCGGTATTGCATCTGGCACGATTGGAGGGCGGAGCGTTAAGAAAATGTCCGGTGGACATTTTTAGCGAACGAGCCAGCAGGCGGGAGGAGAAAGGAAAAGGAAAAACCTGATTCAATTGGGGGTTGACCAAGACCACGCCTACATGTGGAGCAGAACTCGAAAAGGTGGTTGGGCGATTGCTCAAAGTCCGATTTTAGGAACAACTATTACTTTGAAACGCTTGAAACAAAAGGGATACGAATCCTTAACGGAAGTCTACATTCAACTCAACCCATCTCTTTGCGAACCGCCGAGTACGTGACCCGTACGCTCGGTGGTGTGAGAGGCTCTCCCTGCTAGTTTCTGGCAGGGCAGTCTACTCGATTGTGCGATCGCCTTTTTATTTAGATATTATTCGTAATTCAAATCTATTTGTATTCCAAGTAATTTTTCTTCAGGAGACTTATCACTTAATGTAAGTTTAATTCGATCTGTAACTAATTCTTTATGTTCCTCACTTGTCATTTCACTTTTTAAGCTTTCAATTACGCTTTGATTTAATGAAATAATATATTGAAAATCATTAAGTTTACATTCATTATGTGCTACTTCAAACATAGTTTTAACTTGGCGAGTATCCATATCTCCAGTAATTTTACTATCGTGAAATAAAAAATTTACATTGTGATTGTGTTTACCTTTTAATATAGTCCAATCATAACAGAAAATTTTCACTTCTTTAACAGCATTTCCAGCATCATCCTGAATTTTAGCTTTTATATCAAATCTAGTTGCATTCTTTCCTTCATTGTTTAAAATCGTTATTCCAGAATTTTTTTCAGAATAAAATTTTTCAACAAAATATTTAAAAAGAATTATATTTTCTTTTATTAAATCATCTACTTGTTCAATATATTTAGCTGTTATTATATTTTCGTTTGTAAAATCTTTTTTGTTTTCTTCAACAAACAATTTATAATCTGATTCTAGTTTTTTATATTGTAATAATGAATGCAACTTCTTTTCATTATCACTTAATGCTTGATTTAATTTAGTGTAATCATCTAATGCACCTGTTGAATTCAAATATTGCAACTTTTCATCTTCTTGACTACCAAGTTCAGAAATTGTTTTACTAATTTCTAATAGTTGAAATTCAAAATCTCTTTTTTCTTGAATTAATTTTCTCTTTCTATTATCTAAAATTTGGCTATTAAATTGTTCTAATTCTGCCAATTTTTTGATTACCATTTCACCAAGCTCAAATTTTGCATTTTCATACAATTGTATTATTTGCTCTTTTGATATGTCAGGTTGAATTTCTAAACTTTTATCAATATTAGAAATTGCTATTTGCAATTTAGAAGCTTTATTCTTTAGATTTTTCAGGTCATAAGAAATCTTGTCAGCTTCTTTTCTTATTGAATTATAGTCTTCAGCAATTACAAATTCTTCAATACTTTTTTTATATCTATTAATAAGTGTTTCAAGCTCAACAATCTTAATTTCTAAATCTTTTTTATTCTCTGTTCCAAAAATTGCTTTAAATTCTGGATTGTTTAATTGAGCTTTTAGTTTACTTATATTTAACTCTTTCTCTCTTAAATCAGCTTTTTTTAGAATTAAATCTGTGTCTAGACCTAATAAAAATGCATTGTTTAAGAGTGTAGCTAATGGATTTTCTTTTTTAATATATCTATCGTTTGAAATATAACCATCTTCACCATATCTAATAAAACGAGGCATTAAACTTCTAAAAGTAACATATTTTGTATTTTCTTTTATTCTAAAAAGTTTATCTTCTAAAATTTTATTAAATTCTTTTAAGGTATATTTTTCACCATTTAACTCAATTTCTTTTTGATTGATTGTTGACCTAATAGAAGTAAATTCTTCACTTCCAATTTTAAAATCAAGAGTGAATATCCAATCTTCTAATTTTAAAAATTCTTTATTAGAATTTGAACCCAAACAAAAATGTATTAATGCAATAGTAAGTGACTTACCAACACTATTATATGTTTTTTTTTGGTCTTCAGTTTCTTTAATAGCAGCAATTACCGTTATACCATTTTGATTAAATGTTACAGTATGAAAGGATTTTTTATTTGCTCTTAATTCAATTAACCGCATTGTGAATTTTTCCGTTATTGTCTATTAATATTGCTCCAATAAGATAAAGATAGTTTAAAGCTAGAATAACATTATCAAAATTGTGATATGCAGGAAATCCTTTTTTAGAATTATTTATTTCAGAATATTTGAACCAAATATCATCAACTGTTTTAGGTTCATTAATAAAACTTAATAATATACCGCCTAAACCAAGTAATGATTCTGAAAATCTAATATGTTTTGTAGGTAAAATCATAAATTAATTGTTAGTTGGTGTTTCAAAGATATCACAATATTCAAAATAATAAGCCATAAGTACAAAGATAGCATCTTGAGTGTTATGTTTGTCATTCGGACTAGATTTTTCAACAATATAAAGAAAAATCTCGTCATTTTTAGTTTCGCTTTCAGGAATTAATTCTTTTGCTTCTTCATATAAAGTAGTAAATATCTCTCTTAAATCTTCCTTGATAAATCTACTATTTAATTGAAAAAAATCATTTATAGCGTAATTCTGTCTTTGTGCAATATTTAGAATTTCACTTATAACTTCACTCAATGAATTAAAAATAATTTTATTATCAAAGTTAGGATTTGATGGAATTTTCTCTAATATATTTCTCGATTTTCGTTCTTTTAAATGATTTACTACTTCATTCATAATATCATATTCAAAATTTGAGATATTATCAGGATTTGGAATCATACCTCCTAAAATATATTCCATTTCTTCTAAATTAAACTCCATAAAAATATCTTCTAAATCTTTACAGGTTTTAACTTCACATTTAATTTGATGTTTTTTTGCAATTGCTTTTGCATTTGTATATATAAGAGCGTAAACATTTCGATAATTATCTTTTACTACATAATTAAATTGTTTAACATCAAATCCTTTTTCTTCCCAAAAATCTAGTAATCCAATGATAGAAGCGTCCATTTTTGAAAGTAATGTAGCTTCATTTCCTGTTAAATCTTCTGGAGCATACACTTGATAATATTCCCCAGTTTTTACATTAAAACCATCACACTTACCATCTCCAAGACTTCCTTGTGGTTTAATTTGTTTGAAGTTAGAATCTTGATTTTGCATTATTTTAGTAAACAAATCTTCATATGATTGCTTGTCAGCCTCATAAAATTTATTTTTAAGTAAAATTCTACCAAGATATTTTTCTTCCCTTGTCATTTTTGATTGTATAATTATAATGCAAATAAAGTGAAAATAAACGTATTAAATAATTATTTTATTTTTAAAAATATGGTTGTTTGTCTACGCGAATAAGGTGTCGCACAACGTTTTGCCTTTAGTTTGCATCTTAAATTAAATTCATATTTTTCCGAAAGGGAAACGGGTGAACTAAAACGTTTTGTAGGGTTGAGACCTATAAGCTGCATAAGACCCGTTTCCTCCCTTGGACT
>NZ_JBIIVK010000065.1:0-16084 GCF_044339515.1 Flavobacterium sp.
AAGCTTGCTTTAATAGCAGTTGTAAATAAACTAATAAAACAAGCTTATGCGATTGCTACAAAAAAAGAATATTATTCAGTATATAATTAACTAAAATAAATTTGGAAATAAACACAGTTCATTCCGATGAAGGACGAATCTCATTTCTGTGTATTCTGTGCTTTCTGTGAGAAAAAAGTTTTCAGTCTCAGTTTTCAATTTAAATGAAGCATTATAAGTTTTAAGAAACTTCGTGCCTTAATTTCTTTGTGGCAAAAAAATCATTGCGAAGCAATTCCTTTCTATGTTTTCTGTGAGAAAAAAGTTCTCAGTTTCAGTCTTAGTTTTCAATTCAAATGAATCATTATAAGTTTTCAAAAACTTCGTGCCTTTATTTCTTCTTGGTAAATTCAATCAAATAGTACAATTTCGGTTTCAATTCGTACCTTTGAAAATAAAGTTAACATAAAGAAAAAAGCTCACAATTCATTTCGTTACTCAATGAAATCTTTCCCAAAATCCCTTCACCAAAAACTCCTCCAAAGAGAACAAAACAATGCTCTTCGACAGTTGGCTTTACATAATCAGTTAGTCGATTTTTCTTCTAATGATTATTTGGGATTTGCAAAAAGCGAAGTGATTTTTCAACAGACACATGAGTTTTTAATTTCCAGAGATCAAAAAACAAACGGAGCAACGGGTTCGCGATTACTCAGCGGTAACCATTCGATTTATACCGAAACAGAAGAATACATCGCCCAATTTCATCAAGCTGAAGCGGCTTTAATTTTCAATTCTGGTTACGATGCCAATGTGGGATTTTTTAGCTCCGTTCCACAACGCAATGACATTATTTTATATGATGAACTCAGCCATGCTTCTATTCGTGACGGCATTCAAATGAGTTTAGCCAAATCATTCAAATTCAAACACAATGATTTAGTTGATTTAGAAAATTTACTGACTAAATTCCAACCCGCAACCCGTAACCCGCAACCCGCAACCATTTTCATCATCACCGAAAGTGTTTTTTCCATGGATGGCGACTCACCTGATTTGGAAAAATTAGCGGCATTATCCGAAAAACACAATGCTTATTTAGTCATCGACGAAGCCCATGCTTTGGGTGTTTTTGGAATAAACGGAGAAGGTTTGGTGCAAGAATTGAACTTATACGACAAGGTTTTTGCTCGAATCATCACCTTCGGAAAAGCATTAGGATGTCATGGAGCCGCTATCTTAGGCAGTGAACAACTTAAGAACTATTTGGTCAATTTCGCACGTAGTTTTATTTATACCACCGGATTATCACCACATTCGGTGGCTACGATTTTTGTGGCCTATCAGCATTTGTCAAAAAGTCAGCAAGAAAGAGAAAAACTTTTTCAAAACATTGCTTATTTTGAGTCTTGTCTTCCAACTTCCATCTCCCATCTTCCATCCAAATCAGCAATTCATTCTGTTATAATTTCCGGAAACGAGCGAGTAAAATCCATCGCAGAACAACTCCAACAAAACGGATTTGATGTAAAACCGATTTTGTCACCAACCGTTCCCGAAGGACAAGAACGATTGCGGTTTTGTTTACATTCTTATAATTCTCAAAAAGAAATTTTTACTGTTTTAGATTTGTTAAGTACTTTTGTGTTTTAAGCCACGGATAAAACTGATTTTAACAGATTTAGACAGATGATATGACAAATTTATTGCACAAATCAATTACAGATGTTATTTTAAAAGCCTATTACAACGTATATAATGAATTAGGCTCGGGATTTCTTGAGAAAGTATATCAAAATTCAATGTATTTTGAATTAAAATCGTTAGGCCTCAAAGTTGAAGCTCAAAAACAAATTAAAGTCTATTTTAAAAACCAGCTTGTCGGAGATTTTTATTCAGATCTATTAGTAGAAGACAAAGTGATAGTTGAGTTAAAAGCGACTGAGTTTCTCATGGATATTCACACAGCTCAAATAATGAATTATTTAAAAGCAACACCCATTGAAGTTGGAATGTTGTTAAACTTTGGAGAAGAACCTGAATTTAAAAGAGTAATTTACACAAACAATAGAAAAACTAACATTAAAAATCAGCAATAATCCGTCCAGTCCGTTTAATCCGTGGTTAATAATTGTATTACAATAGGATAGAAGAAAGGCATATGCATAATTTCAATCTTTTCAAAAAATCCTTGTGAACTTTGCGTATTCTTTGCGAACTTTGCGTTTAAATGACCACCATGAAACTATTTATTACCGGAATTGGCACCGACGTAGGAAAAACAATCACATCCGCCATCATCACCGAAGCCTTGGAAGCCGATTATTGGAAGCCTGTGCAAGCCGGCGACTTGCATTTTTCCGACAGCCATAAAATACAATCACTTCTTACTAACACCAAGACAAAAATTCACCACAATAGTTATGCTCTGCAAACTCCTGCCAGTCCGCATTATGCTGCAGAAATTGATGGAGTAACTATTGATATAAAAAAAATAAAAGTACCAACAACCAAAAATCATTTGGTGATTGAAGGAGCCGGCGGACTTTTCGTTCCGCTCAATCAAACAGCAACCATTCTTGATTTAATTCAACCCGATTTTAAAGTAATTGTTGTTTCCCGTCATTATTTGGGAAGTATCAACCACACCTTGTTAACGATAGAAGCTCTTCAAAACAGAAAAATTTCAATTGCCGGAATTATTTTCTCAGGTGATGAAAACTCCGCTACGGAAT
The DNA here is from genome assembly GCF_044339515.1 of Flavobacterium sp. Lineage (GTDB taxonomy): Bacteria > Bacteroidota > Bacteroidia > Flavobacteriales > Flavobacteriaceae > Flavobacterium. Next base: position 2,715 of record NZ_JBIIVK010000065.1, read on the forward strand.
CAATCATCTTATCTAAAACCGGTGTTAACTTTTTAGGAAGAATTGATAATGAACCCTATTTTGATCAAAATGTAATTTCGTATTACGCTGAAAAGTTTAAAGAAGACCTTCAACGCCTAATCTAAAAATCCAACAATCTAACAATCGAACAATCCAAAAATCCCTCATGAACCTTTCCCAAAAAGATAAACTTTACAACTGGCATCCGTACACCCAACACCAAACCACCGGACTTTTACCGGCGATTGTTAAAGGTGAAGGCGTTTACCTGTGGGATGAAAACGGCAAGCAATACATCGATGCTATTTCCAGTTGGTGGGTCAATCCGTTTGGGCATTCCAACCCGATAATTGCTGAGGCGATTTATAAACAATTAACTACCTTAGAACACGTTTTGTTTGGCGGTTTTACGAATAAACCGGCTGTGGAATTGGCAGAGAAGTTACTTTCTATTTTACCTTCCAATCAAAAAAAACTGTTTTATTCAGATAATGGTTCAACCGCAGTGGAAATTGCCATTAAAGCAGCGTTGCAATTTTTTTATAATAAAGGTGAAAAACGGACCAAAATCATCGCTTTGGAAGACGGTTTTCATGGCGATACTTTCGGAGCCATGGCTGCGAGTGGAATTACTTTTTTTACAGAAGCGTTTCAAGGTTCATTGCTGGAAGTGGTACGTATTCCGGTACCGACACAACATAACGATAGTTTGGATATATTGGAAAAATTACTTCAAACCAACGAATTTGCTGCGTTTATTTTTGAACCGCTCGTGCAAGGTGCCGCAGGAATGGTCATGTATGAACCGCAAGAATTGGACAAATTGATTTCGCTTTGTAAAAAAAATCATGTTTTCACGATAGCTGATGAAGTCATGACCGGATTTGGCAAAACCGGAAAAACCTTTGCCTCTGATTATTTGCAAGAGCAACCCGATATGATGTGTTTGTCAAAAGCCTTAACCGGCGGAACTATTCCGATGGCGGTAACGAGTTTTTCACAACCCATTTTTGACGGATTTTTATCCAATGACGTCAACAAAGCGTTGTTTCACGGACATACTTTTACCGGAAATCCGACGGGATGTTCAGCGGCTTTGGCAGCAATTGATTTGCTCTTTTCTGCCGAAATGCAAGAGAACATTTTGCGGATTGAGCAAAAACATTTGCAATTTTCTGAACGTTTGAAAAAGTATTCCAACGTACAAAATTGCAGAACATTAGGTATTATTTTGGCCTTTGAAATCAAAAGAGAATCGGCGGAGAGTTATTATGGTGATTTTAGAAATAAATTATACGCTTTTTTTATCGAAAACGGCATTATTCTTCGTCCGGTTGGCAATACCATTTATATCCTTCCGCCGTATGTTACCAGCAATGAACAATTGGAAATAATTTATAAAACCATTGAAAAAGCGTTGCAGATAGTGTAAATTTGTATTTTATAAATTTCATTCAACTTTCTTTTTTTGAACTCAAAAATTGCCATAACTTCTTTTGCTTCGGTTTCTCCTTTAGGAAATAATTCTGTTTCTGTGTGGGAAGCCTATCAATCGGAACAATCATTAATCAAACCCAATCAAATAGGAACTTCTACTGTTTTTGCATCTTCTTTATCGGAAGAAAACAAACAAAAAGTAGCTGATTTGCGATTGTCTGACTCAAAATATAAATTTTTAGATGATTCGGTTTTGTTTGCCATTTTAGCTTCACGACAAGCGGTTGAAATAACAGGTTGGGATAAAGAGGCAGTTTTTGGTATCAACATCGGTTCCTCTCGTGGAGCTACACAATTGTTTGAAAAACACCATGCCGAATTTTTATCCACCGGAAAGGCTCAAACCTTAGCTTCACCAACTACTACGTTGGGAAATATTTCGAGTTGGGTAGCTCAGGATTTACAAAATAACGGACCCGAAATTTCGCATTCTATTACGTGTTCAACCGCTTTGCATGCGTTGCTTAACGGTATTGCTTGGCTTCGGTCGGGCATGGCAGATAAATTTTTGGTGGGTGGAAGTGAAGCACCGCTAACACCGTTTACCATAGCTCAAATGCAAGCGATGAAAATTTATATCACGGCGGAAAGTGCAGACCCTTATCCTTGTAAAACGTTTAATTTTGATAAAACCAGAAATTCCATGGTGTTGGGAGAGGCCGCTGCTGTCATTTGTTTGGAAAGTGGTGAAAGCGATAAAGCTGTCGCTTATGTTGAGGGTTTTGGTTATGCCACCGAAAATTTAACCCATTCCATTTCCATTTCGGCGGAAGCAACTTGCTTTCAAAAATCAATGAAAATGGCTTTAGGGAAAATGAATCCCGAAGAAATAGACGTCATTATCACCCATTCACCCGGAACGATTCAAGGTGATTTGAGCGAAATGAAAGCAATTGAAATTGTTTTTGCTAATCACCTTCCATTACTCACCAACAACAAATGGAAAATCGGTCACACGTTTGGAGCTTCCGGTATGTTGAGTGTAGAAATGGCATTATTGATGCTGGAACACAATCAATTTATTCAAGTTCCTTTTTTGAAACCGCAACCACAAAGGCGTGCTTTGAAAAAAATTATGGTGAATGCGGTTGGTTTTGGTGGCAATGCGGTGAGTATTGTGCTAAGCAAAAACGCTTAGTTTATACATTTTTTTCTAAAGCTTTCACTTTTTCGTACACCCAATCGCTTTCCCAACCTTTGCGAAGTAAGGTGTCGAAGAATTTTTTTCTTTTTTTCAGTACATTTTTTTCGGTAATCGAGTTCCAAGTTTTTTCCGCCAATTCATGAAAGGTAGTTTCATATTCTTCTTCGGGAATTTCTTTTAACCCAATTCGAACCAAATAATCGGAAAGCTGACGTTGTTTTAACTCGGCACTAATTCGGTTTTTTCCCCACTTTTTTTGGTGGAATTTACTAATGGAAAATAGCTTCGCAAACCGTTCTTCGTTCAGAAAATTATGATGAATTAGATGCACAATTATTTCGTCATGGAGTTTTTGAGGAGCCGCTAAACTATATAACTTTTGAACCACTTCGGCATGGCAGCGTTCCTGATAAGAACAGTAATATTCCATCTTCTGAACGATTTCCAAGACTGAAGTGTTTGATTGTGAGTGCAATGCTAAAAAATTTAATGTTTTTTTGTTAATAATTTAGTAACGCAAATGTATTGAAATTCTGCAATTTAGCCGTAAATTTGTACCCACCAAAATTCAACTGTAAAAGCCGTAAAAATTAACAAAAAAATTATCATTTCTAAAAATGAAAACAAGAATACTTTTATTAGCACTTTTTATGAGTGCTTTTTCGTGGGGGCAAGTGCAATTGAGTGAAGGAACACCTTCGCAAACCATTAATTTTTCGGCTACTGTAGCCGGAGTTTCTAATGGGGCATTCACAGGAACAGGTTTTCAACCCACACCATCAGTCGGGCAATTGGATTCGGATGCTTGGGCAGTGACAGGATTTGATACCGCTAATTTTACTTTTGGGGGAACAAGTACTGGAGGAGACCATGCTCGTGGAGCTGTTGCAGTTAGTCAGACAACAGGTGGAATTTATGCTTATACAGGTGCACCTCAAAGTGTGGCAAATCCTTGTTTGATGATTCAGCCTGCAGGGAGTGATTTTACACCGGGAACTATTACACTTCGTATTAGAAACAATGGAGCTGGGTTCATTAATCAAATTGTTGCATCCTATAATATTTTTTATAGAAATGACCAAGCTTCTTCAAACTCTTTAAATTTCTCTTATTCTACAGATAATACTTCTTACACTAGTGTTGGTTCATTGGATTTTGCAACACCAGTTGCAGCCAGCGGCACAACTTGGTTACAGGAAGGTTCTACGCCTTCCAGATTAACAACAATTACCGGTTTGTCCATTGCTCCCGGCGATTACTTTTATATTCGTTGGAATAGTGATGATGTTGTGGGAGGAACTAGAGATGAGCTTGGCTTAGATGATATCTCAGTTACGGCAGCCTTTGGTCCACCAAGTGCACCGGTTATCACCAGTGATTTAACAGCTTCCGGCTTTTTGGGTGTGCCTTATTCTTATAGTATAGTGGCAACGAATAGTCCAAGTTCATACAATGCAACCGGTTTACCGGCCGGTTTTACTATCAATACTACTACAGGCGTTATATCAGGGACACCGGGAGCCACAGGAACTTTTTTAATCACGATTACCGCCACAAACGTGGGAGGTTTTGATGAGCAAACGTTAATTTTAACCATCACTAATCCCGGACCGGAAATTAATGTCAGAGGAGCTACTGGAGGTACAAATAATATCATCAATGGCAATATCATTCCGAATGCGTTCAACAATACATTGTTTGCCAGTATTGCAGTGGGAGCCAATCAAGACAAAGATTACCGAATAGAAAATTTGGGAATTTCCAATTTAACTTTAACGGGTGTTCCAAGAGTTGAAATCTCAGGGACAAATGCAGGTGACTTTACGGTTATTACTCAACCTGCTGCAACGATAGCTTCAGGAGCTAATAGTGTGTTTGTAATTCGTTTTTCTCCTTTAGCGGGTGGAGTTAGAAATGCCATGGTGACAATCGTAAATAACGATTCCGATGAAGCACCGTACACCTTTGCTATTCAAGGGGGTGGTTTAGCTCCTGATATTAATATTGTTGGGAATGGAAATCAAGTGTTGTCAGGAAGTACAATTCCGGATTTGAATAACCATACTAATTTTGGCAATGCAAATGTGACTGCTGGCACAAAACTTCGCAACTTTTTTATCATCAATTTAGGTGGAGATATTTTAAATGTTACCGGTGTTACTATTACGGGAACACATGCCTCAGATTTTACAGTAACAGCCGCACCTTCCGCAACTGTAGGATTAAATAATAGTACGACCTTAGGGATTACTTTTGACCCTTCTGCTCTAGGTTTACGGGAAGCTTTGGTTACCGTTACTAATAATGTACCAGGAAAAAGTCCATACACATTTGCTATTTCAGGAGTTGGAATTGATTTTGACGAGTGTTTAATCGGGGGCTCATCAACCATAAGAACGCAACAATTTACAAGCACTGGTGGTACAGCATGGGGATACAGCACAGCAACCGCACTAGGTGCTAATCCTCCAGTTGTTACAAATGGAATGGCATTTGGTAGCAGTAGAACAATTCCCTCAGATAAATTTATCGCTACGAATAGCTTACAAGTAACAGGACCATATCCTAGTACATTTGACCCTAAAGCAAAAGTCATCGTAACCTTTGATACCGTAGATACATCAACTTATCAAGATGTTTTACTTGAGTTGTTTATAGGTGCCTATTCTACTAATGGCTCACAAGGTTTGGATGTTTCCGATTGGCTTACTGTTTTTGTGAGTGGTGATGATGGTGTAACATGGTCTAGAGAAGTTATTGTAAAAGGAAATAGTAACTCTATTTGGAGCGTTGCTACGGGTGGTACAACGTTTACAAACCCATTTAAGGGATTAGATATACCCTATGAAGTACAACCCGCTGCTAGTTCTGTAGGGAATGGGACAAGAAGGTTGATATTAACTAATTTGCCTCAAGTTACACAATTAAGGGTGAAAATCGAATTTGATATTGACAGAAATGATGAGGTTTGGGTTGTTGATAATGTTTCTTTGAGAGGTAGATTACCTGTTCCAAAGACATGGAATGGTGTTTGGAGTGGTGATGGACTTCCTCCTACTTCTGTGGAGAGAGCTATATTTGCGGCAAATTATAATACCAACACGAACGGCGATGTAATCGCTTGCGAATGTCAAATTAATACAGGTAAAATTGTAACGATTACAGATGGAGATTATATTCAATCCGCCGGAAGAATTGTTAATAATGGCGGTTTAATTGTTGAAAACAATGGTAGTTTAGTGCAACTGGATGATTATGCCGTTAATACCGGCAATGCAACTGTACGGAGAACCGCCAATATCCGTCGTTTGGATTATGTATATTGGTCTTCTCCGGTAGCTTCATTTCCTGTATTAAGTATATCTCCGGGAACACCGGCTTCCAATGTATTCAAATGGCTACCAACTAACGGCGGGAATTTTGGTAATTGGACAACAGCGAATGAAAGCATGGTGCTTGGAAAAGGATATATCGTTCGTGGGCCTTCGTCATTTAATAATACTATTCAACCTTTTAACGCAACTTTTTCAGGTGTACCAAATAATGGAATAATGACTACTCCAATTGAACGGGGTTCTTATATAGGTGGAGGTTATCCGAGTCCGACCAACCCGGCTGTAACAGTTACTGCTAACGATGATAATTTCAATCTACTCGGAAATCCGTATCCGTCTGCGATTAGTGCTTTGGATTTTTTAAATGAAAACACAAATATTGAAGGTTCTGTTCGGATTTGGACACATGGTTTGTTACCGAATATAGCGTTTAACGATCCTTTTTATAATAATTTCGGTTATAATTACAGTCCGAATGATTATATCGTGCACAACGGAACAGGAACGGTTAGTGGTCCGTTAGGATTCAATGGTTTAATTGCTTCCGGACAAGGTTTCTTTGTCTTGATGAATGATGGACCGGCCGCTACCGAAACAGTTACATTCAGAAATTCAATGCGTAATGTGACTCATGCAAACAATCAGTTTTTCAGACAGACCAATGCACCGCTAGGAGAAGAAGATTTTAAAATTTGGTTAGATTTTATTCCGCAAAATAGCAACCCGTTTCGTACGTTAGTGGGTTATGTAGATGGAGCAACCCATGAAAAAGACAGGTTGTTTGACGCAACGACCAAAGTAGATGGATCTTCTAAAATGTATTCGTTGATTAACAATAAACCTTTTATTATCCAAGGAAGAGCATTGCCGTTTGATGAGAATGATCGAGTGCCAATGGGTTACAACACCTCGACACCAGGAAGATTTATGATTGCCATTGCTGATGTTGTAGGGTTGGGAGATAAAAAAGTTTATTTGGAAGACAAACTATTAAACATTATTCATGATTTAACAGAAAGTCCCTATGAATTTGATTCAGAGAGCGGTATTTTTGATACTCGTTTTGAATTGCGATATACCAATGAAATCTTATCTAACCCTGATTTTAATGAAGTTGCGACGGCAGTCATTGCATTTGCTTCAGAAGGGCAACTGAATGTTAAATCAACATTAGAGAACATTACTCAAGTAACCGTTTATGATTTGTTAGGAAGACAGTTGTTTACTAAATCTGGAGAAAATACAAATGAATTCTCCACCAACATTTCTTTGATAAACCAAACAGTAATTGTTCAAATTGAACTAGCAAATGGTCAAGTTGTTTCAAAGAAACTGATTTTGTAAAATATAGAATAAAAATATTAAGAAATCCCTTCCGTTTTTCGGTTGGGATTTTTTGTTTGATAGTGTATTTCATCGATTATTTAACAAATTACCGCATGATTTGTTAAATTTTTATTCAAGATACGATTTTTTTATCATTTTTGAAAAACTAAATTCCAAAATACCATTAGAATACCTACTATGAAACAAATTCTACTCTTTTTAGTAGTGGTTATTTTTTCAATTGAAATGACTGCCCAACGCCAAAATCCCTGGCAAATTGACAACAAACAAACTCCTGAATCGCTCACGAAAGTAAACAGAAGCAGTACTCCAAGAACTTACAAGATTTTTTCTCTTGATATTCAACAGTTCAAACAGCAATTGCTTGGGGCACCGTTAAGAGGTGCTTTTTCAGGGCGTTCGAACCACGAGATTCTTTTACCAAACGCTGATGGAATTGTGGAACGATACCATGTTATGGAAACACCCATCATGGAAAAAGAACTTGCTGATAAATTCCCAATGATTAAATCCTATGCCGCCCAAGGTGTAGATGACCCAACTGCTGTTGCTCGCTTTTCTGTGACACAGTTTGGTCTGCATAGCATGACTTTTTCATCCAAAACAAGCACAACTTTTATTGATCCGTATACCGAAAACCAAGCGTTTTATATTGTCTATAAAAAGGCAGATTTGGTTGCTAATGATTCAAATTTTGAATGTTTAACAGACGAAGGGATTTCTTTGCCTTCCACAGAATTAGATAGAAATGCTTTTGAGCATGACATTTTTAACACAGACGATAACACTTTACGAACATATCGTTTAGCTCAGTCCTGTACAGCTGAATATGGTAATATTTTTGCAGGAGCAGGAACAGTGGCTCAGCAAAAAGCAAACATTCAAGCACAAATGGCCATTACAATGACCCGTGTAATTGGCGTTTATGAAATTGATTTAGGAATCACCATGATTTTTGTTGCGAATAATGATGCTGTAATTTATTTAGGAGCTGCGAATTCTGATCCGTGGAGTAATGAATGGAACACGACCACAGCTCAAACATTGGACAGTATAATCGGGGTTAATAATTATGATATTGGACACAATTTCAATACTACAGGCGGAGGAAATGCCGGATGTATTGGTTGTGTATGTCGAGCGGTCTCTCAATCAGGCACACACAAAGGCAGGGGTTATACTGGAAGAGCAAATCCAACCGGAGATGCTTTTGATATTGACTATGTGGCTCACGAAATGGGTCATCAATTTGGTGGATACCATACACAAAGTAATAGTAGCTGTCGTTCCGGTAGTGGTCTCACAGAAGTAGAACCGGGTAGTGCTTCAACCATCATGGGATATGCAGGAATTTGTGCTGCAAACGTACAATCAAATAGTGATGCTTATTTTGCTTATGTAAATATTCGCGATATCATGGCTTATGTTAAATCCGCTAACGGAAGCTGTTCGGTAAATACACCAATTGCTAATCAAACACCAGTTGTTTCTGCCGGTTTAGATTATACAATCCCCAGAAGTACTGCTTTTATTTTAACGGCAACGGGTTCAGACCCAGATGATGATGCATTATTGTATACTTGGGAACAACGCGACCCGGAAAATCCGGGTTCAAATGCCGCACCAACAGCTACAAGAGCAGTTGGGCCAATGTTCAGATCGATTACAGGAACTACTTCTCCTTCACGATACTTTCCTGCAATGACAACGATTTTGTCAGGGTCAACAGCAAATACATGGGAAGTGGTGCCTTCCGTATCAAGAACCATGAATTTTTCTGTAGTTGCTCGTGATAACGTTGCTGGAAATGGCCAGACCAATTCGGATTTGATGTTGGTTACGGTGAATGCTGCTGCCGGACCGTTTCTTGTAAATTCTCCCAATACTAATGTGTCTTGGTTGGCCGGAAGCAATCAAACAGTAACCTGGGATGTGGCTGGAACTACTGCGAATGGAGTTAATTCTCCTTATGTTGATATTTTCTTATCCACAAACGGAGGAAGCAGTTTCCCTGTTTTATTAGCTAGTAAAGTTCCAAATGATGGTGCTGAAACAGTAACAATACCAAATTCTACAGGTACTCAAAATCGTATTATGGTGCGAGGGCACAATCACATTTTTTTAGACGTTTCTAACACCAATTTTACTATTTCAACGGCAACACCTACTTTTGCGTTGGCGTTTAATGGACAAACGGATGGTCAAAATAAAGCGGTTTGTCAAGGACAGCCTGCTGTTTTTGATATAGATTATTCAACCATAGGCGGTTTCTCCGGAACAACAACACTCAGCGTTAGTGGTAATCCTGCGGGAACTTCGGCGAGTTTTTCTCAGTCTAGTATTTCATCAAATGGAACCGTTCAGTTGACCTTAACGGATACTGAAACTGCTATTCCCGGAATTTATCAAATGATTGTGACCGGAACATCAGGATCAATCACTAAAACTGTTAATTTATATGTTGAGGTTTTAAATTCTAGTTTTCAACTTGTTTCAAGTATCAATCCATTGGATTTAGCAACGGGGGTTTCGAATAATGCAGTTGTTATCGAGTGGGCTTCGGATTCAAACGCAACGAACTATGATTTTGAACTAGCCTCGGATGTAGAATTTACTACCATTTTAGTTAGTCAAAATATAAATACAAATCAATATATCGCTACTAATTTAGATGAAAACACCAATTATTTTTGGAGGGTTTTACCAAAAAACAGTGGTTGTCAAGGAGAATTAAGTGCTGTGTTTAGATTTACTACCGGAAGTGGAATTAATTGTGATCCGATTGTCAATTCTACCAATGTTCCTTTGGCAATATCGGCTTCAGGCACACCGACAATCAATTCAACCTTAACAATACCAACTAATCAAAATCAAACCATAGACAAGATTACGGTTACATTGAATATTACACACACTTGGATGGCTGATTTAACAGTGACTTTAATTAGTCCATTGGGTACACAAATTCAATTGTTTTCAGGCCAATGTACCAATCGCGATAATGCCGTTGCGACGTTTGATGATGAAGGGATAGCGTTAACGTGTCAAGGAACGACACCTACTATAACCGGTACACTAATTCCTTCTCAACCACTTTCAACTTTAATAGGAGAGAGTACAGAAGGGACTTGGACATTAAGAGTATTTGATTCTGCAAATCAAGATGGCGGAACCTTGAATTCTTGGGGAATTACCATTTGTACAACAGATGGAACACCTTTGAGTTGTGGTGAAATTACTTCGGTATGGAATGGAACTACTTGGAGCAATGGCTATCCGGTCAATAATGTAGCAGCAGTTATAAATAACGATTTTATTTTAACAAGTGATTTAGAATGTTGCTCAATTACGATCAATAATGCTGCTCAAGTGGTTGTTGAATCGGGTAATAATTTAATTGTAGAAAATGAAGTGACTATTGCTGGAACTGCGTCTTTCACCCTTGAAAATAATGCTAATTTGATTCAGATTAATAATGTAACTAACATAGGAACCATTAATCAATTTAGAAATACCAATTCATTGATGCGATTGGATTATGTCATGTGGTCTTCTCCGGTAACCGGTTCGCAGAGTTTGAAGGACTTTTCACCTTTAACGATGAATAACAGATTTTATACCTATAACTCAACAAACAATATTTATTCAAGTGTTTCTAATCCATTAAACACAACTTTTAATGACGGAATTGGATATTTAATCCGAATGCCCGATAATCATCCAACTTCTCCAACAGTTTGGACAGGAGAATTTATTGGTGTTCCAAAAAATGGAGACATAGATGTTGATTTATCATACATTAGTAATTCACAGAAGTACAATGCTATTGGAAACCCCTATCCGTCAACCATTAGTGCAGAAGCGTTTTTGCTGTCGAATGTTGCCGACATAGAAGGAACGATTTATTTTTGGAGAAAGACAAACAATGCGGCAGGTACTGCTTATGCTACTTATACCTTAGGCGGAGCTACATCTACATCTCCTACCAGTCCGGTTCCAAACGGATCGATTCAAGTAGGACAGGGTTTTATTGTAGCGGCACAAAATGTAGTTAATCCAACAGCACGATTTACCAATGATTTGAGAGTAGATAACAATAGTAATCAATTTTTCCGTTCCAACTTTGGATTGCCTTATGCAACTCAAACCGAGATGGAACGTCACCGAATTTGGTTAAACCTAACGAATCAGGCAGGTTTCTTCAGTCAAATTATGGTGGGCTATATCAGCGATGCTACGAACGATGTAGATCAATTAATCGATGGGAAATATATTGGCGACAGTGAAACGGCTTTATCTTCGTTAGTAAACAACGAAGAATATGTTATTCAAGGAAGAGCATTACCTTTTAATGATTCGGATGTTGTGCCGCTAATATTCAGAACCAATGCTTCTGGAAATTTCACGATTTCACTAGCAACTGTTGATGGTTTGTTTGCGGGAGATCAATTAATTTTTATTCGAGATATAGAATCAAATGTAGTTCATAATTTAAAAGAAGCTTCTTTTACATTTAATTCGGAAGTAGGAATATTTGCCAATCGTTTTCAGCTTTTATATCAAGATGAAGCATTGGGAATAGTTGACGTTGCATTAAATTCTTCTGTTTTAGTTGCAGTTAATGACGGGAAAATACAACTAAAATCATTTAATGCATCTATTAGTGAGGTTGTTATTCATGATGTTTTGGGTAGAGAATTATCAAAACATCAAGCTATTAAAAGTAATGAATTTTCAATAGTAGATATTGTACCAAATAAACAAACACTTTTGGTCAAAGTTACCTTTGAAAATGGTGTTTCGAGCATTAGTAAAGTGATTTTTTAAGCTTGCCGATGTGTAGAAATTAATGTTTTTTATAACTATATTTAATAAATTTTTGAAAAGTTAGTTTTTTATAACGCCTGAGGGATTTCATTCGAAAGAACGTAGGCCTAATTTTATTTTACAATTTCATAACAATTCTCAACTGATTTTAATTTAGTTTTGTATTTTAATTTATATTCAAAATCACATGAAAAAAAATTACAACTTACTCATTTTTTTATTATTGCTTTTTGTGAACATCAATGTTTGGTCACAAATTAACATAACGCGTTGGAATTTCAACGGACCAGCTGCAGATGCTGTAGAGGGGGGTAATGCTTCACCATCTCCATCAGAAGGTAATGGAACAGCCTCTTTGTTAAATGGTGTTACTGCAACTTTTGCATCAGGAACAGCGTCTGGAGGTTCAAGTGATCCGGTTGATACTACACCTGAAAATTACGGATGGAATACAACCACCTACGCCGCAGCAGGAACTGAAAATAAACAAAGAGGAGTTCAGTTCAATGTGAGTACTGTAGATTTTACAGGTATTAAATTTTTATTTGATCAACGATTAAGCAATACTGCAAACAACACTTATGTTGTTCAATACACAACTGATGGCAATAATTGGGTAGATGCTGAAACTTTTACATTTACCCCAGATGTGACAGGAACTGGTGATACTTGGTATAATACTAGAACAGTAGATTTGACAAATGTTCCAGAATTAAACAACAATCTTAATGCTGGTTTTCGAATTGTTAGTGCATTTGACCCAACTACAAATGATTATAGAGCATCAAGATCTACATCTACTTATGGTCCTGGTGGAACGGTTCGTTTTGACATGGTTACAATTACTGCCGAGTCAACACTCGGTTTAATTGACTTTGAAAATCCTACTGCTTTTAAGGCTTCTCCTAATCCCTCTTATGGAGGTTTAGTAACTTTTAACAAAGCGGTTAATTATGAACTGTATGACAACAATGGTAGAAAAGTTTTAAATGGAATAAATTCAAACAAAATAGACACTTCTTCATTGTTATCTGGTATTTATTTGTTAAAAACTGATGAAGGAAACGTGGAAAGATTAATCATTAAGTAAAAATATGACTAGTCCTAAATAATCGATACAGATTATTAGACAAAAATAAATAAATTAAACACTTGCAAAAACGTTTTTGCAAGTGTTTTTAGTTTTATAGGTTTTCATTTTCAATTCATTTTGTTGATGC
>NZ_JBIIVK010000067.1:0-15513 GCF_044339515.1 Flavobacterium sp.
GGTTTAAAACAAGAATATTAGCAAAAATAACATCTCTAACTTTAGTTCAATTTATCAATAAATTTATCTTTGACAGACCAATTAATAACATTAAAAATCAAATCATTTAATTACACCCAACGGGTTATTTTTATGTAAAATTATAAACAATTCTCTCCTTTTTGTGTAGAATTAAAACTACGGATTTCAAGTATTGATAATTGAAACTATTACATCTTTCAAAATCCACCACAAAAAACTATCTTCGCTTTGAAATGACATTGATATTGATATTGATATTGCCATTGATTTTTAAAAATGAACGATATATTACAAACTCCTATCGAATACCTCAAAGGTGTTGGTCCTTCCCGTGGCGAAATGCTCAGGAAAGAACTCAGCATTCATCGGTATGGCGATTTGTTGACGTTGTTTCCCAATCGGTACATCGACCGAACGCGGTATTATAAAATCAATGAATTACAAGCCGGAAATACCGAAGTCCAAATCGTTGGAAAAATCATCCATATCAAAACCGTTGAACAAAAAAAAGGACGAGGTCGATTAGTCGCTACGTTTGTAGATGACACCGGAGAAATGGAATTGGTCTGGTTTCAAGGTCAGAAATGGATTCGTGAAAGTTTAAAACTCAATGCCGTTTATGTTGCTTTTGGTAAAGTTGCTTCTTTTTCAAACCTATTTAATATGGCTCATCCGGAATTGGAATTATTGGAAGAACATAAACAAAGTCTGCGTTCTGCTATGCAACCGGTTTATCCTTCTACTGAAAAATTGACGCAAAAAGGCATTTCCAATCGCACCATTAACAAAATGATGCAGCAATTGTTTGTGGAAACGCAAGCTCGTTTTACTGAAACACTTCCCTCCTATTTGTTGGATGAATTAAAATTGATTCCCAAAAATGCTGCCTTGTTTAATATTCATTTTCCAAAGAGTCAGGAATTATTGGCAAAAGCTCAATTTCGATTAAAGTTTGAAGAATTGTTTTTTATTCAATTGCAATTAATTACCAAAAACCTCATTCGAAAACATAAAATCAAAGGCCATCCCTTTGAAAAAGTGGGGGACTATTTCAATGATTTCTATCAAAATCATTTGCCGTTTGAATTGACGAATGCTCAAAAACGAGTGTTGAAAGAAATAAGAAATGACTTAGGCAGCAATGCTCAAATGAACCGATTATTACAAGGCGATGTGGGTTCCGGAAAAACGATTGTGGCTTTAATGTGTATGCTTATGGCGTTAGATAATGGTTTTCAAAGCTGTTTAATGGCTCCTACGGAAATTTTAGCCACACAACATTTTAATGGATTGACTGAATTAGCTAAGGATTTGAATATCAAAATTAAACTACTCACCGGTTCAACTAAAACTTCCGAACGAAAAATCATTCATGAAGCTTTAGAGAATGGTGAATTGCATATTATTATTGGAACACATGCTTTATTGGAAGATAAAGTGCAATTCCACAATTTAGGGTTGGCTATTATTGATGAGCAGCATCGTTTTGGTGTAGAACAACGATCGAAATTGTGGAAGAAAAATGCAATTCCGCCACACGTTTTAGTAATGACGGCTACTCCAATTCCACGAACTTTAGCCATGAGTTTATATGGTGATTTAGATATTTCTGTGATTGATGAATTACCTCCTGGACGAAAACCCATTCAAACCGTGCATCGTTATGATTCAAACCGATTGAAAGTTTGGAAATTTTTGAAAGATGAAATAGCAAAAGGTCGACAAATATATATTGTTTATCCATTGATTAATGAAAGTGAAAAATTGGATTACAAAGATTTGATGGATGGTTATGAAAGTATTTCAAGGGATTTTCCATTGCCGCATTACAGCGCTTCCATCGTTCACGGACAAATGAAAGCAGCCGACAAAGAAGAAGAAATGCGACGTTTTGCTGCCGGAAAAACCAATATTATGGTCGCCACTACAGTCATTGAAGTCGGTGTAAACGTTCCCAATGCCAGTGTAATGGTGATTGAAAGTGCGGAACGGTTTGGCTTATCGCAATTGCACCAACTTCGTGGTCGTGTAGGTCGTGGTGCCGAACAAAGTTATTGTATTTTAATGACGAGCCACAAATTGAGTGACGATTCCAAAATTCGTTTAGAAACCATGTGTCGCACCAACGACGGTTTTGAAATTGCCGAAGTCGATTTAAAACTTCGTGGACCGGGCGATATCATGGGAACACAACAAAGTGGTGTGCTGAATTTACAAATAGCCGATTTAGTTCGTGACCGAGGTATTTTGCAACTCGCTCGTCACGAAGCCATTAAACTCTTAAAAAAAGACGCTTCAATGACCTTGCCGGAACACCAAACATTGCGAATGGTTTTTATGGAAATGAGTAAGAAGAAGAATATTTGGAATTATATTAGTTAGAGGTTTATGTTTTAAAGTTTCAGGTTTCAAGTTTCAGGTTTCAGGTTGAGAAAAAAGTGTACATTTATGGCTAATTCTGAACTAATCACTAATTACTAAATACAAAAATGGTTCAATACAACCCCAAAGACTGGATTACTTTTATTTTCAGATTTCACAAATCCGATACATTTCGACAATTAATTCCGATGATGATTTTTATCGGATTGTATACGTATGCTGTGGGCTATATAGAGATTGTACATTGGAAATTATCCGAACAAAGTCACTTGAGTAACATCACAATTATGCACAGCATGTTGGGTTTTGTAATTTCATTATTGCTTGTATTTAGGACTAACACTGCTTATGATCGCTGGTGGGAAGCACGAAAATTATGGGGAGCATTGGTCAACAACAGTCGAAACTTAGCTATAAAACTTCGTGTGATGTTACATGAAGAAAATGACAGAGCCTATTTTAGAAAACTAATTCCCGGTTATGCTTCTATTTTAGTAAAACATTTAACCAATGTGGAAACCAGTAAACAACTGTATGAAGATGAAGATTTAGAAATTGACCATCATAAACACAAACCTAATCAGTTGGCCAAAATGCTTTTTCAAAAAATAAATGATTTGTATGACCAAAAGAAAATTACCGGTGATCAGTTGATTATTTTGAATAACGAAATTATGTCGTTTACAGATATTTGTGGAGCTTGTGAACGCATCAAAAACACCCCTATTCCTTATTCGTATAGTGCTTTTATCAAAAAGTTTATCTTTTTCTATGTCATGACTTTACCATTCGGTTATGTTTTCAGTTTAGGATTTTATTCCATTCCGGTTGTCATTTTTATTTTTTATGTTTTAGCAAGTTTGGAGCTCATTGCCGAAGAAATTGAAGACCCATTTGGGTTTGATGCAAACGACCTACCAATTGAAAAAATTGCTTCGAATATCAAAAAACACATCGAAGAAATCCTCTAAAAAAGACAATAAAAATGCTTTTTTTGAGTTAGTTAACGTGAAAAAAGTGTTTTTAAACGATTTTATTTTTGTAAATCAATACTTGCACTTAGCTTAGCACCATCAATTAAAAGCTTGTCCGGCATTTAGTTGAATAGATCCCAAGTCTAACAATAAAACTTAACCAACATGAAAAAAATTACATTAGTAATTTTCACTGCATTTTTGACACTTAATTGTAGTAAGGATGATTCTTTTAATGAAGAACAAACAAATCTTTCACTACTTTCCTCCAAAAAAGATATTGCTTTAAAATCAGAAGTAAATTATGAAATCGTTGATGATCAATCTAAAACGATTGGTGAATTGTCTATTTATCATGATGAAACTACCATTTATATGATTTGTAAATCAAATACTAAAATTTCAATTTCTGAAACTGATTTCTATTTCGGAACGTTTTCTAAAATTCGAAAAAGTGTTGATGATATTGAAACAATTCCAACATACAATTTCAAAACCACCACACAACAGACCGAAAACATCTTTAGAATCGAAAAAAAAGAATTGAATTTTGATAAAAATGGTTGTATTTATGTTTCATCAAGTTTCAAATTTACAAATACAAATTCTGACATTATTCAATCAGCACACGCCGTTTCCCAAGTATTACCCGGCAGTGAAAAATTACCCTATTTCCTCTATTGTATTAATTAAAATATGAAATTAAAATAAGTTTATAAAAGGTCACTCTTTAAAGTGACCTTTTTTAATTTTAAAATTATGCAAAAAGTAATTCATTGATTATCTTTGCCACCTTTAAAAGCTCATCAAAATGCGTATCTCATACAATTGGCTCAAACAATTCATTAAATTAGATTCCTCTTCTGAAGAAACTGCTGCTTTGCTAACCGATTTAGGTTTAGAAGTAGAAGTTGTAGAAAAATATCAATCCGTCAAAGGAGGTTTAGAAGGCATCGTGGTTGGCGAAGTAAAAACTTGTATTCAACATCCTGATGCTGATAGACTTAAAATCACAACAGTCGATTTAGGTGATGGCAATCCGGTTCAAATTGTATGCGGTGCTCCTAATGTGGCAGTAGGTCAAAAAGTGCCTGTGGCAACCATTGGAACCAATTTATTTGATAAAGACGGTAACGAATTTCAAATAAAAAAAGGAAAAATTCGCGGACAAGAAAGTCACGGAATGATCTGTGCCGAAGATGAATTAGGTTTAGGCGAAAATCATGACGGAATTATGATTTTAGATGCTTCTTTAAAAGCGGGTACACCTTTTTCGAAAGTAATGAACATTGAAAACGATGAAGTTTTTGAAATCGGTTTAACGCCAAACCGTGCCGATGCTATGTCACACTTAGGTGTTGCTCGTGATTTGCGTGCCGGTTTAGTTCAGAAAAATGTTCATCCGGAATTAATTACACCTTCTGTTACCAGTTTTCGCGTAGATAAAAGAACGTTAAAAATTGATGTGGAAGTAAAAGATATCAAATTAGCCCCTCGTTATTGTGGTGTTACCATTTCCGGAATTACGGTAAAACCTTCGCCGGATTGGTTGCAACATCGTTTAAAAGCCATTGGTCTTTCTCCAAAAAACAATATTGTTGATGCTACTAATTATGTATTGCATGAATTGGGACAACCGCTTCATGCCTTTGATGCGAACAAAATCAACGGAAAAATTATCGTAAAAACCGCTGAAAGTGGAACAAAATTCAAAACCTTAGATGATGTAGAACGAATTTTGCACGAAGAAGATTTGATGATTTGTGATGAAAAAGGTCCTCTTTGTATTGCCGGTGTTTTTGGTGGGAAAAATTCAGGCGTTACTGAAAATACAGCAAATATCTTTTTAGAAAGTGCTTATTTTAATCCGGTTTCAATCCGTAAAACAGCCAAAAGACATGGTTTAAGCACCGATGCTTCCTTCCGATTTGAACGCGGAATTGATCCAACCATTACAGAATACGCTTTGAAAAGAGCGGCCATTTTAATTAAAGAAATTGCCGGTGGGGAAATTACCTCAGATATCGTCGATATTTATCAAAAGAAAATTGAAGATTTCACGGTTTTATTGAACTTTAACAAAGTAAATAAAATTATCGGTCAGGAAATTCCAAAAGAAATCATCAAAAAGATTTTGGTTTCTTTAGATATTAAAGTAAATAGTGTTTCCGATGCCGGTTTGGGCCTAACCATTCCTGCGTATCGTGTAGATGTGCAACGAGAAATTGATGTAATTGAAGAAATTCTTCGTGTTTACGGTTACAATAATATTCAGTTTTCAAAAAAATTGAATGCCACCGTTTCCAATTCAGGAAGAACTGAAGATTACAAGGTGCAGAATATTATCGCTTCACAATTAAATTCAGTAGGTTTTCACGAAATGATGGCCAATTCGCTTACTACTCCTGACTATGTGAAATTATCGGAAGATTTAAAAGAAGAATTTAATGTGATGATGCTGAATCCGTTGAGCAGTGATTTATCGGCGATGCGTCAATCACTTTTATTTTCAGGTTTAGAGGCAGTTTCGTATAATATTAATCGCAGAAATGCAGATTTAAAATTATTTGAATTTGGTAAAAGCTACCACAAAATGCCATCCGGTTATGAAGAAAACAAGCACCTTTCTTTATTTGTAACCGGTAATCGTCAAGGTGAAATTTGGACAACACCACAAAAGCCGAGTGATTTTTTCATGTTTAAAGGGTATGTTCAGTCCATTTTGACACGCCTTTCATTTGGCAAGACGCAGACTGTTCCAGTTTCAAGTGATGTCTTTAATGAAGGAATAGCGATTGCAATTGGAAATGATATTTTGGTTGAATTTGGTACAGTTAAAAAATCAATATTGAAATATTTCGATATCAAACAAGAGGTTTTTTATGCCGATTTTAATTGGAATTTGATTTTGAAAATGATTTCTAATAAAATTAAATTTCAAGATATTCCAAAATATCCTGAGGTTCGAAGAGATTTGTCATTGTTATTAGACCAAAACGTAACCTTTGACAAATTGTATTCTATAGCTCGTCAAACAGAGAAAGTTTTGTTGAAAGATATTCATCTTTTTGATGTGTATGAAGGAAAAAATCTTCCGGAAGGCAAGAAATCGTATGCTTTGAGTTTTGTTATTCAAGACACAACCAAAACCTTAACGGATGAACAAATTGATAAAATAATGAATAAGCTTCAGCAGAATTTTGAAAAAGAAGTTGGAGCAACTTTACGATAATAAAACAGTCAAGTTTTATAGTATTCAAAAAAAACGAATCCGTTTATTGGATTCGTTTTTTTTATTTTATGATAATTTTCTTGGTCAATTTTTGATTATCCGATTCAATGTTCATCAAATACATTCCTGAGGCTAAATTCAAATTTAATTGAGTAAACCCATTAATTTTAGTTTGATAAACCTGAACGCCTTCTAAAGAAAAAATTGTAACATCGGCTTCATGATCAATACCACTAATCGTGATTTCATCTCTTGCCGGAATGGGATATACTTTCACCTGGCTAAAATTATTTTCACCTAAACTAAGCGGAGCAAACCACTGGTCACCAAAATTATCACCAAAAACATAGTTGACTAATTCCGGATAATCAATAAACGGATTTCGATTCAATTGCCAAGTGTAGATATAATTATTGCGATTCATTTCAAAATCATCCGAAGGATCCGTTTCATTCCACTCTAACAATGAAGCTAAGTCGCCCATTTGCCCCACAATATTGTCCGAAGGATTTCCATTCACTAAAGTCAAACCATTGTAACGAACGGCCATATAAAATAAAGAACGGGCTACATCACCTTTCCAGGTTCCTATATTTCCTGAAGGACCGTTATAATCACTTCCATAATCGCGATTGCCTCTGGAACTGTTTTCTTGACCGTCTTCGGAACGAATGTGGTGAGCATCCGAATGACCTGCCAAAATATCATTGGCACTGGTAGGCAACCAAATGTCTATTCCATCCGAAAACGAGGAAGTACCTCCCGAGAAACCGCCGCGTGATTGCGGAAAAATATGTTCACGATTCCAAAAACCTACAATACTTGCTCCGGTTTGGTAATCAATTTTTGTTTGCGGACGCTCCACATACATCAACCAAACTTGGTTATTATTAGCCGGATTTTGATCAGCAGTGTTTAAAATTTCAACCACATCGCCATAGGAATGGGCTCGCACTACCTCCGGATTGGCAATAATGTCTTGAATGGCTTGTTTCAAAGCATTTCCTGAAAGTCCTTCCAAAGAAGCATAATAGCCTGCCGGTGCTGAACTTGTAACATTTCCGTAGGTTGGTGTTAAAGGCGTTCCCCAATCCACTACTTGAAAATTTACGTCTAAAACACGAACTTTTACATTATTATTTAATGTGATATAGCCTTCCTGCAAAGTCTCTACAACAATCGACATTTCTTCGTCTCCATCGTTAATACCGTCATTTACAATTTGAATTTGCGTGGAGGCAGAGGAAGTCCCAATCGGAATAGAAATGGAAATTGTACCCGAATAATCTTCGGACGAAAATGTTCCGTTGTTTAAGTTTAAGGTGAAATTCACTGTTTCTGCAACCGGTGTATCCGTTTCAAAAGAAATTGTCACACTTTCACCTTCATTCAATAAAGTGGTAGAAGTAATTACCGCTATCCCATTGTATATAATACCGGTTCCATCATTATTTGCACGTGGTGTAGGGGTTTTCACCTCATACGTACCGTCATTTTTGCGTTGAATCGATTGTGAAGCGGCTAACCCATTGACATTTTCATTGGTTTGTACAAAAACATTTAAAGCTGATTGCAAAGCAGTAGCTTGCGTGGCACTATTTCCATAAATTATGGCATCCACTAAATTTGTGGTGGTGGCGGGTGTGTCTATCGGAAATGTATCGATTACATCTTGGTAAATGGCAATGGCATCCGGTCCGTTTTGCACTGTATTTTGGGGGAAAAGCCTTGAAGGAGCAGGATTAACTTGTGAATTTCCTAACAATACAATTCCGTTTCCGTCAGTAACTAAACCACTTAAATCAATGGTGTTATAACTTAACGTTCCTGTACCAGCGGTACTTCCATTAAAAAAAACTAAAATGTATCCGTATAGTGAAAAGTAAGGTGTTTCAGATTTTAGTTCTACTATTTCAAGAACATCCAGACCAGGGGTGTCGGCATCTACTTCATTAATGACCACTTGTGCATTAAAACAAAACGGCAATAAAAAACAGACCCAAAGAAGTACTCTTTTTGTCATAGGAATTTTAGTTTTAGCAAATTTACTAAATTAAAGCCTAAGACACGGTTTTTTTAACAATTTAAACATTTTAATAACATTTTGATGTAAATAATTTAATATCTTTCAACCTAAAAAATTGCCATTGTATTCCTTTGTAAAAATTATCTTTTTTCTCGCATTGCTATTGGGTGGAAAATATTCTTTTGCCCAAAACACTAATTCGATTTATGTGGAATTGCTTCCCGAACAAAAATCGTTGACTGTTTTGCAGGAAATTGTTTTTCACAATACCGGAACAGACAGTTTGAGCAAAATTATTCTGAATGATTGGAATAATGCTTTTTCAGCAAAAAACACGCCGCTGGCAAAACGATTTTCGGATGAATTTGTGCGTAGTTTTCACTTAGCCAAAGACTACGAAAGAGGCAATACCTCTGCCATCACCATCATTGATGAGAATAAGTCTTTTTTGGATTGGTGTCGACCCGAAAGGCATCCTGATTTGATTGAAGTTTCGCTACAAGAAAAATTGGCTCCCAATCAAGAGATTAAATTTAACCTTACCTATCGAGTTAAAATCCCTAGTGATAAATTCACTAAATTTGGTTATACGAGTGAGGGTGGCTTTCATCTCAAAGACTGGTTTTTAACACCTGCTCGATTTGAAAATAATACCTTTTACAAGAACAGTAATTTTAATGTGGATGATATAACCAATGCTCCTGCTGATTATCAAATCACTTTTAAAACCCCACAAAACCAGAGACTTTTTACGGATTTAAATGTAGTTTCAACAGATAATCAAGGAAAGCATACAATTTATACGTTGGAAGGTAAAAACAGAATGGATTTTTGTATCCATACCGAACAACAAATCACCTTCAATCGCTATAAAAATGACATTGCCGATGTATATACAAACTTGAAAGACAATCGTCTTGATGATATTCAAAAAGCGGTTATCATTGATAAAGTTGTAAAATTTACAGATGAAAACATTGGCTCAACTACTAATTCAACTATCATTGTTTCACAGGCTGATTATGAGCGAAATCCATTCTATGGTTTGAACCAACTTCCCGCTTTCATCAGTCCTTATCCTGACAACTTTTTGTATGAAATTAAATTCTTAAAAACTTATGTTTATAAATATTTAAAGAGCAATTTAAAATTGAACGCTCGTGATGACAATTGGATATATGATGCCATCCAAGTGCACATTATGATGAAGTACATTGATGAATATTATCCCGACATGAAAATGATGGGTAATATTTCTAAACTCAAAATTTTAAAAGGATTTAACTTATTTGATTTGGATTTTAATGAGCAATACAGTTATTATTACATGCTCATGGCCAGAAAAAACTTGGATCAACCCATCGGAAATCCTAAAAACACTTTGCTCAAATTCAACGAACAAATTGCCGGAAAATACCGTGCCGGCTTGAGCTTAAAATACCTTGATGACTATTGCGGGAACAACTTGGCTACCAAAAGCATTCAATCGTTTATTGAACTAAATAAAAACCAACAAACTACATCAAAAGATTTCGAAAAAATACTGAGACAAAACTGCCCCAACAACATTGATTGGTTTTTTGAGACCATTATTAATTCCAGAGACATCATCGACTATAAATTTACAGAGGTTTCTAAAACAAATGACAGCATTGCCTTTACCGTTCGAAATAAAACCGGTGTAGTGGTGCCCATTCCGATTTTTGGTTTGAAAAAAGGTGAAATCGTATTCAAAGAATGGTTGGAAAACATTAAAACCGACACCACAATCACAATGAGTCGAAAAGATGCCGACCGCATTGTATTGAATTATGAAAACGAAGTGCCGGAATATAACTTGCGAAATAACTGGAAATCCCTCAAAAATTATTCATTCAATGACCGTCCGATTAAGTTCAATTTTCTGAAAGATTTAGAAGACCCGTATCACAATCAAATTTTATATGTGCCCACGCTGGAGTATAATCTCTATAATGGATTGATGCCGGGAATGCGTTTTCACAATAAAACATTTTTAGATAAACCCTTTCTTTTTGATGTAAATCCCGCCTACTCGACCCTCACACAAAAAATGATTGGAAACTTTCGTTTGATAGGAAACCAATTTCGTAGAGACAGTAATATTTACTTGATTCGCTATCAATTTTCCGGACAATTCTTCGACTATGCTCAGGATGCCAGTTACATTCGTTTTAATCCGATGATACAGTTCTTCAAACGTCCGGATAACTACCGTGACAATCGAAAAGAAACATTGATGATTCGACAAGTGATTGTGGAACGGGAAGAATCGCCTTTTGTGTCACTGGAAGGAAGAAATGAAAACTACTCCATTTTCAATGCGAGGTATTTTAATGTGAAAACCGAAATAAAAAACCATTTTGCTTTTAGAACCGATTTGCAACTCGCTAATTCCTTTGGAAAAGCAGCCGTTGAATTGGAATACCGAAAACTATTTGAAAGTAATCGACAAGTCAATCTTCGTTTTTATGCCGGTTCATTTTTATACCGAAAAACCAACTCAGACTTCTTTAGTTTTGCTCTTGACCGACCCACCGATTACTTATTTGATTATGGTTTATATGGTCGCTCGGAAACCACCGGTCTGTTCAGCCAACAGTACATTGTGGCAGAAGGAGCATTTAAAGCAAAGTTAGACACACCTTATGCCAACCAATGGATAACCACGTTTAATTCGAGCATTAATATTTGGAATTGGGTGGAAGTCTACGGCGACATTGGTGCTTTGAAAAACGAAAATGAATCAGCCAAGTTTGTGTACGACAGTGGTGTACGGCTCAATCTTGTGACCGATTATTTTGAACTTTATTTCCCGGTTTACTCTTCCAACGGTTGGGAAGTCGGAAAGAGCAACTACGGTGAACGCATCCGATTTATGGTAACCTTAAGTCCGAATGTGTTGGTAAGTTTATTTACCCGAAAATGGTTTTAATCCACGAATAAATGCATAATAAATTACATTTTATTCATAAATACAGTTTGTTTTCGATAAAATACACAATTTAAAACAAGTAATCTAGGTGTTTTTTATCAATACCATAAAATTATTTTTATGGTGATTGTATTGTTTTTCCAACTTTTTACTTAAATTTGTTCAATACAAGAATTTTTATTGACTTATGACAGCACCAGAAACCAAACAAGCTATGACGTTTGAGGATTTCCGAACAGAAGTTTTAAACGACTATAAAATTGCCATTACCAGTAGAGAATGTTCGCTTTTAGGGCGACGTGAAGTACTCACCGGAAAAGCAAAATTCGGTATTTTTGGTGATGGGAAAGAAGTGCCGCAATTGGCCATGGCAAAAGCGTTTCAAAATGGTGATTTCCGTTCGGGTTATTACCGTGATCAAACGTTTATGATGGCCATTGGTCAGTTAACAATTCAACAGTTTTTTGCCGGATTATATGGTCATACCGATTTGGAACACGATCCAATGAGTGCCGGTCGTCAAATGGGCGGTCACTTTGCAACACATTCGCTTGACGAAAATGGAAACTGGAACGATTTAACCAAACAAAAAAATTCAAGTGCCGACATCTCTCCTACCGCCGGACAAATGCCGCGTTTGTTAGGATTGGCTCAAGCTTCTAAAATCTACAGAAACGTATCGGTTTTACCGAAAAAGAATAAATTCTCCGAAAACGGAAACGAAATTGCGTGGGGAACCATTGGAAATGCGAGTACCTCTGAAGGGCTGTTTTTTGAAACCATTAACGCTGCCGGGGTTTTACAAGTGCCGATGGTCATGAGCGTTTGGGATGATGAATACGGAATTTCCGTGCATGCTCGTCATCAGACTACCAAAGAAAATATCTCTGAAATCCTGAAAGGTTTTCAACGCGATGAAGACAACAAAGGGTTCGAAATCATGAACGTGTTGGGTTGGGATTACGCCGCTTTGGTGGGAACCTACCAACGTGCAGCACAAATTGCCCGTGAAGAGCACGTTCCGGTGTTGATTCATGTGAACGAACTTACTCAACCACAAGGTCACTCCACGTCCGGAAGTCATGAACGCTACAAAAATGCCGAACGCTTAGCCTGGGAAGCCGAATTTGATTGTTTGGCTCAAATGCGTTTGTGGATGATTGCGAATAACATTGCAACGGCTGAGGAAATGGAT
Source organism: Flavobacterium sp. (assembly GCF_044339515.1). Lineage (GTDB taxonomy): Bacteria > Bacteroidota > Bacteroidia > Flavobacteriales > Flavobacteriaceae > Flavobacterium. The sequence goes on from NZ_JBIIVK010000067.1 coordinate 12,784, forward strand.
GAAATTGACAATGTTACCAAAAAAGAAGTAGTAGAAGGCAAAAAAGCCGCTTGGACTGCGTTTGTTGAGCCATTCAAAAAAGAACAAAACGAATTAGTTGCTTTGTTAGAGAGCATTGCCTCTACCAGTGTAAACCGGGTTTTTATCCAAAAATTCGCTAACGATTTAAAAGAAATTAAAGAACCGATACGCAAAGATATTATTACTGTTGCTCGAAAGGTGCTTCGGATGATTGTGGGTGAAAAAAGTCAACCGCAATTGGCAACGTGGATTAAAAACTATATCAATACAATTCAACCGAAATTCAGTTCGCATTTGTTTTCTGAATCGGCTCAACAGGTTACTGCGGTGCAAGAAGTAGTGCCCACCTATGATAACACAGCCGAGGAAGTAGATGCTCGTTTGGTCCTTCGTGATAACTTTGATGCCATTTTCAGCAAATATCCTGAAGTCTTGGTTTTCGGAGAAGACTCCGGAAACATTGGCGATGTAAACCAAGGTTTAGAAGGTATGCAAGAGAAATACGGCGAGTTACGTGTAGCCGATGCCGGTATTCGTGAAGCCACCATTTTAGGACAAGGAATCGGAATGGCCATGCGTGGCCTCCGTCCTATCGCCGAAATTCAATATTTAGATTATTTGCTGTATGCCATTCAAATCATGAGTGATGATTTGGCTACCTTACAATACCGCACCAAAGGCCGTCAAAAAGCACCATTGATTATTCGTACGCGTGGCCACCGTTTAGAAGGCGTTTGGCATTCCGGTTCACCAATGGGCATGATCATCAATGCCGTGCGTGGTATTCACGTATTGGTACCACGAAACATGACCAAAGCTGCCGGATTTTATAATACATTATTGGAAACCGACGAACCGGCTCTACTGGTTGAATGTTTGAACGGGTATCGTTTAAAAGAAAAAATGCCAACCAATTTAGGAACGTTCAAAACGCCAATTGGTGTAGTGGAAACCATCAAAAAAGGAACCGATATGACCATCGTTTCTTACGGTTCAACCTTGCGTTTAGTAGAACAAGCTGCAAAAGAATTATTGGAAGTAGGTATCGATTGTGAAATCATTGATATACAATCACTTCTACCTTTTGATATCAACCATGACATTAATAAAAGTTTAGCCCAAACCAACCGCCTTTTAGTGGTAGATGAAGACGTTCCCGGAGGAGCTTCTGCCTTTATCTTGCAACAAGTATTAGATGTGCAAAATGGCTACGATTATTTAGATAGTAAACCGCAAACACTAGCGGCTCAACCGCATCGTCCGGCGTATGGAACGGATGGAGATTACTTCAGTAAACCTTCTGCCGAAGACATTTACGAAAAAGTTTATGCCATGATGCATGAAGTGAATCCTAAAGAATATCCGGGATTGTACTAAAATTAATTCCACATTTAAACCGCTTTCAGGCGGTTTTTTTTTTTTACGGTTAAGCCTAACTTTTTTTAGTAGAGTGATTTACTTTGGATGATTTATTTTATATTTGATAAAAGTTGTATAAACTTGAGTATATTTAATATTTGTCAACAAGCTTAAAAACTGCACGTTAAAGAATGAACATTCTGAAAAAATGAAACTAAAAAGTATAATACTAACCTTGGGAATTTTATCATTTTTATTTGGTTGTAAAAATGATAATCGATTTAAAGATAAACACGGAAATGAAATCATTGACAAAGGAGATGAAACATTTATAATCCCGGCAGAATACAAAAAGACTGGAGCATTATATAAAATATTTTTTCGGAATGAAACTGACAAAACTGTGAATATTAAAGACAAATTTACCTTAAAACCGAATGAAGAGAGAATAATTGAATTTGTAGATACAGATTCAATTTTGTTTGACATTGGACCTAAAATTTATTTCGGAGATAATGGACTTGAAGTCGATGACAAAAAAGGTGAATTAGCTGGTATTGGTAGAGAATATTGGGAAAAATATAATGTCCCTGATGATGTTGAATATGGATTTGTTATTGTAAATCCTAGCGAAGGTGATATTCAGACTGAATAAAAAAGCTAGTTGCCAAAACCGGCTATAGTTCACTTTTAAGTAATTTTTACTTTGGAAGAACTACCGCATCCTTGAATGGCTAATGTTTATTTATTAACTTTAATGAATAACCAACGCCCCTAACCGTTAGCCGCCCAACCACCTCTCCCAGTACCCCAAAAAAATAGAAATTTACTAGTAAACCCTATGAGAAGCAAATCCACAAAAAGGTATCTACCATAATACTTAATTAAACCCAAAAGAATATCCAGGGTTGTACTAAAATTAATACTACATTAAAACCGCTTTCAGGTGGTTTTTTTGTTTTTACGGTTAAGCCTAACTTTTTTTAGTAGTATGATTTACTTTAGAAGGTTTATTTTATATTTGATAAAAGTTGTATATACTTGAGTATATTTACTAGTTAGCACCAATTTTATGAAACGACAACTAATAATCAACATAGGACTAATTTTAACAATGACAAGTTGTGCTGTGTTCAATGCTGATTTACGATATAAGCCGAACTCAACAGATGAATATTATTTTCCATTATTAAGTGCAGAATTTACAAAACGACAAAATGACTGTATTGCAAATTCCGGTCAAATTGACCACCCAATTCCGATTTAAAGTGACCACCTGATTTCGGTTGAAAGTGACCACCCAATTTCGGTTCAAATTGACCACCCCGATTTTTCACCTAAAATTACTTT
>NZ_JBIIVK010000096.1:0-3389 GCF_044339515.1 Flavobacterium sp.
CGAAAGTGAGTATAATGCGTGATACCGAAGTATTTTCTTTTTGTAAATTTTCTTACGAATTTTAATAATGTTGCAATTTTAAAATAAAAAACGACATCAAACAATACCCATTTATAGTGATTTTTTTCTCCTCACTAGATTTGGTGATATTTTGTGGAATGTTTAGTGGTTAATCCTTCAACGAAGTTGAATATAGTTAGAAGAAATATTTTTTTAATGTGTCAAAAAAAAGTATATTTTAATTGTGACACAATTTTTGTGTAAAAAAAATAATTTATATAAATATGACACACTTTTTTGTATATTTGTTTGAGCGAAACAATTGACACAATCAAATAAGATTGCCTTATGAATGCTTTTAAAGAAATTACCGGACTCACACACGATGAAATGGCCATATTTCTAGGGGTACACCGATCACAATGGTCTATGTTTGTGTGCGGAAAAAGAAGTTTGCCGTTAGAGGCCACTGTAAAACTAAACGAACTTTTACAATACGTAAAAAAAAATAAAACCGCCAAAACCAGTCGTAATTTTTTAGAGAATGAAAGCAAAACTGTTCAAAAAGAATGGCAAAAAAAACTAACCGATTTGGCAATAATGCATCATCAGGTCAATAAAAAAATAGAAGAAATACAAAAAACACGTGAGCATTTGTTGGCGGGAATAACAGCCTTGGATTTTTTTAAAACTAAAAAGGATAATAACAGTTTGCAAACAAAAACTATTGAAAATAGGATAAAAAAGAGTTTAGAACTCAATTCGCTCCAAAAATTAGCCGCATGTGAACTTAAAAAACAACAAATTGAAAATGAAATGTTTTTTTTAAAACAAAAAATGAATGTTTAAACGAAAAACTACGATAGAAATTGGAATAAAGTAATAGCCTCAAAAAACCATTTTTTATAACATCCAACTTCTAAAGTACCTATAAAAATAGGATAGTTTTTCAAAATCACAGCAAGTATTTTTTACTATATTTGAGCAATCAAAATTGGTTAAAATGCAATGGCTTTAATGAATCAATTATAAAAGCAAAAGAAAATCTCAAAAGAAAAAGTGATTTTAGAACTATTGAAAATTTAAACGGATTACATTATTTTAAAATCAATAAACGCCAAAGAGTTACAAATAAATGAGTAAAGAAAATCAAATAGAACTAAACCTCATCGAACAACTCATAGGGCTGAAGTACATTCATCGTCCCGACATAGTTGACAGGAAAACACTAGAACAAAACTTCAAAACTAAATTTGAAGCACTCAACCGTGTTCGTTTGTCTGATAATGAATTTTTGCGACTCAGAGAAGAAATCATTGAACCGGATGTTTTTAAAGCTTCTAAACTTTTACGGGAAAGACAATACTTTCAACGAGAAGATGGAACGCCTTTGCATTACACTTTGGTAAATAACAAAGACTGGTGTAAAAACGATTTTGAAGTAATCAGTCAATTACGCATCAATACCGAAAACAGCCACCAACGTTACGATGTTATTTTGTTGATTAACGGCTTGCCTGTGGTGCAAATTGAGTTGAAAAACCTCGACATTTCCCCTCGAAAAGCAATGGAACAAATTGTGAGTTACAAAAATGAACCGGGTAACGGTTACGGTAATTCATTGCTTTGTTATATGCAGTTGTTTATTGTGAGCAACAGAACCAATACGTATTATTTTGCCAACAACAAGAACCAACATTTTGCTTTTAATGCAGACGAACGGTTTTTGCCGATATATCAATTAGCCGACGAGAGCAATAAGAAAATAACACACCTTGAAACTTTCACAGAAAAATTCCTAACCAAATGCACGTTGGGCAGTATGATTAGCAAGTATATGGTGCTTGTGGAAAGTGAACAAAAGTTGCTCATCATGCGGCCCTATCAGATTTATGCCGTGAAAGCAATTATTGATTGCATCCAACAAAACCGGGGCAATGGATACATCTGGCATACCACGGGAAGTGGGAAAACCTTGACTTCTTTTAAAGCTTCTACCTTATTGAAAGACAATGCCGACATTGAAAAATGTTTGTTTGTGGTAGACCGCAAAGACCTTGACCGACAAACCCGTGAGGAGTTCAATAAATTTCAAGAAGGCAGTGTAGAAGAAAACACCAATACCGAAACCTTGGTAAGGCGTTTGCTTTCTACCAATTATGCGGATAAGGTGATTGTAACCACTATTCAAAAATTGGGCTTGGCCTTGGATGGCAATAACAAAAAGAATTACAAAGAACGTTTAGAACCACTTCGCAACAAGCGAATAGTTTTTATTTTTGACGAGTGTCACCGTTCGCAATTTGGAGAAAATCACAAAGCCATCAAGGAGTTTTTTCCCAATGCTCAACTGTTTGGTTTTACCGGCACGCCCATTTTTGATCAAAATGCTACCTATCAAATTCGCGAGGGAGAAGAGGCATCTTATAAAACCACCCAAGACATTTTTGAAAAACAATTGCACGCCTACACCATTACGCACGCTATTGACGACCGAAATGTATTGCGGTTTCACATTGATTATTTTAAGGGTAAAGGAGAAATAAAAGCAAAGCCCGGAGAAGCCATTGCTCAGCAAGCAATTGTAGAAGCTATTTTAGAAAAACACCATGCGGCAACCAATTTCAGAAGGTTCAATGCAGTGTTGGCAACGGCTTCTATTAACAACGCCATAGAGTATTACAACCTTTTCAAAGAAATTCAAAAAAAGAAACTAGCCGAAAATCCAGACTATGAACCGTTAAACATTGCTTGTGTATTTTCTCCACCTGCCGAGGGAAACTCTGATATTCAACAGATTCAGGAAGATTTAACCCAAGAAAAAGAAGACAACAAACAGAACCCCGAAGAAAAGAAAGCAGCACTCAAAACCATTATGGCTGATTATAATCAGCAGTTTGGCACCAATCATACCATCAGTGAATTTGATTTGTATTATCAAGATGTGCAAAGACGCATCAAAGACCAAAAATGGACAAACAAAGAACTGGACCGCAGTAAAAAAATTGACATAACCATTGTGGTAGATATGTTGCTTACTGGGTTTGACAGCAAATATTTGAACACCTTATACGTGGACAAAAACCTAAAATACCACGGGTTGATTCAGGCGTTTTCACGTACCAATCGGGTGTTGAATGACACCAAACCACATGGCAATATTTTAGACTTTCGTTCACAACAAGAAGCTGTAAACCAAGCCATCGCTTTGTTTTCCGGTGTGGACGAAAACAGGTCTCGTGAAATTTGGTTGGTAGATCCGGCTCCGGTTGTTATTGAAAAATTTAAAGAAGCAGTAGAAAAATTAGGTTATTTTATGCAGGATAACAATTTGGTTTGTGAACCCCAAGAAGTTTATAATCTAAAAGGTGACGCTTCACGAATTGCAT
>NZ_JBIIVK010000068.1:0-14510 GCF_044339515.1 Flavobacterium sp.
AACCAAAAAGCCAAGCCCAAGTTGTATCAATCAATCAAGGAAAGGTAAACACTTCTTTAAAAGTCACTTTTTTGAAGTTAAAACGAACGTTTTTAAGCCTTCTTTTTTTAAACAACAACATCTTTAAGCCAAAATTAAACCTCGATTAAAAGTGATTAAATGAGGTTGTTTTTTATGATTTTTTTGATCCCGAAGCTTCGGGATAGTTTTTTGAAAGGGTTGTGCAACAGTTACTGATGTTATAAGCCGTTTTATCTAAACATTAATTCTTGAAGTTTTCCATTTTCATTTGCATCAATATATATTTGCATATCGTTATTTAATATAAAATTATTTTCTTTTTGTTTTGCATAATCAAGAAGAATTTTAGCTCCTTCGTATTGCACTTCTCTTACTTCAGGTAAATCTGAAAATTTTACGCCTTCAACTTTCACAAACTTAATTACACGATTTTTTTCAATTTTTTGAACAAGATTATAATGCATCATTGCCAAAGTGTAGAAAAACTGCTGATTATTTTCTTTAGTTAGTTTATTGTAAAATTCTCCAAAGATTGGCATACCAAATTCGGTGTCCTTATTCATCCAAAATTGAGCAATTTTAACAGCATAAAAAAATTCTTCTGATTTTGGGTTCATAGGATTAGAAAAAACAAATGAAGTTGCCTCAAATACTAATTTATCATAATTATTGAAATTTGGATTTTCTACTTTCTCCATTTCTTTGAATTTTATTTTAAATTGAGAAAACCCAATAAATGGAAGTAAACAAATAAGTACCATAAAAATTTTTTTCATATTGTAAAATTTATTTTTAGTTGTGTTTGGTTCAAAAATGGCTTATAACTATTAAATATATTCATATTTATGTAACTTTTTTACAAAAAATACCCCATTCCTTGAAAAAGAAATTATTCTTCCGTTAAAAAAATGTAGTATTTGTGTGATGGAAACCCAAAAATAGAAAAAGAACCGTAAACTACCTACAAAAAGGCAATAAATTTTTTACCCCAAAACAAATACAAGCCGGTCTAAAAAGTGTGCCAAAAGAGGCAATAAGTCACCTTAAAAGCCTTTTAAATTATGATCGGGTTTAGGTTGGTTTTTTGGGTTTTAGTTGGGTTTCCTTCAATATTAATTTCACATTTGTTCGGAAAACACCCCCTTTTTCCGAAGCCCGTTCGAACAAGTACCGAAAAAATACCGAACAAAACCCCAGTAAAAGTCAAGAAAATCGTCAAAGTGACTCAAACGTGGTCAAATCCTGTCAAATCCTGTCAAATGCCGTCAAAAGTTTGTTGTTTTAAACGTTTAAAAGGTGCTAAGGCTCTAAGGTACTAAGTTAAAAAGGAGCGAGGAAGAGATGAGCATTCCAAATTAAGCATAATTCAATCCTTCCTCGTCCATTTTCGCAAAGCGAATCGAAAATAATCCATCCAAGTTTTTTAAATCCACATCATCCGTGTTCCATTTGCAATAAGTAATAGATTCATCACTATTACTTGAACGGAGAAAGTACTTTGACTCATTGGCACATTACCACATTTTCCCTACCTTTGCCCAAAATTATTCCTATGCTTACCCTTGGCGTTCACCATACCCTTAAAATTGCCCGAAGTACCCAAGTGGGGCTCTTTTTAACCGACGGAAAAGATGATGTCTTGCTTCCGTTAAAATATGTACCGGCCGAGTTTGAAATCGGGCAGGAGCTTACTGTTTTTGTGTATTTGGATCATGAGGAACGCCCTGTGGCTACTACGCTTAAACCGTATATAACGTTGGGTGATTATGCATTTTTGCGGGTGAATTATACCAATCAGTTTGGTGCTTTTTTAGATTGGGGTTTAGAGAAAGATTTGTTTGTGCCGTTTAAAGAGCAAGCCCGCCCAATGGAGCAAGGCAAACGCTATTTGGTGCATTTGTTTCTGGATGACAAAACCAACCGATTGGTGGGGTCAAGTAAGATTAATCAGTTTCTGGACAAAGAACCTTCGGGTTTGGAAAGCGGTCAAGAAGTACATTTAATCATTTCTCACATCACCGAAATTGGAATTAATGTAATCATAAACGGTCGCTTTCGCGGACTCGTCTATAAAAACGAAGTGTATGACGACAAAATTCGTCCGGGTGACAAAACAAAAGGCTTTGTAAAACTCGTTCGCCCCGATGGTAAAATTGATGTTTCGCTCCATAAAGTAGGTTTTGAAAGTATTGAAGAAAACGCTCAAATCGTTTTGGATGAACTGAAGTCCAGCCGTGGTTTCCTTCGTTTGACCGACAACAGTCACCCGGAAGACATCAAAACGGTGCTCAAAATGAGTAAAAAAACATTTAAAAAAGCGATTGGGACATTGTACCGTCAGAAGTTGATTGAGATTAGGGAAGATGGGATTTATTTGAATAAGGTTTAAAAGTTTAAGAGTTTAAAAGTTTAAGGGTTTAAAAGTTTAAGAGTTTAAAAGTTTAAGAGTTTAAAAGTTTAAGAGTTTAAAAGTTTAAGAGTTTAAAAGTTTAAGAGTTTAAAAGTTTAAGAGTTTAAAAGTTTAAGGGTTTAAAAGTTTAAGAGTTTAAAAGTTTAAAAGTTTAAGGGTTTAAAAGTTTAAGAGTTTAAAAGTTTAAGAGTTTAAAAGTTTAAGAGTTTAAAAGTTTAAGAGTTTAAAAGTTTAAGAGTTTAAGGGTTTAAAAATTTAAAAGGTTAAGGGTTAAACTTTGCGTTTTTGCGTCTTTGCGAGAAATTTTAATTTTTTTTCTCACAGAAAACACGGAAAGCACAGAAAAGAGATTGCTTTGCAATGACAAGATTGGATGAAAACTGAAGACTGAAGACTGAAGACTGAAAACTACTCCTTCTCGTCCAACTCAAACGGATAGTCGCCAAAAAGAGCAGACAACTTCATCGCTTGATAGGTTTTGCGTGTGTATTTGTTGGATAACGCAATAATAACGATGGTATCGTTTTTCAAAGTAGTGTACGATGATGTATTGCCATGCCACCAACCGTTGTGGTAATGCAAGGTTTGACCGGTTTCCCACTCACGAAGGCGTATGCCTAATCCGTAGTTTTTTACCCCTCGTTTTTCATAGCTGTAGCCTTTGAGGGCTTCTTCCCATAAATCTTTTCTAAGAAATTCGGTGGAATAGGTCGCTAAATCAAACTTTACCAAATCACGTGGAGTAGAATAAATGTTCTTATCGCCGTAAATGGCATCGTACTGGTCCCAACCGTGGTTGACATAATTGGTTTTGTACGATTGACTGACTTCGTTTTTTTGGTTGACAAAATCAAAGACAAAAGAATCGTTCATGCCCAGCGGTTTGAAGATTTGTTCTTGCATGGCTTCGGCATAGGTCATGCCGGTTACTTGCTCAATAACGAGAGCTAGGATAGCATAATTGGTGTTGCAGTAATTAAAATGGGTATCATTTTTAGACAACAACGCAAACTTGTACCGTTTTAAATAATCCAACACATCCGCATTGGTGAGTATTTTACGTGAGTTCCATCCTTTGACACTTTCGCTGAAGCGGGAATAGTGCGGCAATCCACTGCGGTGATTCAAGAGTGTTTTAACCGTGGTGTTTTGATAAGGAAAGTCGGGGAGGTAAGTTTGTACCTTCTCGTTCAAATCGATTTTGTTTTCTTGCACTAATTTGAGTACCAATGTGGCGGTCATGACTTTACTCACGGATGCCAAATGCAAAGGGCTTGATTTTGAAACCGCTGTTTTCTTAGCATAATTGGCATAGCCTTTATAATCTTCAAAAATGATTTTACCGTTTTTGGCGACCAATAAACCACCGCTAAAATCGGACAATCCAATTTTCTTGCCGTAAAATTCGGAGACCGCTCTGGATTTTTCAAAAGCATAGTCCTCCGATACAGGATGTAAAGCCAACGAAAACGGAATGGTGATTAAGGAAGAATCAATTGGTGTTACTTCTTCCTCTTTTTCAGGAAGATGATGAGCTAACAAGGGGGCTTCCTCTTTTTTCTGACAGGAAAAAGTGAAAAGTATAATGAAAATTGCAACTGCAATTGAATGTTTAGACATGCGAAAATCGGGTATTCAGTTTGTTGGAAATAACAAAACTAAACTTTTTAAACTTAAAATTATCTAAATTATTTCAATTTTAGGATTAATTTTCAACAGGTAATTAACAAATGCTTCTTTGTCTTTCGGGGAAAAGTAGATGTCGTCAAATTTATTGTAATAGATATACAATCCGTTTATGTCCAATGAAGGTTTTAATATGCTTTTGGAAATCCATCCTTTTTGATGTTCAATTTTACGGATGCTCTGAATGTCAATTTTTCCTTTTATTGGTCCGGAGTTATAGATTAAAATCGCGTTATTTTGGATAACATATTTTGTATCTGCCAAAACCCATATTGATAAAACGGCAGTAACCAACATGATTGTACAGGCAATAAAATCAGCGGTTACCGCTTCGCCGTCATTCAAAATTAAAATGGGTAAAATAATCAAACCAATGGGTAATCCAATCATGATTAACTTGGATAACGGATGAACGGAAGATTTGAATACTATTGTATCCATATTACAAGCTCAGCATTTTTTTGGTGTTTGTCAACAAACCATCTTTGTGTACTAAAATCGAAATGGCTTTTAGTTTTACATAAGCCACGCTCATGTAAATATAACCTTCGTTCCCCATGTTTTCGGTTCCCCATGAGTTTTTTACTTTGTAGTAGAAGTTTCCTTTTTGGTCTTTCACTTTGCCTACAATGTGCATAAGATGATCGTCTTGGGTGGTTAGATTTTCAAATTCCTGTTGACGATATTCGGGTGTGATTGTTTTTTCGGGTTTAATTTCAGTAAGAATGGTTTTGCTATCGGCATCATTTGCCGGAACAGCGGCAATACCATATTTTCCTGAGAAATAGGGTTCGCTTACGTCACAATCCAAGGACAAGGTAAAACCTTTGTCTAACGCGTTATCAATGTTTTGAACCAATTCTTCCAACGGCAAATTATAGAAACTTCCGTTTGAAAAGTTATCGGGAATATTGATGATAAAGGATTTATAAAACGGTTGGTTTGTGAAGGAAGTTAAAGAAACATAACTGTCCGGATTGATTTTGGTAAAGGCTAAGAAAGAAGCGGGCGTGTATGTCTTTCCTTCAAAAGTAAACTCGCTCGGATTTTTCCCTAAGTAAACATCCAAAACGGACTGTACAGCTACTTTCCATTTAGGAGACAACTTTTTGCCGGGATTTTCTACAATTACTTTCAGCATTCCCTCCAAAAGAGCTTGCAGTTCGGCATGATTGTGTTTTTCTTCTTCGCCGTTTAATCCCGTGTACACTGAATTAGGCACCAAACCATATTCTCGAACGCTGTTAATGACGTCGTGAGCTAAACCACCTTCACTAAACTGTGCTTTTCCCTGACGCATGACATAATTTTCAGCTTTTTTGGGATAGGTATTCCGCACGTTATAAATCTCAGATAAATCAATCTTTCTTCCGGTAAGCCGAATGATTTCTGCTTCCAAAAAAGAGGTGGTTGAAAACGACCAACAAGTTCCCGTTACGCCCTGTGAAATAACGGGAGTGCATTCAATTTCTTTGATGGTTTGAAACTCGTAACTTTGTGATAAGCCTACTAAAGTGAAGAGCAGAACAAAGGTAAGCAAGATTTTTTTCATCTTACTCAACAACAATAATCTCTAATTGCGACATAAAATCTTGAGCATCTTTAGATTTTATCTCACCAATAAAGATAATTTGTAAAAAATTATTCTGACTTCTTAGTGTTGTGGACTCTAAGTTTAATCCGTTTATTTTTCCTGAAATTTGTATGGTTTCAGATGCATTTTTAAACTTGATGTTTTTTTCTGAGGGGTTTTCCGGAGAGGCTCCCATCAAGCCATTTAATTTATCAAAACCTTCTTGATTAACCAATTTAAGCAAATTTGCCAACCCATCTTTGTCTAAAGTTTTAATATAGTCTAGCGGATAGATGGATTCGTAAGCTAAAATTACTAAACCATTTTGTTCGGTCATGTAATTTATTTTTTCAATCGCTATTTCGTCTTTTTTAACGATAGTTTTGCTTTCCAAGGCATCTTCTGTTAAATTCATTACAAAAACAGATGGATTTTCAGTCTGACCCAAAACAGATGCATAGGTGATAAAGAAAAGCACCAAGAGAATAAACTTTTTCATATTTTAATTAGCGTTATTGATTGCGTTTTACTTGTTTTATATCTATTAACTTTTTATTGGTAAAACCATTAACTTTTTCAAATATAGTCACTTTATTGTTTTTTTTGAAAATATAAAATCTTTATTGTAAATCATTTAACAGTAAGTTATGATTTTTCACTACTAAATTTCTTCTTTTCAAAAGTTAAAAATACTATTTTTACGCTAAAATCAAATGATTATGGCAGAAATAAATTGGCAAACCGCAAAAGAATTTGAAGATATCACCTATAAAAAGTGCAACGGCGTTGCCCGAATAGCCTTTAACAGGCCGGAAGTACGCAATGCATTCCGACCCAAAACTACAGCCGAATTGTATCAAGCATTTTATGATGCACAAGAGGATACGTCGATCGGGGTAGTATTACTTTCTGCTGAAGGACCTTCGCCAAAAGATGGTGTTTATTCCTTTTGTAGTGGCGGCGACCAACGTGCTCGTGGTCATCAAGGTTACGTGGGCGATGATGGGATGCACCGTTTAAACATTTTAGAAGTACAACGATTGATTCGATTTATGCCGAAGGCCGTGATTGCCGTAGTTCCAGGATGGGCTGTTGGGGGCGGACACAGTTTGCATGTGGTTTGCGATTTAACGCTGGCAAGTAAAGAACACGCTATTTTTAAACAAACCGATGCCGATGTAACGAGTTTTGATGGTGGCTATGGCTCAGCTTATTTAGCTAAGATGGTCGGACAGAAAAAAGCTCGAGAAATTTTCTTTTTAGGTAGAAACTATTCCGCACAAGAAGCATTCGAAATGGGGATGGTGAATGCTGTTATTCCGCACGACGAATTAGAAGCAACTGCCTATGAATGGGCTCAGGAGATTTTAGCTAAATCACCCACGTCAATTAAAATGTTGAAATTCGCTATGAATTTAACCGACGACGGTATGGTTGGTCAGCAAGTATTTGCCGGAGAAGCCACCCGTTTGGCATATATGACTGATGAAGCAAAAGAGGGTAGAAATGCCTTTTTGGAAAAAAGAAAGCCCAACTTTGATAAAAAATGGATTCCATAATCATCTAATAAATAAAGCTTTGGAAGAATTTACTAATTCAACGGTTTCGTTTGATGCCTTGCCTAAATTTGAATCGGTTCCTTTTCAGCCGTTAAATAAAAACTATTTAAATGTGGTGTACCTCAGCAATGCTATTTTTTCGGTAGTATTGGCTGTAGGGCTCACTTTATTTATCCTTTTTAATGAATATGTTCGTGAAAACGTGATTATTTGGATAGTTCTTTTGATGGGTACAATTGCTCTTTTATTTTGGCTTTCAACAGTAAGTTTCAGAAAAAAAGGCTACGCACTCCGAGAAAAGGATGTTTTGTTTCGCAAAGGTATTTTATCAACCACTACCACGGTTATTCCGTTTAACCGAATTCAGCATGTGGCTATGCACGAAGGGGTTTTTTCCCGAATGTATCAGCTGAGCGAATTGCAGGTGTATACAGCCGGTGGGAGCAGTAGCGACCTACATATTCCGGGTTTGCCGAAAGAAGAAGCGGAACAGATTAAGTCCTTTTTATTGAATAAAATTGAAGTCTTGGATAGTGAGCCAACTGTAATTGAACAACCAATTTTTCAAGAAGAGTTGGCTGAGGTTGAAACTCCAAAAGAAACACCCGAATCTGAAGTAGCTGACGAAAATCAAAATCAATAACATGCTCTACGATTTTAGTAAACCCCAACGGCAGTCTATCAAAGGCATTGCCATCATGTTCGCCGATACGCTGCAAGGCCTTATTCGCGGATTCTGGGCTCCACTTTTATTGATTATCTACAGGTTTGATTGGAGCAAGATGTATTTCCTGATTTTTGGGTTCTTAGTTTTGCTGATTATAATCGGGGTGATTGCCTATTTAAAATACATCAATTTTACTTACTTTTTGGATGAAGTTAAACAGGAATTTGTGATTCAAAAGGGAGTGGTTACAAAAAATAAAATCACTATTCAGTTGGATAAAATTCAACAAGTGAATATCAATCAATCGGTTGTGCAAAAATTTGTTGGTGTGTTTAGTGTGGATATCGATACAGCCGGAAGTAACAAAAAAGAAGCCAGTATTCGTGCGGTTGACAATGAAGTAGCGTTACATTTGAAAAACAAATTACTCTCATTTGAAAAAAGCTCGGAAGAAAAACTAGAAGAAAAAACCACTTTTGAGCCTGAAAAACCGTTTTTAAAGATTAGTTTTATCACTCTTTTAAAAGTTGGAATTACGTCAAACTATGGCAGAAGTATTGCGTTGTTAATTGGTTTTATAGGTTCGCTCTATGGCGGTTTTCAAGATGTAGTAAATTCATTTGAAGTAGATGAAGAAGAAGTAAACGGTTTGGTAGACCAAGGTTTAAGTTATTTTTCGCTTTCGTTCTTTCTTATTGGTGTTCTAACGTTGGTACTTTTAATCAATTTGATTCGAACGGTGGTTAAATATTATGATTATCAAATGGTTATTCAACGTAAAGCATTAGCCATCACACATGGATTGTTTGCTAAAAAGAATACATTGCTTAGGCCGTCAAAAGTTCAGATTACCACTTTTAGTCAGAATTTTTTTCAGCGAAAGCTTACTTTGTTTGATTTACGACTTAAGCAAGCCTCTTCTACCGATGAAGCGGAAACAGAGGGAAAAAGCAGTAATGATATCGAAGTGCCTGGGTGTAATCCCATAGAAAAAGAAGCAATTTTGCATATGATTTTAGATAAAATACCGACCACGAAGGAGGTTTTAGAACCTAATTACAGGTATTTAATAAAAGCCATTTTTTTAGGGATAATTGTACCGTGTGCATTGTTTACCGGACTCGGTTTGTTTGTTTTTGAAACCTTGCAACTTTATTTTCCTTTTATGACTGCTTATATTTTTTTGGTGGGTATTGTTGTCTTTTTTCAATTTAAAAATTACCGATTACTGCTTAGTCTTGATTTTATCACATTAAAAAGTAATGCGTGGGATGTGCAACATCAATTGATAGAACCGTTTAAAATTCAAGGGATTACTACCAAGCAATATTTTTGGCACAAACGTTCCGATGTGGTGCATTTGACTTTTCACACCGCAGCCGGCGATTTATCGTTTAAATTTGCTAATTATTCCGCTTTGAAGCCGTGGATCAATTATTGGTTGTATGAAGTAGAACGAAGCAATCGAAATTGGATGTAAATCGTTAAAATTAGCTTACTTTTGCATAAAAATAAAGAAAAATGAAGCATTGGATTGAAGCCGCTCGGGTTAGAACGCTACCTCTTTCGGTATCAGGAATTTTAGTGGGAAGTTTTTACGCATTATCTAAACCTACAGAAAATGTGCTGACGCCAACACAAGTATTTAGCTGGAAGATTTTTGGTTTATTGATGTTAACAACCATTGGTTTGCAGGTATTATCGAATTTTGCCAATGATTACGGTGATGGTGTGAAAGGAACCGATAACGACGACCGAATTGGTCCGAAACGTGCTTTGCAAAGTGGAGTGATTTCACCTGCTGCTATGAAACGAGCGATTGTTATTACTGCTTTTCTAACCTTTTTGTCGGCCGTTTCATTAATTTACACTGCCTTTGGTCTAGAATACCTTTATTATTCCATCTTTTTTTTATTGTTAGGAATTATTGCAATTGCCTCTGCAATTCGCTATACTGTTGGAAAAAGTGCTTACGGTTACAAAGGATACGGTGATATTTTTGTCTTCGTTTTCTTCGGATTAGTGAGTACCTATGGTTCCTATTTTATGTTTTCAAAAGTAATAGATTGGTATTTATTGTTACCCGCAGTCGCCATCGGATTTTTGAGCGTAGGCGTTTTAAATTTGAACAACATGCGGGATGAAGTATCGGATAAAAAAGCCGGAAAAAATACGATTGTTGTGAAGATAGGCGGAGAAAAAGCCAAGCAATACCATTATTTTTTGCTGATTACAGCAATGATTTTGTTATTAGTATTTGGAATTTTGCAACAGTTTGCCATTGATCAATACATTTATCTAATTGTTTTTCTCCCGATTACAAGTCATTTACTTCGCGTAAGCAGAACACAAAATCCGGCAGACTTAGACCCGGAGTTAAAACGATTGGCTATAAGTACCTTTATGGTTTCCCTATTATTATCGTTGTGTTTGATTTATTTTATCTCAGATATTATTGTTTAATTCAAAAAAATACAGCTATGAAAATTACATTTTACGGTCATGCTTCACTTGGCATAGAGGTGAGCGGAATGCACATTTTAGTAGATCCCTTTATTTCGGGAAATCCGAAGGCAGCTCACATTGATATTCATTCATTGCAAGCTGATTTTATTTTGTTGACACATGCCCATCAAGACCATATTTTGGATGCAGAAGCCATTGCGAAACGAACCAACGCAGTCATTGTTTCCAACTGGGAAAATGCAACTTATTACGGTAACAAAGGCTTTCAAAGCCATCCAATGAATCACGGTGGAAGTTGGCAGTTTGATTTTGGGAAAGTGAAGTATGTAAACGCGATTCATTCCAGTTCATTTCCTGATGGAACGTATGGTGGCAATCCCGGTGGATTTGTGATTGAAAGCGAACACAAAAACATTTATATTTCAGGAGATACTGCATTGACCATGGATATGAAGTTGATTCCGCTTCGTACGAAATTAGATTTGGCGATTTTCCCCATTGGAAATAATTTTACAATGGATGTGGAAGATGCCATTACTGCAGCGGAATTTGTTGAATGTGACAAGGTTTTAGGCGTTCACTACGATACATTTGGTTATATCGAAATCAACCACGACGAAGCCATTAAAAAATTCTTTAACAGCGGGAAAGACTTAATGTTGTTAGAAATTGGCGGATTTATAGAATTGTAATTCTTGAAAGCTACTTATCAGAAATACATATTAGATTTTAAAAGACCTTCCGGTACTTCGAGAGGCATTTTAACCCAAAAAGAAACTTGGTTTATCCTCCTAGAAAAAGCGGGTAAACGAGGGATAGGTGAGTGCGGCATTTTGCGAACACTAAGCATTGACGATCGACCGGATTATGAAGAAAAACTGAAATGGGTTTGTGAACATATTCATTTAGGTATTGACAAACTTTGGGAAGATTTAATGGAATTTCCATCTATTCAATTTGGACTTGAAACGGCATTTCTTTCGCTGGAAAGTAAAAATCCGTTTGTATTATTTCCTTCAGAATTTACTTCCGGACAAAAAGATATGGAAATAAATGGTCTGGTTTGGATGGGCAAGGAGTCGTTTATGAAAGCTCAAATTGAAGAAAAATTAGCTCATGGTTTTCGTTGTATAAAATTAAAAATTGGAGCGATAGATTTTGAAAAAGAACTTGGATTATTACGGTTTATCCGTCAACATTTTGATGAAAATACAATTGAGATACGTGTCGATGCAAACGGAGCTTTTAATTCAAATGAAGCTTTAGATAAATTAAATCAATTAGCTGAATATAAATTACATAGTATCGAACAACCAATCGAAAAAGACCAACATGACAGCATGACAGTGTTGTGTAAAAGTACACCTTTTCCTATTGCTCTCGACGAAGAATTGATAGGTATCTTTTCAAAAGAAAAAAAGCGAAAATTATTAGAAAAAATCAAGCCACAGTTCATCATTTTAAAACCTAGTTTGATAGGTGGCTTTAGAGGAGCACAAGAGTGGATAGCTATAGCGGAAGAACTTCAAATCGGTTGGTGGGTTACTTCTGCTTTAGAAAGTAATATCGGATTAAACGCCATTGCTCAATGGACATTTACTTTACAAAATCCTTTACCACAAGGATTGGGAACAGGTGGACTTTACACAAACAATTTTGATTGTCCTTTAGAAGTTATAAAAGGAAGACTGCACTATAATTCTACTTTGGTTTGGGATACTGAAGCAATAGATTTCTAATTTTTAGCCATGTATTTTGTTAAAGAAGCACTAGCTTGTTGTCTCACCTTTTGCTTTATAAAAGGTGTCCATCCCAATAAATAACCTTTCCAACCCAATGCCATACCGCTCCAAAGCCAAAAATTAAACGAATCCGTGTGATTGATAATAAGTCCGTCTTTAAATTTAAATTTTGCTTTAATCACATTTCTCACTTTTCGATTTGTTTGGCTGAATTTATACGTAGCAATCCATTGTGCTTTACCGCTTTTTTTGGTGGCTTTGATGTTAGAAAATTCGATAGTTAAATTACCGTTGCTTCTTTCGATGAGCATTTTCCACATCATGCATACCTGTTCTCGAGTTAGGGGACCAAAAGCAGGGTCACTGAAAGTAGCCTCGGGATGATAGCAGGTAGCCATTGTGTCGGCGTCAAGTTTACTAAAGGAATCGTAGAATTTTAAAATAAGATTATGGGTGGTATGCATCTTTCCAGTCTTTTGTTGTAATGGCAGTAATTTTGTTTTCGTCGTTAATTGTAACTTGGAGTTCTTTTGTTTTGTATTTTTTTTCGTAATCGCATTTGTAACGGAAAAGGGTGGTTTGGTTTTCATCAAACCGAAGTGCTTCAACTAATTGCATATCATTAAATTGACCAAAGACACGCAGAATGTTTTGGCATGTCATCGAAATCTTTTCTTTATTGATTTTTTTCAAAACTTCTTCTGTAGCTTCTTCCGCTGTAAAGGGCTTGAAGGATGAGGTATTACAGGTCATCAAAACCCGCTTACCTAACTCATAGGCTCGATTTTTTTTTATCGCATCAACTTCGCTCAGATTAAGTTTTATAAATTCAGGTTTGTTTTCTTCTTTGGTTACAGAAGGTGAAGTTTTGCCCGATTTACAGCTTATTAGAAACGCTAAACAGCATATAAGAGCAACTTTTTTCATTTTAAATTTTTAAAAGCAAAGTGGGGTTAGGGCAATTGTTTTTATACTTAATCAAATCTTTTTCACTACATACACCTGGGTAATCACCACGAAATCCTTCAATATCTTTGATGATTTGAAAATGTAAATGGGGTGCATAATCACCATTTACATTGGATTTACCCAATTGAGCAATTTCATCACCTTTTTTGAACGATTGATTAATTTTTAGCAAAGCTATACTTTCTAACGTAAGATGGCCGTATAGCGTATAAAATTCACAATTATTTAACGTATGCTTTAAAATGATTGTCGGGCCATAGTCGCCATGGGAAGAATTATTTTGAAAGCTGTGAATAACACCATCTAAAGCAGCTAAAACAGGAGTTTCTGCTTTTGTCCACAAATCTAAACCGATGTGAATATTGCGTTGTTCTGTGTTGGAATTATTGAAAATTGTACTTCTTTGGTATAGATTTCTTTTTTCTAAATAGCCACCGTAGGCTACTCTTGCCCCTTTTTGGTTTAAATAATCATCCAAAAAAATCTCGTAATCCTGTGAGGTTTCTAATTTTCTATGTATTAACGTTTTTGAGTTAACCGATAAATCGATAGGAACATAATGTTTGTAATGCAAGTTTTTGTCAATAACATAACAGTCCTCTTGACTGAAAAGAAGTTCTTCAAAGGAATTCATGTAAATTTGTTGTTTTAGTTAGATTTTAAAGCAAATTTTCCGCCTAAGTAAGCCATTGGCAGATAGGCAACGATTAGATCCAACCCATTAAACCACATGGGAGCCGGAATCATAAAAATATTGGCAATTCCACCCAAAAGGAAAAAAAATCCTAGGCCGTATGCAAATTTCATTTTGTGATTCGATGCAATTTTAGCAGCTACAAAAGCTCCCACAAGTGTGCCCAATGCATGAGCTAAGAAAGGAAAAATAAAATTGACAGGTTTAAACAAATGAATGGATGCTTTGAGTCCTTCCGTTGTAGTAATGTCTGCTCCTTCGGGTGGTGGAATGATTGAACTGCTTATTAAGATTAGACTCATATTGACAATACTTCCTAAAACAATCCCGAGCACAACAGCCAAGATATTTTTTAAAATTGGATTCATAATTAATTAGTTTATTGGTTATTGTTCAAATTTATTAAAAAAAAGCTATTCAAATACACATTAATATACTATACATTACCACATCAAAACCATGGAAATAATTCTATTCTCTTTAATTAGGTAAAGATGAACAACTGTTTTTATACACATCACTAAATTTCGATATAAATTAAGAATTGTATAGTTTTTATAATTCATAATTTTTAATTTCTTAATTTTTATAAACTATTTTTTGATTGTCCGTTATTAGTCATAACCCTGTAATGCTTGCTATCACTAGCCTGTCGAATAATTTTTCTTCAAAATACCGTCTATTAAGCTTGTAAACGAACTCATTTAGGTATAATTGTAAATA
>NZ_JBIIVK010000097.1:0-3275 GCF_044339515.1 Flavobacterium sp.
TTTAGGTCGTTACTCAATAGATTTGACACAACAATAGATAGCTGGTTAGGCTTTAATTATCTAGCTTTCATAATAATTGCACTAAAAAAATTTAATAAAATAAAAGTTTAAACGACTTCATTAAACATATAATCATCTTCAAAAATCTTCTTAAAAAAAAGTTTGTGTTTTTTAGAAGATTCTGTAAGTTTTATAATATCTTCAAAATTAGCACTAAATAAGTCCGATTTTTTTATTGCTACAAAATTTATTTGAGATTTTTTTTTATTTTTCAAAGCATTTATATCTGAAAAAAAAATTGGATTAAAATAAAATTTCTCAAAATATATCTTTTCGTCGTTTTCAACGAACGATTTTAACACTCCATGTTCTAAAAAAAAAAATATCCGATAAAGGTTCTTTATTTATTAAAACTACTTCATTTTTATTTAGTGTAATTGGTTTAAATAAACTAGCCAACTCAACTAGTTCTGATGTATTAAAATCAACATAATTTTTAGTAAATTGAACTAAACTATACAACATAACTTTTTCTTTATAATTTTAAAAAAATAGAGTTTGCTTTGTTGTTAAAAACTACTAACAAACCCTATTTCAAACAAATGAAACATGAAATTTTAAATTCTTAAAATTGAAATCTATAACCAAAATCTGGTTGAAATCCTATCTGATCGATTTGATTTACTTCTTGAGTCAGCCTATTATAATCTCTTGTAAATACATTACTATTGTTTGTAACATTTTGAAAATCTACATAAAATTGATGAGAACTTTTCTTTTTACTACTATTAAGTTTGAATCCGAATTTTATGTCAACACGCAAATAGGGGTCATATTGTTCACTAAAAGCATTAGCATCATCCCTTATTTCATAACCTGCTTCAATAGATGCAGGAAGATCAACGGGTGTGTAATATCTTCCACCAGCAGTTGTAAATTTAGTATTAATAGAAAAGACATTCTTTTTTGCTTTTCCTATTGTAAATTCTTTTCCGGCTAAAAGGTTGACTACATATCCATTGTTAAAAGGTGAATCTCTCTCTATGTTATCACTACCTTTAAATTTACTTTCAAATAGTGATGTAGTAAACAATAAATTATACCCTTTACTAAAAAATTTTTCAAGCGTAAATTCAACACCCTGATTAAAGCCTTTTCCATTGCTTACTAAAGAATTTTTATCAATAGAAAATCCAAAATCGGCACCTTCTGTTAAAGAAGAATATCCTGATGGAGTTTTTTCAACAGCAGCTTTATCAATGTCCTGATAATATATTTCAAATTTAGTACGCCACTTATTTGCAAATCGCAAGTCATAACCGATAACATAATGGGCACTTCTTACCAAATCTAAATTTCTGTTACTTTGAACCAAATTATCTCCAATAGTTTCATTTAAAAACAGCAAGGGGGCAGCTACATTTTGATGATGTAAACCATAGCCTATGTTAATTGAACTTTTGTTATTAATTGCATATGTTAATGAAGTTCTTGGTTCAATAACAAATTCTTCATTCAATGAAAAATATTGCCCATGCAAACCTGCGTTTAAGGTTAACTTTTCTGTAAATCTAAATTGTCCGGTAGCATAGGGCTGGACGATTGAATAAGATCCATCATTTGAAATTAAGTTTACAAAATCCGGCAGTTCATCACCATTGTTATCCTCTTGTCTATCTCTATCTGTTAATCTGTTTTCTAAAGTAAAACTTTCCAATAATAGCCCTGATCGAAAAGTAAACTTCTTCGAAATTTTTGAATTAAACAATGTTGAAAATGTAATTCTACTTTCAGTATTATCAACCTCTGTCCAACGTATTTTAAATTCGGTAGGAGTTTCTAAATTAAAATATCGATCACGTTCAAAAGTTTCAACTGATGTTGAGCTACTTATGACAGTTTTCAAATAAGATTTTGAACCTATATCAAGGGTATGTTTAATACCAAAAACTCCAAAACCAGAAGTTACAAAAGCATCCTCATCTCGTGTAGCAAATAAATCATCATTTGATAATTCAACATCTTTACCAATTAAATCAATATTTGAATTTCCAAAAATTCCAAATATTGAAAAATTTCCCCACTTACTTTTCCCTAAATCAACATTAAACGAAAAATCATTATAGTTTGGTTGAGCTGTTGTACCTGCTAATCCTAAAACTCCTACAATACCATATCTTCCAGCAACAAGAAATGAACCACCTTTTTTACCAAGTGGACCTTCTGCCATAACTTCTGCACCGGGAAACGCAGCAACTCCAACTGAATATTCATAATCTTTATTATTACCTTTTCGTAAACTTAAATCGAAAACACCTCCAATTGCATTACCATATTCAGCAGGAAAAGCTGATGTAATAAAATCTGAATTACTCAACAAATTTGGGTTTAAAGCAGAAACAGGACTTCCAGTTGTTCCTAATGTTGAAAAATGATTGGGACTAGGTATAGGAATACCTTCTAATCTCCAAAGTAAACCTGTGGGCGAATTTCCTCTAACAACAATATCATTTCTACTATCATCAGAAGTAGAAACCCCAGCAAAATTTGAAGCTAGTCGAGCTACATCACTTCTACCTCCTGCATATCTATTTACTTCTTCAGGAGAAAATTGACGAACTGAAACTGCTGCTAATTTGTTAATAGACTTCGCCTTGTTGTTACCCTCAGCTACAATCACAACTTCTTCTAATGAATCAAACTTTTCTATCAAGTAAACAGAAATTACAAAATCTTTTCCAGCTGTTAAATCAATGTCTGGAACTGTAGAACTTTCATATCCCAAATAATTAATTTGAATAGTTTGTCTCCCTAAAGGTACATTTTTTAATTCAAAACTTCCGCTTTCATCTGTTATAGTCCCCTTATTAGGATCACTTAATAAAACGATTGTAGCTCCTGCAATACTTTTCTCTGACTGTTTATCTAAAACAGTACCTCTAATTACACCAGTCTGAGCAAATGTGTTCATACTATTTACAAGTACAAATAAAAAGATTAGTTTTCTCATATTAATAGTTATTATTTTTGCAAAGAAAATTTAAATAAAATCTAATAAAATTGATTAAAGTCAATTAAATTGCTGTCACGTGTTAATGAATTAATCATTGTAAATAAATTAGCATTTAATTGTTTTTTTACTACATTTTTTTTTTGATTGTCCGTTATTAGTCATAACCCTGTAATGCTTGCTATCACTAGCCTGTCGAATAATTTTTCTTCAAAATACCGTCTATTAAGCTTGTAAACGAACTCATTTAGGTATAATTGTAAAT
>NZ_JBIIVK010000015.1:0-60913 GCF_044339515.1 Flavobacterium sp.
TTAAAATGAAGTCTACAAGCTTCTTCACTTCCAAAATTTGCCGTAAAACTGAATAAATTCATCGCTTTTTTTTATCAAATATAAGGCTTTTTATTTAATTATGGGTAATTGCGGACAATCAATAAATAATTATATCATCACCAGCTTTTACACCATCTTTATTTACAACAAAACCTCTTGTGACACCAAATTTGGTCGGTAATAAATCTTGAAGTATATCGCATATAGCAAACTCAAATTCATCTCCTAACTCAAAGTTAAAATCAGTTTCTATTTCTTCAAGCCTTCGATTAAATTTTTCGGATAACTTTATAATGAAATTATCATATAAATATTTAGCCATTTGATAAGTTTAAAATTTCTGATAAATTATATACTAAGCCAACTGCTGAGCAATCACCTTATAAAAATTATCAGGATTAAAAGGCTTAGTGACCACATCGTTCATACCGTAGGAAAGTAACATTTCACGGTTTTCGTTCAGTGAAATAGCTGTTAAGGCTACAATGGGAAGTTCTTTGTTAAAAGTTCTAATTTGTTCGGTAGCAATCGTTCCGTTGATACCGGGAAGGTGAACATCCATCAAAACTAGGTCGTAGCCATTGTTGCGAATCATTTCAATAGCTTCTTCACCATTGTCAATCAGTTCACAAACAATTTCCTTGTTTTCCAACATTTTTTTGGTAATCATCTGGTTGATTTTATTGTCTTCTACAATCAATACTTTTTTGTTGGCAAAGACACTTTCGTCGTATTGTTTTTTAACTTCTACAAACGTTTGCTGACCCAGTTCAAAATCAACATCAAATGAAAAAGTAGAACCAATTCCTTCTGCACTGGTTAGCTTAATTTCGCCTCCCAGCAGGTTTACCAATCGTTTTACAATTGCCAATCCTAATCCTGTTCCGCCGTATTTACGGTTTATTTCAACAGAACCTTGTGAAAAACTTTCAAAAATTGTACCTTGTTTTTCCAACGGAATTCCAATTCCGGTATCCGCAATTTCAAAATGAACAGAGGAGATGTTATTTTCGTTTTTCAACATTTTAGCGGAAACATTTACTTTACCGTTTTTAGTAAACTTCAACGCATTATTAATCAAGTTGATGAAAATTTGTGAAAGTTTTGTCGGGTCACCGATTAAATTATCCGGAATCGTTTCGTCAAGTTCCAATTCAAAATCATTATTGTTTTTGCTGGCCAAATCTTTAAACGAATTGTGCAAATCACTCAATAACTGTTTCACATTCACATTAATGCTTTCAATTTCGATATTTTCACTTTCCACCCGGTTGATTTCTAAAATATCATTGATGAATGTCAGTAAATAATCTCCCGAGAATTTGAGTGAAGTGAGGTATTGCATTTGCGATTTCTTGGGACTTTCTTCAATCAACAAATGCGTAATTCCATTGATTGCATTCAATGGTGTTCGCAATTCATGACTTACGGTAGATAAAAATTCCGCTCTGGCTTTTGATGCTTTTTCTGCCTTTTCTTTGGCTAACAAAAGTTCTTGGTTTTTTTCCTGTAATAACTTGTTGGACTGACTGCGAATAATATTATTTTTATACAATGACAAACTCAATAACGAAAGAATTGAAATCAACGCAATACTTAAAATACTGATTAATTTTGAGAATTTATTGGCTCGTTGTTGCTCTTTGTTCTCACGGTCCATTTGTTCAATTGATTTTAAACGCTCGGCTTCTTTAAAACTCAAAAAATCTTCCGTTCCAATTCTCTTACTGTTTAATTCTTGTATGCTGTCTCTAATTCTCAAGTGCTGTTTCATGTACTTGAAAGAATTATTAACATCCATCATTTTTTCAGACACTTCACTGAGTGTGCGGGCCACTTTGGCTTTCAGTTCTAAATTTTTATTTTTAGAACTTAAATCGAGTGCTTTGTTCAGATAATTCAATGCAAGATTATAGCGGTTGTTTTCTGCTTCAATCAAACCAATTTGATATAATGCTTCTGCTTTGGTTCTGAAATGATCTTCTTCATCGGGATTGACAACGATTGTATTTAAAATGGATAACGCCAATTGACTTTCACCTTTGGCATGATAAACGATTCCTTTTTGTAAATTAATCATTTCGTTGGCCTCCGGAATATCAATCGTTTCGTAGATTTGTTCTGCTTCTTTAAAATAGAATTCTGCTTTGGAATATTCCTTTTTTTCAATAAAACACAAACCTAAATTATAGTAGGTGTATGCCTGATTTGACGAAGGTTTCTGTTTATTGTAGAGTGATATACTTTTATTGTAGGTTTGAATGGCGTCGGAATATTTTTTTAACTCAAAATAGACATTTCCTAAAAACGAGTAAGCATCAGCTTGTGCCTGATAATCTTTATTGGTTTCAGCAAATTCAATAGCCTTTTGAATGTAATCTTGTGAACTTCTGTAGTTGTTATTTTTTTTATGAAAATTGGCTAATTCAATAAAATAGTTAGTACTGTCTAAAGCTTCCACATTGGTTGTAGAAGGTTTCTTTTGCGAATAAACAGATATAGTTAGAAAAAGAATTACTAAAGTAAAATATTTCATACCAAAAAATGGTTGTTTTTAATGGCATAAAATTAACTATTTATTTGAAATATACCCAATTAAGTCGATAATTCTTGATGAATAACCAATTTCGTTGTCATACCACCCCACGACTTTTACCATTTTATCAATAACAGAAGTCAATTGGGCGTCAAAAAGACAGGAATTTGGATTGCCGATAATATCAACAGAAACAATCGGATCTTCCGTGTAGGAAAGGATTCCTTTGAGATTTGTTTGGGATGCTTTTAGAAAAGCGGCATTTATTTCTTCAATCGAAACCGCTCTGGAAACATAACAGGTAATATCGGTTAGAGAACCATCAGGAACCGGAACACGAATACCGCTTCCACCTAATTTGCCGTCTAATTTCGGGAAAATTTTAGTTAGTGCTTTGGCTGCTCCGGTGGTGGTTGGAACGATTGATTGAGCTGCCCCACGAGCTCTTCGTAAATCTTTGTGTGGTTGATCGTGCAAACTTTGGTCGGTGGTGTAGGAGTGAACGGTAGTGATGTAAGCTTGCTCAATGCCACATAATTCATCTATGATTTTAATCATTGGAGCCGCATTGTTGGTGGTGCAACTCGCGTTGGAAATAATCACCTCGGAACCGTCTAAAATGGAATCATTTACACCTAAAACTACTGTTTTTATTCGATCGTCTTCGGGCGGAGCAGACAGAATAACTTTTTTGGCTCCGGCAACAATATGTGGGTATGCTTCTTCGTAAGTTTTGAATTTTCCGGTTGATTCAATGACAACATCAACGGATTGCCAATTCAAATCGGATATATTTTTTTTTCTGAAAAAGGAAAAAGGTTTTCCATCCACAAAAATATGTTCTTCATCAAAAGTGACATCGTTAGGCAAAACACCATGAATACTATCATATTTTAATAAATGAGCCATTGTTCTTGTGTCGGCAATGTCGTTGACGGCTATCACTTCAATCGTGGGATGGTTGAGCAATAATCGGAATAAATTTCGTCCGATACGACCGAAACCGTTGATGGCGATTTTTGTTTTCAAGTTTGAAGTTTCAGGTTTCAGGTTTCAGGTTTTCGGGACTTAACTTGAAACCTGAAACTTGAAACAAATTTATTAAAGTATATGTTTTTGAGCATGATAAGAAGATCTCACCAACGCTCCACTTTCCACATGACGGAAACCAAGTTCTTTCCCGATTTCTTCGTATTTTTTAAATTGTTCCGGAGTGATGAATTCTTTTACCGGTAAATGTTTTTTAGTCGGTTGAAGGTATTGTCCAATTGTCACAATATCTACATTGACGGAGCGAAGGTCTTTCATAGTTTGAATCACTTCTTCCTCCGTTTCACCCAATCCTAACATGATTCCTGATTTAGTTCTACGAATACCTTTTTCTTTTAAATAACGCAAAACTTCTAAACTTCGGTCATATTTTGCTTGAATTCGCACTTCTCGTGTTAATCTGCGAACAGTTTCCATATTGTGTGAAACAACTTCAGGATTGGCTTCAATAATTCGGTCAATGTTTCGTTCTACACCTTGAAAATCAGGAATTAATGTTTCTAAGGTGGTTTCCGGATTCATTCTTCGGATGGCAAGAATGGTTTCATACCAAATGATGGAACCCATATCTTTTAAATCGTCGCGGTCCACACTAGTTACTACCGCATGTTTGATGTTCATGATTTTGATGGAACGGGCCACTTTTTCAGGTTCGTCCCAATCGACTGTTTCAGGACGACCGGTTTTTACTCCACAAAATCCACACGAACGCGTACAAATGTTTCCGAGAATCATAAACGTTGCGGTGCCTTCGCCCCAACATTCTCCCATATTAGGGCAACTTCCGGAGGTGCAAATGGTGTTCAATTTATATTTATCAACCAATCCTCTGAGTTCGGTATATTTTTGCCCGGTTGGCAATTTTACTCTCAGCCATTTCGGTTTTCCAACCGGTGGTTGAACATGGTCTAAAACAGTATTCATATCCTTTTTATTGAAGTACAAAGATAACAAAAAACGAAATGTAAACTCAAGAACTCAAAAATTAGGATTTCTTTATTATTTGTTGAATGAAGCGAACTTAATCAATAAAATCTAAATCGGAATTGTGCGTTTCTGCAATGGTTAACGTTGCATAAATTCCCAGTCCAAAAACAATTGCTCCAACAATAGCTGCGGACCAAATTACACCATAATCTACTTTGAAATAATCAAATCCGATGAGCATTACCGGTAATAAACCTCTCACCATATTGGGGACAGTGGTTGTGGCTGTGCTTCTAATATTTGTACCAAATTGCTCTGCCGCTACAGTTACAAACATGGCCCAATACCCGGTTCCTAATCCGAGCCAGCAGCAATAGAAATAATACATGTTTTCGGTTTTTTGACCACTAAACAAAAGGAGTAAAACACCAATAATGGTGAAAAGCATCATGTAGAATATGGCTTTTTTTCGTGAATGCAATGCATGTGAAATAAACCCACTGGCAAAATCTCCCGCAGAAATTCCGATATATGCCCACATGATCGCTTTTCCGGGTTGTATAGAATCAATTCCCATTACACCGGCAAATTGATTCGCCATGACAGCCAATATTCCAATGCAAAACCAAGTGGGTAAACCAATTGCAATGCATCGTAAGTATTTTTTAAATCTACTTTTATTGGTAAAAAAAGAGATAAAATTCCCTTTAGAAAGCTTGTTTTGATGTTGAATGTCTTTATAAATGCCACTTTCCACTACACCAATTCGTAGAAGTAAAAGTGCTAAGCCCATGGCTCCGCCAATAAAATAGGCAATTGTCCAACTTCCGGCTAGTTCAACCGTTAGTTGGGCTACAACTGCTCCTAACAAACCAAATCCCGCTACAATGGAAGTGCCAATAGCTCGTAATTCTTTTGGTAAACTTTCTGCTACTAAGGTGATACCGGCACCTAATTCACCCGCTAAACCCACTCCGGCTATAAAGCGTAAAACGGCATACAGCATGACTTTGTCTTCTATTGGAAATTGAGGTATAAATCCACACGCAATATTGGCCAATGAATACACCAAAATGGAACCGAATAAAACAGATAGTCTTCCTTTTTTGTCGCCAAGCACTCCCCAAAGAATACCGCCAACAAGCAAACCGGTCATTTGAAAATTTAGGATAGTCGTCCCATCTTGGTCAACATTCATCCCTAATTCAATAAGACTTGGTACTCGGACAATTCCGAAAAGTAATAAATCATAAATGTCCACAAAATAGCCTAAAGCAGCTACAATTACGGGAAGACTTAAAAGGTGTTTGAGTTTTTCAGTTCGGGTAAAAGTTGTCATTTTTTGTTTGTTGAGAAAAACAAAAATAACAAAATTGTATTATCGTTGTTGAATGATTTCAGCGAGTAATTTTTTTGCTCTAAGCAATTTCACTTTTACGTTGCTTAGCGGTTCATTTAACTGTTCGGCAATTTCCTGATAACTCATTTCTTGAAAGTACCGAAGTTGAATAACTTCCTGATAATGAGGTTTTAATTCCTTGATGTATTCTAACAAGCGAGATAAGTTTTGTTCGGTAATCAATTTATCCTCAGCAGATGGCGTAGTATCTGCAACGTTGTACGCTTGATGATCCTCTTCGTCTGTCATATCCACAAATAGCGAAATTTTCTTTTTGCGAAGCATATCAATATGTACATTTTTTGCAATCGCAATCAGCCACGTATTAAATTGAAATTCTGGATTGTAATGGGCTATTTTATCAAATGCTTTTGAAAAGGTTTCAATTGTAATGTCTTCGGCATCCGTTTCATTTTCTGTTCTTTTGAGCATAAAACCATAGACTTCGTTCCAATACATATCCAAGAGGGAAGTAAAGGCAACTTGGTCACCATTCGTGGCTTTTTCTATGATTTTTTTTATTTCCAATGCACAGGTTTTGAAAAAATATTGGTAAAAAACACATTCAAATGTGTAAAAATTAAGGTAATTTCCATTATTGGGAACCAATAGATAACGTCTTTTTCGTTCAATTTATTTGCTGCATAACCTAATGACGTCCAAGTAAATAGGTAACGAAATAAAACAATTGGCAACACAATCATCCATTGGTGTTGAAATGCCAACAAAATGATAGCAAGAATCAAAAATGATAGTTGTGAAAAGAAAAACAACGCCAATTGAAAACGGTCAAATGATTTGTAATAGGTTGCTGTGGAAACATGCCTTCTTTTTTGATCAAACCATTCTTTGAAACTGGTTTTGGGCATGGAATAGGTGAAACTTTCTTTAGAAAAACAAACGGTCGTATTTTCACCATTCGACGCTTGATTGACAAATAAATCATCATCACCGGAACGGAGTTTCATGTGGTCAATAAAGCCATTTACTCGAAAAAATTCATCTCTTTTATAAGCCAAATTGCGTCCGACACCCATGTAAGGTTTACCAATTTTTGCCCAACCAAAATATTGTGTGGCAGTTAATAAAGTTTCAAAACGGATAAGTTTGTTTAAAAAAGAGCCGGGTATTTTTTCATAGGCACCATAGCCAAGCACAATTGTTTTTTTGAGTGTAAAGTTTGAACTCATTTCTTTGATCCATTCTTTCGAAGTAGGGTAACAATCGGCATCAGTAAACAATAAATAATCGTTTTTAGCGGCCTTTATCCCCAAGGTCAATGCAAATTTCTTGTTGCCCCAAAAGGCTTCGTTGTTTTGCACTTTCACCAATTTGATGTTGGAATACTGTTTTTCAAATTCTTCAAAAAGATCTAAAGTATTATCGGAAGACGAATCATCGATTAACACAATTTCGAAATCAGGATAATTTTGTTCGACTAACAGCGGAACAAATTTTTGCACTTGTTCACCTTCGTTTTTGGCACAAACAATAACTGAAATAGGAATACGTTTTGGATTGCTTTTTTGAACTTTTGCAAACGAAAATTTTCCAAATACAATTACATAATACAGCAACTGAATGACCGTTACACCAATCAAAACATAAAACAATATGTCAAACATAATGTATCTTTAAATTTTTAAGAATGAGAAGGTTCTGAACAATCTTTCATTTGTTCAGGTGTTTTGCCACAAAAACTGCAGTTTTCTCCGTCTTTGTTTAAAAAAGGACTTTGGCTTGCACATGTTCCTGCAAATTTTCCGTCTTTTTTTGCCCAGATTTTAATGGCTATTCCGGCGAAAGCAATGGCTAGTAATCCGATAGTAAGGAGTATCAATTTCATCGTTCAATTGAATTTTTTTGTGCCACAAAGGTACAAAAAAGAGTTTGTTTAACAGTTTGAAATCGGATAATTTTAAATAATATTAACCTCTGCTTCAATTGCAATTCCGTAAGTTTCAAAAATCGTTTTTTGAATGTTTTTGGAAACTTCTAAAATTTCCTGACCGGTTGCATTACCATAATTTACTAAAACCAACGCTTGATGTTTGTGAATTCCGGCATCACCGAATCGTTTTCCTTTAAATCCGGCTTGCTCGATGAGCCATCCGGCAGGTACTTTCACTTCGGTTTCCGACACTACATAATGAGGCATGTCAGGAAATTTTTGTTGAATTTTTTCAAAATCACTTTTCAAAATCACAGGGTTTTTGAAGAAACTGCCGCTGTTACCTAGTTCTTTAGGATCTGGTAATTTACTTTGCCTGATGGCAATTACGGAATTACTAACATCTTTTAAGCTTGGGTTTTTGATGTGTTGTTTTTCCAATTCAGCCTCAATAGCTCCGTAAGAAGTGTTGAGTTTGTGGTTGCGTTTGGTTAATTTAAAAACAACGGATGTAATGATAAATTCGTCTTTTATTTCATTTTTAAAAACGCTTTCGCGGTAACCAAATTTGCATTTTTCATTTGTAAACACCAGCAATTCTTGTGTTTCAATATGAATGGCTTCGCATAAAACGAAAGTATCTTTGATTTCTACACCATACGCACCGATATTTTGAATAGGCGTTGTCCCCACATTTCCGGGAATGAGCGAAAGGTTTTCTAAACCACCAAAATTTTGATCGATGGTCCATAATACAAATTCATGCCAGTTTTCGCCGGCTTGACTTTCAACCCAGACAAAATCGTCGTTTTCATCGATAATTTTTTTCCCTTTTAAATCCAAATGAATCACCAAAGCATCAATATCTTGCGTAAGTAGCATGTTGCTTCCGCCACCTAAAATAAATTTTTTAGAGGTAGGGTGTTGTTGCAGAATTTCAATTAATTCGTCTGAAGAATGAACAGAAACAAATTCTTTTGCTTTGGCTTCTATACCAAAAGTATTGTAATTTTTTAACGAAAAATTAGTGTGGATTTGCATGACGGAAAGTTATTCAACAGTTTCTAAAGCTCTGTTTAAAAATTCATTTAAAGGTTTTAAGGCAATGAGTTTTTCGGTGATTTTTTTAGCAAAATCTTTATCGGTAAACAAATTATCGCTAATTTTTTGAGTGGCGGTAAAACTTTTTAATTTTAAAAATTCGATGGCGGGATGATTTGGATCATAATCTTTAGGTGCTTTTTTTAGCACATTGGTTTCGTCACGGTCTAAGGTTCCAAATTCTTTTTTGAAAGTGGCATTAGATGAAATTTTTTCCAAATCTTCGTAAAAAAAGGTGATTTCTTTACGCACTTTTTTCAACTCTTCTGCTTCCGGACAATACAATCCGCCGGCAATAAAACTGATTCCTTTTTCGTAGTGAATATAGTATCCGGGAGAATTTTTGTAATTTTTATTGGTCGAAAGCCAAATGCCCATATTGCTTTTGTAAGGCGATTTATCTTTAGAAAATCGAATGTCTCGATTAATTCTGAACGTACAGTTTTTTATTTCCAAATTGGCTAATGAGGCATCCAAAGGTTTCATTTCCTGAAGAATTTCGGCGATTAAATTTTGGTATTCTTTCTTAAAAAATTCATATCGTTTTTTATTTTCGTGAAACCATTCTTTGTTGTTATTGTTTTTTAAATCTTCAATAAATTGGAGTGCTTCTTTTCGTGCCATTTTATCTCTGTTTAGGTAATAGGTTATAACTTTTACAATAGTTTGGTAAAGATATTAATTTACAAATGAAAAAGTTTGTAACTCTGGTGGGTAGATTTTACAATTTTTTCAGTTCGTTCTGGATGCGTATCTGAAATGAATAATTGCCCGAATTCATCCTCATTCACCATTTCAACAATTTTGCCAACTCTGGTTTCGTCTAATTTGTCAAAAATATCATCTAATAATAAAATTGGTTTTTGTCCGCTTTCTTTTTTTAAGAATTCAAATTGAGCCAATTTTAAAGCGATTAAAAACGATTTTTGTTGGCCTTGCGAACCAAATTTTTTAATCGGATGACCGGAAATTTCAAAGGACAAATCGTCTTTGTGAATGCCAACGCTTGTATATTGCAACGCTCTGTCTTTAGCTAAATTTTCATCTAAAAGTGTTAGAAGATTTTTTTCGAAAAGATGACTTTCATACACCAATTGTACTTCTTCGGCAGAATTGGTAATGGTTTGATGATGTTTGTTGAAAATAGGCAAAAACTCTTCGATAAATTCTTTTCTTTTTTCAAAAATTGACTGACCCAACTCGTTTAATTGTTCATTATAAATTTGTAAAGTATCTTTTTCAAAAACCTTATTTAAAGCGAAATATTTTAACAAAGCATTGCGTTGTACAATTATTTTTTGGTAGTGAATCAATTGGTTCAAATAAACCGAATTCAATTGTGAAATTACGCTGTCCATGAATTTTCGGCGGGTTTCGCTTCCTTCAATAATCAAATCTGTATCAGCCGGTGAAATAATTACTAAAGGAATAAATCCAAGATGTTCGGAGAATTTATCATAGATTTTTCCGTTTCTTTTTAAAACTTTTTTTAGCCCTTTTTTTACACTGCAAACAATTTGCTCTGTTCGTTTGTTTTTTTCAAATTCGCCATCAATTACAAAAAAATCTTCGCCGTGCTTGATATTTTGAATCGCCGTTGGATTAAAATAACTTTTTCCATAGGCCAAATGATAGATTGCATCCAATACATTGGTTTTTCCTACGCCGTTTTTTCCCACAAAACAATTTATCTTACTGTCGAACTCAAATTGAGTTTCAGAAAAATTTTTATAATTAAAAAGTGAAATGTGTTTTAAAAACAAGGCGAATGGGTTTATACGTTTACGTAAATCTTATTTTAGCACTGCAAAAATAAACTGTTTTTAAGGAATAAATGCTGTTTAAATGTGAAGTGACAAAAATTATTCAAAAATATCCAAAAAAATGACTTTTATATATGAATAAAAATTTTATTTTTGCGGCTCATTAAATTAAATATAAATGGCAACATACAATAAAAGAGGCTTTAAAGCACCCAAACCAAAAGAGGTAGTAGATGATATTGAAGAGAATGTAGATATTGATGCAAAAGACAGTACTACGGCAGAAGTTTTCAATACATTAGACGTTGGAGCTTCTAAAGCAGAGGAGTGGGTGGTGAGAAATCAAAAGTATATTTTTGGTATTGTTGGTGCTATTGCTGTAGTTACAGTAAGTTTCCTATTATATCAAAAATTTATTGTTGAACCAAAACAATTGGAAGCTGCGGACGAAATGTTTGTGGCTCAACAAAATTTTCAAAAAGCGATTGATGCAACAACCGGTCAGGATAGTTTATTTAATTTGGCATTAAACGGTGCTGAGGGAAAATACGGTTTTGTTAAAATTGCTGAAGAATATTCAGGAACTGACGCCGGAAATTTAGCGAATTACTATGCCGGAATTGCTTATTTAAACACCGGAAAAAATACTGAAGCAATAACTTATTTGGATAAATTTTCTTCTGATGATATGATTTTAAGCACTTTAGCACAAGGAGCTATTGGTGATGCTTTTGCTCAAAAAAATCAATTGAAAGAAGCGTTGGATTATTACAAAAAAGCGGCTGAAATGAATGTAAACGATTTAACAACGCCACGATTTTTGTTGAAAGCAGGTCAAACGGCTTTCACATTAGGACAAAAAGCAGATGCGTTAAAATATTTTACAGAAATCAAAGAAAAATATGAATCGGCTCCAGAAGCTAGAAACATCGATGGATTAATCGGAATGGCTCAGTAAATTATGGCAACCGAAAATAAAAATTTATCACAATACGATAAAAATGCACTCCCAAACGTTAGTCAACTTTCGTTTGGGATTGTTGTTTCAGAGTGGAATGAAACGATAACCGAAGGTCTTTTTCAAGGAGCTTTAGACACACTTTTGGATTGCAACGTAAGACCTGAAAACATTATACGATGGAATGTTCCGGGAAGTTTTGAATTGATTTATGGTTGTAAAAAAATGATGGATAAATTTCCGAATTTAGCCGGAATTATTGCCATTGGAAGTGTGATTCAAGGTGAAACTAAACATTTTGATTTTGTTTGCGAAGGCGTTACACAAGGCATTAAAGATTTGAATATTTTAGGAAAAATGCCCGTGATTTTTTGTGTGCTCACCGATAATAACATGCAACAATCGCTTGATAGAAGTGGTGGAAAGCATGGCAACAAAGGCGTTGAAGCTGCGGTTGCTGCAATAAAAATGACAGGTTTGTAGAAAATATATTTTTTTATACTCTTAAGCCAAAGTCGTTTGATTTTGGCTTTTTTATAGTGAAAATTATAAATTGATGACATTTATACCTGACAGGTTTTTTAAACCTTTCAGGTATTGGGATAGCTAAATGATAAGCTTATCAACAATTGGAATTAAAAACTAACAAAACTTTCACACGGTTATATTTTCAAGTCATTTCAGAATTCATTAACTTTGAATGATAATAGTAAAAACATGATAAAAAGATCATTATTCAAATTGCCCAAAAACAAAACTTTTAATTATACTCCTCGTTATTACGAAGGAAAGGAGATGGGAAATTTATATGATTTTGATTCTAAGTTTAATAAAGCTCGCGAAACGATTAATTACAATGACTATCGTTCGCACTGGAATGAAGCAAGAAAAGAAAGTAGACACCGTGGAAATCGGGAAGTGAATTTCCGTTTAATTGCCATTGTGTTAGTGTTAGTACTTGTATTTTTGTTTATAATCGATTTCGATTTATCCATATTTAGAAGATAATGTCGAGCATTATTCAATTACTTCCCGATCACGTAGCCAATCAAATTGCCGCCGGTGAGGTCGTTCAGCGACCCGCTTCTGTAGTGAAAGAGCTATTGGAGAATGCTGTTGATGCTAAGGCAACCGATATTAAATTAATTGTAAAGGATGCCGGGCGTTCACTTATTCAAGTAATTGATAACGGTCTGGGTATGAATGTAATCGATGCCAGAATGTGTTTTGAACGGCACGCCACTTCTAAAATTCGTCATGCTGAAGATTTGTTTTCGCTTTATACGAAAGGGTTTAGGGGAGAAGCATTGGCTTCTATTGCGGCAATTGCTCATGTGGAACTCAAAACCAAACAAGAGCAAGACGAGTTAGGAACACATATTATCATTGAAGGGAGTAAATTTATCTCGCAAGATCCTTCTGTATTGCCAAAAGGAACTTCGTTTGCCGTAAAGAATTTATTTTTTAATATTCCGGCCCGACGAAATTTTCTTAAATCGGAAACGGTGGAGCATCGACATATTGTCGACGAATTTCAACGGGTAGCATTGGCTCATCCGAATATTCATTTTACGTTTATTCACAATGGTGGTGAATTATTTAATTTGCCATCTTCCAATTTAAGACAGCGAATCGTAGGGATGTTTTCGGGTAAAACTAACGAAAAATTGGTTCCTATTTCGGAAGAAACAGAGATTGTTAAAGTTCAAGGGTTTGTTTCTAAACCTGAATTTTCAAAAAAAAATCGAAGCGAACAATTCTTTTTTGTGAATAACCGATATATCAAAAGTGGTTATTTGCATCATGCTGTCATGGCAGCTTATGAAGGTTTGCTGAAAGATGGAATGCAACCCGGCTATTTTATTTATTTGGATGTGCCACCAAATACCATCGATATCAATATTCATCCCACTAAAACGGAAATTAAATTTGACGATGAACATTCGCTTTATGCGATTTTGCGTTCCACAGTGAAACATAGTTTAGGTCAATTTAATGTAGCTCCGGTATTGGATTTTGAACGCGATCCGAATTTGGACACACCCTATCATTATCAAGAAAAAGATGCTTCGGTGCCATTGATTCAAGTGGATTCAAATTTTAATCCATTTGCACAAGATAAGCCTACTAAAACGTATTCCGGTTCAAGTTTTCGAGATAGAAAAACAGAAACAGCAAATTGGGAAAGTTTGTATGTGGGTTTAAAAAACGACACACAAGAGATTGAGCATATCACGTTTGAACAAGATGCAGTTACGAGTTCTTTATTTAATGACAATGAAATTGAAGAAAGTAAGAACCGCACTTATCAAATTCATAAAAAATACATTGTCAGTTCGATTAAATCGGGCATGATGGTCATCGATCAACAACGAGCACATCAGCGGATTTTGTATGAACAGTATTTAAAAAATATCACGGTGCAACAAGCATCGAGTCAGCACTTGTTATTTCCGTTGGAATTGTATTTTTCTGTGAATGAAATTGAATTAATCAACGAGTTAAAAATGTCTTTGGAACACACCGGATTTGTTTTTGATTCGATTGAAAATGACAAATTAACTATTTCCGGAATTCCTGTTTCTGTTTCTGAAAGTGAAGTAGCTATTGTGTTAGAAGAATTGATGAACGATTTACACAGTGGCATTCCCGAAAGCAGCTTTAGTTTAAACGATAGTATTGCCAAGTCGATGGCTAGGAGTTTAGCCGTTAGAACGGGTACCTATTTAACCGAAAAAGAGCAGGAAAATATTGTAAACGGTTTATTTGCCTGCAAAGAACCGGATGTTTCTCCATTTAATAAACCCACTTTCATCACGATTAGCGTGGATGATTTAGATAAAAAATTTGCGATATGATGCGAATGACCGAAACAGTAAAGCAATTAGTGATAATTAATGTTATTTTTTACATTGGTTCCAATACAATTGCTCCTGCGGCCTATGATTATTTGGCCTTGCATTATCCTTTAAACGAAGGTTTTAGATGGTGGCAACCCATTACACACATGTTCATGCACGCTCAGATGCCTAATTTGATGCATATTTTCTTTAATATGTTCGGATTAATTATGTTTGGTTCTGCATTGGAACATTATTGGGGATGGAAAAAATTTCTATTCTTTTACATTTCCTGCGGATTAGGAGCTGCATTGCTTCATATGGGAATGACTTATTACGAAATCAATTCATTGCTATCGGAGTTGTCTGATTTAAATTTAACTGAAGCGGATGTAAATTACCTATTGAGTACTAATCATTTTCAACATTTTGATAGTGATAAAAAAATTGTAGCCGGAGAATTATATGAAATTTTGCAGCGAGTTAATGCAAACCAAGATCAATATAATATAATTGAAGCAGCAGCAAGAGAATACCAAACCACTGCAGTTGGGGCATCAGGAGCATTATATGGCGTTTTAGCAGCTTTTGCTTTTATGTTTCCCAATGCTGAATTGATGATGCTTTTTATTCCTATTCCAATTAAAGCGAAGTATTTTGTTCCGGCTTTGGTAGCCTTCGATTTGTTTATGGGAATTCAAGGAGGATCAATTTTTGGTGGCGGTGGCGGAATAGCTCATTTTGCTCACGTAGGCGGTGCTGTGACAGGATTTTTGATGATGTGGCTGTGGAAGAAAAATCAGTTTAATCATAAACGGTGGGATTAGTTCAGTAATTCGTAAAAGGTAGTAGTATGAGTATCTTAAAAGATTTGAAACAGCAATATCTGATGGGTGGCGTAACTGAAAAGTTAATCTACTGGAACATCGGTTTATTTGCGATTCCAATGATTTTTAGTGGAATTTTGTTTTTGTTTGGGATAAATTTTAATTACGCTCACTATGTTAGTTTGTCATCGAATCCTATGGATTTATTATGGAAACCATGGTCAATTGTTTCCTATGCTTTTTTTCATGCCGGCATTTTTCATATTTTATTTAATCTGATTATTCTCAATTTTGTCGGACGATTGTTTATGACTTTTTTTACTCAAAAGCAATTGTTGAGCTTGTATTTGTTGGGAGCTATTTTTGCAGGATTAATATACATTCTTAGCTATTTAATTTTTCCGGCTTTAATTAATCAAAATGCCCAGATGGTGGGTGCTTCCGGTGCAATTATGGCTGTTTTGTTTGCTGTTGCTACTTATGCACCTTACATGGAAGTAAGATTGTTATTGATTGGGAATGTAAAAATTTGGCATATCGCCTTTTTTTATTTAGTGGTGGATTTAATTAGTCTTCCTTTTTCAAATGTTGGTGGACATATTGCTCATTTAGGTGGTGCTTTATTCGGCTATTTGTATAGTAGACAACTTAAAAATGGGAGCGATATTACGAAACCGTTTACTTCTTTTGTGGATGGTTTAGTTAATTTGTTTAGAGGAAGAAAATCGGCACCGTTTAAAAAAGTGCATAAAAATGAAACCTATTCCAAACCAAAACCTGCTCCCAAAAATAAAACACAGCAACAAATTGATGAGATTTTAGACAAAATCAGTAAATCAGGTTATGATAGCTTGACGAAGGAAGAGAAGGAGTTTTTGTTTAAAGCTGGGAAGAATTAGAAAGTTGCGGGTTGCGGGTTGAAAGTTGTTGAGACTTGTGAAGTAGCATGGATTTTGCCCCCGATTGAAGCGGAAAGCATTTTGCAGGATTGGCGGACATTTTTCTTGCCAAAAAATTGCGACCTTGGAAGCACATTTTTGGGCTTAGAAAATGCCGACAAGACAAAAAATCTTGTAGTGGAAAGCGGGATTAGGCCCTAATTATTTTTGATTTTGATTAACGATTTTTGATTTTAGAAAGTTTAATAAAGCTCAATGAAGAACCTAGGATGGTTTAATAAAGTGATTTTGTTTTTTAATATAGTGCTCACTGTATTGACTTTTGTTGCTTATATTTTACCTTTTTTAGCTCCAAAGTTTTTTCCGATTCTTTCCGTTTTGACGCTTTTTTTACCATTGATGTTGATTTTGAATTTATTGTTTTTTGGTTATTGGGTCATTCAGTTTAAGCGACAAATGTTATTGTCGGGGATTGTTCTGTTGTTAGGAATTACGTTTATCAACAAGTTTTATAAATTTTCTGAAACGAATTTGCCTATTGAAGAAGACGATTTTATTGTGATGAGTTATAATGTTCGGCTTTTTAACCTGTATGATTGGATTGAGCGAGACGTGAGTTTGTCTATTTCTGATTTTATAAAAGAACAAACTCCCGATATTTTGTGTATTCAGGAATTTTCAAATCAAAATGAAGTTGATTTTCGTATATACAAACACAAATATGTTTTTATTGAGGGTAAGAATACCAAGCTCGGACAAGCTATTTTTTCTAAATATCCGATTGTAAATGAAGGCGTTATTCCGTTTCCGAATTCAACAAATAATGCTATTTATGCGGATATTAAACGCGGTAAAGATACCATTCGGGTGTACAGTATGCATTTACAGTCGATTAAAATTACACCGGATGTACATGAAATTGATGAAAATATTCAAGGTGTTTCGCAAGATAAATCCAAACGCATGCTACGTAGAATGAGTAGATCGTTTACGTCACAACAGAATCAGGCAGAAATTATAAAAAAGCATAAAGCGGATTGTACCTTCCCACTAATCATCTGTGGTGATTTAAATAATAGTCCGTTTTCTTTTGTATACCGAAGTGTAAGAGGCGATTTGAATGATGCGTTTGAGGAAGCCGGTTCCGGATTTGGATCAACGTATAGCTTTAAATACTATCCTGCCCGAATTGATTATATTTTTACGGATAAAAAATTTGAAGTAAAACAATTTAATTCTTTTCCGAATTTTAGAAGCTCTGATCACTTTCCTATTGTGACACGATTAGCTTTCGAAAAAGAAAAATAGATTATAATGTTTGTTTTTTCAAATAGTCAATTGCATATCGACCTTCGTTAAAAAGTAGGTCTAAAACGCTTAAATTATTTATAAAACCGTGTTTTTCATCGAACACTTGTGTGTAGGGTTCACATTGTGTGGAATCTTTTTTTCCATTGGCTAACAAACGAAAATCCTTGCAATCACTTACTTCATGAAAATATTCTACTGTTTTTTCGGGTGAAATGGAAATACCAAGACATTGATTGAGTAGTTCAAAAACTTCCCAATTCAAGTCCATTAAAAAAGTGTATTTTTTTTGAAAAACAAGAGCGATGTCGTCTTCAAAATATTCAAAAAAAGGCGAAGTACGATAGGCTGCTTCCAACGATTTGAAATGTTGTTTTTGCCAATTGAATTCCGGTTCAATTTTAACGTCTTTATACTTTTGATGAGCTACTTTGCTGTGCTTGACGGGAATGTTGAGTAGTTGAATTCCGTTCGGACTGTAAATGTACATTCGGTTGCGGTTGGTTT
Source organism: Flavobacterium sp. (assembly GCF_044339515.1). Classification (GTDB taxonomy): domain Bacteria; phylum Bacteroidota; class Bacteroidia; order Flavobacteriales; family Flavobacteriaceae; genus Flavobacterium. The sequence goes on from NZ_JBIIVK010000015.1 coordinate 18,028, forward strand.
GTTTTTGGAAATTGTCTTCCATTTCAAACACAACTTGTTCGGCTTGCACCATCGCAGCATAATGACTAATAGACGGAAAATAGGTAGGATGAACAAGAACTTTCATTCGCTATGAATCAGCATTTTTTTTCTTTCTTTTTCGATAGAAATCAAAACCAAACCATCCGGCTAGAAGAACGACAAAGTATATGAAATAGGAAACCGGTTCACCACTTCCACCTACAGTTGTAAAAAGTCTGTTCCAACGAATTTTATCGATTGCTTTACTCCATGGAATATTTTGGTCTAAACTCATCCAAATGAATACCGGTTTTCCCACTATGTGATCGGCTGGAACATAACCCCAATAACGGCTGTCTTCCGAGTTATGGCGGTTGTCTCCCATCATCCAATAATAATCCATTTTGAAGGTATAGTCTTTGACAACTTTTCCGTTGATACGAATTTCATCACCATTTACTTGTAAATCATTTTTCTCGTAATCGGTAATGATCATTTTATAAAACGGTAATGTTTCTTTGTTTAAGGCCACAGTTTTTCCGGCTTGCGGGATGTAGATTGGACCGTAATTGTCTGTATTCCAATTTTTGGTATGCGGGAAAACGGTGGTAGTTCCTTCTGAATCAATTCTTTTGGTTACCGATTTCACAATTGGATTGTTTCTCAAACGATTAACATTTTCGTCGGTCAATGCAAAAAAAGTATATGAGTTTTGAGAATTTACACTAATTCCATCAGTAATTTGTAAATCATTGTAGATGTAATCAGGATTGAACTGTGTGCCATCAGTAATAACATCATAGGAATATTGCACTTTTTGACGGTCATGCATGGGTAGTATTTTTCCATTCACATAAACATCGCCGTTTTTAATTTGTAAACTATCCCCGGGAGTTCCTAAACAACGTTTTACATAATTGGATTTTTTGTCTAAGGGCTTATCGACTCTTTTACCGGATTTGTCTCTAAATTTGTAAACAGTATCAATGGGCCAATTGAAAACGACAATATCATTTTTTTCGATTGATTCAATACCGGGAAAACGGAAAGAGGGAAGTTGTGGCCAACTTAAATAGGATTTTGTACCAATAAAAGGAATAGAATCATGAACCATTGGTAAACCAACTGCTGTAGTAGGCGTTCTGGCACCGTAATGAAATTTACTTACGAAAAGAAAATCTCCAACTAATAATGACTTTTCTAAAGAAGATGTTGGAATCACAAAAGGTTGCATCACGTAGGTGTGAACTGTAGTTGCCACCACAATTGCAAATAATATTGAACTTACAAAATCTGCCGTTGCATTTTTGGGATGAAGTGATCGCTCTTTAATGTGCGTAACATCTTGAGTGTAATTTACATAATAGATATATAAACCGAAAGTTACAACACCCAAAATGGTATCCATTTGCGAATTTTTCCCGAAACTTCTCAAGGTTTCAACCCAAATGACAGGAAACATAATCAAGTTGACAATTGGAATAAATAACAGAAAAGTATACCACCAAGGGCGGTTGATAATTTTCATTAAAACGATGGAATTGTATACGGGAATAGCTGCTTCCCAGGATTTTCTTCCTGCTTTTTGATATAGTTTCCAAGTTCCTAAATAGTGAACGATTTGTATCACTAAAAAGAGAATAAACCATTGATATAATGTCATTTTTATGTTGTATTAATTTCGTTTTTGTAATAAACGAAGGTCAGTTTCTTAATTAGTTCTCAAAAATATAAAACGTTACCAATTTAACGTTAATTTATCATGTTTTTATAATGCTTATTTTAAATCTAAAACATCTTTCATCGTAAAAACACCTTTTTTGCCTATGATCCATTCTGCAGCAATTACGGCACCCAATGCAAAACCATCACGACTGTGAGCGGTATGTTTGATTTCGATGGTATCTACTTCTGATGCATAGAAAATACTATGCGTTCCCGGAACTGCATCAATTCGTTTCACGTCAATAAATAAATCATCTGCATTTGGATTTTCGATACTCCAATTGTTTTTGTCGGTATGATTGATGATTGAATTGGCTAATGATATTGCCGTTCCACTGGGTTTATCTAATTTTTGTGTGTGATGAATTTCTTCCATTGAAACGTTATATTGATTGAATTTTGCCATCATTTTGGCCAAATAATCATTCAATTCAAAAAATAAATTTACACCTAAACTAAAGTTTGAACCATAAATAAAAGCCGCGTTTTTTTCTTTGCAAAGATTCACCATTTTGTGGTAATCTTCTAACCAACCTGTTGTTCCTGAAACCACCGGAATTCCTTTTTCCAGGCAAGTGGAGATATTATTTACAGCAGAATCAGGCACACTGAAATCAATAGCAACATCGGCTTTTTCTAGATCTTCAAAGGAATCTGAGCTTCCTTTTCGCAACACAATTTCATGTCCGCGTTGCAAGGCAATTTGTTCGATTACCTTACCCATTTTTCCGTATCCGAGCAGTGCAATTTTCATTAAAATCTGTAATTCAAAGTTATTCCGATGTTGTATTTGTAATCAATTTCATTTTGGCTGAAGTCAGGGGCAAGCGATAAATTATCATTGACATTGAACTGCATTAAATGGGCATCCACATTAGCATCTATTATATTTAGAACATAAAACCCAATCATTACAGCAGTAGAAATATCGCGATTTCGTTCAAAAGTTCGCTGTGCATTAATCAAAACGGCATCAGAGTACACACCAAAGTAACGATCGTCTGTATATCCTTCGATGCGTCTTTTGTAGATGTTTCTAAATTCCTTGTATTTTTTGTTGTTATCATTATAAAAATAATAGCCGATGGCTAAACCGCCATAGACTATAGGAACTTTCCAATATTTTTTGTTGTAAACTTGTCCCAAACCCGGAATGACCGCTGAATAAAAGGCCGCTTTTGCAGGTGTTAGCGGGTCGATGGGTTTGTAAGAGGTAGAGTCTTTAGCAATAGTCACATCTTCAAACTGAACTTGGGCTACGGCAGTATTTATTCCTAAAAGGAAAAAAGAAAAAAGTATGATTCTTACAACCACCACTATCCTTTAATTAAGGCGATAATTCTTTGAAAATCAGCTTCGGATTTAAATGGAATCGTTATTTTACCTTTTCCTTTGGCATCAATTTTCACGTCAACTTTTGTCCCTAAGACGGTTCCGATTTCTTTTTTATCTGCATCTGAAATCACAAAAGCAGAAGCAACTTTTGTTGTTTTACCGGATTTTGGTTTTAAACCTTCCTGATAATTTTTTACCAAGGTTTCAGTATCCCTTACAGAAAGATTCTGGCTGATAATTTTATGATATATATCTGATTGAGCATCTTCGTCTTCTATGTTGATTAATGCTCGACCATGTCCCATCGAAATAAATCCATCTCGAATCCCGGTCTGAATAATTGGGTCTAATTTTAATAAACGAAGATAATTGGCAATCGTAGATCGTTTTTTACCTACTTTTTCACTCATTTGTTCCTGAGTTAACTGAATTTCATCAATCAAGCGTTGATAGGATAGTGCAATTTCAATCGGGTCTAAATCATGACGTTGGATGTTTTCCACCAAAGCCATTACTAATGACTCGTTGTCGTTGGCAATTCGGATATATGCCGGAATAACAGTTAATCCGGCTATTTTAGAGGCACGAAGTCTTCGTTCACCGGAAATTAATTGGTATTTATTAAAATCTAATTTTCTAACGGTAATCGGTTGAATGACACCCAATTCTTTGATAGAAGAAGCCAATTCCTGAAGTGTTTCTTCATTAAAATTGCTTCTCGGCTGAAACGGATTTATTTCAATGGCCTCAATGTCAAGCTCAATAATGTTCCCAACCACTTTGTCGGCATTTTTGTCGTTAACCGATTTAATGTCGTTTTCGGGGTCTTTCAATAAAGCCGATAATCCTCTTCCTAAGGCTTGTTTTTTTGTGGCTTGTGTCATAAAATCCTAGCTATTTTTTTTGATAATTTCTTCTGCTAAACTCAAATAATTGTTAGCTCCTTTACTGGTAGCATCAAAATTAATGATGCTTTCGCCAAAACTTGGAGCTTCACTTAATTTCACATTTCGTTGAATAATGGTTTTAAAAACCATATCGTTGAAATGTTTTTGTACTTCTTCCACCACTTGGTTCGATAAACGCAAACGAGAATCGTACATGGTTAACAATAATCCTTCAATATCCAAATCCGGATTGTGTAATTTTTGAACACTTTTAATCGTATTTAATAATTTACCTAAACCTTCTAATGCAAAATATTCGCATTGAATCGGAATGACCACACTGTCAGCGGCGGTTAAGGCATTTAACGTCAACAATCCCAATGAAGGAGCACAGTCAATCAAAATATAATCATAGTCATCTTTAATCGATACCAATGCTTCTTTGAGCATATACTCGCGATTTTCTTTGTCAACCAATTCAATTTCAATGGCCACCAAATCAATATGAGCCGGAATAACATCTACGTTGGGAGCTGAACATTTCACAACAGCTTCTTGTGGCGTATTGCTGTGTTCCAATACTTGATAGGAGCCAATAGAAACCGTATCCACATCAATTCCTAACCCTGAACTAGCATTCGCTTGCGGGTCAGCATCAATTAGTAATACTTTTTTTTCTAAAACACCTAATGAGGCGGCTAAATTCACAGTAGTAGTGGTTTTTCCAACGCCTCCTTTTTGATTCGCAATTGCAATAATTTTGCCCATTGATTCGATTAAATTTGAGCCGTAAAATTACGATTATTTACGGGTTTTTCAAGTTCAAGTTATTAACAAATGTTAATTGTTTTACACACAATAATTTATGGTATGGCAAATGTTTTACTTGCTTTTTTTCGCTTTAATCATGGCCTCCAACATATCCCACATTTGTTCCGGAATTTCTTCTAACAAATTGAATTGTCCAGCTCCTTTTAACCATTCTCCGCCATCAATCGTGATCACATCTCCATTGATGTAGGCTGAAAAATCAGAAACCAAATAAGCAGCCAAGTTGGCTAATTCCTGATGGTCGCCCACGCGTTTTAGAGGCACTTTTTTAGCCATATCAAATTTTTCGGCTAAATCACCCGGCAACAATCTATCCCAAGCTCCTTTGGTTGGAAAAGGTCCTGGAGCAATAGCATTACTACGAATACCATACTTTGCCCATTCAACGGCTAAACTTCTGGTCATCGCCAAAACACCTGCTTTTGCTGTGGCACTCGGTACTACATATCCTGAGCCTGTCCAAGCATAGGTTGTCACAATATTTAAAATTACTGAACTTTCTTGTTTAGTATCAATCCAATGTTTTCCGAAAGCTAAGGTGCAGTTTTTGGTTCCTTTTAAAACAATATCGATAATCGTATCAAACGCATTGGCGGATAATCGTTCGGTAGGAGAGATGAAATTTCCGGCTGCATTATTCAATAGAACATCCACTTTTCCGAAGGTTTTTATAATTTCATCACGCATGGCTTCCACTTGTTCATAGAGACGAACATCGCATTGCAACGGCAAACAGGTTCCGCCGGTTTCTTTTTCTAATTCGGCTGCGGTGTTTTTTAATTTATCTAAATCTCTAGAAGTAATGGCAACTTTGGCACCCAATTCTAAAAAGTATTTGGTCATTGCTTTTCCGAGTCCGCTACCGCCACCGGTTACCACAATTACTTTGCCTTCCAAGGCATTATCGCGAAGCATTTTTGCTGAAAAATTCATAGTATTATTGTTTTTTGTAAAGATACTATTTCGGAATTATTATTCTAAAGTTTTAGCATTAAACTAACAAAATTGTAACGAACAAGGTTATTACATCATTTACTGATTTATTTTTAACAAACGCTCTGCTGCTTGCAACAATAGTTCATCATCTTTAGCAAAACAAAAACGAATGCGTTTTAAGTCTAAATTATCACCATAAAATACCGAAAGCGGAATGGTTGCCACACCAAATTCGGTGACTAAACGTTTCGTGAAATCAACATCCTTTTCATTTGAAATGTTTTGATAGGATGCGGTTTGAAAATACGTTCCTTCGCACGGCAACAATTCAAAAGACGTTTCTTTTATAAGGTTTTGAAAGAAGTTTCTTTTTTGAAGATAGAGTTGAGCCACTTCATGCACATCGAAAATAGTCAAGTATTCATTGATGGAAGCTTGAGCTAAACTATTCACGCTGAAAACTAAGTATTGATGCACTTTTTTGACTTCTTTTAATAAATTTTCGGGAGCGATTAAGTAGCCTATTTTCCATCCGGTTAAGTGGAGTGTTTTCCCGAAGGAAGAAACGATCAAGCTTCTGTCTTTTAATTTTTCTCTGGTGTTGATGGAAATATGCTTGTTTTCAAAGGTAATAAATTCATACACTTCATCCGATAAAATCAATAAGTTGGGATAGTTTTCGATTATTTTTTCCAATTGAATAAAATCATTTTCTGTCCAAATTTTTCCGGACGGATTGTGTGGATTATTCAAAATCAACATTCGAGTTTTCGTTGATAAATGCTGACTAATAGCTTCAAAATCGGGAGAATAATTTTCTTTTAACGCAATCCGAATGGGTTTTGCATTACTCAAAACAATTGGCATTTCATAACAATCATAGCTTGGGTCGAGAATGATGACTTCGTCTTGCGGTTGCACGAATGCTTGAATGGCAGCAAAAATCGCTTCGGTTGCTCCGGCGGTGATTAAAATTTCGGTTGACGGATTCACTTTTCGTTGATAATGATCCAACGTCAATTGAGCAATTTTTTCCAATAGCGGCGGATAACCGGCCATCGGAGCATATTGATGAATATCGGTTTTGGATAAACGAGCTACAATTTCCGTTATTCGCACATCAATCGGGAAATTCGGGAAACCTTGAGAGAGATTTATCGCTTGATAATCGGCCGCCATTTTAGACATGACGGTGAAAATACTGATGGGCGTGTTGGGAAGTTTTAACATGGATTTTATTTTTTTACCATATAAGTCATATAAGTTATAAAGTGACTTAACTTATATGCCGCATATGGTTAAATTTAGTGATTTTTCTTTACAAAATTTCGTTTCAAAAGTGAAAAAACCACCGAATCCCAAAATCTCCCATCCCAATATTCATTTTCCAAAAAATGAGCTTCTTTTACAAAGCCGTTTTTTTCTAGTACTTTGGCAGAAACATAGTTTTCAGGATCAACCACCGCTTCCACAGAATGAAAATTCAACACATTAAATCCATAATCTAAAACGGTATTAATGGCTTCACTCACGATTCCTTGACCTTGGTATTGCGGCAACAACATATACCCAATTTCCGAACGGTAATTTTCGGGTTGAATGCGATAATGACCAATGACACCCAATAATTTCGGATTTCCTTTTAACGTAATGGCCCAATTGATGCCGGTATTGTTTTCAATTTTCTCGGTAATCATCGCAATCTGTTCCAATGCCATTTCCGGTGAAGTTATCAACGGTCGCGGAATAAATTTCATCGTTTCCGGATTGCCACGCAGTTCCATTACTTCGTTAACATCATCCACAGTGACCGCTCGTAACAACAAACGATTGGATTCGAGGATTGGGAAAGGGGTGAAGGAGAGGGTGAGCATTTTGTTTTTTTGTAAAAATAAATAAAAACACCAACCTCTCAGCCAGTGTTTTATAAAAATCTATTTTTGTGTCAACTGTGACTGCGACTGTAAACTAATCCCCCATCAAAACCTCCAAAATACTAATCGCCGCTTCACTAATCTTAGTCCCAGGTCCAAAAACGGCAACCGCTCCGGCATCAAACAAAAATTGATAGTCTTGGTGTGGTATAACACCGCCTACAATCACCATAATGTCTTCGCGACCGTATTTTTTAAGTTCTTCAATCACTTGTGGCACCAAGGTTTTGTGTCCGGCTGCTAACGAAGAAACACCTAAAATATGTACGTCGTTTTCAACGGCTTGTTTGGCAGCTTCTTGTGGGGTTTGGAATAATGGACCAATGTCCACATCAAAACCAACATCGGCATAACCGGTTGCTACTACTTTTGCCCCTCGATCGTGACCGTCTTGTCCCATTTTCGCAATCATAATACGGGGACGACGACCTTCTTTTTTTGCAAAAGCATCGGCTAATTGTTTCGCTTTTTCAAAGCTTTCGTCATTCTTAATTTCTTTACTATACACGCCGCTAAAAGTTCTAATTTGTGCTTTATAACGTCCGAAAACTTCTTCTAAGGCATCACTGATTTCGCCAAGAGTTGCTCGGTTTCGGGCTGCTTCTACGGCTAAAGATAATAAATTTTCCTGACCTGATTTTGCCGCTTCGGTCAATTTAGCTAAACTGGCTTTTACTTTTTCGGTATCACGAGTGGCTTTGATTTGAGCTAATCGTTCTAATTGCTGCTTGCGAACCATTTGGTTATCTACATCTAGAATCATCAACGGATCTTCTTTTTCCAAACGGTATTTGTTTACACCGACAATAATATCTTGTCCGCTGTCAATTCGGGCTTGCTTTCTGGCGGCGGCTTCTTCAATTCGCAGTTTCGGAATACCGGCCTCAATGGCTTTGGTCATTCCGCCTAATTCTTCCACTTCTTCCATCAAAGCCCATGCTTTTTGAGCAATTTCATTCGTTAAGCTTTCCACATAATAACTTCCCGCCCACGGGTCAACTGTTTTGCAGATTTTCGTTTCTTCCTGTAAAAAGATTTGTGTGTTTCGAGCAATTCGTGCAGAAAAATCGGTAGGTAAGGCAATGGCCTCATCCAACGCATTCGTATGTAACGATTGTGTTCCACCAAAAGCTGCTGCTGCTGCTTCAATGCATGTTCGAGCCACATTGTTAAACGGATCTTGCTCCGTTAGACTCCAACCCGAAGTCTGACAATGTGTTCGCAACGCCAATGATTTTTCGTCTTTCGGATTGAATTGTTTGAGCAATTTTGCCCATAACATTCGACCTGCACGCATTTTGGCGATTTCCATAAAATGATTCATTCCAATCGCCCAGAAAAACGAAAGGCGAGGAGCGAAAGTGTCAATATCCATTCCGGCAGCTAATCCGGTTCGAATGTATTCTAAACCATCGGCTAACGTATAAGCTAGTTCAATATCTGCGGTAGCTCCGGCTTCTTGCATGTGGTAACCGGATATCGAAATCGAATTGAATTTCGGCATATTCTTACTTGTATATTCAAAAATATCGGCAATAATTTTCATCGAAGGAGTAGGTGGGTAGATGTACGTATTTCGCACCATAAACTCCTTCAAAATATCATTCTGAATCGTTCCCGAAAGTAAATTTGGAGACACACCTTGTTCTTCGGCGGCAACAATATAAAACGCCATAATGGGTAAAACAGCTCCGTTCATGGTCATCGAAACCGACATTTCGTCAAGCGGAATTTGGTCAAACAAAATCTTCATGTCTTCCACCGAATCAATGGCGACTCCGGCTTTTCCAACATCACCAACCACACGTTCATGATCGGAATCATATCCTCGGTGTGTGGCTAAATCAAACGCTACTGAAAGTCCTTTTTGACCTGCAGCTAAATTTCTTCTATAAAAGGCATTACTTTCTTCAGCGGTAGAAAATCCGGCATATTGGCGAACTGTCCAAGGTCTGCGAACATACATTGTGGCATAAGGACCACGGAGATTGGGTGCAAATCCGGCACCAAAATCAAGATGTTCTAAGTCTTTTACATCTTCTTTTGAATAGAACGATTTGAGTTCGATGTTTTCTGCAGTGAGAAAGTGTTCAGTGTTCAGTTTTGAGTGGGCAGTTTGTGCTTTTAAATCGTTACTGCTCACTTCTAATTTTATATGTTGGATGTTTTTTCTCTTGGTCATAATACTCGTATTTTTTCCAAATATGGATCAAAATCAATAATGAATGCAGTTTCTAAAGTCAAAGCAAAACTTTTATTGTTAAAGCTTACAAAGTAAATTTGTTTATAATGTTCACTTTGGTTTTTCGGTACAGTTACTTGGTAAATTGCCTTAAAAATTTGAGCTTCTTTTGTGCCAAAAAATCGAGCTTCTTTTTTATTAAAAATTACTCCTGTTGAAGCATTGATTTCATCATGATTGTATCGAATTTGATTGAGTAACATTTGTGCATCTGATTTATTAAATTTTACATAGTCAGTTGGTATTACACTCAATATTGAATTTGAAGTGGTGTGAAGAAATAAATAAATTTCTCGACCGGATAAATAAAAATTTCTAAGTCTTTCATTTTCCAGACTTAACGCCATTGTGTCTGCTGACTGCTCAATAAGTTCTAAATATTCTGATTTCGAAAGTTTTTTAAACTCTTTGGGTAAAAACAATCGTATTCCTTGACTTTCAATCGGAAAAAATTTTCCTTCTAATTCAGGCTTTTTGTTTTCTAAAATTACTTTTTGAGTTTCTTTGACCGCTTCCATACAAGAAAAAAGGGAAGATATAAAAGCTAATACGATTAGTGGGAGCGTTATTTTTTTAAACATTTTGTTCTAGTTTTAAACGTTCCTGTTCCAATTTCTCAGCTAATCTTCTTTCAATAATCGGCGTAATCAATGTCTTTCTTGGACTAGTTTTCACAAATGGAAATAATTCCAAGTCATTCGCCATTTTGTCGTTTTTGTTCGGATATTTATTCGTACCCAACAAAACTTCTTTTCCGGAATCAAATAAATCTTGCTCCTTTTGAGCACTTTCATTAATCTTCCTTTGAATTGTTCCTTCAATTAATTGTGTAATGAATCCGCCGTTTGCTTCAATATCTTTGAATAATGCCAACGCTTTTTCAGCTAATTGTTCCGTTAAACTTTCAATATAATACGCTCCATCAGCCGGATTATGCACTTGATTAAAATAACTTTCGTGTTTTAAAACCAACAATTGATTGCGAGCAATTCGGTCTCCAAATTCATTGTCTTTGTGGTAAATAGTATCATAAGCTAAATTAGAAACCGCATTGGCTCCACCCAAAATGGCACTCATGCATTCGGTTGTGGTACGGAGCATATTCACATTATAATCGTATAAAGTTTTGTTGCGTTTTGTTGGTGTGACAAAAATATGGCAATCAACTGTGTGATTATATTCTTTGGCTAATGAACTAAAAAGTAAACGCAAAGCTCTCAATTTAGCAATTTCAAAAAAGTAATTTGTCCCTACTGAAACTTCAATAGTTATTGGAGAAGAAATTTTTTCTATACGATTAAAATATTCATTCACGTGAACCAATGAATAAGCCAATTGTTGCACGATATTCGCACCTGCATTTTGATATAAATCGGTTTTACAACTTAAAAATGGAATGTTTAAACCAGCGATTAATTTCAATTCGCTAAAATCTTTTTCCAAGGAAGCAAACCAATTTCCGTCTTTAGCCAATTGACCAATGGGATCTTGAAGAATAATTATTTTGTACTGATTTTGATTTGTAAAAGCGTCAATTTTTTTGATAAATTCACTCGATAAAAAAAGTAAATTAAAATAATATGTTACATTTTCTTTTGGAAGATTTTCCATCAAATCATTCAAAGAAACAGTTTCATTTTCTATTGTAAAACGAACAGATTCTGCTCCTCTTTGTAATGAATCAATCGCTCTTTCATTCGATTTTTTTACATCATAAACATAAATATTCTGAACAATTTTGAATCCGTTTGAAACAGGCGTTGGTAATTTGACTTCACTTTCATCACTGTGATAAAAAGGTTTGACTTTGATACCTTCCGGACTCTCCCATATAAGCGTTTCATTGTAGTCTGCACCTTTAAGATCAAACTGAATTTGTTGTTTCCATTGTTTGGATGAAATCGGTTCGAAGTCTTTAAATAAATGTGTTGCCATAATTATAGCGATTTGTGATTTTCTTCCTCTTCGAGCAGCATTTCTTCTTCAAATTCAATGATATAAATATCTTCGCTATCTCGTTTCATGTAGTATTTCTCTCGAGCATATTTTTCAATTTGATCGGGATTATTAAGGCGTTTGATGTCAAGACAATCTTTTTTAATTTCGTCTTGGTAGTATTCTTTGTTGGTTTCCAATTCATCAAGTTCTTTATTCAAAACCCGATGCTCCAAATAGGAATAATTATCTAAAAAAAGCATCCAAACCATAAAAAAAATAAAAACCAAAACATATCGATTTCCGATATATTTAAACCAAGGATATTTATTTTTTAGATTTTGGATGTAACTCATAATTTATAAAATTCGTTGATTGATAACCGCTCTTACTACATCAATAGCAACTGTATTGTATTTATCATTCGGAATAATTATGTCCGCAAACGCTTTGGTGGGTTCAATGAATTGTTCGTGCATCGGTTTCAAAGTGTTTTGATAGCGGTTAATTACTTCATCCATATCTCGACCTCTTTCGGCAATATCGCGTTTTAATCGTCTGATTAAGCGTTCATCAGAATCGGCGTGAACATAAATCTTAATATCAAACATATCCCTAAGTTCCGGATTAGCCAAGATTAAAATGCCTTCAACCAGCATCACCTTTCGCGGATGTGTTAAAATCGTGTCGTCCGTTCGGTTGTGCGTTACAAAAGAATAAACGGGTTGTTGAATGGCCTTATTCGCTTTCAATTCTTTCAAATGGGAAACAAGTAACTCAAAATCTATCGCTCTCGGATGATCAAAATTAATTTTTGTTCGTTCCTCATAACTCAAATTAAGCGTTTCTTTGTAATAAGAATCTTGAGAAATGATGCCCACTTCAGTTTCAGGAAGTTCATTCATGATTTGATGTACAACCGTCGTTTTTCCACTTCCGGTGCCACCTGCAATGCCAATAATCAACATGTTTTTTATCGTTTGTTTAAGTGTAACAAAGTTAAAAATTATAAATGCAGAAATATTGTTTTTTCAGGATTAATTTTTAATAAAATGTATTAAAGATTATTTTGAATTAAAATTGAATAGAATTAAACCAAAATATTCTTAAAAAAAATATTTTTTTGTTTCCAAAACCTATGAGTAAACTCGAAGGTTTAAAGACAAAAAATCCTTCCCAGTAAGTAGAAAGAATTTTGTTGGTCGGGGGGCAGGATTATTCCATGAACCTGACTATTGGAAATGTTGCTCACCAAAATCCTTTGAGCTTCGCTCTGAGTTATTTTTTGTTTCCAAACCTTACGAGCAAGCTCGACGGTTTAAAACAAAAAATCCCTCCCATGATGTGGAAAGGATTTTGGTGGTCGGGGTGGCAGGATTCGAACCTGCGGCCTCCTGCTCCCAAAGCAGGCGCGATAACCGGGCTACGCTACACCCCGCATTCAAAACTCGAATGAGGGTGCAAATATAGAACTAAAATTAGTTTTACCAAACCAATTTTTAAATAAAGTTAGGCTATTCAAAAATTATTAAAACTAATCAACAATTAAGGAATCTTTTTTATTTAAAACTTACATTTGTAATCAAATTTAGAAATCAAAATTATGTCTGATACAATAGAAAAAGTAAAGTGCTTAATCATAGGTTCCGGACCTGCGGGTTATACTGCTGCGATTTATGCTGCCAGAGCCAATATGTTTCCGGTTTTATACCAAGGAACACAACCCGGTGGTCAATTAACTACGACAAACGAAGTGGAAAATTTCCCGGGTTATCCTGATGGTGTGACCGGACCGGAAATGATGATTCAATTACAAGAACAAGCCAAACGTTTTGGAACGGATATTCGTGATGGTTGGGCTACTAAAGTTGATTTTTCCGGACCAATTCATAAAGTTTGGGTAAATGATACGAAAGAAATTCACTGTGAAACTGTCATTATTTCTACAGGAGCTTCGGCAAAATATTTAGGATTGCCTTCTGAACAACATTATCTTCAAATGGGTGGCGGTGTATCTGCATGTGCCGTTTGTGATGGATTTTTTTACAGAGGACAAGAAGTAGTAATTGTTGGTGCCGGTGATTCAGCTTGTGAAGAAGCTCACTATTTGTCAAAATTATGTAAAAAGGTAACGATGTTGGTTCGAAGCGAAAAATTTCGTGCTTCAAAAATCATGGAAGCTAGAGTCCGTAAAACCGAAAATATCGAGATTTTATTGAATACTGAAACCGTAGAAGTAAAAGGAGATGGACAAGTTGTTAGTTCAATCTTAGTAAAAGAAAGAACAACGGAAAAAGAAACTGAAATTCCTGCTACAGGATTTTTTGTCGCTATTGGCCATAAACCCAATACTGATATTTTTGCTGATTATTTAAAATTAGACGATACAGGTTACATCATTAATGTTCCGGGTCGAGCATTAACCAATGTAGAAGGTGTTTTTGTTGCCGGAGATGCTGCCGATCATGTTTACAGACAAGCTATTACTGCTGCCGGTACCGGTTGTATGGCGGCTTTGGATGCTGAACGTTATTTGGCAAGTAAAGAATAGATTAATTATAACTAAAACAAAAAAATCCGACTTTTCAGTTGGATTTTTTTTGTGTTCTTACTTAAGTAATTTTTTGTTTAAAGATGATTCGTCTGCAAATCGTTTGATTTCTATGGTGGCATTACCGTATAAATTTGTTTCGGCTTTACCCGAAGATTCTAAAACGAGTTTATTGGCCACTTGGATGCTATTTTTTGAACTTGCTTCGGCAATAATCGTAGCTGTTTGAGTTATTAAATTTTTCCCAACAAAATCGGAGGTATTATCCATTCTCAGTTGTAGGTCGTTGATGTCTCCTTCAATGTTTGCTGTTGCTTTTTGATACATATCGCATTTGAAATTGGCGGAGCGAATGAGGGCTTTCAAATTTGAATTTTTACTTAATTCAAAAATGATATCATCGGATTTTAGATTGAGTTCAATTTTTGATTTATCGTTGGCAATAAGCGTAAAATTGGCACAGTCTACATTTAAAAATAAGCGTGCATTGTCATAACATTTGAATGTAACTTGGCCAAGTTTTACATCGGCTAAGGCAGTGACATTGGCATCACCTTTGGCGACAAGCATCTTAAAATCGTCAGTATAAGTTATACGTATACTGGTTTTTTTTGCTCCTGAAATATTGTGCACTAATCCGATGCGAAGCGTTGTTCCGTTGAGTTTGATATCAAATGATTCATGGGTGTTGTCGTCTGCTTCAATTTCAATAGAAGGTTGGTCACCTTTAACGATAAAAACGTCAATTTCATCTTCCACTTCGAGGCTGTCGAAATTACCGATTTCTTTTTGTGTAATGGTTACAATTTTGGAGGCTTTAAGTTTTTCTTTCTTTTGACTCCAAGTTATGGTGGAAAAAAGAATAGCTACGAATAGGATTAGATTTTTTTTCATTTCGATCTGGTTTATAGAGCAAATATAAAAAAACATCCCGATTACTGTTCGGGATGTTTGTTAAGATATGATTTTTTCACGATTTTTTGTTATCGATAGAAGTGAAGCAAGGAAATCGATGTTAAAGATTCTCAAGCCAATCGTTTCTAATTAATCGGCTCGAACTGAACCACCTGATGAGGTGACTTTATTCAACGTTTTCGGTGTATTATGGAATTTGATGTCACTGCCGCTAGAGGCTTTTGCATCTAAACTCAAAATGGGATGAACGTCTATGGAACTTCCGCTGGATGATTTGGCTGTTACGTCGTTCGTAAGCAATTCACCGGCTTCAATATCGCTTCCGCTTGATGATTCTGCTTCGAGTTTAAGAGCTTTTCCTTTGACATCGATTCCACTTCCGCTACTAGTTTCGCAAGTAATTCTCTCGGCTTCAACAGTTAGTTTAATTTCACTACCACTAGATGCTTTTGTTTCCAATGAACGTACAATGAGTGTGTTTTTGCTTTCTAAAGAAGCTCCACTTGAAGTTCTTAAGGACTCAATAGTAGGTAGCGTCACAAAAACTTTTTTGGATTTAGTGTTTTTGACACTTTTTTCCATTGCAATTTTTAATGTTCCGTCAACTATATCTGTGGTTATGTATTCGATGATATTATCATCAGCTTTTACTTCAATTGATTTTGCATCGCTTTGGGTAATCTCCACGTCTATTCCGTTCGATACTTCAATGTTGGTGAATTCACCGGAAACAGGTCGGTTTACTGTTGTAACGTTTCCGCTACCTTTGACTGAATCGCCAATATCAATAGTATAGTTACAGGAAGTGAATAATAGTGCAGTTATTAATGCAACAATTGTTTTGGTAATGTAAACGATAAACTTGATCATGGTTAGTTTGTTTTTATGATTACACCTTCTTTATTGATTTCTAAACCTTTGAAATCTCTTTTTTCTTCAGACTTATTAGTCTCTTTAATATGTATACCATCGCGATTGATTGTTACAGTTGAAGTAATAGAATCTTCAGTAGAATTAATCTCAACGTCGTTGAATTCATTTTCTTCGATTGGACAGTTTAAACATTTAATTTGTTCTTTGGTAACATTATAAATGTACTCGTCGGAACTGTAATGAAGATTAAAAAAGCCATTATCGGAAACATCAAAACGTTCTACGGTATTATCCGGTCTTATAATAGTTCCTTGCGGCAGGTATAAATACAATTCTACTTCTTGACTTCTGTATTTGTTCTTTAAATCGGTGATGAAATAATTGTCTAAAATTAATTTATTTCCTTCAAATTTAAAAGCATAATTTATTTTTTCTGCTCTTTTTTTGGCCTCTGTAATTGATTTTCCCTCCGCTCTTTTTTCAATTTGCAAATACGGTTGAGCTTCATCGGTATAAATCAACTCAATACTGATTTGATTCGAATAGATGATATCATTGCCATTTTCGTCTTGCGTCACTTCAAATTCTTCAAAATGAAAATCTTTAGCATAATAATCATTAAATTTAAATTGAACATGCAAGGTGTCATTAGGCATCAAATTTAGTGTTTCTTTTTGCACAATTTTTCCATTGTAAGCTATTTCAGTCGCTTGTTTTAATCCGAATGAAATTAGGATGGCTACAGCAATTAACCACAAAGCTAACAAGGTATATTTTGCAACATTTCCGATGGATTTCATATTGGTAATCAAAAGTTTTAATCCTAAAATTAAAAGGAAGAAAAATGGGATACCAATCGCAAGAATACTCAATATAACCACCAACCAAATTGGAAATTCACTTACGATAACCGCATCATAATAACTTTGCCAAGGCATATCAACAAACGTGGTTGAACCAAATGTGATTCCACCTATTAAAATGAATCCTAACATAAAAATCGAGAAAAGTAGAATGATGGCTCCAATAAATTTAGCAAAAATATTGAAGATGGTCATAAACACTTCACCAATAGCAGAACCTACTTTTTCAGCTCCGGATTTGGCTGTGTTTCCCATTTTTTCATAATCAGCATTTTCTACTTTTTCTGAAAAGGAAGCAAATTCTTCACGAACTTTTTTTTCGATGTTACTCAAATTCACCGGTTCACCAGTCATTTGAAGTTTCTCGGTGGTGGTTTGTGCTTTTGGTATTAAAATCCACAATAAAATGTATAAAAAGATTGGAAATCCAACGCCGGCAATCACGATTAATACTAATGCCAATCGAATCCATAAAGCATCAATGCCAAAATAGTGACCTAATCCGGCAGAAACTCCTCCTAAAATATTTTTATCGATATCGCGGTATAGCTTTTTAGAAGTTTTTGAAGTGCTATTAAAATTTGTTTGCGTTGCTTCACCTTCTTCTTCAATGCGGTAATCTTCCGGTTGACCCATAACGGCAATCATGGCATCCACATCTTTCAGGTTAATAACATGTTTATCGGCTTCTTTCTTTTCGGTAAAAATTTCCGAAATTCTCATTTCAATATCTTTCATAATTTCATCTTGACCGGATGAATTAGAGAGCGAACGTTTTATCGCATCGAAATAACGATTTAATTTTTGAAAGGCATCTTCGTCGATGTGAAAGAATAAACCTCCTAAATTTATATTTACTGTTTTGTTCATGACGATTAGTTTTGATTAGTTATGGTGTTCACGGCGTTGGATAATTCTGCCCAAGTGCCATTGAGTTCTGTTAAAAATTGTTTTCCTATTTCGGTGAGAGCGTAATATTTTCTTGGCGGTCCCGAAGTTGATTCTTCCCAACGATAGTTGAGTAATCCGTCATTTTTTAATCTGGTTAGCAGCGGATAAACAGTACCCTCTACCACCAACAATTTTGCGTTTTTCAGGGTGTCTAAAATTTCAGAGGTATAGGCTTCTTTTTCTTTTAAGACAGAAAGTATACAGAACTCTAAAACACCTTTTCGCATCTGGGCTTTTGTGTTTTCAATATTCATAATTCATGATAAGATTTTTAGTTTAACTGATTCGTTTTTGATTTGATTGATTTGCCTTTCGGCGATGATTGATTGATGATTGAAACTCTTATTTGATAAAATTAATGGTAAGCGGATATTTATAAACAGTTCCTTCGTTGGCTCGAACGGTTCCTAAAATCACCAAAACGAATTCTGCAATGGTCCAAATTCCTAGAACCGATGCACCGATGATTCCAACTGTGATTAAATCAATTGGGATGACATCACCACCGGCATTTTCAATCTCGATGTAGTTTACTATTGAACCAATAAAAAATATTCCTACTACGATGGCAATTACAATACTGTAAGCCAAAATACTTAAATGAAAATTGACAACCGATTTTCCGTTTTCATCCACATACTGTGATTGATGTTTTTTAGTTTGCCAAATAATCAAGGGAACCACTATTCCTGCAAAAGGAATAAGATACTTTGCAAATGCACTCAAGTGCAATAATGCTGCTGTTGTTTTTTCGTTTTGTGTTGTCATAATTAAAAGTGTATAATAATATCCTATGCAAATATATGTCTAAAAGAAGGTATTATGTTACGCATAGTACTATTATTTAACAAAAAATTAACAAATAGAAAGTTTTAAAATAAAGCTTATATTTACCAAAAAAATCAATGTTTATGGAGTTTACAGCCGAAAAGATAAATACATTTTTGTTTTTTAAATTACCCTCTGCTTTTTGGTGTGGTGTACGAGCCAAAACTTTAGATAACAATCAATGTACAGTGACAGTTAAGCACCGATGGTTTAATCAAAATCCGTTTAATTCGATGTATTTTGCTGTTCAAGCGATGGCCGCTGAACTTTCAACAGGTGCGTTGGTGATGTATCAAATTAAAAAAAGCGGTAAAAAAATTTCCATGCTTGTAGCTAATAATAAAGGTAACTTTACCAAAAAAGCTACCGGAAGAATTACTTTTGTTTGCCAAGACGGGCATTTAATTGAGCAAGCCATACAACAAACAATCGCCACGGGCGAAGGTCAAACCTTTTGGATGAAATCCATTGGAAGAGATGAAAAAGGCGATCAAGTTTCCGAAATGGAATTTGAATGGAGTGTACGTATAAAACAATAATTCATTCATATTGTATTCGTTAACAACCCTTAAACTAATCCTAATTAACGTTACTTTTAGACCCTTTACCGCTAACTTTGCATAAAAATATGTTATGAAAATATTAATCACAGGTGCTACCGGGTTGGTTGGAAAGGAATTGATTGCCCTGTTATTAGAAAACGGAAATGAAATTCATTACCTCACTACTTCTCAATCAAAAATCGAAAGTAAACCACATTTCCAAGGTTTCTATTGGAATACGGAACAAAGTTTTATTGATGAAAATTGTTTAATGGGCGTAGATGCCATCATTCATTTGGCCGGAGCAACCGTTTCTAAACGTTGGACAACCAATTATAAAGAGGAAATCATTGAAAGCCGAACACTTTCCTCTAATTTATTATACACGTGTTTAAAAAATCATCCCAATCAAGTAAAACAAATTGTTTCTGCTTCGGCAATTGGAATTTATCCAGACAGTTTAACGCAAATTTACACTGAAGAAACAAAATCTGTTGATGACGGTTTTTTAGGACAAGTAGTTGTTAAATGGGAGGAAAGCGTAGATGTTTTCAGTCGATTGAATCTAAAAGTTTGTAAGCTGCGAATTGGTTTGGTACTCTCAAATAAAGGTGGAGCTTTATCCGAAATGATAAAACCAATCAAATTGGGTATTGGTTCTCCGTTTGGTTCCGGAAAACAAGTGCAGTCATGGATTCACATTCACGATTTAGCAGCAATGTTTTATTTTGCTCTTCAAAATCAATGGGAAGGAACCTTTAACGCAGTAGCTCCTAATCCGGTGACCAATACGGAACTAACCAAAGCCATTGCCAAAACAGTCGGGAAACCGGTTTTTATGCCAAATATTCCAAAATTTGCCATGAAATTACTTTTGGGAGAAATGCATCAACTTCTATTTTCCAGTCAAAACGTGAGTGCTGTCAAAGCTGAAAAAAACGGATTCAAGTTTAGGTACCGTGATTTAACCAAAACATTAGATAATTTATTGACATAAAAAAAGCTCCTCAAATCGAGGAGCTTCTTGTTATAAGTAAGATGAAGTAATAATTATTTTGTAGCGGTAACACTCACTTTCAATTCGATTTCGTCATCAACAAATTTATCTTTCAAATCATCAAAAACAGATTTGGAAGCGTAGTTTACACCCCACTGAGTTCTATTGATTTTGAATGATTCACTATTTAATGTTAACGTGTTTTCATCCACAGCAATTGTAGCAGGAAATGAAACCGGTTTTGTAACTCCTTTTAACGTTAAGTTACCGGAAACAGTAGTCACTGCATTAACCGTTTCAACTGATGTAATTTCAAATGTTCCTTCTGGGAATTTTTTAGTATTGAAGAAATGATCGGCATCTTCTTCTTTTCCTAATCCTTTCAAGTGACCTTCTAAGTCTTCTTTTCCGTCACCTGCTTTTAAATCCAAAACAGTAATACTGTTCATGTCGATGGTGAATTTTCCGCTTTCCACTTTTCCATTGTTTAAAGCCAATTCGCCGTTTGAAAGAGCAATGGTTCCGTTGTGTTTTCCGGCTGGCTTAGAACCAACCCACTCGATTGTAGATTTTGTAGCATCTACTTTATACGTTGTAGCTGTTTCTGCGGCAACTGCTGCATCTTCTACCGGTTCGGTTGTTTCTGCCTTGTCGTTTTTACAAGAAGTTAAAGAAAGTGTAGTTAAGACTACTAAGCTTAAAATGATTTTTTTCATAGTTTTTAGATTTAAGTTTGAACAAATGTAGAAAACCAACACACACATTTTTCTTAAGGAAATATTAAATTTTAGTTAGCACATTTTGAAAAAAATAGATTTAAAAAATTATTTACGCTGACAATTTGACATTTTTAAACAAATGGCAGTACTTTTGCAATCCAAAATCCAACAAGGAAATGTTTAAAAAAATGTTTAAAAAAATGAATCAGGAGAACACCGAAAATATGGAAAAGGAAATCATTGACAACGAGGTTTCATCAGCACAAAACCAAGAACAAGCTGAAATTCCTGTGGTAGAAATGACCAATGAAGAAAAGTTAGAAGAAGAATTAGCCAAAGAAAAAGACAAGTTTTTACGACTTTTTGCCGAGTTTGAAAACTTTAAAAAACGAACCGCCAAAGAACGAATGGACTTGTTTAAAACTGCCAATCAAGAGGTTTTACAAGCCATTTTGCCTGTTTTAGATGATTTTGACAGGGCTTTGATTCAAATTACTAAAAGTGATACTACCGAAGAACAAATTTTGTTGAAAGGTGTAGAATTAATTCATGAAAAACTAAAGTCAACGCTTGTATCGAAAGGATTAGAACAAGTCGAAATTAAAACCGGTGACGATTTTAATGCAGATTTTGCCGAGGCCATCACCCAAATTCCGGCTCCATCTGACGATTTGAAAGGTAAAATCGTGGATGTCATTGAAAAAGGATACAAATTGGGCGACAAAATAATCCGTTTTCCTAAAGTAATTATTGGTCAGTAGTGAACTTGTTCTCATAGAAAATAAATTGAAAAATTTCGAATTTTAGAAAATGAAAAAAGATTTTTACGAAATACTAGGCATATCCAAAAGTGCTACTCCAGAGGAAATTAAGAAAGCCTACCGCAAGAAAGCTATCGAATTTCATCCGGATAAAAACCCGGGCAACAAGGAAGCTGAGGAAAACTTTAAAAAGGCAGCCGAAGCCTACGAAGTGTTAAGTGATCCGGATAAAAAGGCAAAATACGACCAATATGGTCATGCCGCATTCGACGGAAACGGAGGATTTGGCGGTGGCGGAATGAACATGGACGACATCTTCAGTCAGTTTGGAGATATTTTCGGAGGAGCGTTTGGTGGCGGTTTCAGTGGATTTGGTGGCGGATTCGGTGGTGGTCAACGCAGAATGAAAGGAAGTAATCTCCGCATAAAAGTGAAATTGACTTTAGACGAAATTGCCAACGGCGTTGAAAAGAAAGTAAAAGTAAAACGTAAAATTCAAGCTCCGGGTGTTTCGTATAAAACGTGTGGGACGTGTAACGGTTCCGGTCAGGTTTTACGTGTGACCAATACCATTTTGGGTAGAATGCAAACGGCAACTACTTGTCCAACCTGTGGTGGAGCCGGACAATCGATTAGTTCTAAGCCGGCGAATGCCGATGCTCAAGGAATGATTTTGGAAGACGAAACCGTTTCTATCAAAATTCCGGCAGGAGTGGTAAATGATATGCAATTAAAAGTTTCCGGAAAAGGAAACGATGCTCCGGGCAATGGAATTCCGGGTGATTTGATTGTGGCCATTGAAGAAATTGAACACGAATTTTTGAAACGCGAAGGCGAAAATCTTCACTATGATTTATACATTAGTGTGGCCGAAGCAGCTTTGGGTGTTTCCAAAGAGATTGAAGCCGTGGGCGGAAAAGTGCGAATTAAACTGGAAGAAGGAATCCAATCCGGTAAGATTTTGCGATTAAAAGGAAAAGGTATTCCGAGTATTAACTCTTACGGGAATGGTGATTTATTAGTCCATATTAATGTTTGGACTCCCAAGACGTTAAACAAAGAACAACGCCAGTTTTTTGAGAAAATGCTTACGGATGATAACTTCATTCCGCACCCTGAAAAAACAGATAAATCTTTTTTTGAAAAAGTTAAAGATATGTTTTCATAATTTGAAAAAAATATTTACATTTGAACTTTACTAGGAAACTAGTAAATTCTTTTTCATAGCAATTTTTCCCATCCTTGTGCAAATAAGGGTGGGTTTTTTTTTGTTTTGCCACGAAGGGGGTAAGGAACAAAGTTTTTTGAGGATGAGTTTTGGGATAGTTTTGCCACGAAGTCCGCAAAACACAATAAGAAGTAAAGATAAATTAGAATTCTTTTAAAGTTTAATTCTCACAATTTTATTGTCTTGCATAATCACAAGTTCACTTTTACGCTCTTTTTTAAAAACAAGCATTTTTTCATAGGCTTTTTCAAGACCTTTTATAATTTTGTTTCGGCGATCTATTTTTGCTTCAGGTGTCATACGTAACTTTTTAATTCGTTAAACTTGTGTTCGTCTAGAATATTCAATTCATCGGTGCTTGATTTTTCAGCGATTAATTGATGCTTACCTTCTGAATTATCAAAGATAAGAACTTGGTCTGTAATAGGGATGTAAATGTCAAATAAGTTTTTAATTCCTTTGGTATATCTTCTTTCAATAACATCTTGAGGAATATTGTGACCACCTTCTAAAACTCTCGTTTTTACCCTTTCTTTAGCTAACTTAGGATTTTTTAACCAAAAGAATAACAATGTTACATTATAATTTTTGTTTTTCGCTTCAAGTACTTTGTTTTTATAACTTTTTGTAGAAAGAGTGGTTTCAAAAGCAAAATTTTCATTTTGTAGAAGAAGTTCATTGATTCGATGAAGCATAATTCTTCCGGCTTCAAAGGCAACTTTTTCAGGTTGGAATGGCGAAAGACCTTTTGCAATTTCATCGGCGTTTACAAACTCTTTACAATCTAAGATATCAGGTAATATTGTAAATGAAGCAGTTGTTTTTCCGGCTCCGTTGCATCCTGCAATTATATATAGATTTCTTTCTTCCACGACTACAAAGTTAATTAAAATAAAAAAATTATTTTTTCACAATTTTAACCGTAGAATTAGTGATGTCATTTACCTTTAAAAAATAAACGCCATCCGTTAAATGGGAAAGATCATGAAATGTTTTTAGTGCGTTGAGGTTTGCATTCATAACCATTCTTCCCGTGATATCAATTAAATAGAAGGATTTTCCAATGTATTCATCAGGAGATTCAATCGTTATGAAATCATGTGTCGGATTCGGGTAAATTTGTATTGCTTTTTTGGGATGATTTACTTCTCCCAAAGATAAAGTAGTCACTATAACTGTTTGAGCATAAGTAGCCGTTTTTCCACATGATTCTACCGTTAATTCAATGGTAAATTCTCCCGTAGCGGTATAAGTATGAGAAGGATTTGCCTCTGTTGAAGTCGTTCCATCCCCAAAATTCCAGAGATAGGAAGTAGCATTTTCGGAGGTGTTCGTAAGCGAAAATTGTCCGCTACCCAATTCTTCAACCACAAAATTAGCCATCGGGTCATATTCGCCAATGTGCCATTCTAACAATTGGTCAAAGACAATCACTTTTGCAGCCGTTCGAATAGCAGTGGCTACTTCAGTTGAAAGTCCGGCAGTAAAAGTAATTTGTTCAGGGTCTTTTCGGAATAAAGTGGCATAAAAACTACACGCTGCCGCATACGTTCCGGCCACAGAAGGGTGACTTCCATCGGAAGAGTATAATTCTATGGTTGGATAATTAGCTCTCATGTACCGCCAAACGGCTCCCACCGGAGAAAGAATCGCTTCATTTTCTTCCGCCATAAAACGGTAGCGTTCATTCAATAAATCATCCATGCCGGTATAGGTGCAAACCGGTGGCCAATTGGCACAATTAGAAGCATCACCGTTTTTTCTTCCCCACGTCATGTAAAAAACGGTTTCCGCACAGGGGTTTTGTTGGTTGATAAGATTATTCAACTGTTGAGCATACGGATATACTTGGTTTTCTACTTGTGCATTCGGAAAGGAGGGGAGTTGACTTTGTTCTTGCAGCACCACAAAATCCCAATTGCCTTGTGCTATTTTGTTGAGCGAAGTAGTATTGGTGCTGTGCCCCATAAAAGTATAACCGCCCGGTGTGTATCTGTCATAAATTAAATCATCGCCGGCGGAGTTGGCGACATTGTCAATCATTTGTGGTAAATTATTGGAAGCGGTATAACTGTTGCCCAAAAACAAGGTGCGTTTCGTACTGTTTTGTCCGCACAAAATGGAAAAACAACCTAAAAAACTCAACCATACTAAGTGTAATTTTATCTTCATGTTAAATGGATAAGCATTAACAAGGCGGAAGGTACAAAAAAATGGGTTGAAATGATTTGTTGATTAAAAATCAATGCGAAGCAGATTATTTCTTTGCTTCTCTTCCTTTATATTTTTTGTTTTCAAAAACTAGAAAATTTTGCATATTGAGGATATCTCGATTGTTTTTGATTTCAATTTCGTAATATTCTTGACCATCAATAATTAGAGGATTTAGCCAATCAATTTCAACAAAATCCGGTTGTGACTTTTTTACTGTTTCTATATCCGTTTCGATTTCCAAACTATCAGTCCATTCAATCGTTTCATTGTAGTAATTTTTACAACTAATAAAAGTTGAATAAATGAAAAAAAAGAATATCAGTTTTTTACACATATTTTAGAATATTATCTCGTTATCACTTGAATCACACCATCAACTCCTCTTTTTCCGAAAAGTGAAATGCTTTTTTGTTTTGGAATAATTTGAATGTCTTTGATGTCTAATTTTTCCAATGTTTCTAAAAGTGTGTTTTCTGAATAACTAGTTATTGAATTGTTAACTTGTAAAAGTGGGTTTTCACCGATTTCATTTTGCATTATTTTTTCTTCAATAAAAAGTTTTACGTTATATTTTTTTTCTCCTTTTTCATTGATGGTATAATGATTTAACGAATCAGCCTCGATTTGCTTTTGAGAAGTTTTGCAACTAACAAGAAAAAAAAGAATAATTGAGAGGATGTGATGAATATTTTTTTTCATGTTAATTGTTTTTACTCCGAAGTCGAGAGACTTTGGAGAGCGGAGACTTCGGAGAGCGGGGGGAGTTCGATGAGCGGAGTTAATATAAAAAGAGTTAGTCAAGAATTGTTGCTATAATACCAATTCCAATGATAGTAGCTATCAATACAAATATTATCATACAACCAGTATTCAAGGTTTGTAAAAAACACCCCTCTTTTGATTCTAAAACAACTTGAGTTGTTTTTTTTATAGGAAATGCACAATTTGGACACTTTTCTGCCTGGTCAGAGATTTTCTTATCGCATTCTGGACAATTTATTAAAGCCATAATAATTTTTTTACAATATTTTATCTATTTTTTATGTAGGATTCTCAATAAAATCTTTCCAAAATTCGATTGTTTTTAATAAACTTTCTTCAAAGTCAATTGAACTTCCATTTTTTAATTTAATTACAAATCGGGCAACATCAAAATCTTGTCTACTAAAATCTTTTGGATTATAATCTCCAATATGCGTTTCAGTTTTTTCACTATTATTTTTCTTGTTTGAAATACAATGTTTGGTTCCATTTGTAATTGAACGCATATATTTTAAATCAGGACATTTTTTAATCAAGTATTTTTGATACTTTAAAAGACCAGAAAATACTTTTTTTTCTCCATCAACAATTTCTATCGAGTTTTGAAATCTATTATCTGATTTAAAAAACTCCTGAAACGTCCAATCTGACAAATGCCAGGAATTAATTGCACAATTCATTGCGAATCTAGGGTTTAAATGATCTGTATCGAAATCCTTATATTCTTGTAAAAGTTTTTCAAAGAAACTCTTTGAATTGTTAATCTCAAATGTGTAATTAGGCTTAAAATCCAACATATAATTATTTTTTTACAACCAAAATACAATAATAATTAAAATCTATATTTAATAAAGTTAAAATTTTAAAATATTTGAAGATTTGGCTTTCTGAAATTAGAGTTCCTTCCTCCTTCACTCAATCCAAGTTAAGGGATGCAGCAGGATGCCGCGAGTTAGAGGTATTATATTTCAATCCTAAAGAAAACAATCTTTAATGAATTGATTACTTTTGAAAAACATATAGTAAAATAATGTATATATTTGTTTTTGAAAAAAATCATTGCCAACGCATTATTAATGTCACATAATAATAACATTATGAAAATTACCATTTTTGCATTTTTACTTTCATTTAGTATTTCAAACGCACAGTTTAATATTGGAATTAGAGGTGGATTAACATTGTCTAACCAAGAATTATCAACTCAATTTGAAAATTTTGGCGAAAATAAATACTCTCCTTACTTAGGTATAATTGGAGAATACAGGTTTGGAAAAATAGCAGTTGCATCCGACATAACATATCTTAATTTAGGATCAACCGGAAATGTAGAATTAAGAAATAATTTTGATGCACCGAGCACAAAACAAGGTGTTGAAATAAATCTTAACACTATCTCATTAAATGTATTAGGGAAATATTATTTTACTGATGAGTTTAATATTGGATTAGGAGGATATTATGGCTATATTTTTGATGCAGAATTTAAACCAAATTCAACATTTAGCAGATATTTTAAAGATAGCGATTTTGGATTAGTATTGGGAGCTGA
This sequence comes from Flavobacterium sp., assembly GCF_044339515.1. Lineage (GTDB taxonomy): Bacteria > Bacteroidota > Bacteroidia > Flavobacteriales > Flavobacteriaceae > Flavobacterium. The sequence continues at coordinate 45,609 of NZ_JBIIVK010000015.1, forward strand.
ATACAGGATTTATAAAGAGTTGTTTATCGAGGGACGTTACTCTTATGGATTGACTAATATTTTTGAAAACCCAACACCATTTATTAATAATCAACCCTTCGACCCAGTTATAACTTCTTCTGGTTATTCTGTTAAAAACAGATTCTTAAACATCGGTCTTGGATATAGATTTTAATACATAAATCCTAGTGTTACTATTTTAGTAACATAAATAATAACATTACAATCTACATTTATCAACTACTGTTCTGCTTTGGTAATTATTTCTATTTAAGTAATATTAGTGATAAATTCTCTCCCTAGCAGATACTCGCGTGAGGGATTGCAGCGGAAAGCCCACAGAGAGGAGGCACGACGAACGAGGACTTGCAGCGAAAAGCCCGACCCCGTTGCTGGCACTACTTTCTTTAGAACTTGGATTTCCTGCAACGGGGGCACGCCCAAACAAAAAAAATGTACTTTATTTACGGGGTTCTATTTCGGTTTTGGCTGTTATTTCTTATATTTACCCAAACGCAAAAATGAGTATGAGCAACATCTTAGAAGTTAGGAATGTAGTGAAAACATATGGCGATTATACGGCCTTAAACAATGTTTCGCTTTCAGTTCCCAAAGGAAGTATTTATGGACTTTTGGGTCCGAATGGTGCCGGGAAAACGTCTTTAATTAGAATTATTAATCAAATTACTATGCCGGATAGTGGCGAGGTGTTTTTGGATGGTGAGAAGCTGCAGCCGCACCACATTCAGCATATCGGCTATTTACCCGAAGAACGCGGTTTATATAAATCGATGAAAGTAGGCGAGCAGTGTTTGTATCTCGCTCAGTTGAAAGGTTTATCTAAAACAGAAGCCAAAAAACAATTGGATTTTTGGTTTGAAAAATTCGGCATCGAAGGTTGGTGGAACAAGAAAATTGAAGAACTTTCCAAAGGAATGGCTCAAAAAGTGCAGTTTGTAGTGACGGTTTTACACAAACCTAAATTACTGATTTTTGACGAACCGTTTTCAGGGTTTGATCCGGTGAATGCGAACATTATCAAAGACGAAATTTTGGAGTTGAAAAAGCAAGGTTCAACCATTATTTTTTCGACGCATCGGATGGAAAGTGTGGAGGAATTGTGTGACCATATTGCCTTGATTCACAAGTCGAATAAACTGATTGAAGGCAAATTAACCGATGTCAAACGCGAGTTTAGAACGCACCATTTTGAAGTGGGCATTTTAACCGCCAACGTAGAAGGATTAATGTATGATTTGACGCAAAAATTCACGGTGAATCCGGCTGAATTTAAATCGCTTAACGACGATTTGAAGTTAGAAATCGGTTTAGGAAATGCCAACCCGAATGAGTTGTTAAGTCTATTAACGCAACGCGGACAAGTGACGCATTTTGTGGAGAAAATTCCAACGGCCAATGATATTTTTATTAAAACTGTAAGTCAAAACTAATGAGTATTCTGAGCTTAATTATCAAAAGAGAATTTATTGCCAAGGTTCGCAACAAATCGTTTATTGTGATGACTTTTTTGAGTCCGCTATTGTTTGTTGGAATTGCTGTTTTTGTTGGGTTTTTGGCTTCCATGAAAGCCGATTTAAAACGCATTGCCATTCATGATGAAGGCGGTAATTTTGTCAAAGAATTTGTGAACGATGAAGAATATGCCTACTATGATTTGTCTAAACTCGACTTGCAATTGGTGAAAGACAGTGTGCTGGGCGAAAGTTATGAAGGGTTGATTTATATTCCGAAAACGGATAGTTTGTCCACCGTGCAAAACCAAGTGCAGTTTATCTCGAATGATAGTCCGTCGATGGATTATATTTTGGATGTGGAAGATATAATTGCCAAGAAAATCACCGACTACAATTATGAAAAATTATCGATTGATACGGCACGAATCAACTTGGCGAAAGCCGATGTAAATATTGTGTTGAAAAAAGCTTCCGGTGAAGAAACCGTAAAAGGGTTGAATGAAATCAAATTGTTTTTAGGGGGAATTTTCGGTTATTTAATTATGATGTTTATTGTGATTTACGGCAATTTCGTCATGCGAAGTGTGATTGAAGAAAAAACAAATCGAATCATTGAGATTATCATTTCTTCCGTAAAACCGTTTCAGTTGATGATGGGAAAAATCATTGGCAATTCGTTGGCGGGGATTTTACAATTTTTGATTTGGACGGTTTTAGGATTGATTTTGTTTTTCATTTTTTCTACTGTTTTTGGCATGCAAATGGGAGCCGGTTCTGCGGTTTCAGCTGAGGCGGTTGCACAAGCTAATCCTAGTGGTTTTGCTGAAAAATTACCGTTGTATATTAATGAGTTTAAACAATTGCCTTTGTTTACCTTATTGTTTTCATTTGTGATTTATTTTATTGGCGGATTCTTTTTGTATAGTTCTTTTTATGCCGCTATTGGTGCCGCAGTGGACAATGAAACGGATTCACAACAGTTTTTGTTACCGATTATTTTGCCTTTGATTTTAGGTGTTTACATCGGATTTTTTACGGTATTAAATGATCCACACGGAATGGTGGCAACGGTTTTTTCAATTGTTCCACTCACTTCACCGATTGTAATGTTGATGCGAATTCCGTTTGGTGTGCCTTGGTGGCAATTGGTTTTGTCGATGATTTCATTGTATCTTACTTTCTTTTTAGTGGTTTGGATGGCAGCCAAAATTTACCGTGTAGGTATTTTAATGTATGGAAAAAAACCAACATGGAAAGAATTGTATAAATGGATGAAGTATTAACTTAGTACCTCAGAACCTTAGCACCTTAGCACCTTAAAAAAGTTAAACATGCCCAAAATATTAATCATAGAAGACGAAGCAGCTATCCGCAGAGTATTAACCAAAATTCTTTCGGAAGAAAGCGATACCTACCAAGTAGAAGAAGCAGAAGATGGACTTTCCGGAGTAGAAAAAATTAAAAATGAAGACTACGATTTAGTGCTTTGCGACATCAAAATGCCTAAAATGGATGGGGTAGAAGTGCTTGAAGCCGTAAAAAAAATAAAACCCGAAATTCCGATGGTCATGATTTCCGGTCATGGCGATTTGGAAACGGCTGTCAATACCATGCGATTGGGAGCCTTTGATTATATCTCAAAACCACCCGATTTGAATCGATTGTTGAATACGGTTCGCAATGCGTTAGACCGAAAACAATTGGTGGTCGAAAATAAAATTCTCAAAAAGAAAGTCAGCAAAAATTATGAAATGATTGGTCAATCGGAACCGATTAACCATATCAAAGAAATGATTGAAAAAGTGGCTCCTACAGAAGCTCGAGTCCTTATAACCGGACCCAACGGTACCGGAAAAGAGTTGGTAGCTCATCAATTACACGAAAAAAGTGAACGTTCGGCTTTTCCTATAATTGAGGTGAATTGTGCTGCTATTCCGTCGGAATTAATTGAAAGTGAATTGTTTGGTCATGTAAAAGGAGCCTTTACTTCTGCTGTGAAAGACCGTGCAGGAAAATTTGAAGCAGCCGATGGCGGAACGATTTTTTTGGATGAAATTGGTGATATGAGTTTGGCTGCTCAAGCGAAAGTATTGCGTGCTTTACAAGAAAATTTGGTACAACGAGTTGGAGCGGATAAGGACATCAAAGTGAATGTTCGTGTGATTGCAGCCACCAATAAAGACTTGAAAAAAGAAATTGCCGAAGGTCGTTTTCGCGAAGATTTGTATCATCGTTTGGCGGTGATTTTGATAAAAGTGCCGGCTTTGAATGATAGGCGAGATGATATTCCGCTGTTAATTGAGCATTTTGCTAACAAAATAGCTGAAGAACAAGGCAATGTAGCCAAACAATTTTCTACTGCTGCAATTAAATTATTGCAAGAATACGATTGGACCGGAAATATTCGCGAACTTCGCAACGTGGTAGAACGCTTGATAATTCTTGGCGGAAGTGAAATTTCGGAGAATGACGTGAAGCTTTTTGCGAGTAAGTGATAAAAACCAAAAGAATAAAAAATTAAATATTGATTATAGGTTTCAATGTTAACAAGTATTTGTTAAGAATTGAAGCCAAAAATGATTGAATTGAAATGTAAAAATAAGTAATTTTGAATACTACATTCATTTATAAAAATTTCAAGTTCAAACATTTTGTGAAATGGTTTTATTAAAAATTTAGAAACTATAAATTTTGTCATCTTAAAATTATTTTGTGAAAATTAATATAGGATTGAATTGCTTCTTAAGAAGAAATTTTAATTTTATAAATTTAGTTTGTAGGTTATAAAAGCTAAACTCAGTAGATTGAAAATAAGTTATTAATATCTAATTATGAAGTCAGAATTTATAGAAAATATTGAAAGTAATGAAGTTCATGAACCTCAATTAGATTTTAAGTTTAATGTTAGTTCAATTAAAAAAACATTAGAGTTTAGACCAAATTCGAAACAAACTTTAGATGTATTATCCTTATTTTCTGGTTGTGGTGGAATGGATTTGGGTTTTGAAGGTGGTTTTTCAGTATTAAAATCTTCGGTTAATGAAAAAACTTCACCTAATTTCATAGATCAAAATCTAAATAATGGATTTGTTAAACTTAAAAAAACAAAATTTAAAACAGTTTTTGCAAATGATATTTTAAGTGATGCTAGAAATGCATGGGTAAATTATTTTGTAAAAAAAGGACATGAAGCTGATATATTCCACACACAAAGTATTGTAGATTTAGTTAAGCTTCATAAAAGTGGTATTGAAGTTTTTCCCAAAAATATTGATGTTGTAACCGGAGGATTTCCTTGTCAAGATTTTAGTATTGCAGGAAAACGAAACGGATTGAATTCACACAAAAATCATAATGGAAAAATTATTGACGAAGCTACTCCAACAGAGGAAACTCGGGGGCAACTTTATATGTGGATGAAGCAAGTTATAGAAATAACAAAACCGAAAATATTTATTGCCGAAAATGTAAAAGGATTGGTAAATCTCGAAAATGTTAAAGAAATTATTCAAAACGATTTTTCATCAGCTGGACGAAATGGATACATTGTTTTAAATCCTAAAGTTTTACATTCTGCAAATTATGGTGTTCCTCAATCAAGAGAAAGAGTGATTTTTATTGGAATAAAAAAATCAGAATTAAATAAAAAAGCATTACTGGAATTAGAAAAAGAAACTATTTCTGATTTATATAATCCTTATCCAAAGCCAACCCATTCTTATACTGCCAAAGGAGTTGATTTAAAAAAATTCGTAGAATTAAATGAAATTTTCAGTCAATTAGAGGAGCCAGAGAATACAATTGATTTATCACAAAAGTTCTATTCAAAGGCAAAATATATGGGAGCACATTGTCAAGGACAAACCGAAGTAAAAGTAAATGGAATTAGTCCAACAATACGAGCTGAGCATCACGGAAATATTGAATTTAGAAGATTGTCAAAAGAAAATGGTGGTAAAATTGATAGTGAACTTTCAAAAGGATTAATTGAAAGACGATTAACTCCGCGAGAATGTGCTTTAATTCAAACATTTCCTCCAGATTATGAGTTTGTTATTGAAAACAAAAATGGCAGAAAAGGTTCTTTTCTTGTTAGTCCTTCTCAAGCTTATAAAATAATTGGAAATGCAGTTCCGCCTCTTCTAGCCTACAATTTGGCAAAAAGAATTGAAGATGTTTGGGATTTATATTTTAAAAAATAATTATGATAATTTCAGCCAATTCAGAACCAAACAGAAAAGAGTTTGATATTTTGTTAAATTCGACGTTAGATGAATTAAATGTTCAAGCAGTAAAATCATCAAAATTAATTTCAACCCTTAAAGGAAATAAACTTGAACCATATATTGGTGATGTAATGTCTGAATTAGCAGTTGGAACTGTTTTTGAAAATTCAATTGAGGTAGTCGGAGGACAAAAATTTCCAGATATTATTGCAAAGAAATTTTATGGTGTTGAAGTGAAAACAACTACACAAAATCATTGGAAAACCACTGGGAATAGTGTGTTGGAAAGCACAAGGGTGAATGATGTGGAAAGGATATTTATGCTTTTCGCTAAATTGGTAAATCCTATTGAATTTAAATGTCGTCCATATGAAGAGTGTTTATCAGAAGTAGTTGTTACTCATTCACCACGTTATTTAATTGATATGAATTTGCCTATTGGAAAAACCATTTTCGATAAAATGGAAACACCATATGATACTTTGCGAAAAAAAGAAAACCCATTAAGTTATGTTGTAGATTATTATAAAAGTAAACTTAAGCCAGGAGAACAACTTTGGTGGATTGATAACAACAATATGAGTAATCTATCGATTAAGATGTGGAGAAATATTGATAGAGAAAAACAAAAAGAAATCATAACAAAAATTATGGTTTATTTTGTTGAAATTTTTGGGAACACCCCCAAGAAATTTGAAAGAATCCCCGCTTGGTTAGTTGCTAGAGAAGGAATTGTAACGCCAAATATTCGAGATTTATTTTCTTCTGGGGGAAAAGGAGATTTATTAATCGGCAATAAATCATATAATAACATTCCAAGAATATTTTTAAATTTATTTCTTAATTTGAGCTTTGCAATAGAATTTTTAAATCAATCTTCTGCAATTGAGCTTTCAGAATATTGGGGTATAAAAACGACTGATAAGAAAAAAATTAATGATTGGATAGAATTAGTATCGGAACAATCAAAGAAAATTGCAGATGCAAAGCATCTTAATATCAAACAAATAATGATTGAAATAATTGCGAGTAAATAAAAATGGTAAAAGGTAATTGGTAATAGGAGAAAGGAAATCCCATTAACATTTACACATCACCCATCACCTTTAATAAATATGCAACTAAAAAAAATAAACCCAAAACTTCAACAAGCACTTATCGAATGCGGTTTGACGGATGCGAATGAAATGCAACAAGAAACCTTTTCTACGTTAAAAAGTGGGGCAGATGCGGTTATTCAATCACCAAACGGAAGCGGAAAATCAACAACTATAGTTTTGAATGTGATTCAGCGATTAGAAAAACCGGTTGGTGAAAGCACACGAGCATTAATTATTGTAGAGAATAAAGAGAAGGTGGTGGAAATGGTTGAACTATTTCAAAAGCTAGGAAATTATACCGATTTGCGTGTGATAGGCGTACATGAAAAAGGAGATATTGATTATGATAAAAATCAAATTTCACTTGGAATGGATGTGTTGATTGGCACACCAACCAAAATTAACGATATGTTTTCGTCAGCCGGATTCAATATGAATACCATTAAAATGTTTGTAGTGGATGATACCGATGTTTTATTTCGAAACCGAATGGATGCCATTATTCTCCGACTTTCCTTAAGTGTTGAAAAAACACAGCGTCTTTTCTTTTGTTCCACTATCACCGAAAGAGTAGAAGTTTTAGCCGATAAAATCATGATAGAACCAGTTTTCTTCGAGGCGGAATAGTTGCCAGTTGTCTGTTGTCTTTTCGCAGAAATAATAACTAAGGAATTGTAAATCGTTTTTTTAATTGCTTTACGAACTAGTCACTAATTACTAATCACTAATTACTATAAAAAATGGGAATGATGAAAATATTCTCCGGAAGTGAAATTTTAGCTTCCGCATTAAAAGAAAAAATAGAAGAAGTTGGAGTAGAAGTACTCCAAAAAGACAACATTCAATCTGCTCGTTTGGGTGGTTTTGGCAACTTGGATTTGGCGGTGGAATTGTTTATCGATGAACGATACTTTGGAAAAGTAAATGAAGTGGTGGAGAAGTTTAGGATGAGTATTTAGTAGTACTTTAAACAGACAAGTGTTAAAAACCTGTCAGGTCTAAAACATCACCTAAAAATCCTCAAATAATAAGCTAAAACCGAAATAAACACCCCAAATACCCCAATAAATCCAAACGAATGCCGCAAACTAGTTAATTCTGCAATATGTCCAATAACCGGTGGTCCGAGTAAAAATCCAACAAAACTTATACCGGTAACTATCGTTAAGGCTTCTCCTGTTGGGATGGTTGTACTTCTTCCGGTTGTACTATAAATGATTGGAATTACATTGGAAACACCAAAACCTACCAGCATAAATGCTAACATAGAAGGAATCAATAAGGGAAATGCAACGGCCGTATACAATCCGGTTGAGATAGTAATACCGCTAATGATTAATATATTTCTGGCTCCAAATTTTCGAACCAAAATATCACTTAAAAATCTTCCTGTTGCCATGGTAATCATGAAAGAAGTATAGCCCAAAATAACAAGTGCTCCCGGTGCTTTGACGATATCTTTGAAGTAAACACCACTCCAATCAAACATGATTCCTTCGCTTGCCATACAGCAAAAACCAATTATGCCAAGCCAAATTAAATTTTTATCAGGTATTTGAAACTTGAATTTGGGTCCAGAAACTTCTTTAGCATCTGATTTAACTTTTACTAAATGACGATAGTTTGCCCATATTAAAAAGCCTACTAAAAGAAAAACGATGATAAAATGTTGATGCGGAGTTAGTTTAAGAGCCATCATACCCAGCCCAACAAGAGCACCGCAAAATCCTGCTAAGCTCCACGAACCATGAAAAGAACCCATGATCGGTTTTTTAAAAATTTGTTCGGTATAAACGCCTTGAGTATTCATTGAAATATTACAAAATTGACTACATATTCCAAATAAAAGCAAAGTTAGAGCCAATTGCCATGCTTGTGAAACCAGACCGATGTTGGTTAGACTAAAAGCATAAAATGGTAAGGAAATGAGTAATACTTTACGACTTCCTAAACGGGTGACCAATTTTCCTGAAAAAGGCATTGCAATAACTTGTCCGATGGGAAGAGCAAAAAGCAGAGTGCCCAATTCGCCCTCACTAAGGTGAAGTGTAGCTTTTATATCCGGAATTCTACTGGCCCACGAAGCAAAGCAAAATCCCATTCCAAAATAAAAAAAAGACATCGCCAAACGGATACGGTTCAAATACGTTTGTTTCGCTTTTCGATAGCTTTTTTTATGCTTTTGTTGAGGAATAATCTTTCCTAAAAAACTATAATCAAATAAAGGCATATGTTGAATTCGCTGTTTGAGAGAACAAAATTAACCAAAAAATAATGTTTTGTCCTCATTTTGATTAGATTGGCGAATGAATTGCTTATTTTTCAAGAATTGTAAAAGCATTTTATCAATTTCAAAAATAATTGTCTTACAAATTATCATTTTCAAACTTCAAGATTACGCAAATCGATTATCTTTGCACCTTAAAATTTTGAAGATTCAACTGACTTCCAGCTTCTATCTTCTAACTTTCAACTAAAAAAAATGATTACAGTAAACGATATCTCCGTTCACTTTGGCGGAACCACTTTGTTCAGCGATGTTTCTTTTGCCATCAATGAAAACGACAAAATTGCCTTGATGGGTAAAAATGGAGCCGGAAAATCTACATTATTAAAGATTATTGCCGGCGTTTCTAAACCTTCTTCGGGAACAATTTCTGCTCCAAAGGAAGCGGTTATTGCCTATTTGCCACAGCATTTGTTGACCAAAGACGAAGCAACAGTGATGGAAGAAGCTTCTAAAGCCTTTGCAGAAGTGTTTGATATGAAAGCAGAAATCGATTCACTGAACGATCAGTTGACCACTCGTACCGATTATGAAAGTGACGATTACATGAAGTTAATCGAACGTGTTTCTGAGCTTAGTGAAAAATTCTATTCTATTGAAGAAGTGAATTACGAGGCCGAAGTCGAAAAAGTGTTAAAAGGCTTAGGTTTTGAAAGAGAAGATTTTACCCGACCCACTTCTGAATTTTCGGGCGGATGGCGAATGCGAATTGAGTTGGCAAAAATTTTGTTGAAAAAACCCGATTTAATATTGTTGGATGAGCCCACCAACCACATGGATATTGAAAGTATTCAGTGGTTAGAAGATTTTTTGATAAATTCAGCCAAAGCAGTGATTGTTATATCACATGATAGAGCTTTTGTTGACAATATTACTAATCGAACCATCGAAGTCACAATGGGACGAATTTATGACTACAAAGCCAAATATACACATTACCTGGAACTGCGTAAAGACCGACGAATTCATCAGCAAAAAGCCTACGATGAACAACAAAAAATGATTGCGGAGAACATGGAGTTTATTGAGCGTTTTAAAGGAACGTATTCCAAAACACTCCAAGTGCAATCACGTGTAAAAATGCTCGAAAAATTAGTTCCGGTAGAAATTGATGAAATTGATAATTCGGCATTAAAACTTAAATTTCCCCCTTCTGTGCGTTCCGGTCAATATCCGGTAGTTGTAAAAGATTTGCACAAAAGTTATGATGATAAAGTAATTTTCAAAGATGCCAATATTGTGATTGAACGCGGACAAAAAGTTGCGTTTGTGGGTAAGAACGGGGAGGGTAAGTCTACCATGATCAAAGCCATTATGAAAGAAATCGAAATTAACGGCGGAAGTGTTGAGATTGGTCACAATGCACAAATTGGTTATTTTGCACAAAACCAAGCCTCCTTATTGGATGAAAATGCTACAATTTTCGAAACTATAGATTCCATAGCAGTAGGCGAAATTCGGACGCAAATTAAAAACATACTTGGTGCGTTCATGTTCCAAGGGGACGACATTACCAAAAAAGTAAAAGTACTTTCCGGTGGCGAAAAAACCCGTTTGGCAATGATTAAATTATTACTCGAACCGGTGAATTTACTCATTCTCGATGAGCCTTCCAACCACTTAGATATGAAAACCAAAGACATCATCAAAGATGCGTTGCGGGATTTTGACGGCACGTTAATCCTCGTTTCCCACGACCGTGATTTTCTCGACGGCTTGGCAACCAAAGTTTTTGAATTCGGTAACAAACGTGTGAAAGAACATTTTGAAGACATCAAAGGATTCTTGGCCATGAAAAAAATGGAAACCCTTCGCGAAATCGAGAAATAAGCTATAAAAGTAATTTGGGCGTGACCACAAGGGTCGGGCTTTTCACTTCAATCCCTCACGCTAAATACTCAAAAACCCAATCATAGCAAAAGACTTAAAAAAAAACATCCCGCTAAATTTAACGGGATGTTTTCGCAATGTAATCTAATTAACAAGTATTTATAAAGCAGTAATAATGAATTGGCTTCTTCTGTTTAATTGGTGCTCTTCTTCGGTACATTCTACGCCGTCGGCACATTTGTTTACCAATTGTGTTTCACCATAACCTTTCGCAGTTAAGCGTTCCGGAGCAATACCGTTTTTAATTAACCAATCACGAGTAGATTTTGCTCTGCGGTCTGATAACTGTTCGTTATAACGGTGTGATGCACGACTATCTGTATGTGATCGGATATCAATTTCCATGTTTGGATATTGGTTCAATACATCTAAGATTTTAGCGATATCAATTGCTGCATCAGGACGAATATTCCATTTGTCTAAATCGAAATAAATAAGGTTGATTCCAAAAATATCGGCTAAGTCACCACCAATTGGAATTTTCTTAACTGAACTATCCAATTCAATTGGTAATTCTGTAGTTCCACTTTCTTTTCCAATGATAACAGCCACCTCTTTAGTGGTATAATTTTCCTTATCAGCACGAACATAATGCTTTTTCTCACATTCAACCTCACCAAAATCGTATCGTCCATCCGGACCGGAATAGATTTCTTTTAATTTATTGAATTTTTCATCAAAAAGAGTCAGTTTTGTGTTAGGTAAAATTTCACCGGTTTCTGCATCGGTTACAATACCAACTAGTAATTGTTCACAATTAAATTGAATTTCTTTTGTTTCAAGGAATTTATAAATATCATCATTCCCAACACCATTAGGTCGATTTGAAGATAAAAACCCTCTTTTGTTCGCTTTATTGATAATTAATGCAAAATCATCAAACGGACTGTTGGCTGGTTCTCCAATGTTATGTACTTGTTTGAATGAGCCATCTTTTTCTAATTTAGAAATAAATATATCCAAACCACCTAATCCTGGATGACCATCAGAGGCAAAATACAATTCATTATCTGAAGTGATAAATGGAAAAGTTTCTCGACCTTCGGTATTAATATCTCCCAAATTAACCGGAGTTCCATAGGAATCTTCAGCCAAAATATCTACTTTGTAAATATCTGAAAGGCCTTTTGTTCCCGGCATATCAGAAGCAAAGTATAGCGTTTTTTCATCTGCACTCAACGTTGGGTGAGCCACTTGGTAACTATCGCTATTAAAAGGGAGTTCTTTAATGTTTGTCCATTTTTCATCCACTAAAGTAGCTTTATAAATTTTTAAAAGAGTTACTTTATTGGCATCTTTTCCTTTTTTACCATCTAAATAATTGTTTCTGGTAAAATAAACTGTTTTCCCATCTTTTGTAAATGCCGGTGTTGATTCATGGAATTTAGAGTTCAATTTTTTTCCGTAACGGTCTGTGTTAGAAAGAGCACCTTCTGCACTCAAATCGGCACCGTAAAGATTAGAAAAGTATTGATCTGTCCATGTGTGTTTCTTTTTAGAAAAGTTTCCGGTATCACGAGTTGAAGTAAAAACCACTTTATCCATAAAAAAGGCAGGTCCATAATCGGAATACTCAGAATTAATTCCCGCATCTTCAATGTTGTAACGACCGGAATTCTTTTTGATTATTTCACGATAATCTTTTTGTTCTTTGGCTAAAAGACCTCGTTTATCATTGCCGCTTTTCTCATTGAATTTTGTCATCATTTCGTCAGCTTTGGTATAATTTCCGACTGCCTTTAATGATTGAGCATAACGGAAATAATATTCCGCTTCCACCTCTTGTGACATTGCAAAAAGTTCACCATACCATTTTTCTGCGTTCACCAGGTCGGCATTGAAATAGTAGGCATTTCCTATTTTTTGCAACATATCAGGGTTTTTATATCCTTTTTCTGCAATACGCTCATAGGTTTTAATTGCATCTATGTAAGCATATTTATCGTAGTTTTTGTCTGCTTTGCGTTCTCCGGCTTTTTGAGCAAAACCGTTTAAAGCAATAAAGCTAAACAACGCGATGTATATAAATTTAATTTTCATGACTGTTGCTTTATTAGAAGAATCTAGGTGATACAATTTTACTATGTTTTTTGAATAATTCAAAGCGTAAGAAAATCTCATGCGAACCTGAATTAAAGCGTCTTAATCGAGTAGTTTCATGGTCATATCCATAACCGATGAAAAGTCCGTCTGTAATTTGGAAACCAGCCATGGCACTCACCGCAGCATCCCAACGCCAAGCTGCTCCTAACATAAATTTATCATTGTATAGGAAATTAGCAGAGACATCCACTTGTAAAGGGGCACCTTCAACCGCTTTGGTTAACAACGCAGGTTTGAATTTTAGATTATACGTTAAATCAAAAACATAACCTGCAATAAGGTAGAAATTCATACGTTCCGCATTCAAAGCTATGTCATCATCGTTGTATCTCTTTGTTTCAAAAAAATTAGGAACCGAAAGACCAACGTACATTTTATCTGAATGGAAATAAACACCAGCACCAATATTAGGTGTAAATTGATTATCGATATTATTTAGAAGTATCGGATCATCGTCTTTAGGTGTAAGTTTAGAAACATCTAGATTAAATAAATTAGCAGTTCCTTTAACTCCGAAAGAAAGTTTGAAAGTTTCTGAAGTTTTAACAGTATAGGAAACATCTGCAGATATAGCATTCTCATTAGTAGGTCCGATTTTGTCATTCACAAATGATAGTCCAACTCCTAGATTACTATTGTTAATAGGAGTGTTAATTGAGGCAGCATTAGTGACCGGTGCACCATCTAAACCTACCCATTGGGTACGGTGTAAACCGAAAATACTCATTACTCCTCTTGATCCCGCGTAGGCCGGATTCACGTTGATTGTGTTATACATGTATTGCGTATATTGTGCATCTTGTTGGGCAAGAGCAGCAAAAGCTGTAAACATCAAAGCGATTAATAAAAATTTTGTTCTCATTTTGTTTCTTTTTTTAGAAACCTGAGGGTGGGGTAACCCTCAGGAGTTTTTAATTTTATCTTGTTAGGTATAAATAACCGGATTTGTTTACAACATTTCCATCAACAGTAGTATAATTAATGATATAGAAGTAAGTTCCTGTTGGTAGTTCTGCATTTTTGTTTAAAGTTGCTCTACCTTCTGAGATTCCTTCAAATCTTCTATCATTGTTATTATAGTTTTCTACCTCGTACACTAACACGCCCCAACGGTTATAGATTTCTACAGTGTTGCTTGTATAACACTCAGTGTTTTCAATATTTTCAATTGAGAAATACTGATTCAATGCATCTCCATTTGGTGTGAAAGCGTTGTGAATTACAATCGCATCACATGGGAATACAAGACAATCATCGTTTACATTCATAGTGACTTCATATACTCTTGGACAATCTCCTTCAGTAATTTCATACTGCAAGATATAATTTCCAATCGATGGAACCTCACTTGGGCTGAAAATATTTTCATTTAATGCTCCCGTGTTGTTTACATCTACCCAAACACCTCCGGTTGTTCCGGCAGGAAGTAAATTATTCAAGTTAACAGTTGTAATATCACCAATACATGATTCAGCATCAATTCTAGTTAAATTGTTTTGGATTGAAACATTAATAGTTTGAACAAATGTTGATGGATTTCCACAACCATCTGTTACTTCCCAAGTTCTTACAATTGTATAAGATGTTGGTGTCTCATTTATTATTTCCTCTACAAATGTTGGTTCACCTACAGTAGAACATAAATCAGTGAAAGTTAATACAGGAACTTCAGGAATTGCATCACAATTTACAGAAATGTTCTCATCAAATTCAGAAGAGTCAGGACCTATTGTGTCTTGAACAATAATTATTTGAGTATGTGAAACAGCATTTTGACAATCATCTGTTGCTACCCAAGTTCTTGTAATAATTGATTCACCTGCACACTCTCCTTGTTCAACTGTTTCTGTTAGAGTTACTGTTGCATTTCCACAACTATCTGTTGCAGTTAAAATTGATGCCGCTGGAATTGAATTACACTCAACTGTTTCATCAACAGGTAAGTTTTCAACAAAAACAGGAGCGATAGTATCTTGAACAGTAATAGTTTGAACGTGTGAAGTTACATTACCACATAGGTCAGTTGCAGTCCAAGTTCTAGTTACTACATATGCATTAGCACACTCACCTTGCTCAATAGCCTCAGCGAAAGCAACAGTTGCATTTCCACAGTTATCGGTAGCCGTTAAAGTAGCGGCAGTTGGTACAGCGTTACATTCCACAGTTAGATCAGCAGGAAGTTCTTCTACAAAAGCAGGAGCAATAGTATCTTGAACAGTAATAG
>NZ_JBIIVK010000016.1:0-60449 GCF_044339515.1 Flavobacterium sp.
ATGTGGTGGATTATCCGCTGTTCTTTACACCAAACGGAGATGGATATAATGACACATGGAATATTTTTACGTTAAGAGAGACCAATCCTAACGCAAAAATTTATATATTTGACCGCTATGGAAAATTCCTGAAACAAATAGCCCCTGCGGGTCAAGGATGGGATGGAACATTCAACGGTCAAAACCTCCCATCAACCGATTACTGGTTTACGGTAGAGTATTTAGAAAACGATCAAACCAAAACATTTAAAGCACATTTTTCATTAAAAAGATAGAAATCATAACCAATAATAAAAAACTCCTGATATCGTCAGGAGTTTTTTTTATCGATGAAATTCACGTCGCTATGCGTTAAACGTTTAATTATTCATTTAAACGAGTTTAGTGTTTAAAATATATTCTAATCATTAGATTTACAACTGTTTAATCATAAAAGTAAGTAATGAAAAGGATTATAGTAATTTTTATATTAAGTGTAATTTCAATAGGATGTGCATCAGAATCAACTGAATTTGACACGCAAGGATTTAATTTGCCTGAATGGTTAAAAGGCGAATATGAAGGAGTTCATACAGGAAAATATCTTCGCATATCAAATCAAAATATAGAGTTTAAAGTTGATGCACAAGAGTACTTATTTAATTATACTATGATTGTTTCGGAAACAGAGGATGAAAATCATTATACAATAACCACTGAATCTGATATTTTGATTTTTAATAAAACAACACTAGACGAAGAAATTAATTTTCAATTTAATGATTTAAACTTAGGATGGTTTAAGAATAAAAAGATTGAATAAAAAAAATAAAAATCCCAACAATTTAATAATCGTTGGGATTTTCAATTATAAATAGTATCAACTATTGGTTGTAAACTTTTAAGGCTTCCTTTAAAATTCTAACAGACTTAATCAAGTCTTCTTTCTTTAAAACATAGGCAATTCTCACTTCATCTAAGCCAACATAAGGAGAAGAATAAAATCCAGCTGCAGGAGCAACCATAACAGTTTCACCATTAAAATCATACGATTCTAACAACCATTGTGCAAAATCATCAGCATTTTTAACGGGAAGTTTAGCAATGCAATAAAAAGCTCCTTTTGGAGTAGCTACTTTTACACCATCAATTTGATTTAATTCTGCAATCAACGTATCTCTTCTGTCTTTGTATTCTGTAATTACTTCATCAAAGTAACTTTGAGGGGTTTCCAAAGCTGCTTCACTGGCAATCTGAGCAAAAGTTGGCGGACTCAATCTGGCTTGAGCAAACTTCATTGCAGCAGCCATCACTTCTTTATTTTTTGAAACGATACAGCCAATTCGTGCTCCACACATGCTATAGCGTTTAGAGACAGAATCAATCATAATAGCATGTTGTTCGATTCCAGGAACATTCATCACAGAGAAATGTTTGTCACCATCATAAATAAATTCGCGGTAAACTTCGTCAGCTATCAAAAATAAATCATGCTTTTTTACTAATTCAGCTAACTGAAATATTTCTTCTTTTGAATATAAATATCCGGTTGGATTTCCGGGATTACAAATTAAAATTGCTTTTGTTTTTGGTGTAATTAATTTCTCAAAATCAGCAATAGGCGGAAGGGCAAAACCTTCGTCAATCGTAGAAATAACGGGCACAACTTTTACACCAGATGCCGTTGAAAAACCATTATAATTGGCATAAAACGGTTCAGGAATGATAATTTCATCATCTGTATCCATTGTACTTCCCATGGCAAATAGTAAAGCTTCTGAACCACCCGTTGTGATGATAATATCTTCTATGTTAATTGGTAAATTATGTTTTTGATAATATTCGGATAATTTTCTACGATAACTTTCAAATCCGGCAGAATGACTATATTCTAATACTTTTATATCAATATTTTTTATTGAATTCATGGCCACTTCAGGAGTTTTAATGTCCGGTTGACCAATATTCAAATGATAAACTTTTGTACCTCTTTTTTTGGCAATTTCAGAATAGGGAACCAGTTTTCTGATAGGTGATTCCGGCATTTGCTGTCCTTTTTTGGAAATCTTAGGCATAGTGGTTGATTTTTGAAATGCAAATTTGCAATTTTTTTTATTCAGACCCAATGCTTTTTGAGGATATATTTACATAAGTTGATTTTTAAAGCTAATTTTTGTAATTTTATTAAAATATTGCTCATGAAATTTGCCCTTGTTTTTTTTTTCTTTTTTATTCTTCTCACCTAGTTTGATAGGGCAAGAGGGATTTCAATATTTTTCTAAAAAAGAAAGAGTTACCATTCCATTTCAATTCATTAATAATTTGATTTTCATTCCTTTGAAAGTGAATGGAGTTGATTTAACTTTTTTGCTTGATACCGGTGTTGAAGAATCAATTTTATTTAGCTTAGAAGACAAAGAAGAATTGAAATTTAATAATGTTGAGAAAATTAAGTTGCGTGGTTTGGGAAGCTCAGATTTTATTGAAGGACTAAAGTCATCCGGAAATCAGGTTGTCTTTAGAGATGCCATTGTTGATCAAAAACACGATATTTATATTATTCTTGACGAAGAATTTAATTTTTCAGGAAGTGTAGGAATTCCAGTAAATGGCATAATTGGTTATCAATTTTTTCGGAACTTTAAAGTTGAAATAAATTATTTAACTCAAAAAATTCATATTCACAATCCCTCCAAAGAAATAAAAAAAAGAAAAATAAATAAGTTTCTGGAGGTTGATATTTTTTTTCATAATAATAAACCTTACTACAGTTCTCAATTTAAATTTGAAGATCAGAAAGTTGATGGTAAATTGCTTTTGGATATTGGAAATAGTGATGCATTTTGGTTTTTTTCTAATAGAATAAAAAGCTACACCTTTTCAAATCAATCTTTTGATGATTTTCTCGGAAAAGGTTTTAATGGAGATATTTTTGGAAAAAGAACAAAGTTAGATTCCTTTTCGTTTGAGAATTTTAGTTTTAAAAATCCCTATGTCGCCATTCCGGATTCGACTTCTTTGTACAATATTAAATGGGCAGAAAATAGAATTGGATCAATTGGTGGTGAGGTTTTTAAACGGTTTAATATAATTTTTGATTATAAGAATAGTAAATTATACCTCAAGAAAAATAAAAAATTTAATGACCCTTTTGAGTATAACATGAGTGGAATAGAGATTAATCATGCCGGTTTGCAATGGATACAGGAGGAAGTAAAAATGAATATATTGACAACGGACAAGACATCCTATGAAAATCTAACAAAAGGAAGTGATAGTTTTAAATATAAGTTTGTTTTAAAACCCATTTATATCATAGCTAATATCAGAAAAGATTCACCGGCTGACCTTTGTGGATTAAAAAAAGGCGATATTATTGTTAGTATTAATTCGCATGGAACAGACAGATATTCTTTGCAAGAGGTCAATAATTTATTAAAATCACAAAACGGGAAAAAAATTAATTTTGAAGTTGATCGCGGTAACCGAAGAATGCAATTCACTTTCTATTTAAAAATTATATTATAAAAAAAATCCCTTCGTTAAAAGGGATTAAATTTTTATTGCATCGGACCAACTTTTTTCTTTTCCATCAAGTTAACTTCTTGACGTTCCAAAACTTCTCCTTTAATTTTAAGGTGAACTTTTCCTCCTTCGGCATTCACTGCATTTGTCTCAACAGTGATACTTTTTCTGATTGGACCGGTTGCCATATTATATTTTACTTCAATTTTATCTGATTTTCCAGGCATAATAGGTTCTTTTGGTTTAGACGGAACCGTACAACCGCAGGTAGATTGAACATTTGTAATAATTAAAGGTGCATCGCCAGTGTTGGTGAATTCGAATACGCGAACACCATTGTCGTTGTCTTTGTAAACTTTTCCGTAGTCTATTGTATTTTCTTTGGCCTTAAACTCAATTTTTGGACCTTTTTGAGCAAAAGCTGTCAAGCTAATTAGGCTAAATACAGCAAATAATAAAATTTTTTTCATGGTTCTGTGTTTTTGGGTTGTGTAAAAATAGTCACTTTTGTTCAAATTACAAATACTAATTTCTTTTTTAATACTTCTGACTAAATCGTTACTTTTGCATCATAATACAAAAACCAGACCAAATTGAATATTTGTCAGTAATAGATAATTTTCAATTTATAACCATATAATTTATATTTATGTCAATTCCTGCTCAATTTGATGCCAAGCAAGCCCAACAAAAATGGTACGATTACTGGATGAAAAACAACTATTTTCATTCAAAACCAGACAACAGAACTCCTTATACAATAGTAATTCCTCCACCAAACGTGACAGGGGTTTTGCACATGGGACACATGTTGAATAATACCATTCAAGATGTTCTAATTCGTCGTGCACGTTTAAAGGGTTTCAATGCTTGTTGGGTACCGGGAACTGACCATGCTTCCATTGCAACCGAAGCAAAAGTGGTAGCCAAACTAAAATCAGAGGGCATTAATAAATCCGATTTAACGCGTGAAGAATTCCTAAAACACGCTTACGATTGGACTGATAAGTACGGAGGAACTATTCTGGAACAACTGAAACAATTAGGTTGTTCATGCGATTGGGACAGAACCAAATTCACTATGGATGAAGATATGTCAGCTTCTGTAATCAAATCGTTCGTTGATTTGTATAACAAAGGAATGATTTATCGTGGTTATCGAATGGTAAACTGGGATCCGGAAGCGAAAACCACTTTGTCTGATGAAGAAGTTATTCATGAAGAACGTCAAGGAAATTTATATTATATTAATTATAAGGTGGAAGGTACAAACGATGTTTTAACTGTTGCCACCACTCGTCCCGAAACAATTTTTGGTGATACCGCTATTTGTATCAATCCAAATGATGAACGATTTTTTCATTTGAAAGGTAAAAAAGCTATCATTCCAATTTGCAATAGAGTTATTCCAATTATTGAAGATGACTATGTTGATTTAGAATTTGGAACGGGTTGTTTAAAAGTAACTCCGGCTCACGATGTGAACGATAAAGTTTTAGGTGATAAACACAACCTTGAGATCATCGATATTTTCAACGAAGATGCTTCTTTAAACAGTTTCGGATTGCATTACCAAGGAAAAGACAGATTTGTAGCTCGTGAAGAAATTTCAAAAGAACTAAAATCGATAGGAGCTTTGGTTAAGACCGAAGTCCACATTAATAAAGTTGGAACTTCTGAAAGAACTAAAGCGGTTATCGAACCAAGATTATCTGACCAGTGGTTCCTCAAAATGGAAGAGTTGGTTAAGCCAGCCATCAAAGCCGTTTTAGAAACCGAAGAAGTAAAATTATATCCAAGCAAATTCAACAATACCTACCGTCATTGGATGGAAAATATTCGCGATTGGAATATTTCACGTCAATTGTGGTGGGGTCAACAGATTCCGGCTTATTATTATGGTGAAGGAAAAGAAGATTATGTTGTAGCAGATAATATTAATGAAGCTTTGGCTTTAGCCAAAGAAAAAACTGCCAACTCATCACTGACCACTGACCACTTGAAACAAGACTCCGATGCACTCGACACTTGGTTCTCGTCATGGTTATGGCCAATGGCTGTTTTTGGAGGAATTTTAGATCCTGAAAATGATGATTTTAAATACTATTATCCTACCAATGATTTAGTTACCGGTCCGGATATTTTGTTTTTCTGGGTGGCTCGTATGATTATTGCCGGTTATGAATATACAGGTGAAAAACCATTTTCAAATGTTTATTTAACCGGTTTGGTTCGTGATAAACAACGTCGCAAGATGTCAAAATCATTAGGAAATTCTCCTGATCCATTAGATTTAATTGAAAAATTTGGTGCCGATGGTGTTCGTGTTGGATTATTATTGAGTGCTTCAGCCGGAAACGATATCATGTTTGATGAAGAATTATGTAGTAACGGGAAAGCCTTCGCTAATAAAATTTGGAATGCTTTCAGATTAATCAAAGGTTGGGAAGTAGCTGAAATTGCTCAACCGGAAGCTTCAAAAATTGCCATTGATTGGTATGAAGCTAAACTGCAACAAACCCTTGCTGAAATTGAAGATAATTTTGAAAAATACAGATTATCCGATGCGTTGATGGGAATTTATAAGTTAGTTTGGGATGATTTCTGTTCATGGTTCTTGGAAATCATCAAACCGGCTTATCAACAACCAATTGACAAAGCAACTTTTGATAAAGCGATTGAATTATTAGAGGCTAATTTGAAATTATTGCATCCATTCATGCCTTTCTTAACGGAAGAAATTTGGCAATACATTGCAGAAAGAACGCCGGGACAAGCATTGATTATTTCAGAATGGCCAACCATGCAAAACACAAATGCAGATTTAATTGCTGAATTTGATTTTGTAACCGAAGTTATTGCCGGTATTCGAACCATTCGTAAACAAAAAAATATTGCGAATAAAGATAGTATTGATTTAAAAATAATCAACAACGAAAAAAATCCGAGTACATTTGATGCTGTAATCATAAAATTAGGAAAAATTGATAACCTAGAATATGTTACAGAAACAGTGAATGGAGCATTAACTTATCGAGTAAAATCAAACGAATATTTTATTCCAATTGCCGGAAATATTGATGTTGCGGCTGAAATTGAAAAATTGGAAGAAGAGTTAAAATACATTCAAGGTTTTTTGAAATCAGTTCAAGTAAAACTTTCTAATGAAAAATTTGTTGCGAATGCAAAACCTGAAATTATCGCCAACGAACGAAACAAAGAAGCCGATGCCTTAGCAAAAATTGCCACCATCGAACAAAGTTTAGCGAGTTTAAAATAAAACAAACACAAAAATCCCGATTTAATTCGGGATTTTTTTTTGGATATAAATTTCTTATTTCTTTTTATTTTTTTCGTTCATCATCAACATAACGGCTCCAATTAGTCCAAAGATGACTAATAAAAACACGCCAATCATGATAAAAGCACCGTTGTCCCAAGAATATAAAGCAAACGTTTGATTAATCATTTTGTCAAGTTTTAAGTTGAGTCAAAATTAAAAATCAAACAGCAGATTTTTTATGATAATTATCAGTTATAAAAATTTTGCTTTTAATTCAGGAGTTGGAATCATACATTCTTCTTTTTTACCATACCATTTGTATCGGTTTCTTGCGATAAGATCATACACAAAATTGCCCAAGTTTCCTGTAAATGATAAGTAACCAATAATTTTATGCCAAGTATTAAGTTCTTTAGCAATTTGCATGGCTGCTTCAGCTTTATGAAAATAAGCAATGCCGGGTTCATAAAGTACAATACTATCCACTTTCATCGGATTAACGCCAATGTGTTTCAGAATTTTTTCACCTAATTCTGACTGCAAAGCAACAAAGCGAAAAATGTCTTTTTTATCGTGTTTGATAATAAATTGAACCGAAGAGTCACATAAATTGCATACTCCGTCAAACAAAATTATTTTTTTATCGAGTGGTAATCCTTCCATGGTTTCTATTTTTTTGCTTCTACCAATTCCAATACCTCCAAACTTACTTTTGAGGTAAACATGCCATAGTTTACGGTAGCTTTATTTTTTTCAATAGCATCCAAAGTTCCAACTGCCTTTCCGTCAAACATGCGAACTCGGTCGCCGATTTTTAAAATGGGTTTTGGCTTTTCCGATTCTACTTTTAAAGCTTTGGCTTTTTTCTCTTTTTTAACGGCTCGTATTTCGTCTACTTTTGTTGTAACTTCTTGAATAATTTGCTTCTGAATGACTTCCTTTTCCTTTATCTCCTTAGCACTTGCTTTTTTGCGTTTGGAATTTTCAATTTCAACAATTTTTAAAAACTCACCGATTAATACTTTTTTATCTTTGTTATTGAAATATTTATTCGAAAGATCATCAATTTTCTGACCAATGTAAATTAAACGCTGGTTGGCATCATACAATTCTTGATAACGTTCTAATTTATCCTGAATTTTTGCATTGATGGTTTCCATTTTTTTGCTTTCTTCTCGGGCTTTGGTCTCTTCTTCCTTAAGATTAATCGACGTTTTTTCTAACTTTGAACGTTCTTTTTGTAACGTAGCAATGGTTTTATCAAAACGAACTTTTCCGCCTTCAATTTTCTTTTTCGCTCGATTAATCAATCCATACGGAATGCCATTTTTTTGTGCTACTTCAAACGTAAAAGAACTTCCGGCTTGACCTAATATCAATTTATACATGGGTTCCAACGATTTTTCGTCAAACAGCATGTTGGCATTGGAAGCAAAAGGCAATTCGTTGGCTAATATTTTTAAATTGGAATAATGCGTTGTTATGATTCCGAAGGCTTCCCGGTGATAAAATTCTTCCAAAAAAGTTTCGGCTAAAGCACCGCCTAATTCCGGGTCTGAACCCGTTCCGAACTCATCAATCAAGAATAATGTTTTATCGTTACATTTCTTTAAAAAGTAGTTCATGTTTTTAAGTCGGTAACTGTATGTACTCAAATGATTTTCAATAGATTGATTGTCACCAATATCGGTTAAAATTCGATCGAATAAAAACGTTTCACTTCGTTCGTGAACCGGAATAAGCATACCGCTTTGTAGCATTAACTGTAATAAACCAACTGTTTTTAACGAAATGGTTTTTCCTCCGGCATTTGGTCCCGAAATCACAATAATTCTGCTTTCGTTTGTTAATTCAATGGTTTGCGGATAAGTAATTTCGTTTTTACTTTTGTTATTTAAGTATAAAATAGGGTGGTAGGCATCTCTGAAAAACAGCCTTTTTTCTTCAATAATTGTTGGTAAAATTGCATTAATTTTTAATGCGTATTTTGCTTTTCCGGCAATTACATCGATATCACTCAAAAACTCCTGATATTGACTCAAAAGTTCTTTAAACGGACGAATATCATTGGTCAATTTTTTTAGAATTCGAGTAATTTCTTCTCGTTCTTCGTATTCCAAATTACTCAATTCTCTTGAATAACGCAACGTAGCTTCGGGCTCAATGTAGGCAATACTTCCTGTTTTAGAACTTCCTAAAATGGAACCTTTCACTTTTCGGCGATACATGGCTAAAACCGCCAATACGCGACGATTCTCAACAAAACTTTCTTTAATTTCATCCAAATAACCTAAGCCATTGTATTGGCTCAAAGCCATACCAAAACTTTGGTTTACTTTGCCACGAACAGAACTCATTTCTCTTCGAATATTGATTAAATCCGGCGATGCATTGTCTTTAATTTCTCCATATTTATCAACCACTTCATCAATTTTTTGGACAATGTATTTGGTATATTCAATCGCTGTTGATTTTTGATATAAAGTAGGATAGTAGTCAGCAAATTTTTTCAAAAAAAGCAACATCGTATTGGTTGTTTCCGACAATTGAGCAATTTTTCTGAAACTTCCAACTTCCAAAAAACTATCTTCAATACCAATGAATTTAATTTCGGTGCTGATGTTATCAAAACCATGATTTGGAAGAGCATTGTTGTTAGAAAATGAAGATAGATATTCAGATGTTTGCAAAAGCGAATCCATTAAGAGCGTTTTATCTCTAAACGGAACAATTTCCAAAGCTTTCTGCTTACCCAATTCGGTATTACATCGATCGGAAACGTTTTGCAGTATGGTGGAGAATTCTAAATCTTTTAAAGTTTTATCGGTGATGGATATCATTTAGTTTAATAGCAATTTTAGGCAAATTTAGCGATAATATTTCTTTGTTTAAATAGGGTTTAACTTCAAATTGAGAAGTATAATTATCTTTGTGAAAATATATCCGTTATGCAAGTTAAAATCCACCCATCTTGGCAGACAATTCTTGAAAATGAATTTACAAAACCTTACTTTGAACAGTTGATTTCATTTGTCAAAAATGAGTATAAACTACATACTTGTTATCCAAAAGGAAGTGAGATTTTTGCCGCTTTTGATCATTGTCCGTTTGAAAATGTAAAAGTAGTCATCATTGGCCAAGATCCCTATCACGGATCAAATCAAGCGAATGGATTGTGTTTTTCTGTTAATGATGGAATTCCTTTTCCGCCTTCATTACAAAACATTTTCAAAGAAATTGAAAGTGATTTAAAGATTCCTTATCCCAAATCCGGCAATTTAGAACGTTGGGCAGATCAAGGTGTTTTGTTGCTTAATGCCACATTAACTGTAAGACAATCGGAAGCCGGAAGTCATCAAAATAAAGGTTGGGAAACCTTTACAGATGCAGTGATTCAAGAAGTTTCAAAACAAAAAGAAAACGTTATTTTCCTTCTTTGGGGCGGATTTGCTAAAAAGAAAGGAGCTAAAATTGATAGAAAGAAACATATTGTTTTAGAAACGGGACATCCTTCGCCATTAAGTGCTAACCGTGGACTCTGGTTTGGTAACCAACATTTTAGCAAAACCAATCAACATTTAAAAGATTTGGGAAAAAAGGAAATTATTTGGTAGCTAATCGATTGTATCATCCGTATAATTTTCCAAATCCCTGCGGTCTTTTTTGGTAGGCCTTCCTTCACCTGTTTTGCGATAATGTTCTTTGGATAATTTTAGTAATTCCAAATGAGCAAAGCTTTCCGCAGGCGTTTCGTCTTTCCGATAAATGTCGACCAATTTTGCTCCCACACGATTTTCAGGAATGGCCAAAACTTTAATTTTATAGGTAATTTGTTCTTTCCTAAATGTAACATCATCACTCGGAAAAACTTCCTTTGAGGGCTTAGCTACTTGACCATTAACGGTTACATGATTTTTTTTACAAAGTTCAGTCACCATATTTCGGGTTTTAAAATATCGCACACACCACAAGTATTTATCTATTCGCATACCTTTTTTCAGAATTCTTCGTTAATTATTATACAAAAATAAATCAAAATTGTATCTTGCGACACTTATTTTAAGATATTATTATACTAAACCTGAACAATAATTTTATTCAAAATGCTATTTAAAAGTTTAAAAAATGTAGTACTGATTACAGTATTCTCAACAGTCATTTTTTCATGTAAAAAAGATGATGATAATGTAACGATAACTCCACCAAGAGATAGAACTGTACAATATGGTGAAGATGAAATTACAATCAACAACTATTTTGAAGAAAACTACATGACAGTTGATGCTGATATGAATGTGACAATTGCAGAAATAACAGATCCTCTAACTCAAGTTTCTATAAAAGACCAGACAGATTATCCTTTGCAATTTATCACGGTTAAAAATGATTCAAGACAAACCTATCTTAAAGGTGGAAGAGTTGAGGATCCGGTTGACTATAAACTTTATTATATCATTCTAAATGAAGGTGGAGGTCAAAGACCCACAACTGTTGATTCATCTTTTGTTGATTACAGAGGTTGGAATTTTGACAATGTTGAGTTTGAGAGAACTGTAACTCCAGTATGGACAACTTTTCCTAGTGAAAGGTTAGAATTTAGATCTGGGTTAAGACAAATTTTTCCGTTACTCAAAACACCTGAAACGGTAACTCCAAATGATGATGGAACTATTTCTTATACAAACTATGGAAATTGCGTTGTATTTATACCCTCAGGATTAGCTTATTATAATTTGTCAAGTGGAGCAAATATTCCTGCCTATTCTAATTTGGCTTTTCAAATAAAGTTAAAAGGATTACGTTATAACGATCATGATCGAGATAAGATTCTATCTAAAGACGAAATTTATGATCCTACGGGAGATACTGATATTGGTTTGTTTAACCAAGATTCTGATGGTGATGGAATTCCTGACTTTTTAGATACTGATGATGATGGTGATGGTGTTTTAACAAGAAATGAATTGAAAATACCGGGGACAACACCACAACAATATTATCCATTCAATGATATTCCGAGTTGTTCTGGTGATCAAGTAGACCCAAATAGATTGAAAAAGCATTTGGATTCAGGTTGTCATTAACAAACTAAAAGCCGTTTCAAATCTATTATTGAAACGGCTTTTTGATATAAAATTAATTATAAATTAAAAAGGGTTGAAATCATATGCAATATTGCTGAAATTTGTGCTATAACCACTTCTAGCATAATTAAATGAGCCAGTAATATAAATTGTATTCAAAGCACAAGGACCAACAAATACATAATTTGATATGTTTTTAGTAAAAACTGCAGAACTTATAAATTCAAATCCATTTATACCATTGTTAGTCCATTGACAAGTACCCGACATTGATAAATTTGGAGATAATTGAGCAGAGATATCATCATTTTTCCAAGTACATCTCCAAAAAGAACATGATTTATATTGTTGATGAACTCTATAGAAAATTTTAGAACTTGACAATGCATTATTAATATATAATGATTCGTTAAAGATGCTTAAAGTTACTCTTTTACTCCCATTTGTAATTGTCCAAGATTTTGTGTAATTTACATTATGCCTATTTAATTCATTATTTGACAAGCTACTATTATGGAGAGAACCAATTATTTCATTTTTAGAAGTTGAAATTAACTCACCTTTTTCATTTAAAAATATTACATCATTTCCAATCATTATATTATTATCATAATTAAAAATTGTTGAAATGTATTCAGAAAGTACTATTTCAGTATTACTTTTTTTCTCTACTTTACCTTCGTTTGAAGTTTCTTCATCTACAATTTCTTCTTCATTTGATAAATTTCTATAATAAATACTGTTATTATCATTCTTGATAAGCAAAAAATCATTGAATTCTTTTGGATTAAGATTTGATAAATCATTATAGAATTTTAAGAAATCATCATTATCATTAAATCTAAAGATTTTCCCATCATATTTTTCAAGGATAGTTTCTTTAAGATTAAGATTTGATTCTTCTTGATTAAACTCTTCATTATCATTACTACAGGAAAGTAATGATAATGAAATTGTTAAAAGGCCGATAATTTTTTTCATATGTTAAAATTTTAAAGTTTCTCAAAAATAGTAAAAAACTTTCAAAAAAAAAACATTATGTAGTGTTTTTATTTCAATTTTAACATTCGGTAAATAGCGTTTAATTTTCTAAGAATTTCAAACAAAAAAATCCCTATTCAATTTGAATCGGGATTTTTTTTGGAGGTAAAAAGGGTAAACTATTTTCGATTGATAACTTTCTCAGCTTTTGCAATAATTGCTTCGGCATTCAATTGGTATTTTTCCATCAATTGAGCAGGTGTTCCACTTTCGCCAAAACTATCTTGAACAGCCACATATTCTTGAGGAACAGGATTATTTAACGATAATGTTCTTGCTACACTTTCGCCTAAACCGCCCAAAATATTGTGCTCTTCCGCCGTAACAACACATCCCGTTTTAGCAACCGATTTTAAAATGGCTTCTTCGTCTAAAGGCTTAATGGTATGGATATTAATTACTTCAGCAGAAATACCTTTCTCTTCCAATTTTTCGGCAGCAAGTAACGCTTCCCAAACCAAATGACCGGTCGCAATAATGGTTACATCGGTTCCTTCATTCATCATTACCGCTTTTCCAATGATAAATTCACCATTTTCAGGTGTAAAATTTGCCACACTAGGACGACCAAAACGCAAATAAACCGGACCGTTATGGTCAGCAATGGCAAGTGTTGCAGCTTTTGTTTGGTTGTAATCACATGTATTGATTACAGTCATTCCCGGTAACATTTTCATCAAACCAATGTCTTCCAAAATTTGGTGAGTTGCACCGTCTTCTCCTAAAGTTAATCCGGCATGCGAAGCACAAATTTTAACGTTTTTATCAGAATAGGCAACCGATTGACGAATTTGGTCATAGACTCTTCCGGTAGAGAAATTAGCAAAAGTTCCTGTAAAAGGAATTTTTCCACCAATGGTTAATCCGGCAGCAATACCAATCATATTCGCTTCTGCAATTCCGATTTGAAAAAAACGTTCCGGGTGATTTTTTTTAAAATCATCCATTTTTAATGATCCAATTAAGTCGGCACAAAGTGCCACTACATTTTCGTTTTTCTGACCTAATTCAGTCAAACCTGCTCCAAAACCGGAACGGGTGTCTTTATTTCCTGTATTGATATATTTCTTCATTATAATTGAACTTTCAGTTGTGTGTTAATTTTTTGTAATTTAGTTAATTGATATGTTTCTACTTTTTTATCATTATGATAAACTGTAATTTTTTTAGGTAAAGGGATAGAGAATTCAAAATCAGTATTTGAAAAATAACCATGACAAAAATGATTTAGAAAGCGTTGATCTATTAAAATGTCATTTTTTTCATAAACTAAATCAAAGGCTTTACTTGATTTTTTCTTTTTTGGATTATTGAATTTTAGTAGATTAACTTCATTTGAAACACTATCAATCTTTTTTTCAGTTGATTCAAAATGATATTCTACGAAAGTTTTGTTTTTTTTATTAAGCAAATAGCTTGTACTTTTTAAATAAGTAAATTTAACACCCAAATCATCATTAGAAACCAGAAAGTGATGTGACTTCAAATTTTTACTATCATATATTACTCCAGAAAGCTTATTGTTGAAATCAAAGTAAAAGGAAAAGTAATAATCATTTGAATTTTCATTAAACATAAAATATTCTCTTGTGTTTTTTTCCTCATTTTCGTATTCGACATATTTATCAAAGTGATATTCATTTTCATTGTAAGAAAATGTTGAAAAAAATAGAAGAGGTATGAAAAGTAAATATTTCATTCTAATGACCTAATAATCGCCTAAAGTAACTGGGTTTTGAGCCAATGCTTTTTCTAATTGCTCATCATTTGGAGCTTTTCCGTGCCAAGCGTGGGTGTGCATCATATAATCAACGCCATTGCCCATTTCAGTATAAAGTAAAACACAAACCGGTTTTCCTTTACCGGTTTTGGTTTTGGCTTCTATCATTCCAAAAATGATAGCTTCAAGGTCATTTCCATCTTTAATTTCGATAACATCCCAACCAAAAGCAGTGAATTTTGCTTTTAAATCACCCATGTTTAAAACTTCATCAGTTGAACCGTCAATTTGTTTTCCGTTTAAATCGATGGTAGCAATATAATTATCCACTTTGTATGCCGAAGCATACATCATCGCTTCCCAATTTTGACCTTCTTGCAATTCGCCATCACCGTGAAGTGAATAAACTAAATGCGAATCATTGTTTAGTTTTTTTGCTAATGCAGCTCCAATTGCTACAGACATTCCTTGTCCAAGTGATCCCGAGGCAACTCTGATTCCAGGTAAACCTTCATGTGTAGTAGGATGACCTTGTAATCTTGAGTTGATCAATCGAAAGGTTGCCAATTCTGATACGGGAAAGTAACCACTTCTGGCTAAAACACTGTAAAAAACAGGCGAAATGTGACCGTTTGATAAGAAAAATAAATCTTCCTCTTTTCCGTCCATATCGAAGCCTTCCTTTCTGTCCATTAAAACTTGGTATAAAGCGACAAAAAATTCTGTGCATCCCAAAGAACCTCCCGGATGACCTGAGTTTACGGCGTGAACCATGCGAAGAATGTCTCTTCTGACTTGTGTTGAAAAGTCGTTTAGTTGTTGTGTGTTGGGTTTCATTTTTATGATAAAAGTTAAACTTCGGCAAAGGTAAATCAATTATTAGATTTTGGCTAATTCGCTTGTACAGAATTTGGGAAAGTTTTCAAGATAAATTGTTAGTAAACCTATGATATACTTGTATAAATTATTCATAAAACAGACGCAACAAATACGAATTCTTTTATCTTTGCCAACTGTAAAAAATAGATATGAAGTTTGATTTATTGACGACTGACCCTCATTCGCAAGCCCGTGCCGGCTCCATTACTACCGATCATGGTGTGATTGAAACACCCATTTTCATGCCAGTTGGAACGGTTGCTTCTGTAAAAGGCGTGCATCAACGCGAGTTGAAAAATGATATAAATCCCGATATCATTTTGGGGAATACCTATCATTTATACCTTCGTCCGCAAACCGAAATTCTTGAAAAAGCCGGAGGTTTGCATCAATTTATGAATTGGGATCGCAATATTTTGACCGATAGTGGTGGTTATCAAGTATATTCACTTTCTTCTAATCGGAAAATAAAAGAAGAAGGGGTGAAGTTTAAAAGTCACATTGATGGTTCCTATCATTTCTTTTCACCTGAAAATGTAATGGAAATTCAACGTACAATTGGAGCCGATATTATTATGGCTTTCGACGAATGTACGCCTTATCCATGTGATTATAATTATGCCAGACGTTCGATGCACATGACGCATCGTTGGTTAGATAGATGCATCAATCATTTGGAGAAACTTCCTTTTAAATATGGGTATGAGCAGACATTTTTTCCGATAGTTCAAGGAAGTACTTACAAAGATTTACGTCAGCAATCTGCCGAATATATTGCTAATGCAGGAGCACAAGGAAATGCAATTGGCGGACTTTCAGTTGGTGAACCGGCAGAGGAAATGTATGCAATGACCGAGGTTGTTACTGCTATTTTGCCAAAAGACAAACCTCGTTATTTAATGGGAGTGGGAACACCAATTAACATTTTGGAAAATATTGCATTAGGAATTGATATGTTTGATTGTGTAATGCCAACTAGAAACGCAAGAAACGGAATGCTTTTTACAGCCAACGGAACAATCAATATCAAAAATAAAAAATGGGAAGATGATTTTTCCCCAATTGATGAAATGGGAATCACTTTCGTTGATACAGAATATACAAAAGCGTATTTACGCCATTTGTTTGCTGCAAATGAGTATCTTGGCAAACAAATTGCCACCATTCATAATCTCGGATTTTACATGTGGTTGGTTCGTGAAGCCAGAAAGCACATTATCGCAGGAGATTTCAGCGTTTGGAAAGATCAAATGGTGAAGCAAATGAGTGAACGTCTCTAAAACACAAAAATCTAACATTCCATTTTCTAAATGAAAATAATTGATAAATACATATTAAAGCGATATTTAGTGACATTCACTGTCATGCTTTTGTTATTTATACCGATTGGAATTGTTATCGATGTGGCCGAAAAAATCAATAAAATTTTAGAGAGCAAAGTACCATTTTCTGCTGTAGCTATCTATTATTTAGACTTTACAATTTATTTTGCCAACTTACTATTTCCCATCTTTTTGTTTCTGTCAGTTATTTGGTTCACTTCAAAATTGGCAAATAATACGGAGATAATAGCTATTTTAAGTTCCGGAATTTCATTTACCCGATTTTTACGACCTTATATAATTGGAGCAACCATTGTTTCTATTTTTGCATTGTTAATGGGATTCTTTCTTGTGCCCAAAGCCAGCAAAGGATTCAATGATTTTCGCTATACCTATTTAAAAAATAATAAAGAAATCAGGCAAAATTCTAATGTCTTTCGTCAAATTAGCGATGATGAATTTCTGTATGTCAGTAATTTTAATTCAGTTTCTAAAACAGCATTTAATTTTACTTTAGAAAAGTTTAAAGGTGAAAAACTCGACTACAAAATTACAGCCAATCGGTTGAAATGGAACGAGAAAGATAGTACTTATACCATGTTCAATTACCAAAAAAGAAAAGTTGGGCCGTTAGGTGATGTTTTAGAAAAAGCAGAAAAAAAAGATACTGTTTTTAATTTTGACTTAGAGGATTTAACTCCTGTAATTTATATTGCAGAAACGCTAACACTGCCGGATTTAGTTCGATTTATCGATAAAGAGAAAGCAAGAGGAAATGCAAACATAAATACTTACTTGGTTGTTTTGTATAGAAAATACAGTTTGCCCGTTGCAGCATTTATTTTAACAATTATTGCTGTTTCGGTATCTTCCATGAAACGCAGAGGCGGAATGGGTGTTAACTTAGCCATTGGAATTGTAATTGCTTTCACCTATATTTTCTTTGATAAAATTTTCGGAACAATGGCCGAAAAGTCCAGCATTCCACCCTTGGTTGCGGTTTGGTTCCCAAACATAGTTTTTGGTATATTAGCAATTTATTTGCTTAGAAATGCAAAACGATAACCTCAAAAGTTATTTACACCTTCATTTAATTGTCTTCATTTGGGGATTCACTGCTATTTTGGGTGAATTAATTTCGCTCGATGCCTTACCGTTGGTTTGGTTTAGAATGCTAATGGCCGTTGGATTTATCGTTCTTTTTATGCTTTATAAAAAAACAGATATTACAATTCCACGTAAAACAATCATGGTTTTTTTGTTATTAGGATTAGTGATAGCACTTCATTGGCTAACTTTTTTTAAAGCAATTAAAGTTTCTAATGTTTCTGTGACGTTGGCATGTTTGTCGACAGGTGCTTTTTTTGCCTCTTTTTTAGAACCAATTCTTTATAAGAGAAAAGTCATTTGGTATGAAGTTTTTTTTGGATTACTTGTCGTAGTTGGACTTTATATCATCTTTAATTTTGAAGGAGATTATTATTTAGGAATTATTTTAGCATTAACGTCTGCATTTTTATCAGCACTTTTTTCTGTGGTTAATGGAAAGTATGCGAAAATGTATGATTCAACGGTGATTTCGTTTTATGAACTTTCGGGAGGTGTTCTTTGTTTTTCGATTTATCTTTTATTGACAAATAGTTTTTCAAAAGAGTTCTTCATTCTTCGACCTTCAGACTGGATTTACCTGATTATTTTGAGCTCAATTTGTACTGCTTATGCATTTATAGCATCGGTAAAAGTGATGAAATTTATCAGTCCTTATACTGTAATGTTAACCATCAATCTTGAACCTATTTACGGTATAATCTTAGCTTTACTTCTATTTAAAGACAAAGAAAAAATGAGCCCGGAGTTCTATTTGGGTGCATTGATAATTCTTTTTACGGTTGTTTTGAATGGAATTATTAAATACAGATTAAAAAACAGACGGGATTAATTTTTTGCTATTTTTTTATAACTTAACATTAAAAATAGCTTTTCTTAACAAGATAAAATTCTATCTTTGCTATTCAAACTAAACTAAAATCTGTCGAAACCTATGGAATATTTAGATTTTGAACTTCCTATCAAAGAGTTAGAAGATCAATTGGACAAATGCCAAATTATCGGTGAAGAATCGAACGTGGATGTTACCGCAACGTGCAAACAAATTGAGAAAAAATTAGAAGAAACAAAGAAAAAAATATACAAAAATTTATCTGCTTGGCAACGTGTGCAATTGTCGCGTCATCCAAGTCGTCCATACACAATGGATCACGTGAGAGCTTTGTGCGGCGGAACTTTTTTAGAGCTTTTTGGCGATAGAAATTTTAAAGACGACAAAGCCATGATTGGCGGATTGGGAAAAATTGGTGGTCAGTCGTTTATGATTGTAGGTCAGCAAAAAGGGTTTAATACCAAAACACGTCAGTTTAGAAATTTCGGAATGGCTAATCCGGAAGGATACAGAAAAGCTCTTCGTTTGATGAAAATGGCCGAAAAATTCGGAATTCCGGTTGTTACTTTAATCGATACTCCAGGTGCTTATCCCGGTTTAGAAGCTGAAGAACGTGGTCAAGGTGAAGCCATTGCCAGAAATATTTTTGAAATGCTTCGTTTAAAAACACCAATCATTACCGTTATTGTTGGTGAAGGTGCTTCCGGTGGAGCATTGGGAATTGGGGTAGGAGACAAAGTTTATATGTTAGAAAATACTTGGTACTCTGTAATTTCACCTGAGTCTTGTTCTTCCATTTTATGGAGAAGTTGGGAATACAAAGAACAAGCGGCAGAAGCTTTAAAATTGACTTCTTATGATATGAAAAAACAGAAGTTAATTGATGAAATTATTCCTGAACCACTAGGAGGAGCTCATTACGACAGAGAAACAACTTTTAAAACAGTTGAACAATATATTATCAAAGGATATAATGAACTGAAAGATTTATCAACAACTGAGTTAGTAGCTCAAAGGATGGATAAATACAGTAAAATGGGCGAGTTCAAAGAATAATTCTTACATTATTATGCTAAAATCCGAAGCCCTGAAACTTCGGATTTTTTTTTGGTTTTCAACAATAAAAATAAGTTGTTAACATCGTTTTACTAACAACTACTTCAGGTATTTTTTTATATTATAGTTACTTTAGCCTAATGGAAAATTTACGAAATATTAACCCGATTAAAGTAGATAAAACTACGATAATAAACTTAGAAAAAGGAAAGCTACCTCCGCAGGCTCTTGACTTAGAAGAAGCCGTGTTGGGAGCGATGATGATTGACAAAAAAGGGGTTGATGAAGTAATTGATATTCTTCAACCGGATGCCTTTTATAAAGATGCTCACAAATATATTTTTGAAGCAATTGTGCAATTGTTTACGGATACCCAACCAATTGACTTATTAACCGTTTCAGCACAATTAAAAAAGAATGCCAAATTGGATTTGGTTGGAGGTGATTTTTACTTAATTCAATTGACACAAAAGATATCTTCATCGGCTCACATTGAATTTCACTCCAGAATCATTTTACAAAAATTTATTCAACGAAGTTTGATCAAAATATCTTCCGAAATTATCGAAGAATCGTATGATGAAACCACCGATGTTTTTGATTTATTAGACAAAGCCGAGTCCAAATTATACGAAGTAACGCAAGGAAACATCAAACGAAGTTCAGAAACTGCCCAAAGTTTGGTTATCCAGGCCAAAAAAAGAATCGAAGAAATTGCCAATAAAGAAGGTTTAAGCGGTGTGGCTACCGGTTTTGATAAATTGGATAAAGTTACGTCCGGTTGGCAACCGAGTGATTTAATCATTATTGCCGCTCGTCCTGGTATGGGGAAAACGGCATTCGTACTTTCAATGGCTCGAAATATGGCCATCGATTTCAATCAACCTGTGGCAGTATTCTCGTTGGAGATGTCCTCTGTTCAGTTAATTACGCGTTTAATTTCGTCAGAGACCGGATTGTCTTCCGAAAAATTAAGAACAGGAAAACTAGAAAAACACGAGTGGGAACAATTGAGTGTAAAAGTAAAAAATCTCGAAAAAGCACCACTTTTTATTGATGATACACCATCACTTTCCATTTTCGATTTACGTGCAAAAGCGAGACGTTTGTCATCCCAACACGGAATTAAATTAATCATTGTCGATTACCTTCAATTGATGACTGCTGGCGGTGGCGGAAAAGGTGGAGGAAATCGTGAACAGGAAATTTCAACTATTTCAAGAAACTTAAAAGCATTAGCCAAAGAATTAAGCGTTCCGGTGATTGCATTATCGCAGCTTTCTCGTGCGGTTGAAACGCGTGGTTCCAGCAAAAGACCTTTGCTTTCCGATCTTCGTGAATCGGGTGCAATTGAGCAAGATGCCGATATTGTATCGTTTATTTACCGTCCGGAATATTATAAAATTGATGAATGGGATGACGATGAGCGTTCCCCAACCGAAGGACAAGCCGAATTTATCATCGCAAAACACCGAAACGGAAGTTTAGAAAATATACGACTGAAATTCATCGGAAACTTGGGTAAATTTGATAATTTGGATGATTTTTCATCTGGTTTCGGCGATTTACCTTCACGAATGAACGCCGAAGATACTACATTCATTACTAAAAATCTTCCTTCTGCCAACGAAGCTTTTGGAAGTAATATGAATGCGGAAGATGACGATTCGGATGTACCTTTTTAATAGTCAAATTTTATCATGTAAGTCATATAAGGATATCAGTTTATTAATTGACTTATATGGTTTTTAATTTTATCATTTTCTTCACACAAAATCGTTTATCTTTGACTTAAGAACTTTTTTGCCAACTAAAAAATTTGCAAATTTTGAAAAGGACGATTTTTTACTTATTTATATTTTTCATTTCCTTAACGGTAAAAGCCAATTTCATTCTTTTACCGATGGATGAAAGCACGCAACAAAATCACTTAAAAGCTTATGGAATTACGTATTGGGCTTTAGAAAATGATTACAAAGCCAGTTGGTTACTCAATTACCGTGGTGGTTCGTTTTTATTGCCCGATGCTCCTGAAATCAGAAAAGAATGCCAGATTCGAGGGGTTTCTTTTGAACTTTTATCAGAAGGTCAAGCCAATCAAATTTTGGAAGAAATCAGTAGTCCGTCACAAAATATGGAATCGGTTGTTTTGGAAAAAGCTCCAAAAATTGCAGTTTACACACCAAAAGGAAAACAACCTTGGGATGATGCGGTGACATTAGTTTTAACGTATGCAGAAATTCCATTTAAAGCGGTGTATGATGAAGAAGTGTTATCCGATCAATTGCTTTTGTATGATTGGTTGCACTTGCATCATGAAGACTTTTCCGGTCAATATGGAAAGTTTTTTGGAGCTTATCGAAATGCACCTTGGTATATCGAACAGAAAAAAGAAGCCGAAGCTTTGGCCGCAAAATTGGGCTATTCAAAAGTGTCAGAATCTAAATTGGCGGTAGCCAAAAAAATTCGTGACTTCGTAATCGGTGGCGGATTTATGTTTGCGATGTGTTCAGCAACCGATAGTTTTGATATTGCACTTTCTGCGGAAGGGATTGATATTTGCGAACCGATGTTTGATGGAGACGAAAGCGAACCTAATTATCAATCCAAAATAGATTATTCCAGAACATTTGCTTTTCGAGATTTTATTTTAGAAAGAAGCCCAACGGTTTATGAGTTTTCAGATATTGATATGACCACAAAAAGACGAATTCCGATGGAAAAAGATTATTTCACGTTAATGGAATATTCTGCCAAATGGGATCCAATTCCAACTATGCTTTGCCAAAATCACACCATGTTAGTGAAAGGTTTTATGGGACAAACTACCTCTTTTGATAGTGAATTAGTAAAATCGAACGTTTTAGTAATGGGACAAAATCAGTATAACAGCGAAGCTCGATACATTCACGGAACCAAAGGAAAAGGCATGTTTACTTATTTCGGCGGTCACGATCCGGAAGATTATCAACATTTAGTAGGCGATGCTCCAACCGTTTTAGATTTACATCCAAATTCTCCCGGTTATAGATTAATTTTAAATAACGTTTTATTTCCGGCGGCGAAGAAAAAGAAACAGAAAACGTAATATATTTATGACTTAGATAATTTTTTACTTATAACTCAGTATTTGTTTTTAATTACTTATCTGATTCAATAAGTTTTAACTGATATCGAACATAATGAATACTTTTTAGAGGCTTAGCGTTTTTAAGAGCGGGTTCAAATTTTAATTTAACCATACTTTCCTTGACTTGTTCATCTAACCACATATTGTCAGCAGCAGCAAACTTTATTTCTGTTACTATTCCTTTTTCATCTACAAATAAAGAGTAACCATATGATAAAATGTGGTCATCGCCATAATCTTTAAATAATGAAGTTTCAGCCTTAAAATTTTTTGCTATTTCTTTTTCATTCAGTGGTATAGGTTCATTATCAGGTAATGTGTAATCTTCATACTCTTCGTAACAATTTGCACATAGCCTTGACACTATAATTGTATTTACTTTTGGATTTACAAATTTTGGGAACTCTTTAATTGAAACAGGCTTACCATTCTTGTAATCAATTTCTTGTTTTAAGTTACCATTTTCGTAAAAACTTCTTGTAATTCCGTGTTCTTTACCATTTTCCATTTCTTGATAAAGAGCAAGAATTCCATTAGTGTAAGTTTTTTGCTTACCGTGTCTTTGATAGTTTTTATACTCTTGCTCGTTTCTGTCAATTTTATCTCCGAACATCGAGTATTCAAAAACATATAAACCAGTTCCATCAGTTAGTGTTTGCATTCCTTTTTCATTCCAGTGATTTATTAACCTGAAATTGCCATTCACAAATTCTGCTTCAACTTTTCTACTTCCATCTTTGTAAAATTCTAGCCATTGACCTTCACGTTCATAAGCTGATTTGTATGTTCCGGCTTTTGCAAGTTGTCCGTTTTCGTACCATTCTTTATATTCTCCAAATCTTTCATCTTTATTTAGTCGTTTCGTTTCAAGTTTTTCAGGGTTTCCATTGTCATAATACCACTTGGAAATTGCTAAATTTTTCGTTGAAACAATTATAACCTCATATTTGAGTTTACCATTAGCATAATATTCTTTGCGTTCACCAGTTTGTTCTCCATTTGCATATTCTATTATTTCTTTTGGATTACCATTTTCAAAAAGAGACTTGAATTCTCCATTAATTAAACCGTTTTCAAGGTGAAATTCTTCTTTAATTTTTTTACTTTCATAGAAGGTTTTGCAAAGCCCAGTAAAAGTCATATCAAACTCTTTTCCATATTCGTCCACACATATTTCATTTGGATTTTTACGGATGTAATTTTCAATCAAAGACATCGTCTTTTCATTCATTTTATAGTAATTGTCATCGAGTAAAGATATTTCATCAAGTCTATCATAAAGTTCACTATCAAACAAATCACTTTCTTGTGCTTTGTCCATTAGTTTTTTATTTTTTTGGTAGATTTTATCTGCTTTTTTGACCAAATTTGCCATTTCAACATCTCCAATATGTTCCAGTCCTTTAATTATCGTTGGAACGTACTTAGCATATCCGTTGTAGTAGAATTGTACGAATCCACCATTTGTAACTTGAGCATCAAGATACCACCAATAATAAAGTGCTTTTTGTCCATAAGATAAAGATTTACCACGTTCAATTTCGTGTTCTTTATCATTAACAAATTTCGATATTGGTTCAAGTACAAACCAGCCAAAATCAAATCCACTTAATATATAAAATTCGCCCTTATTAAGTTTAGGGCGAAAATGTTCACTTTTGTCAAATTTCCAATAAGGGTCATTTTCATTATTGGCTTTGTAACCAAATAAATTTAATAGGTTCATAATTATTATTGATATGGCAATTATTCTTTTCATTCGTGATGTGGTGCAGTATTAAGGCAAATTATCAGACTAACTCAAATTCTCCTCATTCTCTTTATCCAAATATTCCTGAACAATTCCAATTGCATTCGTAACTACATCGCTTAAAGCGGTGATAAACGTTCCGTCATCCGCAATATTAATGGCGTGTTTGATGGCTTCAATTTCTTTCGGAATAATTTCGTACGTCACCGGACGATTCGCTTTTTGAATTCCTTCCAAAATTAAATCGATAATTTCCTGTTCTGTTCTGCCACGCAAGTGTTTTTCCTGACGAATGATGATATGGTCAAACATTCTTCCGGCTATTTCAGCACAATCCCGAATGTCTTCGTCTCTACGGTCACCCACTCCGGCTATGATTCCTATTTTTCGTGAGGCTTCAATATTACTTAACAAATCTTCAATGGCCATGTATCCTGCCGGATTATGAGCAAAATCAATCATCACTTTGAATCGTTTAAATTCAAAAATATTCATTCTTCCCGGCGTTTGTGCTACACTCGGAATGAAGGTTTGCAATGAAAGGCTGATGTCGTCGGTTTTGAATCCATACAAATAACTCGCTAAAGTGGCAGCCAATACATTTTGAATCATAAACTTGGCTTTTCCGCCCAAAGTCAATGGAATGTGGAGTGCTTTTTCGACTCTAATTTTCCAATCGCCTTTTTTGATGGTAATGTATCCATTTTCATAAACGGCAACAATTTTTCCTTCTTTGCTCAGTTTTTTCACGAATGGATTCTCCTCATCCATAGAAAAATAGGCAATATTGCAATTCAAATCATTGGCAATTTTTAAACATTGCTCGTCTTCTGCATTTAAAATGGCCCAACCGTCTTTTTTTACACTTCTAACTACAACGCTTTTTACACGTGCTAAATCATCCAAAGTATCAATGTCGCTTAACCCCAAATGATCTTCTCTAATATTGGTAATGATGGCAATATCACAGCGGCTAAAACCTAATCCTGCTCTTAAAATTCCACCTCTGGCGGTTTCTAATACAGCAAATTCAACCGTAGGGTCTTTTAAAATGTATTCCGCACTAATTGGTCCGGTGGTATCGCCTTTTTCCAACATGTGGTTTTGGATATAAATACCGTCAGAAGTTGTGAAACCAACTTTATAGCCATTATTTTTAACAATATGAGCCAACAGTCGGGTAGTGGTCGTTTTTCCGTTTGTTCCCGTTACCGCAATTATCGGGATTCTACTGGGTTTTCCTGGAGGATAAAGCATATCAATTACGGGAGCAGCCACATTTCTGGGTAATCCTTCCGAAGGAGCTAAGTGCATTCTAAATCCGGGAGCGGCATTTACTTCCAAAATTACACCACCATTTTCTTTTAAAGGTTGGGTTAAATTTTCTGCCATGATATCGATTCCACATACATCTAAACCAATAACTCGCGAAATTCGTTCTGCCAAAAAGATGTTTTCAGGATGCATCATATCGGTTACATCTACAGAAGTTCCTCCCGTACTTAAATTTGCTGTTGATTTTAAGTAAACGGTTTCTCCATTATTAGGAATTGTTTCTAATGAATAGCCCAATTTTTCTAATAAATCCGTCGTGTCTCTATCAACTGTAATTTCGGTAAGTACATTTTCATGTCCGTAACCTCTTCTAGGATCTTGATTGGTGATGTTGATTAATTCTTGAATAGTATGTTTGCCGTCACCAATAACATGAGCCGGAACTCTTTTAGCAGCTGCGACTAATTTATTATCAATCACTAATACTCTAAAATCAAAACCGGTGATAAATTTTTCAACAATCACACGGCGACTGTATCGTTGAGCATGAGCTAAACCTTCAACTGCATCTTTCCAAGTAACAACGTTTATCGAGGCTCCTTTTCCATGATTACCATCCAAAGGTTTAATTACAATGGGGTAACCAATTTTTTTGATAGTGAGTTCCAAATCCTCTTCGTCCACGCAAATCGAACCACTGGCAACCGGAATAGAAGCCATGTCTAACATGCGTTTGGTTTCTTCTTTATTACAGGCAATATCCACAGCAATATTACTGGTTTTGCAAGTAATGGTTGCTTGAAAACGCATTTGATTTACACCGTAACCCAATTGTACTAAAGAGTTGGTTCCGAGTCTAATCCAAGGAATATCACGTGCAACAGCTTCTTCAACGATACTTCCCGTAGAAGGTCCCAATCGAACGCGTTCCCTAATTTCCCGCATTTTTTTTATGTCAGCTTCCAAATCATAAGCTGTTCCTGCAATCAAAGCTTCAGCAATTTTGACTGAACTTTCGGCAGCAAACATACCCACATTTTCTTCTGTATAACTGAAAACCACATTATACACTCCTGGCGTTTTGGTTTCTCTTGTTCGTCCGAATCCGGTTTCCATGCCGGCAAGGGTTTGAATTTCTAAGGCAATATGTTCAATGACATGACCCATCCAAGTGCCGCGTTCTATTCGCATAAAAAATCCGCCTCGCACTCCTTCAGAACAGCGATGTTCTATCATGGTAGGAAACATAGCTTCGAGGCGTTCTCTAAAACCATCAATTTTATTGGTCGGAAATTGTTCCATTTCTTCCAAATCCAATCGCATTTGGATTAATTTTTTTCGTTGAACACTCCAAATGTTTGGTCCGCGTAGAGCTTGTACTTTTAATATTTTCATAAACTTAAATTGAAAGAAAGGTTAGTTTAGTTTTTGTGTAATGATTTTGTTAAAAATAAGAAATATTTGTTTTACTAAAATATTTTTTTTGTTGCTTTTGTTAAAATTTATTTGAAATGTAATGAAAAATGAATTTTTGAATTGATTTTCAGTGAGATGATGCTCTGTTTTTTATGAATAAAAAGCAATTCATTTCTGTCAAATTCTTAAAAAACCATGAGTTAGTTTTAAGATTTTGTTATTTTTGTGGCATGAATGGCAGAGGAAAATTAATTATTATTGGTGGAGCTGTTGATAAAGGCAGTTTTACAGAGGCTAGTTTTGATCAAGACGTTTCAAAAAATATGAATTTCTTTGAAACCGGAATTTTAAAACGAATCATCGACGAATCGAAATTTAAAGATAAATCAAGGATTGAAGTCATAACCACCGCTTCAAAAATCCCAAGAGAAGTTGGTCCTGAGTATGTTAGAGCCTTTCAATATTTGAACTCTTCGAATGTTGACGTCTTGCACATTGAGCGACGCGAGCAAGCTTCTGAGGTTGACGTTATCGAACGATTGAAAGCAGCTGATGTAGTAATGTTTACCGGTGGCGATCAACTTCGCCTTTCCTCAATTCTAGGTGGAACCAAATTTCATGATATTTTATTGGAAAAATACAAGAATGATCATTTTATTTATGCAGGGACTTCCGCAGGAGCAGCTGCAGCATCTAATAACATGATTTACCAAGGGAGTAGTAGTGAGGCTTTATTGAAAGGCGAAGTAAAAATCACTTCCGGATTGGGCTTGATTGATGATGTGGTTATTGATACACATTTTGTTCAACGCGGTAGAATCGGACGTTTATTTCAAGCGGTCGTTGGTAATCCGAAAGTATTAGGAATTGGTTTAGGTGAAGATACCGGACTTTTGATTACAAACAATACCAAAATGGAAGCAATCGGTTCCGGATTGGTTATTTTGGTGGATGGAAAAGAGATTAAAGACACCAATTTAACACAAGTAGAATTGGGTCAGCCGGTTTCTATTAATCATTTGGTTACACATGTCATGAGCATGGGGGATACCTTTGATTTGAGTACGTTTAAAATGCAT
Source organism: Flavobacterium sp. (assembly GCF_044339515.1). GTDB lineage: Bacteria > Bacteroidota > Bacteroidia > Flavobacteriales > Flavobacteriaceae > Flavobacterium. The sequence goes on from NZ_JBIIVK010000016.1 coordinate 28,479, forward strand.
ATTCATTCTTCGCAATATATTTAAGAAGATAAAAGTTGATAAGTGAAAGGGAATTGGTATTTCCTTTCAACTATCACCTTTTACCCATACCATAAAAAAATGAAAATAATTATTCACGGCGGATTTTTCTCTGAATCATCAACTAATCTTGAAACTAAAATTGCAAAACAAGAGGCCTTGTTGAGAATTGTAAAGGATTCTTATGAGTACCTTAAATCACATACCGCTTTAGAAACAGTTGTTTACGCTGTTTCTTTATTGGAAGATGATGAATTATTCAATGCAGGAATAGGTTCACAAATTCAAAGCGACGGAAAAATAAGAATGAGTGCTGCATTAATGGATGGAACTTCCATGAAAATGAGCGGTGTGATTAATATTGAAGAAGTTAAAAATCCCATTCAAGTTGCAGAAGTTTTAATGACTGTTGATGATCGAATTTTGGGAGGAAGTGGAGCAACAAATTTTGCCAGAAAACATGGTTTTGAAGCTTTTTCAACCGAAATTCCACAACGAAAAGCGGAATATGAAGCCAAATTGAAATCAACCGGTACAGGAACGGTAGGCTGTGTAGCTTTAGATTCAAAAGGAAAAATTGCTGTAGCAACTTCCACAGGCGGAAAAGGATTTGAAATTCCTGGACGCATATCGGATTCTGCCACGGTTGCCGGAAATTATGCCAATGAATTTTGTGGCGTAAGTCTAACCGGAGTGGGAGAAGACATTGTGAGTGGGGCAGTGGCAACCAAAATTGTTACTCGTGTGACAGATGGATTTTCGTTGGAAGAAGCGTTTGAAAAGACTTTCAATGAACTCAAACCTTTTGACGGTTTTGCCGGAGCAATTGCGATTGATTGTAAAGGAAACATGTATCACCAAGATTCACATCCAACAATGGTTTTTGCCAGTTTTGATGGGGAAAATGAAGTGGTTTTTAAATAATAACATTATTAAAAATAAATGAAAAATACCTACTTGTAGGGATGTTTTGGTATCATTCTTTCTACTAGCTTTGTCGTAGTTAATTAGTTAATTTTTTAGCTATAACCGTGTTAGTAGTTTTTGGAAATTTAGTTGAAAGTCCCTGTAGTAGGGACTTTCGCTTTTTAGAATGGTTTAAAAATCATATTTTCGTTCCACAGCAAACCGAATTAAATCTGTTTTTCCGTGAATGTTCATTTTTTTGATAATGTTTTTTCGGTGCGTATCAACCGTCGTTTTTCCAATGAATAAGATTTCGGCTATTTCTTGTGAAGTTTTGCCTTCGCCGATGAGTTGCAGAATTTCTTTTTCGCGTTTGCTTAAAATTATTTCCTCTTTGGTTAACGAATCGTGCGTTGTAATCGCATCATCAAAATAAATTCCACCTTTAGCTACAGTTCTGATGGCTTCCAAAACTTTTTTTAGTGATGAATTTTTTAGAATATATCCTTTTGCCCCGACTGATTGCATTTGATTAATGGCTTCCGTTTGTTCAAACATACTAAAGCCAATGACTTTGGTGTTTGGGTAATTTTCCATAATTGATTTTGTGGCACAAATTCCGTCACATTTTGGCATTCGAATATCAGTTAACACGATATCCGGACGTTTTTTTCGAACTATTTCTATCAATTCTTCGCCATCATTGGCTTCCCCAACTACTTCGATATCAGGCTCGTATTCAATCATAAGTTTGATACCGTCTATTAACGCTTGATGATCTTCTGCAATTACAATTCGTATCATAATGGAATATCGATTATGATGGTAGTTCCTTTGTCTTTGATGGTGTCAATCGAAAAAGTTCCGCCCATTTGTTCTACTTTCTTTTCAATGTTTTTAAGCCCCATTCCATCGCTTGATTTTATCTCTTTTGGATCAAAACCCACGCCGTTGTCTTCAATAATCAGGTTAATATCTGTACCGTTATGTTGTGTCAAATAGATATTTACCTCACTGGCTTTGGCGTGTTTGATAATGTTAGTGCATAATTCTTGAATCATTCGAAAAAGACTTATTTCTAATTTATTGTCTAATCTTTCCTTTAAACCAAAAGGAATGACATTCATTTCCAAAAGGTTTAACACACTCATTTTATCAGCCATTTTTTTTACAGCGGGTACCAAACCTTCATTTCCAATAATGCCTGAATTTTTAAAGTGAGCCATATCACGCACTTTTTGATAGGCTTCTTCAATTAAATTATCTGTTTTTTCATAAAGTTTATTTTCTTCCACTATTAAACCTTCTTTTTGACGTTTTAAATTTTGGAAGTTTAATTTCAATGTTGCCAACATACTCCCCAAATTGTCGTGAAGCTCATTGGCTAATTTTATTCGTTCACTTTCTTGACTTTCCAACATGAGATCAATGCTCTGAAGTTCATGCTCTTTTAAAGTAGTGGCTAATTTTTGTTTTTCAAGTAATTTTTCTTGCTCTGCGATTTTTTGTTTCTTTTTGGCATTTTTAATGGTCAATAAAGCGATTACAATGATTGAAATTAAAAGACCAACTAGAACAAAAAGGATTAAAAGGTTGATTTTTCGTTTGCTTTCTAATAAACTGTTTTGATTTTTTAGAGCTTTATTTTCAAGTTCTTTTTCCTTTGTTTCGTATAAAATTTGTAATTCAGAGACTTTGATGTCTTGTAATTCTGCGTTTATTGTATCTTGTAGAGTTTTGTATTCATAAATATGATCCAATGCTTTTTCATAATCACCTAAAGCTTCATAGTTGAAAGATAGAAATTTTTGGATGAGACTTTTTGTTTTAGCTCTATATTTTTTAATATCTATTTGATTGGCTTTATTTAAAAATTCAATAGCTTTTTTATATTCTCCCTTGTAGTAGTATGCACCGGCAATATTTATATAATTTGTGCAAACTTCCTCTGCATCATCTTTTTTGATAGATACATCTAGATTTTTATTGTAAAAATATAAGGCAGAATCAGGTTGTGATAGTTTCTCAGTGTATAATACTCCAAGATTGTTGTTTATTGTTGAATATGTTATTTCATTAAAAGATTTTCTGTTGTGTTCCAGTGCTTTTTTGAAATATTTTTTACTTTCCTCAGGATTATCATCAATAAGCAAAGAGGCCCAACTTTCATAGCCTTTTGCAATTAAATCATCTTTACCCATTTCTTTTGCAAATGCTATATATTCTTTAATAAGATCTTTAGCATTTTCGAAATTGTGTTTTTGAGTACTAAATAAATATGCTATCTCGAGTGTAACTTCCATCGCTTGCTCTTTTTGACCTGCGGCAAGATAAATGTTTTTTGATTTTGTGTAAAACTCAAATGATTTTCCGTTTTGGTTTTCATTACTGTAAGCTTTTGCAATATAGTTGTAAACTTTTGCAAGTTCAGATTTATCCTTAGTAGATTTAAATTGGGTTAAATATTTTATAGCACTATAATTTCTACCTTCAGCAAGTAAACTGTCAACTTTTTGATAACTAGTTGATTGTGAAAAAACAAACCCACTCGATATAAAATATGTAAAGAGTAGGTAAGTAAATTTTATTTTTTTTAAAATCATTATTTTTTTATTATGCTCATCCCTAATGTTCTCGGTCTACCACTGACTATAGGATTTTCTTTAGGATAGTCCTCTGAAATGAAATTACTTTTAATTTTTGCCCTTCCATAATATTCAAAAACATTACCCTTAATTTCTCTAATATTTGCAGGAGAAAGTTGATTATCATGCACTAACAAAAACAAAATATCAGGTTTTTTTAAATCAATTACTTCATCCCGATAATCGGTATTTAAATTTCCAGCATCTACTTCTGGTTTCATGATTATGCTAATTTTTTCATGATATTCAGTTACTTCTTCGAATTGATTTTCACCATAATTTATATTGGTCAATATCACATTTAAGTAAATATCGTCCTTGAGTTTAGTGGTTAAGTCATAATGTTTATAGACATAGTTATTATCATTATCTTCAGGGATACCTAATTCTAGCGTTAAGATTTTTTTTATCCCATTATAAAATCCAATTGCTGTATAACGTACATCTTCCATAGTTATTAGTTTTAAAGTTAAACACTTCAAAATTCGATAGTAATTTACAAAAAAAAATCCCTACAAATAGGGATTTTTAGGTTTTCATTATTTTTTTAAATAAATCTTAATGAGAAATAATAATAGTATGAAGAAAATAAAGCCCAAAAGCACTTTAAAACTTCCTTTGTAATGCAATTTATGTAGCGATAAATCTTTTCGATACACATAAATCATTACCGCGATAAAGCATACCACAAAGAAACCTGCAAAGATCATCTGACCGGTTGAAAACATAACTTTAATTTTTCAACAAAAATAGTTAATTGTTTTTGAATAGCTCTTTCGAACCACATTCAAAAAACAGTTATTTTTATCAAAATAAATTGGATAATATGCAAAAACAAATTTTAGCCGTTAAAGAGTTTCACACGGCATTCGGATTAGGTTTTAAGGAAGAACCTTCAATAAATTTAGGCGAAAGCAAAAATTTACTTCGTTTTAATTTGATGAAAGAAGAAAACGAAGAATATTTAGAAGCTGCAATGAATAATGACATTGTTGAAGTTGCCGATGCGTTAGGCGATATGCTTTATATTTTGTGCGGGACCATTATAGAACATGGTTTGCAACACAAAATCGAAGAAGTGTTTGACGAAATTCAACGCAGCAATATGAGCAAATTAGGCGAAAACGGAAAACCAATTTATCGTGAAGACGGAAAAGTTTTAAAAGGTCCAAATTACTTTAAACCAAATTTTGAAGCCATTCTAAAATAAAAAATCAGTTGTCGGTTTCTTTAACAGATAACCGACAATTGATAACAGAAAACTAAACTTTTACCGTCCAGCCAAAAGTATCTTCTGCTAGTTTATATTGAATATTAGTCAATTTTTCTTTTAATTGTGAAGCATACGAATTTTCCATTTTAGGTAATTCATAATAATTATCCTGATATGAAAATCCAACAATTGGGTTTACTACTGCCGCGGTTCCGGCACCAAAGATTTCTTTTAGCGAACCATCCTTAGCTGCTTCAATTATTTCTGAAACTAAAACAGAACGTACTTCTACTTCAATTCCGTCGCGTCTTGCGATATCAATTAGACTCTTTCGAGTTACACCATCCAAAATTCGTTCACCGGTTGGTGCTGTATACAAAGTGTCGTTAATTCTAAAGAAAACATTCATCGTTCCGGCTTCTTCCAATTTGGTATGTGTCGCATCGTCAGTCCAAATAATTTGCTGAAAACCTCTTTCATTTGCCAATTTGGTTGGATAGAATTGTGCCGAATAATTTCCGGCGGCTTTGGCTGCACCAATTCCTCCGTTTGCAGCTCTACTATAATGTTCGGCAATAATTACTTTTACTTCACCTGAATAATATGAACGAGCCGGCGAAAGAATAATCATAAAACGATATTGCGTCGATGGTTGAGCAATTACTCCTGACCCAATCGCTATCATGAAAGGTCTGATATACAAAGTATTACCTTTTCCTTTTTTCACCCATTCCCGTTCTAAATCTAAAATAGCTTTTAAACCGCCAATAAAAATATCTTCGGTTACTTCCGGCATAGCTAAACGTTTGGCAGAATGGTTAAAACGGTTAAAATTTTCATCAGGTCTAAACATCCAAACATCATCTTTTTCATCTTTATAGGCTTTCATGCCTTCAAAAATCGCCTGACCATAATGAAATACTTTTGCCGAAGGATCAATCATAAACGGTTCATACGGTTTGATAATCGGTTTTTGCCAAGCTCCTTCTTTAAAATCGCAAATCAACATGTGATCGGTAAAAACATTTCCAAATGTTAGGTTTTCAAAATCTACACTGCTGATTTTTGAAGTTGAAGCTTTAACTATATCGATTTCGTTAATAAGATTTGAACTCATTTAAATATGATTTTAATATACAAAATAAAATTAATTAATTGATAAACAACGGTTTACGTTAAAAATGAATTAAAATGTAAAAAGAGGTTTATGATTTGGCTAAAATATAAAAAAAACTATAGTTTTTTGATAGTTTTACAAAAACATCACAAATTCAAACTACTTTTTTAAATTTCTTTAAACTGAATATAAATTATTGAGTTTTTAGCATTTTGAATTAAAATTTATTGGAAATTTAATTCGAAAAGGATTAAACTACTTATTTTTGTAGTTCAAATAAGTAAAGTCTAAAATTAATATAATGAGAAAAACGATTTTAATGGCTATTGCAGTTTTTACAATGATAGCCTGTAAAAAAGAGGAAACGAAAGAAATAGCAGTAGTTCAAACCGAGAATTTCAAATCATTTGGTGATTCAATTACCGCTGAAGGTGTAATTTCGAAGGAAGAACTTTTAGCGAAGTTTGAAACTTTAAAAGAAGGTGATACTGTTGAAGTAAAATTCCGCTCAGAAATAAAAGATGTTTGCCAAAAGAAAGGTTGCTGGATGAACATGAGTTTAAATGAAGATAAAAATACTTTTGTTCGTTTTAAAGATTACAGCTTTTTTATGCCATTGAATGCAGCCGGTAGCGAAGCAATTGTAAACGGAAAAGCTTTCATTTCTGTTGAAACTGTAGAAGAATTAAAACATTATGCCAAAGATGCAGGAAAATCGCAAGAAGCGATTGATTCAATTACAGAACCAAAAGTTTCCTATTCTTTTTTATCTGATGGCGTATTAATCAAAGAATAATGAAAAAAATTTTGATTATAGGATATTCGGTTTTATTCTTTATTAGTTGCCAAAATAAAAATGAATCTTCGAAAGAAAAAAAAGTTGATTCTACAGCCACGACAGAGAAAAAATCGTTCGAAATGTATGAGCTTTCCGAAATGGCATTGCTTATGGAACAAATGTATGTGGACAATCAGCGACTAAAAGAACGCATTGAAAAAGGTGAACCAGTGGGAGAATTTCCGTCTCACTTTGCCAAGATTCACCAAGCAATCATGACAGATCCTTCAGAAAATGATGCTTTTTTTAAAGAAAACGCTCAAGTTTTTTTAACTGCTCAAGAAATGATTTACAAAGAACCCGAAAAGGCAAAAGAACATTATTCAAACGCTATTCAAGCTTGCATTTCATGTCATGAAGTGAAGTGTTCTGGACCAATTCCGAGAATCAAAAAATTACAACTCAAACCTTAAAATTTGAAAAGAGAAATTATTATCACTTCCGATGGTTCTACTTCCATCCATTTGCCTGAGTGGGAGGAGAGTTATCATTCGAAACACGGAGCCATTCAGGAAGCTCAACACGTATTCATCAAAAACGGATTATCACTTTGCAAAGGGCAATCCGTTTCTGTTTTAGAGATTGGTTTTGGAACAGGTTTGAATGCGTTTATTACTTTTTTAGAAAGTCAAAAAAACAAACAGAAGATTGATTATGTTGGTGTAGAAGGCTTTCCGATTTCACCTGAAGAAATAGTGCAAATGAATTATGTTAATCAACTTAATGCAAATCAATTTGAATCAGAATTTAAAACAATACATGCTTCAGATTGGGAGGAAAATGTAACAATTTCCGATACCTTTCGACTAACTAAACGAAAGCAATTATTCAACGACATCAACGATAAAAATCAATTTGATATTATCTATTTTGATGCTTTTGGGTATCGCGTTCAACCGGAATTGTGGAGCGTAGAAATTTTTACCAAAATGTTTGAAGCATTAAAAGAAGGTGGAATTTTAGTTACCTATGCTTGTCGCGGACCGATTAAAAATGCGATGAAAGAAGCGGGTTTTAAAATAGAAAAGTTGGCCGGACCACCGGGGAAGAGGGAAATGTTGAGAGGGTGGAAGTAGTTTTAATTGTTTAAAAGTTTAAAAGAGATATATGTACAAAGTCACAGATTACACTATTTACGGTGAAGAAATGCAATATGTTGAAATAAATTTAAGTCCGTCAGAGTCTGTTGTGGCCGAAGCTGGTGGCTTTATGATGATGGAAGACGGTATCCGGATGAAAACCATTTTTGGTGATGGAAGCGATGCGGGCGGAATTATGAACAAACTGTTTTCGGCAGGTAAACGATTGCTCACAGGCGAAAGTTTGTTCATGACATTATTTGAAAATAGTTATCCAAGTCAACGAAAAATATCTTTTGCTTCACCTTATCCCGGAAAGATTTTAGCAATTGATTTGAATTCCGTAGGCGGAAAATTCATTTGTCAAAAAGATGCTTTTTTATGTGCGAACCAAGGGGTGAAAATCGGAATAGAATTTTCCAGAAAGTTAGGACGCGGTTTGTTTGGCGGCGAAGGTTTTATCATGCAAAAATTAGAGGGTAGCGGAATGGCATTCATTCATGCCGGTGGAACCATGGCAAAAATTGAGTTACAACCCGGCGAAATGATTAAAGTAGATACTGGTTGCGTGGTTGGTTTTACGCAAACAGTGGATTATGATGTACAACTTGTAGGAGGAATACGAAATACAATTTTTGGAGGGGAAGGATTATTCTTTGCCACTTTAAAAGGTCCGGGAACGGTTTATATTCAATCGTTACCATTCAGTCGATTAGCAGGTAGAATATGGGCTGCCGCTCCACAAGGAGGTGGAAAACAGAAAGGTGAAGGAAGTATTTTAGGTGGTTTAGGAAATCTTTTAGATGGCGATAATCGTTAAATTTTAGCCAATTGGGATGTTAAAAATTTAGTAGATATTTTTATTTTTAGTAAATTTACCAAACGTTCTTTAAAACCAAATTCTACATAAAAATCAAAAAAATGACAAGACCGATGTTTGCTTATACTAAGAAAATCTTAGAAAGCGTAAGTTTTGATCCTACACTTTTTAGTAAAGAACTCGTGAAAGCAATGAAACAATTATTGCCTTATGAAATTGAACAACTGAAAGATTGGTTGTTGAACTTTACTAAAGAAAAACCAGAACTAAAGAATTGTTTAATTTATGTTAATCTATAAAAACTAAAGGAGCCTAAATAGCTCCTTTTTTATTTTATTTCTTTTGAATCGGACTAATTATTTGTATATCCTGAAAAGCAATCGCTCCCCGAACTACGCCGCTAATTACATTGCGTAAGGCATCAATAATGTGAATTTTTAATTCGTTTTTAGGATAAATTAAGCTCACTTCTCTCGCCGGTTTCGGGTCTTTAAATTGGCGAAGTTTGGATTTGTCTTTTTCTTTTAAATCCAATGTATGTAAATAGGGCAGAAGTGTAGTTCCTAATCCTTCATCGGCCAATTTTATTAAGGTTTCAAAGCTACCACTTTCTATGTGAAAATTAAATTTGTCAGAGTTTCCTGGATTGTTTTTGCATAAGTTTAAAATACCATCTCGAAAACAATGACCGTCTTGCAGTAACAGAATTTCATCTAAATTCAAATCGGAAACTTCTATTTCTTTTTTATCAAACACTGAATGACCTTCCGGAATATAAGCTACAAACGGTTCGTAGAATAAGACGATCTCTTTTATTTTTTCTTCTTCTAATGGTGTGGCAGCAATGGCGGCATCCAAATGACCGTTTTTTAACTTCACAATGATTTCATCAGTGTTTAATTCCTCAATAATTAAGTTAACTTTCGGGTATTTTTTGATGAAATTATTCAAAAACATTGGTAATAGAGTGGGCATAACGGTTGGAATAATCCCCAACCTGAATTCGCCACCAATAAAGCCTTTTTGCTGATCTACAATGTCCTGAATGCGATTGGCTTCGTTAACGATGTTTTTGGATTGGTTAACGATTTTTAAACCGATTTCTGTCAATTGAATCGGTTTTTTTGTTCTGTCAAATATTTGAATGCCAAGTTCTTCCTCAATTTTTTGAATTTGCATGCTCAACGTTGGTTGGGTAACAAAGCATTTTTCTGCGGCCAGCGTGAAATTTTTATGTTCTGCAACAGCTAAAACATATTGAAGTTGTGTAATTGTCATCTTTATAGTAAATTTTGATGCAAAGATAAAAACTATCAATTTTAGTTATACCATTAATCGTGATTTTTTTGTATATTTATGATATATTAATCAACAATATAACACAATGAAAACGAATAGTTTAGGGTTAGATTTAAAGAAAACGGAAGTTTTAGCAGCAGAATTAAATATTTTACTTGCCAATTTTCAAGTTTATTATCAAAACTTACGTGGATTACATTGGAACATTCGAGGAAAACGGTTTTTTGACTTACATGTAAAATTTGAAGAGTTGTATAACGACAGCCAATTGAAAATTGATATGATAGCTGAGCGTATATTAACATTAGGAGGAAGACCATTGCACACTTTTGAAGATTATATCAAAAACAATAAATTATTTGTTGGAAAAGATATTTCCAATGATGAGGAAGCAGTTAACTTAATTGTCAACTCATTAACGCAGTTATTAAAAATCGAAAGAGTTATCTTAAAACAGTCGGATGAAGCCTTAGATGAAGGAACCAACTCGATGATGAGTGATTTTATTAAGGAACAAGAAAAGACGATTTGGATGATGAAGGCATGGTTGGAAGAAGAAATTTAGTTAAATTTTTTTTAAATTATAAGTTTTTTTTAACAATTGAATTTGTTAAAAGGTATATTTGTCACAATGAAGACAGCGGTTTACATAATGATTTTTCTATTTGTTTCATTTTTATCTTTACCAACTATTCTAGGTTTGATTGATAATAATGAAACAGATATATCAATGGTTTACAACATGTCTGAAGAAGAAGAAGCACAGAAAACTTATAATATTAAAGAAGCTTTAAAGACAAGTAAACAAGTTTTTCTAATTTGCTTTGAACTACCTTTTAAGAGAAAAATTGTTTTAGAAAATCACATTCAGTTCGATTCAGTTTTTGAAGAAATCTTCTCTCCTCCTCCTGAATTATTATAATGAATTGTTATCCGCTAACTCGCGGAGAAAAAAACTATTTGTTTCCATTCATTATATTTTAAGGTCAATGACAAAAAAAAATAATCTTTTAGGTCATCTAAAGTCTGATTTTGCGTCTGGTTTAGTTGTATTTTTAGTAGCACTTCCATTGTGTTTAGGAATTGCTTTGGCATCCGGTGCTCCACTTTTTTCCGGAATTATTTCGGGTGTAATCGGAGGAATTATCGTCGGATTTTTAAGTAAGTCACACATTAGTGTTACAGGACCTGCTGCCGGTTTAACCGCAATTGTATTAACCGCAATCACTGATTTGGGAGCTTATGAAGTTTTCTTAACAGCTGTAATTATAGCAGGACTTTTACAGCTTTTTTTAGGGTTTTTAAAAGCAGGAAGTATTTCTAATTACTTTCCAACCAATGTAATCGAAGGTATGCTTGCCGGCATTGGTATAATTATTTTTCTTAAACAAATTCCACACGCAGTTGGTTATGATAAAGTGGCAGAAGGAGATACTTCATTTTTTGAAAAAAGTGGGTCCAACATGTTTGAAACAATTGTGGATGCGTTTAATTACATCAATTATGGTTCAATTATCATCACATTAGTTGCATTAGCCATTTTAATTTTATGGGATAAAGTTCCATTTTTAAAAAATTTAAAATTAGTTCCGGCGGCGTTAATCGCAGTATTTTCAGGAATAATCATCAACGAAATTTTTATTAGAACAGGAAGTACTCTTCAAGTTTCAAAGGATCATTTAGTTTCACTGCCTACACCTTCTTCTTTGGAGGAATTTAAAGCTATGTTTGTGTTGCCTGATATTTCATTGGAAGTTATTAGCAATAGTAATGTTTGGATAACAGGTGCGACGATTGCCGTTGTCGCCTCAATTGAAACGTTACTTTGCATTGAGGCATCTGATCGAATGGACCCTTACAAAAGATATACTGATACTAATGTTGAATTAAAAGCACAAGGTATTGGCAATTTATTAAGCGGTTTAATTGGTGGTTTACCAATGACTTCTGTAGTAGTTAGATCATCAGCAAATGCCAATGCAGGTGCCAGAACTAAATCCTCTACTATAATTCACGGTACATTATTATTGATAAGTGTATTAACAATCGCTCATTTATTAAATAAAATTCCTCTCGCTACACTGGCAGCAATTTTACTTTTAATCGGCTACAGATTAGCTAAACCTTCTCATTTTAAGCACTTTATAGAAAAAGGAAAATACCAATACATACCATTTATAGCAACAGTTTTAGCGGTAGTTTTTTTAGATTTGTTATGGGGAGTTGGAATAGGGATGGTTCTTAGTATCATTTTTGTTTTAATTGGAAATTTTAAAAGAGCATATTCATTTAAAAAAGAAGCTTATCATGATGGAGATGTAATACATATTGATCTTGCACAAGAAGTTTCTTTTTTAAACAAAGCCGCCATAAAAAATACGTTGAATAATATACCTGAAAAATCTAAAGTAGTGATAGATGCCTCCGATACTGTCTACATTGCACATGATGTATTGGATTTGATTGAAGAATTTAAAAGAATAAGAGCCGTTGATGATGAAATTGAAGTTAAATTGGTTGGTTTTAAAAAGGCTTATAATTTGGATTATACGGAGGAGGGTCAACACGTTTCTTTAAAAAAAGAGTAATAATCTAACAAATAAAAAAATAAATAAAAATGAGTGAATTTTATAAAAAAATACTAGAAAACAATAAACAATGGGTTGAAAATAAACTAAAATTAGATCCAAACTTTTTTGAAGGATTATCAAAAGGACAAAGTCCACCCTTATTATGGATTGGATGTTCCGATAGCCGTGTTCCGGCAAATGAAATCATTGGTGCAGCTCCTGGTGAAGTTTTTGTTCATAGAAATATTGCCAATATGGTGATTCATAGCGATATGAACATGTTGAGTGTATTGGATTATGCAGTGAATGCTCTTAAAGTGAAACATGTTATCGTTTGCGGACATTATGGATGCGGTGGTGTTAAAGCGGCCATGGGAAATAGTTCTATCGGTGTAATTGATAATTGGATCAGACACATTAAAGATGTCTATCGTTTTCATCAATCTGAGTTAGATGCTATTGAAAATGAAGATAATCGTTTCAATAGATTTGTAGAATTAAATGTAAAGGAGCAAGTATACGATTTAGCTAAAACCTCTATCGTTCAATCGGCATGGAAATCAGGTCAAGAGTTAACAATTCACGGGTGGGTTTATGGTTTAAACTCCGGTTATGTAACCGATTTAGGTGTAAACTTCAAAAATAACGATGAGTTAGACGAAGTCTATCAGTTAAAATTCTAAAAGTAAGCCATCCTCGGATGGCTTTTTTATTGGTCTAAATTTTCATTAAATGCCGAAGGGAGCATTTGAGGGATGAATTTTATCAAAATTGGCAAAAGTAAACTTCCACCGGGTAGTAAAAAAATGGTTAACGATGGTATTGTTTTACAAACATCCAACAGTTGCTTTTTCATTCTTTTCTTTTCATTAGTATCCAGTTCTCTGGTGGTTGAAGCCGCAAGTAGTTTTACTAAATCTTTGCTTTCTGTTAATTCCTTCAGTAATCTTTTTTTGTTTCGTGTAATCAACATTACTACACTTTGGGTAGTTTGATCATAAAAATGCTTGATGGGATTAGAATAGTTGAAATAGGGAATATCGTTTCGGTATTTTTTAATAAACTCATCAATCACAGTTAAACTTTCTATAATATAAAAATGCTCTAATTTTAAAATAGAACCTAAATCATATAAAAAAGCAACTTCATTTTTTTCCATTTTTTCATCACTCCAAATCGCCATTCCTGCTAAATCCATGAGGTAAAATTTTTCTAAATCGTTTTCAAGAAAACTAAAATTTAGAGCATTCAAATCACTAATCTTAAACCCTGAAAATTTAGTGTAACGAACAGAGGTTTCAAATAATTTAATTAACAAATCATCATAATGCGATTTATTTGATTTTATTGTTAATGAAAGCGTTACAACACCCACTATAATTTCTTCTAATTTTTGAACATAATCTTTGGTTAGTTCGCCCTTTGTCAAAAAATTATAGAAGGCTAAAACGTCAATAAATAAAAGGGCATTCGTAACAATGTGCGAAAAATTTTTGCTCACAATGTTATCATTTGTTTGAACCCTGGAATCAATGATTTTTTCTAGTTGTATCGCTTTACTTTCAGAAGGTAAAATTTTTTTAAAAAAAGAAAATCCTTTTGGGTGCATGAGGTTATAAAAATCAAAAGCCAAATCAATAAACTTTGATTTTTCGGGATTTTTTTCAATTAATTGATAAATACCAAACAAGGTGTTCACCAAGGCTACTTTAGATACTTCTTCAGAAGTCCAACCATTCATCAATAAAGGCTCTCGTGTGTTAATAGAGACCACATGACCATAGATAAAGCCCGTTTCTCTGGTCTTGCAATAAAAATCTTTGTTGCTGTACAAATTGGTTGTATTCAACAAATGGGATTTGCTGAAAAATTTATCCACCCAACCTTGTGCAGAAGGATTAATCATTGTTTTAATTTTTATACAAAGCTATCATTTTTAAAACAAAAATTCCCGAAAAAACAGTATCGGGAATTTTAAATTTTGGTTATTTTTATTTGAAGTAAGAGAACGTTTCATTGTTCTCAATTTTCAGTAAGGTTTCATAGATTAATTTAATGACATTTTCCACATCCTCCCGATGAACCATTTCTACTGTGGTGTGCATGTATCTTAGTGGCAATGAAATTAAAGCCGAAGCAACTCCACCGTTACTGTAGGCAAAAGCATCTGTGTCTGTTCCTGTAATTCGTGACGAAGCCAATCGCTGAAAGGGAATTTTCTTTTCTTCTGCCGTGTTAATGATTAATTCTCGCAAGTTATTTTGAACGGCAGGAGCATAAGTAATTACCGGACCTTTTCCGATTTGAGTTTCACCTTCAATTTTTTTGTCAATCATTGGTGTGGTGGTGTCGTGACATACATCGGTTACAATTGCAACGTTTGGTTTGATGGTTTTGGTAATCATTTCTGCACCACGCAAACCAACCTCTTCCTGAACAGAATTGGTAATGTATAATCCAAAAGGTAATTTCTTTTTATTTTCATGTAAAAGTCTCGCTACTTCTGCAATCATAAATCCTCCCATTCGGTTATCGATGGCACGGCAAACAAACTTATTTTGGTTCAATACCATAAATTCATCCGGATATGTAATAACACAACCCACATGAACCCCCATTTTTTCAACTTCCTCTTTCGTGGAACAGCCTAAATCAATGAATAAATTATCAATACGAGCCGTTTCTTCTTTGCCACGGTTTCGGGTATGAATAGCCGGCCAGCCAAATACACCTTTTACGATTCCTTTTTTTGTGTGGATATTTACTCTTTTCGAAGGTGCAATTTGATGATCTGAACCTCCATTTCGGATAACATAAATCAATCCGTTATCGGTAATATAATTTACATACCACGAAATTTCATCCGAATGACCCTCAATCACAACTTTGTAGGGAGCATCTGGATTGATGACACCCACAGCCGTACCGTAAGTGTCTGTTATAAAAGTATCTACATACGGTTTTATATAGTCCATCCAAAGTTTTTGACCTTCAGATTCATAGCCGGTTGGAGAAGCATTGTTTAAATAATTTTCTAAAAATACGAGCGATGATTTTTTTAGTATGGTTTTTGCTGACATAGAATTTGTATTTTTTTGCTAAAATATAAATAAGATAACACAGTTATAGTATAAATCTTTACTTTTGATTTTTATTTATGAGAAAAATGAAACCTAATTTACTGTTTTTTGTATTCTTGCTTATTACAAATGTAACTTTCGCACAAGAAGAAACCAAGAAAGATTCTACTGTAATCTATTATTTAATTGGAAATGATTCAATTTTAAGAACTTCTTTGGATTTAGAGGAAGTTGTTGTAACCGGAAAGAAATCAAGTAAAGAAGACGAAGACCGCAAAAAATTTCTTTTGCTTCAACAACGAGTGCTTAAAGTTTATCCCTATGCAAAATTAGCGGCGGATAACTTAACTAGGCTAAATCAAAACATGGGTAAGTTTAAAACAGAAAGAGAAAAAAAGAAATATTTTAAAATTGTCGAAAATTATCTTGAGAACGAATTTGAAGAACAGCTTAAAAAGTTATCGCGTAAGCAAGGCCAAATTTTAGTAAAATTAATTCATCGACAAACGGGAAAAACGACCTACACCCTTGTAAAAGATTTAAAAAGTGGGTGGAAGGCCTTTTGGGCGAGCAACACTGCCAAAGTATTTGACATTGACTTGAAAGAAGAATATGATCCATTTGCTGTTACCGAAGATTTTCTTATTGAAAGTATTTTGATAAAGGCTTTCAATGAAGGAAGATTACAAAGACAACCACCGGCAAAATTTATTGATTATGCAGAACTTTCTGCAACTTGGAAAGATAAAGTTCAAAAAGCAAAAGACAAACAGGCAGAAAATTAATTTTTCAATTAGATTCTAACCTACTTTTACAAAAAAAACTATGACTGTTTGGATACTATTTATTGCTGCAATTTTGGTCTTTTTAGCTTTAGATTTAGGTGTTTTTAATAAAACACCACACATAATCAGCTCGAAAGAAGCTGGAATTTGGACAGGAATTTGGGTTACACTTTCGTTTATTTTTTCCGGAGTTATCTACTGGTTATACCAAAAAGGATACATTGCAAATCCTGAAAGTTATGAACCTGCCATTGCCTCCATGAAATTCATTACCGGATATCTTATTGAGTTGTCCTTGAGTGTTGATAACATATTTGTGATTGCGGTTGTTTTTTCTTCTTTCAAAATTCCGCAGAAATACCAGCACAGGGTTCTTTTTTGGGGTATTCTTGGTGCGATTGTATTTAGAGGTTTGATGATTTTTTTTGGTGTAATTCTGATTAACAAGTTCAGTTGGATGACCTATATTTTCGGATTATTTTTATTATTTACCGCCGGAAAAATGCTATTTAAAAAAGACGAAGAACAATTTAATCCCAAAAAGTCATTTGTTTATCGTAACTTGAGGAAAGTAATGCCTATCACCATGCATATGGAAAAAGAGCATTTTTTCGTAAAAAGGAAACATATTACAGCTGCCACGCCCTTATTTGTAGCTTTGATTGTTATTGAACTCATGGATGTATTATTTGCACTGGACAGTGTGCCGGCAATTTTAGCCATCACACCCGATCCGTTTTTAGTATTTAGTTCTAATATATTTGCTATTTTGGGGTTGCGATCGATGTATTTCTTTTTATCACACATGCTCAATAAATTTGCACACTTGGAATACAGCTTGATAGCAATTCTATCTTTTGTGGGTATAAAAATGCTATTGGTTCACTATTATAAGTTTCCGGAATGGGTTTCATTGGGATTTATTGCACTAGCATTAGGGATTGGAATTGTGGTTTCCCTTCGTAGTAAAGACTAGAAATGGTTGAAAAATAACCTTTTATCGATTTTATATTCCTATCAACAGAAATATTTTTTTTAACTGTATTACTATTCTACTTTTGAATCACCATAAGTTAAGTAGGTTAAGTTTATGGATAAATTTGGGGCAAAAAGGGTGAAAGTAATTTCACCTTTTTTTTTGGTAAAAATTGAAGCAATAAAAAAAGACTTTTGAAATCAAAAGTCTTTTTCGTGTAGTGGTTTTTGGTTTTTGGAATTATAATATACAAAATGTTACCCCAAAAATAAATTTTGGAACATTAGAATAAATTTAAAATTGTGGAATTTTGCTTTTGGAAATTCAAAGGTATGAATAATAGTTGAAAACATAAAAAAAGCTCCTCAAAAAAGAGGAGCTTCCTCCCAAATTTATTCTTAACCCTATAAAGGTAACTTAGTTTCAAAGGTAAACAAAACCAAAAGTGTGACCTAGTAAAATGTTCAATTTTCGATGAAATACGTTAATTAACAGAATGTTAAGATTATCTTTTTTTCAATGATGAATATCATTCTGTTAAAAAAAATTTAGGAAAAAAGTAAACCAAACATAGGTTTTAATATTCTTCTAAAGTTGTTATAATAGAAAAAGCCTTGTAAATCAAAAGATTACAAGGCTTTTGCGGAGAAAGAGGGATTTGACTACCTATTTCAACGTATTCTATAACAGCTTGTTACAATTGAATTTTTATTTGGGTAACCGATTTTACCCCCTTTTGAATCGTAAATAATTCATTTCATTTGTGAGTTGTAAATATACTCATTTGCAACGATATAGCAAATTAAAATTCTACAAACATTACTAAAAATTGAACAAGTTATTAAAGTATTTGATTGTCTACATCTTGATTAAAATCTGTCTGAAGTATTTTTCAATTTTAACCAAAAATCAAATGAGTTACTTGTTCATATTTTATGCCACTATATGTACAGAACTCTTCAATTGTTAAGAACTCATTTTCGAGCTTGTCGAGGTCTTTTTTTATCTTTTGCATTAATCTAGTACTTTGACGATAACTCTTGCCGGTTATTCGTTGTATGTCTTTTGGATAGATGCAAACCCTCTGATTATTCAATTTCATACTTTATCCATGCCTTTGATTGGGCTTTGACTTACTTCTGACTAGCAGAAAATTTTTTGCAATTTAGTTATAATATTTCATACTTATTTATTGGCTATTTATGTTCATTTAAGACACTTGTGTCGATTTTGGACATTTGGTACACTTCAAATTTTTTCCTTTGTGTAATGTGATGTAATCTTTGCTATGATCATTTGAAAGTGTTGCAACAAAATTTATAATGATGGAGTCGTGAGAGGTTTGTGAAAGCAAACCAAATGTTGAATTAAATTTTGAAGTTATGGCTAGACAGAGAGGCATAATTAAATTAAAAGGTACTATCGGAGATATTACTTTTTACAAAACACAGGATGGACACTTAGCCAGAGAAAAAGGCGGAATTGATGCCAGTAGAATCTCAAGTGATCCTGCGTTTCAGAGAACTCGTGAGAATGGTGCGGAATTTGGACGAGCAGGTAAGGCCGGAAAGATTCTCAGAACAGCTTTGAGAGCTCTGCTTTTAAATTCTGCCGACAGCAGAATGGTAAGTAGATTGACCCAACAAATGGTGAGGGTGATTCAGGCTGATGCTGTGAATGAAAGAGGTTTGCGTAATGTGATTGATGGTGAAGCAGAATTGCTTAGCGGTTTTGAGTTTAACATTCGTGGTAAGCTTGGAACTAGCTTGTTTGCTCCCTTTGTTGGAACTATTAACCGTGTAACAGGCGAGATTTCCGTTTCTTTAGCACCCTTTGTGCCGTCAAACATGATTGCAGCACCAACCGGAACCACACATTTTAAAATCATTTCTGCTGGAGCAGAAGTTGATTTTGAAGCTGAAACGTTTGTTGTTGAGAATTCTGAAACCGCTATTTTGCCATGGAATGCTCTTCCAACGGTCGCTATTAACCAAGTGAATGCTGTTACTCCTAACAGTACTAAACCCTTGTTTTTAGCTCTTGGTGTAGAGTTCTATCAGGAAGTTAATGGACAGATGTATCCATTGAAGAATGGTGCATTCAATCCGCTTTCCTTGGTTCAAGTTAGTGGCTTGTAGAAGATGGTTTTATTACTGTCAAGAACTTATTTCCCTGAAGGAACGAATGGTAAACTCGAATGCGAAGGCAAATTGATTTGCATGACAATTGAATTGCCATGGAAGATTAACGAAACGAAGGTTTCCTGCATTCCGGAAGGGAAATATTTTATTAGAAAGCGATATAGTGCAAAATATAAGTGGCATTTGGAAGTGATGGATGTGCTGAATAGAAAGTTTATTCTTTTTCATCCTGCCAATAATGCTCAAAAGGAATTGCAAGGTTGTATTGCTCCTGTTACGAAACTTTCCGGACCGGGTTTAGGTTTGATGTCGAGAAAAGCTTTTACTAAGCTTAAAGACTTTGTTTACAAAGCTTTGGACAGTAAAGAAAGTGTTGAATTAATTATCCAATCTTAATAATAGATTATGAAAAAAATCATTAATAGAGCAAAAGCTCCCACACCAAAATTTTTCAAAGTGCTTCGAACTGTTGGGTTAGCATTAGCTGCCGTTGGCGGAACAGTTTTAGCTGCTCCAATAGCTCTACCTGTTATTGTAACTACCATTGGAGGTTATGTTGCAGTAGCCGGAGGCGTTTTGTCAGCTGCAAGTCAGCTTACTACTACCAATGACAGCAAATAATCCCACCTTGATGGGGACTGCTGGAGGCACGTTTTTAAGTATTGTACCTAATCTTTCCTCTCATGATATCGTAAAAACTGTAATTCTAGCTATTATCGGAGCGGTTGTGAGTTTTACGATTTCGTTATTGCTTAAAAGCCTAAATAAGAAGCACAAAAAATAGTTTAACCCTAGTTGTGGTGACCTTTGGGTTAAACAAATTGAAAGCCAAGTCGTGAGACCTGGCTTTTTTTATATTCTGTAGGGGACATCAGATGGAGAGATTTTAACGTCAAGATATTCATTTTTTTTCAAGAAATCTTTTATTGAGTGCTTATTTAGTTCAAAATTTAGAGAAGGACCAATGATAATCTCAGTTATTGGTAGCTGCTTTATTTTAAATTTTTTATTTTTTTCTAAGTCATCAAGTGCTATCTTGTTTTTTTCTCTAAACTCTTTCTCAAGTTTGTAGTTTGTTTTAAGTTCAAGGTAAGGGACCAATAAGTTGTTTTTACTGGTTCTGTATGATATTATATCTTCGGATTCATTGTAATCTTTATCGATTGACAAATCAAATCTAAATTCCTTTTCTTCGCTGAACGAATTATGTTTAAACTGACCAACAAATTTATCAATAATTTCATTAATTTCTTGAGCAATTATTTTATTAAGGTCTGGTTCATTTAGAGTTTTAAGAACTTGTAATTGAGATAAATAGAAATCATAACAGGTATTGATTATTCTTTCTACAATTTCTTTTTGCTTTTCAAGACTGTATTCGATGTAGATTCCGTTAGCTTTAGGTTGAAAAGTTTCAATTAATTTTTTTAAATCAAGACCTATTGCAATACCCTTTCCGTCATCAGCATACGCTCTCCACTGACTTAATAGATCCCCATCTAATGAAAAACAAGTAACATAGTGATTTGATATTAATTTATCATCTAGTTCTTTTTGAATGGAATTGATTATAATTAAGCCATCTGGATTATTAGTTTTATCTTTCTTTTCTTCAATGCATTTTTTGAATAAATCTATACCATAATAGTATTCCTTTTTATCATTTAAATAAGCAGAGTTACTTGAAAAAAAACATTGATTTTCAACTATTGCTTTCAAGCCGGCTAGATTTGTATAATGATAAAGAGTTTTATTTCTACTTGAAGATTTTTGAAGCGAATTGGTGTCTAATGAAATTTTAAGATCTTTCTCTAAACTTAATTTAAGAGCTTCAAAGACTGGGCTTTTTCTGTTTAAATCCTCTGCCATTTTACTTCTCTTTCTCGCTTGTTATGGCACCCAATAATAGTATAGCAGCACCAACGCCTAATAAAATTTCTAAACCGCTTAGTCCCTCCTTATTTTGTATCTTCTTTTTAGGAGAGATTCTTTCAAACAAATCAACTTTAAATTTTTCCAGACTATTTAAATTATAATCATCAATATACATTTCAATGGGATTTTTACCTTGAAAATCAATATTTTTACCGTTATGGTTTGAATATATTACAATGACCTGATTATCTTTTTTTGATTTTAATGCGTATTCTATTTCTTCTCTAACTGTTTTAGATAAATTGGAGGTTGAAAAAATGACAAACCAATTTGAAGAATCAATATTTGCTTTGGTTTGAGGGGTAAGTCTATTAAAATAATTTCTTTCGGGTAAATAAATAAAATAACCATTTTGCCGACCTTTTCTGAAAAGGTCGATAGCAATATTTTTTTCGTTTATTGAATCCGGGTTGTATGTTATAAATATGCTATTTTGCATAAAATTAGTTGTTTCTACAAAGCTACTAAATGTTGTTAATAAAAGCTACTTATTAACATATCGAAATAAAATTACTCTCCTTAAATCATTAATCAAATTTAAATTTTCATGAAATTGCTTTTCTTTTTGCTCCAAAAGTTTGAGTGTTGCGACGTCTTTTTTGTGCTGCTCAAAATCTTGCATCATTTCATTTGATTTTAACATCAAGTTTTTACAAAAATCGTGGATTCGGATATACGGAATAACAGAACCGATTAGAAATTGATGCCAAAATTTTATCCTCCAAAGTGAGGAAATTATGGCTTTCATGTGTTCGCAATCTTCGGAGCAATAGAGGGTAATTACAAAGCAATTCGGGCATGGTTCATTCAAAGGTTTCCCTGTGTTCATTCCTTTGCTCAGGATGAAAAAATGAGGGTTTGAATAGGTTTCCCCTGTTCGGTGGTGTTTCAATTTAAAATTTATCATAACGTGGCGTTTAAAGAATTACTGACTAGACACACTTTTCCATAAAATTTTTTCAAAAGAAAAAAAAGAAAAAAAAGAAAGCACTGACGCCAAGTGGAGGGTTTCAAAAAAGCAAGTTTTTTTTAAAAAATACTACCACCCAGATTCGTCCTTTGGAAGTCGGGATTTGTGGTTGAGTAGATATATTCTGATGAAAATGTATGGGTGGTGGAGATTTTTTAAAAAACCCGGAGGGCTTGAACTTGCTTTTTTGTAAACCCGGAACTTAACTTTGCTACCTTTTTTTTATTTTTTATTTTTTGAATCTCAAGCACACTTTTGCTTTGGAACGAGGATTTTGTTGTTTCGGAGTTGGGTTCGTTGTGCAAGGGTTTCCAATTTTGGGGCTGGATGAAAAATCCAATAACAATAGCAACGCTTTTCATCCAGAACCGAAATTTGAAACTCTTGCTGCACTGTTTGATTTTTGAGGGTGCTTGTAAGTGTTCAGTTTGCACAAAGTAGTTGGCAGTTGATTCGGAGATGTGTGGCACCTTCAAAAAACAATGCAAATACTACCGCTTTTTTTAAAGTGTTTAGGATAAAATTTTTGCGGCGACCGGTTGACTCTCGTTCGGAGTTGGGTTCGTTGTGCAAGGGTTTCAAATTTTGGTGCTGGATGAAAAAACAAAATCAATAATAACGCTTTTTATCCGGAACCAAAATTGGAAACTCTTGCTGCACTGTTTGATTTTTGAGGGTGCTTGTAAGTGAATTGAAAATAGAAATAAGCAAATGTTTCATTCGGAGAAGAGTAGCACCTTCAAAAAACAATGCAAATACTACCGCTTTTTTAAAGTGTAAAGAAGAATTTAAATTCGGAGGAAGAGCAAGTGTATAGTTTTTATTTGCTGAGCAGTATATCTTCTGATTGCTTTTATGGGGTGCTGATGCCCAGATAAAGTTTAAAATTTTAGGGCTTTAAAGAAAAAAAGTAGTTGAAAGCAGCGGGGCATCGGCAAACCAAAAAGCAATAACCACTACTTCTTTGAGCAAATAAAAACTATACTCTTGCGGGTGAATTTATATTTTGAGGTTGCCAGAAAGTGTTCAGTAATCAGAATTAAGTGTTCAGTTAATCGGAGATGGATAGCAACTTCAAAATATAATGCAAATGCTACCGATTTAAGCGGTTAGTTGATAAAGACAAATGATGTAACGTTCTTTGAATTATGGCTTTCTAGCGAAGGATAAACGTTCTTATGAAAACACAAAGTAAGACCCGCGAAGCCACGTGTTTTTTGAAGCTGGGTGGTGAGAGGAAAGCGAAAAAAATGTGTGGCTGGAGCGGGGCTTTCGAGCGTGGGGTGAGCGGCTTTTTTACATAATGTTATTATAGGGCTATGACCACTTTTGAATGTGATTAGATTTTTTTTTATAGCCCTATAATGCCACATTATGTAAAGAAGCTTTGGGAAAAGTTTTTGTTGCTTATTACCATTTTGTTCCGGAGTGGAGAACGTCTGGCATACAAAAACTTTTGGAGCGTTGGGAAGGAGTGGCAATTGGAAATAAATAATTGTTTTATTTTCTAACATTAATTTGTTTGATATTAAAACATTTTGTATATTTGCATAATTAATCTATAATTGAAAATTATGATATTTCAAATTTCACAAGATCAAATAGGTCAACGTATAGCTGAATTGAGAAGGAGAAAACAATTCTCTCAAGAAGACTTGGCGAAAATGGT
Organism: Flavobacterium sp.; assembly: GCF_044339515.1. Classification (GTDB taxonomy): domain Bacteria; phylum Bacteroidota; class Bacteroidia; order Flavobacteriales; family Flavobacteriaceae; genus Flavobacterium. The sequence continues at coordinate 52,540 of NZ_JBIIVK010000016.1, forward strand.
TGGTATATCCAGACCTTCTTTGACACAAATTGAATTAGGTAAAAGAAGCTTGAATATTATGGAGTTACAAAAGTTTGGACAAGTATTGGGTTTTTCTCTTGATGATTTTATGTCTGAAAAATTTTCATTAGAAACTTTAGATTTTTCTGAAGAAAATAAAGAAAAAAGTGTTACCGATAGGATTTCAGTACCTTCTTTAAAGGTAAGTAAAATGAAAAATATTTTGCTTTATATTTTAGAGCGTTGTGCCGGAAAACCAAATGTGGGAGAGACTGTTTTGTATAAGCTATTGTATTTTTCAGATTTTAATTATTATGAATTATATGAAGAGCAATTGACAGGTGCCTCTTATCGTAAATTGCCTTTTGGACCGGTTCCTCAAAATCTGGATATCATTATTAATGATATGATAGAAAGTGAACAAATACAACGCTTACGAACGGATTATCATGGATATCTGCAAACTCGATACATTCCATTGGTTAAAGCCGATTTAACAGGATTTAAGGCAAGTGAGAAAGAAGTTATCGATAGAGTGATTGAGCAAATGAGCGATTGGTCAGCATTGGCAGTAAGTAATTATTCTCATAAGGATATTCCTTGGATGGTTTCTAAAGATGGTGAAGAAATCAATTATGAATTAGCCTTTTATCGTGAGCCTCCGTTCTCCGTTAGGAACTATGAAGAAGATGATGCCTTATGATTGAATTTGAAGAAATAGCTCCTTTTAAGAAGGATTTTAAATCTCTATTAAAGAAGTATAAGACCTTAGTTGATGACCTTGAAACTGTGAAGAAAGTATTGGAACTTCTTCCTGAAGATAGACCTCCTTTTAGTTATAGAATTGATAATTTAGGAATAGAAAGTTGTGTTATAAAAGTAAAAAAAATAGCTTGTAAATCGCTTAAAGGAAAAGGAGTTAATTCAGGCTTACGTTTGGTTTATGCTTATTTTGAAAAAGAAAACCGAATAGTATTTGTAGAAGTTTATCATAAGAATGATAAAGAAAATGAAGATAGAGAACGGATTTTAGAATATTTTAAATGATTTGATTATGAAAATGAGCGTAAATGTAGGACATGTTGGTGTTATCAATCTAATAAATGGGTTATCCTTTACTTATGGCATAAAAAAGTATTTGATGAAGACTAATACCATGGTTTATTATACACAAAAAGGAATTGATACATTTTTAGTTAATAACCCTACTGTAGAAGAACAACATACAATTGACAACCTAAATGCAAAAAGTGAAAGTGCCTTGATAAGACTAGGTTACTTGGGTAAAATAAAAATGGATGAAGTGAAAAACTATTCCTAAAAAAACCGAAGCTTATGGAATAATGCTTCGGTCAGACGAAATTAAATCTTTGGACGGATGTTTATTTCTTCTGCAAAAGTAATAGAATTCTATTTATTACCTAATTATTCCTTGGGTTTTTAATCAAACGCCTCAGTTTTAAATAGTTTGATTGGAATATATTTGATAGCCATGGCAAAAAATGGTACACCCGGAGATGGGCATCGTAATGGTGCCGTGAAAGGAAGAAGTCAGACTTATAATTCAAAAACTGAACAGTATGTTAAACGCGATACGAGTACTGGTCGTTTTATGGATGTTAAGCAAGACGGAACGCCTTTTAAAGGAGTAAGAAAAGAGAAGTGATTTTCTTTTAGGTAGCTGATATGACACAGCTTGGTGTTGTCTGAATTCTATTAACCTCTAATTAAAACACATGAGAAGTTTAACTAAGTACCCTTCGAGGGAACATGCTACGCTTTGCTATAAAAATACCTGTACTACAGTTTATGGTGAAACGGCTCAATTTGTGAATGCTGTTATTGTAACTATCACTGTAGTTGTAGCAATAGGTTTGATTGCCAAAGCATTGAAGTAATTGAATTAAAAGAGTTTTACATGAGTAAAACTCTTTTTAAAATTTTTTAAAAACATATATGGAAAAGAAAACGTTTAAAATACTGTCTATTGATGGTGGTGGAATAAAAGGACTTTACAGTGCTTCTATTTTAGCTTCTTTTGAGGCTAAAACAGGAAAAAGAATTACTGATCATTTTGATATGATATGCGGTACTTCAACCGGTGGATTAATTGCCATTGGACTTGCTAATGGGATGAGTGCTCAATCTTTGGTTGATTTGTATGTAACAAAAGGTTCTGTACTATTTCCAACCTCAAACAATACTTTTATGAGAAGTTTCCAAAATTCATATAAAACCATAAAACAAATTTTCTTTTCCAATAAACATTCTGTAAAACCATTGAAAAGTATTTTGGAGGATTTATTTGAAGAAAAGACCATGAAGGATGCCAATAATTTACTTTGTATACCAAGTTTTAATTTGACTAGTGGTCAGCCTAAAGTTTTTAAAAAATCCGGAAATCAAACGGAACATTTTGTAGACGATGCAATTAAATTTGTAGATATAGCATTGGCCACTTCTGCAGCACCAAGTTACTACCCTATTCATGAGCACAATGAATTTTTATATACTGATGGAGGGGTTTGGGCTAATAATCCTTCGCTTTGTGGTTTATTAGAAGCTATTGATTATTATGTAGGGGAAGGAAAAGATTATGACGATTTTAGTATTTTATCCATTTCGAGTATTACTACACCTAATGGATGGGTGTCAACCTCCAATAAATCAAAATCAATCATTGGTTGGAATAAAAAATTGTTTGAAACGGCTATGGATGGACAGTCTTATTTTACGGATTATTTTTTAAAAAAAGTTATCCCTAAAATACAACCTAAAGGTGATTACATTAGAATTGAATCACCAAAGTTGTCACCTTCTCAAATGAATGTAATTACTATGGATAGAGCAGATAAAAAGACTTTATCCACTATACGAACCTTAGGAAATCAAGTTGGGAATACCTACGCAACAAATCCAAAGATTTTAGCATTTTTTAAATCAATTAAGAACTATAAAAACATATAAAAAAATGGCAAATTGTCACAGCTTGTTTGGAGAATATAATACCGAAATTTCTCTGACGTCAAATAAGAAAACAAAGATGACCACTTCTAAAGATGGTTTGAGAGAGCGAATTAGAAAATACTTTAAGGAACATCATCCTGAATACATACCTAAGTTTTATATACAAGGCTCTTATAAAATGAAGACTGGTATTAGAACTAAGGATGATATTTGTGATTTGGACGATGGGGTTTATTTTTTCAGAACTCCTGACGTTACTGCTACTACATTACAGAATTGGATATGGGATGCTGTAAATGGTTATACCTCAACTTCTCCGGAACATAGAAAAAAATGTATTCGTAATATCTTTTCCGGTGATTACGAAATTGATATTCCTGTTTATTATAAAATAGATGCTCAAGAGTATAAGCTAGCCGTTAAAAATAATGGTTGGGAAGATAGTGACCCGAAAGCACTGATTGATTGGTTTAACGATAAGAAGGATGCCAATGGAAAAATGAATAAAGCTATTAAGGAGTTAAAGGCATGGTGCGATTATAAAAGAAATAAAATGCCAAGTGGACTTGCAATGACTATTTTAGCTATGAAAGCTAAAGATAAAATTGTACTTAATGATAGAGATGATATTTTGTTGACCGATATTTTAAGAGAAATTAAAAAGGCATTAGCTCTAAAATTTGAATGTATAGTACCTGTAACACCGAAGGATGATTTGTTTGCGGATTATGATTCTACTCGAAAAAATAATTTTCTAACTAATTTAGATAATTTTCTTGCTGATGCTGAAGCAGCTTTAAAAGAAACAAATCAACTAAAAGCTAGTAGATTTTGGCAAAAACATTTGGGCACTCGTTTTCCAGATGGTGAGGATAAAAATGAGCAATCTAACAGTAATGCTGCCACTACTAGTGGAGCCGCATTATCTAGACCTTGGGGAAAATAAGAAATGAATGGTTATCTCGTATTTGAACAAGAGGCAAAAGAAGTTGTTGAGAAATACAAGGAATTATCATTTAAAATTGAAGATGGAGTTCCTTGTATTTTTGGTTCTTTAATTTTGAGTAATGAGTATGGAGGTATTGAAGATTCGTATCAAGTTGAAATAAAGCCAGTTGATGATTATCCAAATCGTTTTCCATTAGTATTTGAAACTGGCGGTCGTATTCCAAGAAATATTGATTGGCATATTTTTGAACAAACCGGCAATTGTTGTATCGCTTCGCCACCGGAAGAAATAATCATTTGTAACAATGGAATAACGCTTACTTCATTTATTGACAATCAGGTCAAAAACTATTTTTACGGTCAAATTTTTAGAAATCAAAATGGCTATTTTTTAAAAGAAAGATCACATGGAAATAAAGGTTGGATAGAGTTTTTTGAAGAATCCTTTATGACTGACAATATTTTTAATATTGAATTTGGGTTAAATCAAATTATAGAAGGAAAAAAAATTGATAGGGTTTCCATGTGTTTTTGTGGAAGTGGTAAAAAATATAGAAAGTGTCATAAAAAGAGCTATGATGTTTTATCAAAATTAAGTTTGGATAATGTTAAGCTGTTTTTAAATGCCTTAAGAGAAACTAACGAATATAAAATTGCTGTTTATCAGAGAAATCAACTAATAATTAGATAGTTTTTTTTACTGATGTAGGTCACAGGTTTGAATCCTAATTAGGCTTTATCTCTTATTGCATAAGGGAAGTTTTTGACCCACAAAAAAACTGTGTGACAAAAAAGTTAAAAAAAGGTTTTTTTAAAAAGTGAAAATATAGGTGTATCATTTTTAGCAGCCACTAAAAGGGTTGCTATATTTGCTAGGATTGCAATGATACTTTCTATATTCATACTTTAAATATAAATTATAATTTCTAATTGTATTTAACACTAAAAAATTAAATCAACTTGTAAATTCTCAATAAGGTACTAGAGCTTTTTTAAATTTTAATTTATCTGCTAACTCATCATTATCATCTTCTCGCATTGCTGTTATAATTTCATCGTATTGACTGATAAAAATATCGATTAGCTTATTACCATCTATTAAGTTTATTGCTACTTTATCTATGTCTTGAGCATTCTCTGTAGCTTTTTTATCGAATTTACTCAAAGTAATGAAACAACCTTGGTAATCTTTTTTCATTGCACCACGAAATGCAGCAATGTCTTTCCATTTTATACTATTTGACTCGTACCTTTTTACTTGCACTTGCAAGTTTATAGCTGCCATACCATATATGCTTAAAACACCTTCAAAATCAATGCCTCCATCTCCGATGCCTCCTTGTTTTTCATCTGTTTTTTCAAAGCCAATTGTTTGCAATAAATAGCTCACAAATATTTCAAATTCAAAACCATCTAGTTCTAGAAACTTCTTTTTTATAGTTTCATGAATATTAAACTCTTGTATTTCCTTTTGCTTAGTACTGGTGGTTAAATTATAGTGCTTTAGAATTTCATTACCATTAGCCAAATTAAATACCGTTAAACTACTTCTCAATGTGTTTTGCATTGGAATACTTAGTATTTGTCTGTCTAATGTTTGTGGAAACCAGTCTACTTTTTTTCTTTGATAATAGCGAGATGTAGTGTCTTTTTCATGGTATATATCTGAAGTTACTTTGCCTACTAGTAATCTATTATCGGAATATGGAGTAATTACTATATCGCCAATTTTTATGTCATTAATAAATCGATATACTTGGCCGGCATTTTGACTTACTCGCATATTACCGTCTTTAGAAAAAACTTTTTTATATAAGTCTTTTATATCTTCTCTTGAAAACGATTTGTCAATTAATTGGTCAAACCATCCAATTGCCACATAATTGTTTTCTTTAAATGCGTTTGTATATCTACCGAAATCTGATCTTACTACGTATACTTTCATGGTTTATCCCAATATTATTTTTTCTACTTCTGCTTTAGCGTTTTCTAACATTTTATTTGCTTCTTGTTTTAGCCTTTTAGCTTCTTCTCTAATTTTAAAAATATTTAAAGCAATCTCATTTTGTTTGTTAATAGGAGGTAATACAAATGGTAAAGATTTGTATTCTTGTGAATTAATATTTGGTTGGGCTGATGGTCTTTGAATTGCAGATATCCAATATTTATAAAATTTAGAATTTAGATAGTAGAAAACAAAATCAGGATTAGCTTTGTTAGTATCAATAACAAAACGAATCATATAACCTGCAAAGATCGCTTCTAATTTTTCTTCTTTAAAAATATAACTTTTCCCAACAGTTGCTCCTGTTCTTGCTATTAGAATATCATTAAATTCTAAAATATAGTTTTCATTAATAGTGTTAGCTGTTTTCCAAATATCATTTTTTAAATTACCAAACTCATCAATATCTGTAATTCTAATATATCTTACACCTTGATTTTTTGTGCCTTCAATTGCTTCTTCATTGGCACCATATTGAGGAGATTTTAATAAGATATTTTTAAAATGTGTGAACTCATATTTTGAATTTCTACCTAATAAATATTTCTTTTTTGATAAATAATCTGGATCAAAACGACTGCCTGTCAATTCTGATAAAGATGTAGTGAAGATTCTTTGCTCTACACTAATTAGTTCTTGTGGTAATTCAATACCTAATTCCTCTAATAAATAAATATCAATATTATCAAGAAGTTTTTTTGCTTTTTGTTCTTTTTGTATTTTATTCTGATAGGCTTTGTTGTATATAGCAACAATTTCTTTTTGTATTGGTAATGGAGGTAATGGAATTTTAAGGTTTTTTACTGCTTCTTGAGACAAGCTTCCCATAATTGCTCCTATCGAATGTCTTAGAAATTGTTTTTGACCAGCATTTGAATTAAAAAATATTTCTAAATATTTAGAATTTACTTTTGATTGATTTAATTCAATGTAAAATACTTCTGAACTAATAATATAATCATAATCTTGATCCAAAGATAAAGCATTACCAAAAGTTCCTTTTCGAGTTAGTAAAAGATTTCCTTGTTTTAACTGAATATTTTTAGAAATTTTTGATGAGTCAAATTCAATATATTGCATTTTATTAAAGTCAAACTCTCCGGGCTTTACATTTGCTACTTTTATATATGGAGTTCCTTCATCTTTATAATCTCTAAAATCAAATCCATTATTGATAGAAACAATGATTTCTCTAAAAGGAATAATATCATATTTAGAATTATTAAACCTTTGATCTAAAATCTGAAATTCATATTTATAAAAATATGCATCTAATCTTCCTTCAGTATCTTTTCTATTTACAAGGAAAATTTTATTTAGATCTATTATTTCTGGAACTATATAATTCATTTAATTGATTTTAAATTCCTTTTTCAATAATTCAGTTAGGTTTCTGGTAATAACACCCTTAATTGCATTGTAGTAAACGTTTTTATCGTATGGAATGTATTGTAGTTTATCCATATCAAAAGGTGCAATAGTTTCATCTTGCTCTGCTTTTATTAGAATCATCGGTTTATCTTGTCCTTCTGCATAGCCAACTTCAAAAATTACATTTTGGTTACAACCTGTGATGTCTGCAATAAAGACATCGCACTCTTTAATCTTTTCTATTAATCTAGCATCAATTCGTTGACTTTTGCCACTAAAACGCATTATAGGTATAAGTTCTACCTCAACATTAAGTTTTTTTGATGTTGCTATGCATATCTCTTTAAAAAGATTATTGTACTCGTTTACTTCTGGATGACTCCAATATGGCATTGCAACAAACACTTGATATTTTCTTTTTTCATGTACTTGATCAAATATCTTAATGACACTTTTTACTTTAATTTCATTTAATTCAAAAATTTGATTGGTTATTGCAAATTCCGGTCAAATTGACCACCCAATTCCGATTTAAAGTGACCACCTGATTTCGGTTGAAAGTGACCACCCAATTTCGGTTCAAATTGACCACCCCGATTTTTCACCTAAAATTACTTTT
>NZ_JBIIVK010000069.1:0-14238 GCF_044339515.1 Flavobacterium sp.
TTCGGTGGTCAATTTCAACCGGAAAGTGGTGGTCAATTTGACCCGAAATTAGGTGGTCATTTTGAATCGGAATCGATGGTCAATTTGCTCCGGAATTAGGTGGTCAATTTGACCGTTTTTTCCAATAAAAATATAAAAGGTAGTGTTTTAGTAGTTGGTTCATGCATATCTAATGGTAAAAATTTACTTTACTTAAGCAGAGCTTTGAGAAATTATGATGGTCTTAGAGTAGTATATTTTACTGGTATTACTAGAACAAATAATGAAAAATCTTTTAAATTTTTGAAATCTAATTTAAAACAAGGGACATTCGGTGCAGAATCAAGCACCTATGTAAATGTTGAAAATATTTATTGTCATAATAAATCTATTGAAACTACATGGTTGGTTGAATTGAATTTTTTAAATAAAATGATTAACTTTTTGAAGGATGGAAATACTAGTAAAGAATCTAATGATGCTGCAAACACATTTTTTAAAGAAAGAAAGAGTATGATTCTAAAATCTAGTAATATTTCTTCAAAAGGTTTATATAATAAAATATTTTATCCTGTCTCAAATGACTTAGCTAATGAATTAAGTATTAGAAAAAATTTTGCTTTTTGGAGTTTTAATGGATACATTGGGAATGTGTCTCAAGCAGATGTGTATTTTACAATATCAAATGTAATAAATAGCCTTAGAAATGTAGATAATATTGATAGAACTTTAAAACAATCTTCATTTGTTAGAAATCTTATCTCACCTTCTAATTTTAATAGATTCAATGACGGAATTATTCAATCATCTATATTAAGAAGTGCAAATGCTGATGAATTGAGTTATTCAATAGATTATGATATGTCATTAGAAATGACGAATATTTTAGAAACTCTTATAAAGTATCAAAAAGAAGAACAAGGCGAGGCATTATTAGAGTTTTTATATGCTATTGCGATTAGAAAACTTTCTTTAAAGGAAGAACATTTGCAACATATCTCAAGTCTTCTACTTATTGAATCGAATAATGTTATAGTAGATTCTTTTATAAATTATATAAGAGTAAACTTATTGAATATTAAATATTATTAAAATAATTTCACTTATAAGTGAAATTGTTTTACATTTGTACTCCTTTTCAATGTTATGGAATGTAAATTAGTAAAAATTGATGCTCTTAGCGGTAATGAAACTTCAGTATATACACTATATATTGAAGATGAAAAAAAAACATTATTTGATCTATTTTTACTAGAAAACAAAAATTCTCACATTGAAGAAGTAAATGATATTGTTAAGCGTATTCAAAGTATAGGAAATGTTGGAGCAAAAGAACATTTTTTTAAGATAAATGAAGGTAATCTTGGTGATGGGGTTTGTGCTTTGTATGATTCTCCTAATTCAAACTTAAGATTATATTGCATTAGATATGGCACACAAATTGTTTTATTGGGAAATGGAGGCTATAAACCAAAAACAATTAAATCTCTTCAAGAAGATGAAAAGCTAACAGAAGAAAATTATTTACTTAGAAAACTATCAAAAGAAATTACACAAAAACTTAAAGAAAAAGATATTACAATCATAAACGAAGGTAAAGACTTTGAAGGTGATTTAACTTTTGATTTATCATAAACACATGAAAACAACGAAAAAACAAGAAAACTACAAAAGCCAAATCTTAGAAGACATTTTATCTAATATTACTAAAGAAGAATTTGATGTAACAGAGGAAAAAATGAGATTAGCTATAAAAATTGCGGAAGCAATTAAAGCTAAGGGATTTGCAAAAAAATCTGATTTTGCAAAAAAAATTGGAAAACAAAATTCTGAAATCAGTAAATGGTTAAGTGGTACACATAATTTTACCACTGAAACACTTATTTTATTACAAAATGAGTTGGATATTAAAATAATAGATTCTACAGTTTCAAGCAATGTAGAATTAAAAAATATTCATATCGAAATTAAAGCTCAATCATTACCAATCCATAATAGAATTAATAAAATTATGGGGTTGTTTAATTATTATTCACCTAAACCGGATTATGTTCATTCATATTTATATTGTAATCAATAAGCATGGAAAATATTCAAGAAATAAGTTTTAGATTGAGAGATATTGAAATACTTCAAACTAACATTACATTAATTAATGAAATATTAAAACCTGATACAATTTTCAAATTTAATATTAATATTGAGCACCTTGTTAATGTCGTTGATGACATCATTGCGGTGAAACCTTTAGTTGAAATTTTTACAGAAGAAAGTGATGAAATTATAGCTAGTCTAACAGCTAGTTTTATTTTTGAATTTGAAAAACTTAAAGATTTTGTATCAGAAAATGAAATTAAACTTCCATCAGACATTATTATATCAATTAACTCAATATCAATATCAACTTTAAGAGGTATTATGTTTTCAACTTTTAAAGGCACTCAATTACACAATGCTATATTGCCTATAATAGATCCTAAATCATTTCGTACTAAATAAAGATTAAATATTAAACAAAGAATAAGTCTCCGAATTAAATTATTTGTTCGGAGATTTTTATTTTTACAATAAATCAACATAGTTTTCCAAAATTAAAAGTATAAATGGAAATAAGTTTTTTGGAAAATGGTATCTTCAACCTTATTTTGTGTAAATTAAAAACTTAATATATATTTCTAGAAAAATGATTGATAAATTATCAAAGATATTGAACATTAATGAGGTGCTTGTAAAAGATACAAAGCTAAAAATTGTATGGAATTGTGAATTTATAGAATTAATAAAAAATTCTGTTAATTGGAAATATCTATCCTCTAGTAAAAAGATAAATATTGATATTGTTGAACAGTTTTCAGACAATGTTGATTGGTTACTTTTATCTAAAAACCCTCATTTTGAGTGGAATAATTCTCTAATTAGAAAATTCCAAGATAAAATAGATTGGTACAATTTTTCATTTTATTTTAGACTTAAACCGCCTTACAGTGATGAAGTATGCTATTTACTTGAAGAGTTTATTGAAAAATTTGACTGGGATAGATTATGTTGCAATCAAAATATTAATTTTTATAGCATATTCCACTACCACAATTCAGAGATTCTAAAACGTTACAAACAAAAGTTTGATTGGAATATACTTAGCAAAAACAATTCGTTTCAGTGGAATAAATATCTATTAGAAGAAAACAAGGAGAATATTGATTGGGATAGTATTGTTTTTAATAAAAGCTTTTACAAAAATAAGGAATTTATTACTTTGTATCACAACAAGTTAAATTGGTCAGGTTACTATAAAAAATTTCAACATACACATACATATTATCCTGCAAATATTTCAACTGTTAATAAAATTGATATACCATTAGAGGTATTAAAATGTCATTATAAAGGTTGGTCTAAAACATTATCTTTTGATCCCTGGGCTGAAAAAGAAAGTGGTCAATCTGAATGGACGAACTACAGTACTAATAATCGATATATAAGTGTAGAAATAATGAAAGAATTTGATGAGTTCTTATGTTTTTATAGTATTTTTAATAATAAAAAATTTCATTGGACAAAAGAAAAAATTGACTATTGTAAAAATAAAGATGGTTTTACAAAAGTATTTCACAATGAATTTTGTAAAAACTATTTATTAGAGGAAATTTTAAGAAAAATCTAGAAATTTGAGTAAATAAGATCTTATTAAAATTTTTACTTTTATAAAATCAACTAAAAGAACAAAAAAACTCTTCTCTGCCAGGTTTAAAGTTTTAGTCCTCCGTTCACCACCGCTTCCCCTCGCATAAAAGTTTTTGTATGCCAGACGTTCATGCCTCCGATACAAAATGGTAATAGGCAACAAAAACTTTTCCCAAAGCTTCTTTACATAATGTGGCATTATGTGGCAATAGAGAAGTTTATTCCTCCGAAACAAGAGTTAGCATTGCCCCATAATAACATTATGTAAAAAAGCCGCACGGCCAACGCTCGAAAGCCCCGCTCCAGCCACACATTTTTTTCGCTTTCCTCGCACCACCCAGCTTCAAAAAACACGTGGCTTCGCGGGTCTTACTTTGTGTTTTCATAAGAAGTTTTGTCCTTTGCTTAAAAGCCTTTCTTCGAATCACGTTTTACCTATTGTTTTTATCAGCAAACCGCTTAAATCGGTAGTATTTGCATTATATTTTGAAGTTGCTATCCATCTTCAAATCACATTTTTTAGTATCATTTTTTTCTAAACACTTTTAGGCAACCTCAAAATATAAAATCATCCGCAAGAGTATAGTTTTTATTTGCTCAAAGAAGTAGTGGTAATTGCTTTTAGTCTTGCCGATGCCACACTGCTTTTTTGAACTATTAAACCTTAAACGTTCAACTCTTAAAACCCTTACATGGCATCAGCAATCCTCAAAAGCAATCCGAAGGTTAGTGCTAAGCAAATAAAAACTATACACTTGCTCAACCTCCGTAACAAATTCTTCCTAAACACTTAAAAAAGCGGTAGTATTTGCATTGTTTTTTGAAGGTGCCAACCATCTCCGTATCAAATCTTTCTAACTTTTGTTTTCAATTCACTTTCAGGCACCCTCAAAAATCAAACAGTGCAGTAAGAGTTTCAAATTTCGTGTTCGGATAAAAAGCGATGTTATTGTTTTTTGGTTTTTTCATCCGCCCCCAAAATTTTAAACCCTTACAAGACGACCCCAACTCCGAACGAGAGAAAAAACTGCTTCGAAAGAAATTCTGCTACTAAGAAACAATTCGGTTTACAGAAGAGAGTTCTACTCCGAAACAAAAAAAATAAAATAAAAAAAAAAGAGAGCAAAGTTAAGTTCCGGGTTTACAAAAAAGCAAGTTCAAGCCCTGCGGGTTTTTTAAAAAATCTCCACCACCCATACATCTCCGAATGACGATTTATCTAATTATCTTTTTCATAAGACGTGTCGGGGTGGTAGTATTTTTTAAAAAAAACTTGCTTTTTTGAAACCCTCCACTTGACGAGAGTGCTTTCTTTTTTTTTCTTTTTTTTCTTTTGAAAAAATTTTATGGGAAAAGTGTGTCTAGTCAGTAATTCTTTAAACGCCACGTTATGATAAATTTTAAATTGAAACATCACCGAACTGGGGAAACCTACTCAAACCCTCATTTTTTCATTCTCAATAAGGGAATGAATACAGGTAAACTTTTAGAAGTTCCATGCCCGAATTGCTTTGTAATTTCGTTCTATTGCTCCGAAGATTGCGAACACATGAAAGCCATCGTTTCATCACTTTGGAGGATAAAATTTTGGCATCAATTTCTAATCGGTTCCGTTATTCCTTATATCCGAATCCATGATTTTTCTAAAAACCTGATGTTAAAATCAAATGAAATGATGCAAGATTTTGAGCAGCACAAAAAAGATGTTGCCACACTCAAACTTTTAGAGCAAAAAGAAGACCAATTTCACAAAAACATTAACCTAATAAATGACCTTAGAAGAGTCATTTTGTATCGATACTGCAAACGATAAACAGAAGAAGCCGAGTTATTGACTCGGTTTTTTTATTTTATATAGTATTTCTATTTTGATTTTGATATGCATTGAAATCATTTAATAACAATTAAAAATAATAAACGGCATTACATATGATAATAAAGAAAAAACCAAAGTATATTTTAATTTTGCTTTAAGAAATTACAAATCAATACCAAAGCCGTACCAAGTCCACAAAATTGTAATTTTAAAAGTGTATATATTATGGGTAAAATTGGTAAAGGTATTCTAGGAGGAGTATCAGGTAAGGTAGCCAACGTAGTTGGTGCAAATTGGAAAGGGATTGACTACATTAGAGCAAAGCCTCTAAGTGTTAGAAACCCAAGAACAGATTTACAAGTAAATCAAAGAACTAAATTCGCTTTGGCTTTAAGATTTCTTCAACCAAATTTAAATTTCATTAAAGTTGGTTACAAAAACTTTTCTGTTAAAAAATCACAGTTCAACAGTGCAATGTCATACATTTTGAATAATGCTATTTCAGGCACCTATCCGAACTATTTAATTGATTACTCTTTGGCTTTGTTGAGTAGAGGTAGTCTTTCAGGAGCTTTAAACCCTGTATTTGATTTATCTACTGCCGGACAAGTTGAATTTAGTTGGGATGATAACTCCGGTGAGGGTAGTGCATTAGCAACTGACAAAGTAATGGCAGTAGTTTACAACCCTTTAAAAGGTGAAAGTGTATTTATTACCGGCGGTGCTTTAAGAAGCGATTTAAACCAAGTAATACAAATACCAAATAGCTACTCAGGTGATGAGTTAGAAATGTTCATCGGGTTTATTAATGATGCGGGAACACAACTTTCAAATAGTGCATATATTGGCTCAGGTACGGCTCTATAAATTTAATGCACTATTTTAAGAACCACCTTTTAGGTGGTTTTTTTTATATCTAAAAAGTATTAATTGTGGGGATAATGTGGGGATAATTAGGGAATAAAAAACCCTAACTAATTGATTTTCAATCGTTAGGGTTTTAATTCTGCGGAGAAAGAGGGATTCGAACCCCCGGACCTGTTACAGTCAACAGTTTTCAAGACTGCCGCAATCGACCACTCTGCCATTTCTCCAATAAATCACAACCATTTTCTGATTGCGAGTGCAAATATAGAACGATTTTTGGTTTAAACAAACCTTTTTTTATTAAAAAACTTTACTATTTAAAAAGTATGAACTAAACGTTTCATTTTCTACGATTTAGAAGAATAGAAAATTTTTAAAGGCACTAAAATAGTGGATTAATACTTCACATATTCCATAATTTCGAGTCCATAACCAATCATACCCACTCGTTTGGTTTGCTCGGAATTAGAGAGTAATCTGATTTTTGAAATATCCAAATCATGAAGAATTTGTGCTCCAATACCAAAGTCCTTTGCGTCCATTTTAATCGGAGGAGCTTTCATTTGTCCTTCTTCTTGTAATACTTTTAATTCGCCAATGCGGTTAAGTAATTCAATCGAAGGTATTTCCTGATTGATAAAAATGATGGCACCCTTTCCTTCTTCATTGATGCGATTGAACATATTTTCCAAACGCTTCTCCGAATTATTGGTGAGAGTCTCTAAAATATCATTGTTCACTTGTTTTGAATTAATACGAGTTAGAACAGCATCTCCATTATTCCAACTTCCTTTTGTTAAAGCCAAATGCACTTGTTTATTAGTTGTTTGCAAATAAGCTCTCATGCGAAATGCTCCAAAACGGGTGTTGATTTCAAAATCTTCTTTTTTCTGAATCAAACTGTCATGTTGCATTCGGTAAGCCACTAAATCTTCAATTGATACTAATTTGAGATTAAATTTTTTGGCTACTTCTACCAATTCCGGTAAACGTGACATAGAACCGTCTTCATTCATAATTTCACAAATAACTCCGGCAGGTGTAAAACCGGCGAGTCTAGCAAAATCAATTGCCGCTTCAGTATGTCCGGTTCTGCGTAAAACACCACCTTGCTTTGCAATAAGGGGAAAAATGTGTCCGGGTCTAGCTAAATCAAAAGGTTTTGTGTTTTCATCAACCAATGCCAAAATTGTTTTAGCACGATCGGCTGCTGAAATTCCAGTGGTTACACCATGACCTTTTAAATCAACCGAAACGGTGAATGCAGTTTCCATGTGATCGGTGTTATTGCTCACCATCGTTCGGAGTTCTAATTCTTGGCAACGTCTTTCAGTAAGAGGAGCACAAATGAGTCCACGACCGTGAGTAGCCATAAAATTGATCATTTCAGGAGTTACTTTTTCGGCGGCAGCCAAAAAATCGCCTTCATTTTCTCTATCTTCATCATCCACCACAATGATAACTTTTCCTTGTCGGATGTCTTCTATAGCTTCTTCAATTGTGTTTAGTTGTATTTTTTTTGGCATTTCAATTTTGTTTTACTTTTTATTGAATTCTTCCAGCGTTTCTTTTAATTGTTTTCTATTGAAAAAATATATTAAAACAAAAAAAGGAAATCCAAGTATAATTGCTAAATATATGTTGACAAATCCTTGTCTGTTTGTTAGTTTAGATATTTCAGATAAAGTCTGCCCTGATTTATATATATAAACATACATAAGAATAGAATTTAATAAACCCAATATTATTAGTACAATATTCATTGAATTTGAAACAACCGAGAATACAGTCGAAAATACAAATAACAATAAAGCAATTTTACTTTGCTTTTTGTAAGTACTTACACAATGAGTTAATTTTAAGTATTCACTATTGTATAAGTTATTGCTATACAACAATTCTTTTTGAGTAATTCCTCTTGATTCAAGGATTTTTAACAACTTTAGTCGTTGAAGTGCTGTGTAACCAAATTGATCTGAATTTTTAACAATGCCAATAAGAATAGAGTCAGACATTTTATTGAATTTTAAAAATTCATCTTCCTTGTGATCTATATTTATTTTATCTAAATCAATTATTTCTTTTTTAAAATCTATTGGTTGAGTATTCTTTTTAAATAATTTAAAGAAAGGTTGCAAAATTACATCCATATTAACCAATCCTATGTCGTTTGTGGCTCTGTAAGTCAACAAGATTGCAAACGGAGTAAGTAAAATGGATGACATCCAAGCACCAAGAAAAGGAGTAATTCCGTCTTCTTGGGCTAATTTTTTACCAAATACGTTAATAAAATGGTAGACAATAAAAATAACCATTGCAAACACAATCGGTAATCCCAAACCTCCTTTTCGAATGATGGCACCAATTGGAGCACCAATAAAAAACATTAGTAAACACGCATAGGCAATGACAAATTTGTCATACAATGCTAACCAATGATTATTGATATTTTTAATCTTCCCTTCCAATTCATATTTTGAGCCTTCTATGGAAAACTTTGTATTGGAGGCATTTGCTTTTGCGATATCGTAAACATTTTTTATCTGATGTGGTTGAACAAGGCTGATTAAATCCTTGATAGTATCTTTCTGTATTGCCTTTTCTTTTGTAATAGTGTCCTTCTGAACATTTTTTTCTTGTTTTGAATAAAAAGCAACATAACGTTGTTTCATGTTTTCAGTATAAGAAACAACGTCTTTTTTATGATTATTTTCCAATGAATCAAGGGTGTATCTCAATTCATTAACATTTAACATGTTATTGGTGTTCGCAATTTGGTCTGCATCCATGTCTGTTTTTTGCAAAGGAGCCAAATCAAAATTGATGATGTATTTTTTAAATGCACTTTTTGCAAAGGGAACTTTATTTTTCTCTTCAAAATTTTTAACCGGAACATCTTCATAATAATTTCCGTCAAATAAAATCAATTGGAGAAAATTGGAGTTTTCATTACTGATTAATTCTCCTCGCTTGGCTTTGATTACAACGGTTGTTCCAACGCCAAGATTTGAAAGTTTGTGAATCGTGACATCGCGTAATAAATTATCATTATCACCATATTTTTCAGCTACTTTAATGGTATAGTTTCCCACATTACTAAATTGACCTTCAGCAATTGCCATTGAAGGTTTTTGTTGCACAATACTTTTACGAAGATTAATGAACTTATATTCTGCTTGAGGGATGATGTTATTGGCAAATAAAAAAGCAACAAAACTTAATCCTAAAATAAAAATGGCTAATGAGTGCATCGCACGTCTTAATGAAATACCGGACGATTTCATTGCGGCAAACTCATAATTTTCAGCAAAATTACCAAAAGTCATAATAGAGGCCAGTAACACAGAAAGCGGTAAAACCAAAGGTACAACTTTGGGAGAATAAAAAGCTAAAAACTTAATAATTAAATAGGAGTCTAGATCTTTTCCTGCTAAATCGGCGATAAAAAGCCATATTCCCTGAAGAATAAAGATAAAAAAGAGGATAACAAATACCGTAGCAAATGTACTCAAAAATGAAGTCAGGATATAGCGATCAAGAATTTTCACCGTAAAAATTAGTCTATTCTATTGATGTAGTAATTTTTAAATTTACTCTCGTCAAAGGTAAACTGATTTTTTGATAATGGCTGATTGGTTTTGAAAGAATTAACAGTGAGCGTTGTTTTGGTACCTTTTTTACCCACTTCAATCAAATTATAAATGTGTTTGGTCTGCACATCAATTCCCAAAAGAATCTCTTTGCGTTGATCTTTTGAACTAATCGGAACTAATTTTATATACTGAATTTTTCTTCCTTTAACATCTTGTGGAGCATCCCAATAATATTTATATCCTTGGTTAAAGAAAGTGAGCATTTTAGAAGGTGTAATAGCATTTTCATCCTTTTCATCTACTTTAGAAATGGTTACTTCCTCATCTTCAGGAACAATTGTATAAGTTTTTTTACCGTCGAAAATTTTGGTAGTTCCCATGAAATTGAGGTAGTACTGATTTCCTTTTAAAATCACACTTCCTTTACTGTCTTGATTTATATTTTCTTTAGTATTTTGAAGACTGTATTTAAAATCGATGGAAATGTTTTCGTAGCTTTTTACTTTGGCAGTTACTTCATCCAATAAATCTTTTGCTTTTTTATCTTGTGCCTGAGCATGGAATACAGATAAAAATAGAATTGAAATCCAGATAAATTTTTTCATTTTAAGCATTGTTTTGTTCGTTGTTAAAAAATTCGTTTAACGAATTCAAGTCGGGAATATTTACTGATCGAGCTTTACTTCCCTCAAAAGGCCCCACAATTCCGGCAGCTTCCAATTGATCAATCAATCGACCGGCACGGTTGTAGCCTAATTTTAATTTGCGTTGCAACAGTGATGCAGAACCTTGTTGTGCAGTTACAATCACTTCAGCAGCTTCCCTAAACATTGAATCACGTTCGGAGATATCTATATCAAGCACTGTGCCATTTTCTTCTCCAATATATTCCGGTAGAAGATAAGCATTCGGATAAGCTTTTTGAGAACCTATAAACTCAGTGATACGTTCCACTTCTGGAGTATCTACAAAAGCACATTGTACACGTACTAAATCGTTACCATTGGTATATAGCATATCACCACGACCTATCAACTGATCGGCTCCTTGTGTGTCTAAAATTGTGCGTGAATCAATTTTAGATGTTACTCTAAAAGCAATTCTAGCCGGGAAGTTCGCTTTAATCAAACCGGTAATTACATTCACCGAAGGTCGTTGTGTTGCAATAATCAAATGAATTCCAATCGCACGAGCCAATTGAGCTAAACGAGCAATTGGGGTTTCTACTTCTTTTCCGGCGGTCATAATCAAATCGGCAAACTCATCTACAACCAAGACGATATAAGGTAAAAAACGATGACCATCATTGGGATTTAATTTTCTGGATTTGAATTTTTCGTTATATTCTTTGATATTACGCACCATGGCATCTTTTAACAAAGTATAACGGTTGTCCATTTCAATACAAAGTGAATTCAACGTGTTAATTACTTTATTGTTATCAGTAATAATAGCATCTTCAGTATCCGGTAATTTAGCCAAATAATGACGTTCAATTTTATTGAAAAGTGTAAGCTCAACTTTTTTAGGATCCACCAACACAAATTTTACTTCTGCCGGATGTTTTTTGTATAATAAGGAAGTGAGCACCGCATTCAATCCCACCGATTTACCTTGACCGGTAGCTCCAGCCATCAATAAGTGAGGCATCTTTGCTAAATCCACTACAAACGTTTCATTAGAAATAGTTTTTCCTAATGCAATCGGCAATTCCATTTCTGCTTCTTGAAAACGTGTTGAACCGATAACCGATTTCATTGGAACCATAGTAGGATTTTTGTTTGGTACTTCAATCCCAATCGTACCTTTTCCGGGAATAGGAGCAATGATTCGAATTCCAAGTGCAGAAAGTGATAAGGCAATATCGTCCTCTAAACTTTTAATTTTTGAAATACGAATACCTGCTTCGGGGACAATTTCATATAAAGTAACTGATGGTCCAACCGTAGCTTTGATTTGAGCGATGTCGATTTTATAGTTACGAAGCGTTTCAAGGATACGGTTTTTATTTTCTTCTAACTCTTCTTGATTGATAGTGATGCTACTAGCTCCATAATCTTTCAGTAAATCTAAGGTTGGAAATTTGTACTTAGACAATTCTAAGGTAGGATCAAATTCGCCAAAATCAGCCACTAATCGTTCGGCTAAATTTTCTCCAATTTGCTCTTCTTCAAGAGCTTTTTCAATTACAAACTGCTCATCATCGGTGTGAATGATTTCCGGTTCTCTTGAAACAGGTTGCGGATTAGGTTCAAATACTTTGACCTTTGGTTCTAAATTAATTTCTGAAGCATTTTCAATCGTAGGCTTGAGTGAATCTTTATTTATTTCAAAAGTTGAAATCGGTTTTTTGATCGAAATTACACCTTGCTCAAGTTCTTCTTCAGTATTTTTACTTTCAATAGGTTGGTCAAATGGACTGATAGCAGCAGCTTCTTCTAAATCTTCTTTGATCTCTTTTTTCTTTCTTTCAAATAATTTTTGAAAGGTTTCCGGTGATACATTTACTTTAAAAATCAAATAAATTAGAAAACTGAAAACCAGAACCAAAAGTGTTCCCGGTTTTCCCATAAAATCTTGGATGTAGGAATTCATTTCAAAACCAACAATTCCGCCTAACTCCGGAATATAATCGGAAAAGAATCCAAACATTAAGGAGAAATTTACCATCGCAAATAAATCCCAAAACCACAAATTCTTTAATTTTTTTAGTGGAAGACTCAGAATCATGTAGATTCCCGACATAAAAAAGAGTCGAACAAGAAGGAAGGAGGCAATTCCAAAACCTTTATATAAAAATAAGTCGGCTAAATAGGCCCCCACTTTTCCTAACCAATTCTTTACATCTACGGAACGGTTGCTAATACTGCCAACGGCACTTTGATCTTCTTGCCAATGAATAAAAAAGGAAACCATGGAGAGAAACAAAGCCACTGAAAAAAGCACCAAAAAACAGCCAAACAAAAAACGATGTTGTTTGGTGAATTTGAATGATTTTTTTGATTCAGATTTTGTTTCTGCTTCTTTTTTGGCAGAACCTGTCGAAGATGTTTTAGCCATTAACTCCGTTATAATTTGTTGTAAAAGTAACTATTTTTAAATTATTTTCATTTTAATTTATAAAGTAAGGAACATAAATTATCATTCCTACCGCTATCGTCGTTAAAGCAGCAAAAAAGACAGCACCTGCGGCAATATCTTTGATAAAACCTATTTTTTTGTGATAATCAGGATGAACAAAATCAGCAACTTTTTCAACGGCTGTATTTAATCCTTCAATGGATAACACCAAACCGATGCAAAGCGTTTGAATTAACCATTCGTTTTTAGAAATATCAAAATAAAATCCTGCAACCGTAACAAGAATTCCCAAAGAAAACTGTATCATCACACTGTGTTCAGTGGATAAAAGTTTATAAGCACCCTTAAAAGCATAAACTACACTCTTTAAACGTCCTTTTATAAAACTACTGTCTTTTTGGAATTCCATGATGAATTATAAAACGGCCAAAGCCATTTCATAATTTGGCTCTTGGGCTATTTCAGGAACTTGCTCTGCGTGGGTTATAACGCCATTTTCATCTACTACAATGACAACTCTTGAATGAAGTCCTGCTAATGGTCCGTCCGTGATAGTTAAACCATAATTTTCTCCAAAACTTCCGTTTTTAAAATCGGATAAATTTTCAACGTTCTCAATGCCTTCCGCACCGCAAAAACGTTTTTGAGCAAAAGGTAAATCACGTGAAATACACAACACTTTCGTGTTATCCAAGGTTGATGCTTTCTGATTGAATGTTCTAACTGAAGTGGCACAAACACCGGTATCGATGCTTGGGAAGATATTTAAAACTAATCTGCTACCGGCAAAATCAGCTAAAGAAGCAAGTGATAAATCGGTTTTTACTAATTGAAAATCAGGTGCTTTTGAACCAACTTTTGGTAATTCACCATTGGTATGAATAGGATTTCCTCCTAATGTTATTGTTGCCATTTTTTTAAATTTTTAAAGATTTCAAAAATAGGAATTATTTAGTTAGAATTGTTTACAAAAACTAAAAAAATACAACCTGCAAAGAGTGTTTCTAAAAAGGTATTCTAAGGATATAAATACACAATTTTATATACATTTTTGAAGCAAACTATTTTTCTACAAAAAAATATTTTAATAAACCCGTTGGGTGTAATTATTTTAAGAAAATAAAAGGATTAGATATTGTCCAAGATACTGAAATTCAGTATCTTGGTGTCGCCAAACAAAACAATATCTATGACAAATATAGTTAAAAATTATTTTAA
>NZ_JBIIVK010000070.1:0-14185 GCF_044339515.1 Flavobacterium sp.
AAAAATAGCGTGCAAACACAAATGGTTTAAACACGCTATAGAGACTAGTTCAGAGACTGTCTTGAAAAACAAAACTAATAAAAATTTAGATTTTATTTTGGAAATCAACACAGAATCTATCGGGATTTAGCGGATAGCCGGATTAGCTCCTACAATTATGCGAATGTGAGATAGACAAATAAGATATAAGATAAAAGAAGAAGAATACCGGCTTTTCGGTCTAAAAATCCCTTTTTTGGCATTAACACTAATGGTAATAGAATAAATGCAAAACCTAACATCCAATAGATATCAAAAGTAATTATTCTTGTATCGACAAGTTTTATAGGATGAATAATGGCTGTAAGCCCTAAAACACCAAGAATGTTAAAAATATTTGAACCAATGATATTTCCAATTGAAATGGAACTTTCTTTTTTGATGGCAGCAATGAGTGATGCTGCTAATTCAGGAATACTAGTTCCAACTGCAACAACGGTTACTCCAATTACCCGGTCGGAAACCCCAAATTGTTCTGCAACATTAACAGCTCCTTTAATTAACAATTCAGAACCAAAATAAAGAGCACCACAACCAATTGCTAAAAACCATAATATGAGAGGAATTTTCATTTGAATCTCGTCTGGAAGGTCAATGCTGTTTGGTGAAATATTTTGATACTTAATTAAGTATATGATAAATCCAACTAAAGATAATAAAAGTACAACACCTTCAAACCTACCTATTTCGCCATCATAAAGTAAAATTCCGAACAATAACCCTGAAGCCATTAACATTACAGGCCAATCTGTTTTATAAAATGACTGATCAACTTTCATCTCACTTATAATCATTACTAAACCTAGTATAAAACCAATATTGGCAATATTTGAGCCTATAACATTACCGAGTGCAATATCCGGAAATCCATCCAAAGCTGATTTTAAACTCACTATTAATTCTGGTGCAGAGGTAGCTGACGAAACTACCGTCATACCGATAATAATCTTCGAAATATTCAAACGTAACGACATTCCAACAGCTGCTTTGAGCAACCAATCACCACCTAAAACTAAAAGACCCAACCCAAGAATAATAAATAGAAAATCCATAATTGCATTTTTAAAGTGTTGCGAAATTAGGTAAATTATACGCACAAAAAAAGGTCTTCGAAAAGACCTTTTAAAATTTATTTTAAATTTATTCAGAATTTATTTACGTTCTTCAATCGGCTTTACATCCGCTTCTGAAAGTCCTAACATTGACATCACTTGGTCGTAGTTGTTGAAATCCATTCTAAAGTTCGAACCATAGCCCGGAATGATGACCACTCTAAAAATTTGATTGGTGCGAACCGCTGGAGAAAGTCCGGCTAAATCAAATCCTTCCATATAAAAAAGCACATCTGAACGTGTAAAATCATAATTGTAAGCATGACTTAATGTACCGTCATCAAAAAACACATATTCAGGACATAATTTCCAAACATCTTGACCTCCATCCACATCGATTAATCGGTAAATTAAAATTTTATCAGCCGGTAAGATGGGTGGATTTAAAAAGATTTGAAACTCAAAATTATTTTGCGGAGTAAAATTAACGTTTCCTACTTCGATAACTTCTGCTTCAACGGTAAAACCGTCTCTTCCCGGAGGTCCTTCTGGTCCTTCGCAACTTTGTAATGTTATCATCCCGATTAACACTAAAATGAATGTAAATTTTTTCATACGTCTATTTTTTAATGATTAATGATAGTTTGTTCTATCCAATACTCATGCCAAAGTTATCTTTTTTGAGTGATTTGCCCTAATTTTATTTTTCTTACTTTTGAAAAATGGAAGAAAATCAAACCCTTTTTATGGTCATGTTGGGAGCTACTCCCCCGGAAAGAATAACCGAACAACACGATATTTTTTTTGGAATCGGACAAAGTTTAAAAGCATTAGTTCCCGATATGAAAGCCTTTTGGCCGGAAGCAAAAGGAAAAATTCACCTTGATGCGTGGCGAAAAGTGACTTGTGTTGAGGATTATACAATTGAAGTTGTTTCACGCGAGAAAAACATTCACAATACCGAAAAATTATTTTTCATCAATTTAGGTGGTTACAAAGAAAATGAGTTTGAAGAGTACCATTATAAAGTGCTCACCGTAGCTCAAAACAAAGCGGAAGCCATCAAAAAAGCCAAAGCCACTTCGTTCTACAAACATTGCGGTTTTAAAGGAGCCACCTCTCATATTGATGACAAATACGGTGTAGATGTAGATGATATTTATGAAATTGAAGATATTTTATCCGCTCAATTTAAAGAAAAATTCAGATTAAAAATTTCTAAATCCGAATCCAATCAAGATGATGTTCTGGAAATTGGTTACGTTAAAATTGATAAATTAATGAAAGATGAAAACTAGACTATTATTTCTATTTCTTTTGGTTTACGGAATACAATTCGCTCAAATTACGGATTCGAAGAATTTAGTGGCCACTGATAAAAAACTTGAACTT
Organism: Flavobacterium sp.; assembly: GCF_044339515.1. Taxonomy (GTDB): domain Bacteria; phylum Bacteroidota; class Bacteroidia; order Flavobacteriales; family Flavobacteriaceae; genus Flavobacterium. The sequence goes on from NZ_JBIIVK010000070.1 coordinate 2,484, forward strand.
TTGGCAGACGGTTATATTTTTACGGAAGGCCCAATTTCAGATAAAAACGGAAATGTATTTTTTACCGACCAGCCTAATAACAAAATCATACGTTGGGATGAAGAAAGTGGCAAAACTTTTGTGTTTACTGATGATTCAGGCCGTTCAAACGGTTTGTATTTTGACAAAAAAGGAAACCTCATCGCGTGTGCCGATATGGATAATCAACTTTGGCAATTTGACAAAAAAGGGAAACACAAAGTGATTTATGAGGACAAAGTCAACGCCCATAATGGTCCGAATGATTTGTGGATTGATGCCAAGAACGGTATTTATTTTACCGACCCTTTGTATGTTCGAAACTATTGGGAAAGAGATTCCATCAGCAAAAGAACGGGCAAGCATGTGTATTATCTTTCACCGGATCGGAAAAAAATCACTGTTGTAGATGACAAGCTGGTGCAACCCAACGGTATCATTGGAACGCCCGATGGAAAAAAATTGTATGTGGCCGATATCAACGACAGCAAAACCTATGTGTATGACATTCAACCCGATGCTACGCTGGCAAATCGACGATTGTTTTGTGAAATGGGTTCGGACGGAATGACAATTGATAACCAAGGGAATGTTTACTTAACCGGAAACGGCGTATCTGTTTTTAATAAAAATGGCTTCCCGGTTGCACACATTCCGGTTCCTGAAAAATGGACGGCTAATGTTTGCTTTGGCGGAAAAAATAACGACCTCTTATTCATCACGGCGATGGATGCCGTGTACGGTTTGAAAATGAATGTAAAAGGAGTGAGTCATGGGCAGAAATAATCCGAAAAACATTAAAATACACAACGACAAATTGCACAAAGAGCAAGCAAAAAAAAAAGAAAAGGAAATGGCGAGAAAAGAGAAGTTGAAGGAGATTGTTCGGAAGTTTAACAGTGATGAAAAGGAAACAAAAAACTAATTAAACCATGAATATGAAAAATTTACTTTTGATTGCTCTCGCATTTTTCAATATTTCTTGCTGTATTGCCCAAGAAAAATTGGCTATCGAAAAAGAAGCCACTGCATTAGTACAAGAACAATTAGATGCTTACAACAAACGTGACATCGAAGCCTTTTTGAAACCGTATAGCGAAAACGTAAAAGTCTATGCTTTTCCCGATCAGCTTTTGTACGAAGGAAAAGCAAAAATGAGAGAAGAATATGCTTCCATGTTTAGCCGATTACCTGATTTGCATTGCAAACTAGTTAACCGAATCGTGTTAAACAATAAAGTCATCGACCACGAAGAAGTGGTCGTTATGAAATCGGAACCCAAAATTTATGCGATTGCGGTATATACGATTACTGATGGAAAAATTATTGAGGTGCGGTTTATGCAGTAAAATTATGTTATGAATAAATTAAAAACTATTACATTCTTACTCTTTTTCTCAATCCTAGTTTCTTGTAAAAATGAGAAATTCATCATAAATGAAAAAGGAGTGCTTGATTTATCTGTTGGAGAAACAATTTCTGATAAATTAGGAAACTATAAAATGGTAGATTCTGTTGAAATTGTTGAAGATGGGATTGAAGAACCAATTGTAAAAGTTTTTGATAAAAATGAAGAATTATTCCAAATTGGATTTCAATATGATATAAAGCAAAATAATTACAACACCATTGTAAACGAAATCATTATTAGCAATAAAAAGTTTAAGACTAATAAAAATATTGGCGTTGAGTCAACACTTTCTGACTTCATCAATTCTCATCCAAATTATTACATCTGGTACACTTATATTAGTAATAGATTTATCATACAGTCAAAAGATAGTAAAATTCAGTTTATACTAGACAACAAAAGTTACAAAGGAAATGAAGATTTGCTATATGAAAACGATAGTGTAGAATTAAAAAAAGAAGATTTTTTAACCAATACTAGAATAGTTAAAGTAAGGATTTTTCAATAAATAGAATTAAGTTAATTCCCCCACATCCTCACCCAAAGTTTTTTTAACAACTTTTCCGCTTGAGCACGGTTTTTATTTGGCAACTCACTTGCGGTATACAAACCGTTTTGTTCTTTGATGGCATAGCTGAATGAAAATTGAAAATCGGTTGAATCCGTATTCATCACCCCAAATCGCAAATCATTAAAAAGTAATTGGTTTTCCTTTTTTGTAATGCAATACCATCCTTCCGAAATGCGTTTTAATTGCTGAATAACAGGCTCTTCTTCTATCGGAGCTATCCATTCTTTTTGCATAGGAATGAATTGAAATTGAATCGGTTGGGTGTCAAAAAAAGAATAATCGCCAATCAAATAGCCCTTCTCAACTTTTACATTGGTCGTCCATAAAATAATGTTGAATGGTGATGGTTTAACCACAATTTCTTGGTAGGAAATTTGTTTTTCGTTCAATTGCTTTTCAAATTTATTTGTGACGATTGATTGCACAAAAAGCGTGAAAAGCAAATACGAAGTACTCACGATTAATCCGGTTTTGTTCCAAAAAAGTCGTTTGGGATTGTCTTTCTTTTTCTTCATCGAAAGAATTAGAAAAAACAAAAACGGCAAGGTATACAACGGATCAATCACAAAAATGGACTGCAATGAAAACCGGGTTTCCAACGGCCAAAGCAATTGCGTTCCCCACGTGGTAAACCAATCCAACAACGCATGTGTTTGCAAACCCAAATAAGCAAACACCGTCGCTTCTTTGAAATGGACATTATTTTTATGTTCCAGTTTTTGTAAAATCCAGCCTAAAATGGGCGACAGCAACAAAAAAAACACCACCGAATGACTAAACCCACGGTGAATATCGGTTGCCGTAAGCGGATCTAAAAACTTTCCGTACACCACATCCAAATCGGGAATGGTTCCCACAATGGCACCGTAAAGAATAGCTTTGTTGCCAATCTTTTTGCCCAACACTTGATTGCCCACTGCGGCACCAAGAACGATTTGACTGAGTGAATCCATTTTGAAATTTTACACAAAAGTAGTAATTCACATACTAGTTTAATTGTGAGATGCTATTTTTTAAGTTTTAATTAAAGGATATAAAACTTTTTTTGACACTTTCGTATCATAACCGAATATTATCGTATCAAATCGTATCATTTTTAAAACAGATTTATTCAAACGTTTAGTTGCTTTTTTATATCATTTTAGATAAATTTATACCAAAAAAAATTCCTAAAATTTTTCTTAATGAAATGTTTTAGGAATTTTATTTATCATTCAAAAAACCTCAATACAATTTAACTTTCTTATGAAAAATCTTGAATGGTTTTGATTGGTATGAACATTTTATTATTGCTAGGTATTAAAATGAATCCATACTTTTTATAAAAACTTATCGCTTTTTCATCATATGGATCTACGACTACGGCTAATACTCCTAATGAGTCTGAAATTTCCACACATCTTTTTAAGGCGTCCATTAATAAAATACTGCCAAATCCTTTGCCTTTTTCGTTTTTATCAATGGCTAATCTCCCCAATAAAATAGTTGGTAGATAATAATATGATGGAGGCATTTTTTGAATCAATTCATTTGGAAACTCGTTCCTATCAATCGAGTTGCCGGAAAGTGTGTAATAACCTAATACTCTTTTATCAATACGATCATTTAAAATATAACAAGCAGATAAATCTCTATTTACGTCTTGCTTTGCTTGCTTACGAATATAATTATTCAAAAGCTCATTTTCACAATCAAAATCGCTTTTATTGTGATTTTTACTTAATTTTTCTATTATTAGACTCATTGGCTTCTATAAAATTTTTATATTTTAATTGAGCTTCCTTAAGTTCACTGTTTGCCTTTGGAGGATTCAAAATTGCATCTAAAAATATTTTTTTATCCTCAATTGTATTTAAAATTTTACTGTTTTCACTAATTATTTTAGTTGCTTCAGTATTTACACAATAAACCACAAATTCAGACACGCTCTTGAAACCCCGAAGTTCAGCCGCATACTTAATTAACTCCTTTTGTGAGGAATTGATACGAATATCAATTCTGTCATTTGATATTACTGCCATAACTTTAGATTTATTTGATTTAGATATTTGATTTAGATATTTGATTTAGATATTTGATTTAGATAATTTGATTTAGATAATTTGATTTAGATAATTAGATTTAGATAGTTTGATTTAGATAATTTACTTTGATATACTTAATTTCATTTGGCAGTGAAATATTACATTACAAATGTACGTAAATTTTCCGTACTTAAAAACAAAATTATAAAAAAATAATTTTTTCATACAAATTCTATCACTGTTCACTTATTAAAAAAGAAACAACCGGAAGCCTTTAACGCAGAGCTTTTAGAGTTTTTGTCTTCGGAACCGATTATCACGATGGTGAATTCGATTAAAGAACCAAATGCAAATTTGTTTGTGTAGGTTTATTGGTTAACGTTCTTACTTTGTATATATAACCCCTTTGTTAAGTTTTATAGCTTGATGGAGGGGTTTTGTTTTACCAATTTTTTTGAGAAAATATTAAAGTGGGGGAATTTTTAGTATTTTAGTGGAATAAAACTCAATTAGTTATTGAGAATATCTATGCGTTTTTGTATCTATATGCTCAATCTAATATGTAAAAACTGAATATATTTACTAGTATACCAACAATTTTGAACAACAATGACAATAGAAGAGATTTTCACTACTTATTGGAGTCAGACAACATTATTATTATTTGGTATTGGATTTTTAATAAAAAGCTCTATTGACTTAAGTTCTAAAAAAACTGAAATTAATCACAGTTTATTTCAACAGAAAAAACTTGAATCGATAAATTCTTTCTTTTCAAATTACGCTTCAACTGCCCAAATGTGGAAGGACATTCCAATTTATGATATATTGGAAAGAAAAATGACATCAAAAGAAATTGACAAATACATTTTTCCACATTTAAACGAATTAAGAAGAAATGTAGTCGAACTGAAAATCTATTTCAAAGAAAGTGACCATAAAAATTTTGAAAATATTTTAGATAATATGCATGAGATAAATGGAAAATTGAGTGCGGAATATTCTTATATTAATGATGATAAAAATGTTATCAATAAATCAAACGATTTTATGTGTTTAAGAGATGACAAATTAAAAGAAAACGAGCTCATATTTAATAAGATTACAACCAAATTGCAAAAAGATTTCAACTAAAAAACTGCCGATAATAGCCACCCCGCTAGTGCGAGCGTCTCGCTCGTACCCACAAACATAATCAACTATTTTCTACCTTTGAAAAAGAGAATTAAGCCTTAATAAGGATAACTAAAAAACGGGTGTACGAGCTAGAAGCTCCTACTAGCGGGGAATTTTTAGCATTTTAGTGAAAAATAAAATTAAGCTTATTAATACATGGAGTTAAATACTCAATTAAATAAATATTGAGAACATAAACAAATTAACTGCTATCCTATTCCAAAATCTGAAATTAAAGCATTTTATACAATTTAGAAAACGTATTGATCAATAAATTCGTCCGGGTAAATTAGTCTGTAATTAGTCAGATTTAGAGCTGTTTTTGTATAAAAACATATTTGAATCGCTGGTCTCAAGTCTAAATATGCACCCAACTGAAGTTCAAAAGGCATTCTATATATATGTTCTGGGTGTAATTTTTCTCCAATTGAGTTTACGCCATATGCTCTTGTAGCCTCGTAATTAAATCCCTTAATGTGAGTTCTTAAAAATTGGAAAACTTTTGAAACCGTAGTCACTTTGTCCTTTATAAAACCTTGTCTTTTTAAATAACTTGAATATTCATCAAAATCTGCACTATGCTGTGGGTTACCTCCTGATAAATCAAATATTTTTTCATCATCAAAAATATATTCTGCTTCACAAATAATATAATTCCCATTCAAATGTGCCTTACCCCACCAATGAGCGTTAACAAGAAATGTTTCCCAGAAATAATATCCAGTACCCATCCATGAGTTTTCCCATCTACAAATAAATGGACCATCCCTTTCGATATCTTCGGGGGTACCTTTACTTTTTAGTGTCTGAAAGACTATGACTTTACGTCCCAAAATATTATACTGTAATTGTTTTATCCCTTAATGGAGCCTCAAGTTCGCCTAAATTATATGTCGGCAGAATCATCGGTGTAATATTGGCTTGTGCTGTTAAGGATGATATAAACGCTCTAATATAAGGAAACAATATTGCTATGGCATTTCTATAGAAAAAAGGTGGAATGTCAGCCACCACTTCAACGTTTTCAAAAGAGAATGTTCCAATACAGCTTATTTTAATAAAAGAATCTTCCCTGTCTTTACCCTCGAAAGCGAAAAAGATTAAAGTTAAATCAAAAGTTTTCTCTGATTGGTGAAAAACACCTTCAGGCAGAAAATCTACATTTACATTTTTAGGTTTTGCATCGTTAAATGATAATTTCACATCATTGAAAATAAAATTATCTAATTGAAATGTTGCTCTTTGACTCATAAATTTTTATTTAAAAAGAAACCCGAAGGTTAAACTTCGGGTTTACTAAGATATTACAATTTTTCCAATTTTTCGATAAAATATAATTATCGTAATCAAAAAAATATCGGGTGACTTTCTTGAATTCTTGAATTGTCGGTCCTACTTGGTCATACTTTTCTAGTTCCGCCCAGTCACTCAAAATTTTTTCTTGAGGTGTATCTTGAAAATATCTTTTCAGTTCCTCTAAAATAATACTCATGACTTTGTTTTTTAATAACGTTTATAATGCAAATATACATATAATGAGTCTGTATATTTTGTTAATAACTATTATTTTTTTGTTAATTAAATTTAATTAGATTTGCATCCTTTTTTTTTTAACAATTTTAGTACCGCATAAACTAGTTCGACAAAGCCTGAACAAACCCACTAGTGCGGGCGTCACGCTTATACTCAGAAACATAATCATCAAAACATCTCCACAAAAAAAGGACAACTCCTATCATCCTTTTAAATCAAATAAAGTTAAATTACATATTCCTTCTATACTGCCCACCCACTTCAAACAACGCACTCGTAATTTGTCCTAACGAGCAATATTTGGTGGCTTCCATCAAGCGTTCAAAAAGATTTTGGTTTTTGATGGCGGCTTCCTGCAAGCTGTTCAATTGCTCTTTTACCTTTTCGGCGTGCAGTTGATGTAAGGTTTCCAAGGTTTTAATCTGGAATTGTTTTTCTTCTTCGGTAGCACGAATTACTTCCGCCGGAATCACCGTTGGCGAACCTTTTGAACTCAAAAATGTATTCACCCCAATAATCGGGAATTCACCCGTGTGCTTCAAGGTTTCATAATACAGTGATTCTTCTTGAATTTTAGAACGTTGGTACATGGTTTCCATCGCACCCAACACACCACCACGCTCAGTGATGCGGTCGAATTCCTGTAAAACGGCTTCTTCTACCAAATCGGTTAATTCTTCAATGATGAACGAACCTTGAATCGGGTTTTCGCTTTTGGCTAAACCTAATTCTTTGTTGATAATCAACTGAATCGCCATCGCACGACGCACCGATTCTTCAGTTGGTGTGGTAATAGCTTCGTCATACGCATTCGTGTGCAACGAATTACAGTTGTCGTAAATGGCATACAACGCTTGTAAGGTCGTACGGATGTCATTGAAATCAATTTCCTGAGCATGCAACGAACGTCCCGAGGTTTGAATATGGTATTTCAACATCTGAGCTCTTTCGTTGGCTCCGTATTTATTTTTTAAAGCTTTTGCCCAAATTTTTCTTGCCACACGACCAATCACGGCATATTCCGGATCGATTCCGTTGGAGAAAAAGAAGGATAAATTCGGTCCGAAATCGTTAATGTTCATGCCACGGCTCAAATAATATTCCACGTAAGTGAAACCATTCGCCAGCGTAAACGCCAATTGCGTAATCGGGTTTGCTCCTGCTTCCGCAATGTGATACCCCGAAATGGAAACCGAATAGAAGTTACGCACATTCTTTTGAATGAAATATTCCTGCACGTCGCCCATCAATCGCAAAGCGAATTCGGTGGAGAAAATACAAGTATTTTGGGCTTGATCTTCTTTTAAAATATCGGCTTGCACCGTTCCACGAACTTGTGCTAAGGTTTTGATTTTGATGTCTTGGTACACGTCTTGCGGTAACACTTGGTCGCCGGTTACGCCCAATAACATTAATCCTAAACCGTTGTTTCCTTTGGGAAGTTCACCGTTATAACGAGGTCTTTCGAAACCTTTTTTCTTATAAATCTCGTTGATTTTCTCTTCCACCTCGTCTTGTAAATTGTTTTCCAAAATGTATTTTTCACAATTTTGGTCAATGGCGGCATTCATGAAAAAGCCCAACAACATCGGAGCCGGACCGTTAATGGTCATACTCACCGAAGTCATCGGATGACTCAAATCAAAACCGGAATACAACTTTTTGGCATCATCCAAACAGCAAATGGAAACTCCGGCATTTCCAATTTTCCCATAAATATCCGGACGTAAATCAGGGTCATTTCCGTATAAGGTAACCGAGTCAAACGCCGTTGACAAACGTTTGGCGGGTAAACCTGCACTCACGTAGTGAAAACGTTTGTTGGTTCGCTCCGGTCCGCCTTCTCCGGCAAACATTCGAGATGGATCTTCACCTTCTCGTTTAAACGGATACAATCCGGATGCAAATGGAAACTCTCCGGGAACGTTTTCTTGTAAATTCCATTTTAAAATATCGCCCCACGCTTGGTACTTTGGCAACGCTACTTTTGGTATTTGCGAATGCGAAAGTGATTCGGTGTGCGTTTGAATTTTAATTTCTTTATCGCGAACTTTGAACGAATAAATTGGGTTTTTATATTTGTTTACTTTTTCGTCCCAGGTTAAAATGATTTCCCAATTGAATGGGTCAAGGTTCATTTTGACACGATCGAATTCTTTGGTTAATAAACCTAAAAATTCTTGATTGGCAGAAGATTGAGCGGCTTGTAATTGCTCTTCATTCAAACCGTACTTCGTTAACCCTAATGTATTGATGTGACCAACGGATTCGATGGTTTTGTAAATTCCGTATAATTTTTGAGCGACTTCCACTTGCGATAAAACCGTTTCGTCGTACTTGCGATTATTTTCTGAAATCTCAGAAAGATAACGCGTTCGGTGTGGCGGAATCACGAAGATTTTCTCGCTCATTTCTCGTGTGATTTCGAATGTCGATTGTAAATCGGCTCCGGTTTTTTCCACGATTTTGTCCATCACTTTTTTATACAGTGTGTTCATTCCCGGATCATTGAATTGGGAAGCAATCGTACCGAAAACCGGTAATGAATCTAAATCTGCATCCCACAAATTATGATTTCGTTGGTATTGTTTTTTCACATCGCGAAGAGCATCGAGCGAACCTCTTTTGTCGAATTTGTTGATAGCCACTAAATCGGCAAAATCCAACATATCGATTTTTTCCAATTGGGTTGCGGCACCGAATTCAGGTGTCATCACATATAATGAAACATCAGAATGTTCTAAAATTTCGGTATCGCTTTGACCAATTCCGGAGGTTTCCAAAATAATGATGTCGTATTTGGCTGCTTTTAGGACTTGAATCGCTTCGGCAACATATTTTGATAAGGCTAAATTCGACTGACGAGTGGCCAACGAACGCATGTAAACGCGAGGGTTATTGATGGCATTCATTCGGATTCTGTCGCCCAACAATGCTCCGCCCGTTTTTCTTTTGGAAGGGTCAACGGAAATTAATCCGATTGTTTTTTCAGGGAAATCGATTAAAAAACGACGCACTAATTCGTCCACTAACGATGATTTTCCTGCTCCACCGGTTCCGGTGATTCCAAGAACAGGAATCTTGGAGGTTTCATTTTTTTTATGAATCGAATCGAGCGTTTCTTTAGCAATATCCGGAAAATTTTCAGCAGCAGAAATCACTCTGGCAATGGCTCTTGGATTTTTTTCTTCCAAGTGATTCGCTTCACCATTCAAATTGTCGCCAATCGGGAAATCGGCTTGTTGAACCAAATCGTTAATCATTCCTTGTAAACCCATTGCACGGCCGTCATCGGGAGAATAAATGCGAGTGATGCCGTAATCATGTAAATCTTTGATTTCTTCAGGAAGGATTACACCTCCTCCACCGCCAAATATTTTGATGTGACCGGCTCCTTTTTCTTTGAGCAAATCGAGCATGTATTTGAAATATTCGTTGTGACCACCTTGGTAAGATGTCATGGCAATTGCATTGGCATCTTCTTGAATGGCTGTGTTTACGACTTCTTCTACACTTCTGTCGTGGCCAAGGTGAATCACTTCTACACCGGTTGCTTGAATGATGCGTCGCATGATGTTGATGGCAGCATCGTGTCCGTCAAAAAGGGATGCGGCTGTTACAATTCTTACTTTATTTTTAGGAATATAAGGAGTTGCTTGTTCCATTGATAAAAAAATGATGTTTTTGAGGGTGCAATTTACGGAATTAATAAAAAATAATAGCGGTTTTTTTGTTTTCTGTTGTCGGTTTTCTGTTTTCTGTTTTTTGAACACAGATTCTAAAAATTGGAGGAATTATTTGTTTGGGTTTTGCCACGAAGTTGGGAAGGCACGAAGCTTTTGGGAACTCTTAATTGGAACGCGGATTGGACGGATTAGCTGAAGCTAAACGCGGATTGGACGGATTTTTATTGATAGTTTCTCGCAAAGCCGCAGAGACGCAAAGTGTAGAACCTTATTTTATTACTTTGTGGCTTTGCGACTTTGCGTCTCTGCGAGAAAATTTAAGCATAAACTTAATATCACAACTCAGAAAAAGGCATAGTAATTGCATACATTTGAAAGATTAAATAATATCCAGTATGAAAAAAACAATTTTACTTTTATGTGCCTTAACATTTTTTGGTTGTGCCGAAATGCAACAAATTGCCGCTCAACTTCCTCAAACCGGCGGTATGCTTGGAAATGCTGATATTGCGAACGGGTTGAAGGAAGCCTTGAACAATGGAATAGACAAGCAAGTTTCGAAATTGACGAAAATGGACGGTTTTTATAGAAATGAAGCAGTGAAAATTTTGCTTCCGGATGAGTTAAAAATGGTGGATTCCAGATTACGAGCGATGGGTTTATCGAGTTTGGCAGATGAAGGATTGAAAGTATTGAACCGTGCAGCAGAAGATGCAGTAAAAGAAGCCACTCCGATTTTTGTAGATGCCGTTAAACAAATGACCTTTAACGATGCGAAGAATATTTTGATGGGCAATCAAACGGCGGCGACTTCCTATTTACAAAATTCGACTTCTACGGCGTTGTATTCAAAATTTAATCCGGTAATTAAAAATTCGTTTAGTAAAGTAGGTGCCGATAAGGTTTGGGAGAATATTATTACGAAATATAATTCCATTCCATTAGTGAAAAAAGTAAATCCTGATTTAACGGATTATACGACTACAAAAGCCATGGAGGGAGTATTTAAAATGGTGGCTGTTGAGGAAAAAGGAATTCGTACGAATTTGAGTGCCAGAAGTTCTGACTTGTTAAAGAGGGTTTTTGCGATGCAGGATAAATAAATAGAAGTTTCAAGTTGCGGGTTGCGGGTTGGAGGTTGAGATACCTAAAATTTTAATTTGATTGTCCGTTATTAGTCATAACCCTGTAATGCTTGCTATCACTAGCCTGTCGAATAATTTTTCTTCAAAATACCGTCTATTAAGCTTGTAAACGAACTCATTTAGGTATAATTGTAAATA
>NZ_JBIIVK010000098.1:0-3171 GCF_044339515.1 Flavobacterium sp.
GTAATATCTATCGGACAATATACTTCAAGAGTTATTTAGCCATCAGTATACTCTCTTTCTTTTCACTTTATTTCTTCAAATTTATAATATCAACTTTATTTTGCAAACATAGGAGCTATCGGGACGGTCTAAAAGCTATTTTTCTAAGTCTTTTTCGTGGCTTCTTTGGTCGCCCCAAAAAGTCAAGAAAAAGGAGCTTTTAATCCTGCGGGGTTTCCGCTACTATCCGGGCTAAAAGTTGCGAGTTTGAAAGTTACGGGTTGTTGGTTTCAGGTTTCAGGTTTCAAGTCAAGCATTTCAAGTTTTCAAAAACTTCGTGCCTTTCTTTCTTTGTGGCAAATAAAAATTCGCAGTTTTCACACAATCTTGTCATTCCTTAGAAAATGAGCGATAGCGAATTGGCGTAGCAATCTCCTTTGTGTTTTCCGTGCTTTCGGTGAGAAAATAATTTTCAAAAGCTTCGTGCCTTTCTTTCCTCGTGGCAAATAGTAATTCGCACTTTTCACACAATCTAGCCATCGTGACACAGAAAGAATCTCAGCAATTCAGCAACTCAGAACTGCCATTTTCTCAAAAAAACCACCCCATTAATCGATAATTTTTACATTTTATAGATTTTACCCCTAAAAAAATAGGGGTATGATTGTTTTGAAATAATTTTTAAATATATTTGCACCATAAAATAATATGGTTAAACCTTAAAAAACAATTTTATGTCAACTTTACGTTTCCAAGCATTAAACGATGCATCAAACAGAAAACCTGTAAAATTTGATGAATCAGGAAGAAAATCTGAACTTTTCGGTTCTAATGTGTTCAACGACAAAGCCATGCGTCAGTACCTCACTGCCGATGCTTATAAAGGAGTAAAAGATGCCGTGCAGCACGGAACAAAAATCGACAGAAAATTAGCCGATTACATTGCTTTAGGAATGAAAGAATGGGCATTGTCAAAAGGGGTAACGCATTATACACACTGGTTTCAACCGCTAACCGGTTCAACAGCAGAAAAGCACGATGCTTTCTTTGAAACGTCTTATGACGGTTCTGACCCGGTAGAAAAATTCGGTGGCGGACAATTAGTGCAACAAGAACCGGATGCTTCTTCTTTCCCAAATGGTGGAATTAGAAATACATTCGAAGCTCGTGGTTATACGGCGTGGGATCCAACTTCTCCGGCATTCATTTTCGGAACGACTTTATGCATTCCAACGGTTTTTATTTCATATACCGGTGAAGCATTAGATTATAAAACACCTTTATTAAGAGCGTTAAACTCTGTTGACGAAGCCGCAACAGAAGTGTGTAAATATTTCGATAAAAATGTAAAAAAAGTAACTGCCACTTTAGGATGGGAACAAGAATACTTTTTGGTAGACGCTGCATTGGCCAATTCACGTCCTGATTTAATGTTAACAGGTAGAACGTTGCTCGGACACACTTCTGCCAAAGGACAACAATTAGACGATCATTATTTCGGATCAATTCCTTCAAGAGCATTGGCTTATATGAGAGAATTGGAAGAAGAATGTATGTTATTGGGAATTCCTGTAAAAACACGTCACAACGAAGTAGCTCCCAACCAATTTGAGTTAGCTCCAATTTTTGAAGAAACTAATTTAGCGGTTGACCACAATTCATTGTTAATGGATGTAATGTCTAAAGTAGGTGAACGTCATGATTTTAAAGTACTTTTCCATGAAAAGCCTTTCAAAGGCGTAAACGGTTCAGGAAAACATAATAACTGGTCAATGGCAACTGATACAGGCGTAAATTTATTATCTCCGGGTAAAACACCAATGAGTAATTTACAATTCTTATCTTTCTTTATAAACACCATCAAAGCGGTGAATGAATATGAAGAATTGTTGAGAGCTTCTATTGCAACGGCTAGTAATGACCACAGACTTGGGGCAAACGAAGCTCCACCTGCCATTATATCGGTTTTCATTGGCGAGCAATTAACCAAAGTATTGGAGAATTTAGAAGGTGTTTCCAAAGGAAAACTTTCACCGGAAGAAAAAACCGATTTGAAATTAAATGTAGTAGGTAAAATTCCGGATGTAATGTTAGACAACACGGATAGAAACAGAACGTCTCCTTTTGCGTTCACCGGAAATAAATTTGAGTTTAGAGCGGTGGGTTCATCTGCAAACTGTGCCAACGCGATGACAACATTGAATTCTATTGTGGCTAAGCAATTGAAAGATTTCAAAAAAGAAGTAGATGCTTTAATTGAGAAAAAAGATTTAAAGAAAGACGAAGCAATTTTCAATGTGTTGAGAGAATACATCAAAGAAACCAAAAATATTCTTTTTGAAGGTGACGGATATAGCGATGCTTGGGAAAAAGAAGCGAAGAAGCGTGGTTTGAGTAATTACAAAACTACTCCTGCCGCTTTAAAAGCAAAAGTTTCTAAAAAAGCATTGGAATTGTTCAAAGAATTAAACGTAATGAACCATGTGGAAGTAGAAGCTCGTTATGAAATTGAATTGGAAGAATACACTAAAAAAATCCAAATCGAAGGAAGAGTTTTAGGTGATATTGCTAGAAATCACGTGATTCCAACGGCTATTCGTTACCAAAATACATTAATTGAAAACGTTCGTGGTTTAAAAGAAATTTTCGGTAAAGATTTTGAAAAAATTGCCAAAGAACAAATTTCATTAATCAAAGAAATTTCGGCACATATTGAAGGAATTAATTCAAATGTTGAGGCAATGACCGAAGCTCGTAAAAAAGCAAATGCATTAACCGATGCTCAGAAAATGGCAGAAATGTATTGTGATAAAGTGAAGCCTTACTTTGAAATCATCAGAGAGCATTGTGATAAATTAGAGCTTTTGGTTGACGACGAAATTTGGACGTTAACAAAATACAGAGAGTTGTTGTTTACCAGATAAATTTCACTCATAAAAAAAGTAGCCACGAATTTTACTAATTGCCACGAATTAATTGGTATGAATTAGTGTAATTCGTGGCTATAGTGTTTTATAATTTTTCACATATTTGTATTTTATGTTGTAGCTTTTTTTACTAAACATTAAATTTTTTTTGATTGTCCGCAATTACCCATAATTAAATAAAAAGCCTTATATTTGATAAAAAAAAGCGATGAATTTATTCAGTTTTACGGCAAATTTTGGAAGTGAAGAAGCTTGTAGACTTCAT
>NZ_JBIIVK010000071.1:0-13956 GCF_044339515.1 Flavobacterium sp.
TTTAAAATGAAGTCTACAAGCTTCTTCACTTCCAAAATTTGCCGTAAAACTGAATAAATTCATCGCTTTTTTTTATCAAATATAAGGCTTTTTATTTAATTATGGGTAATTGCGGACAATCAAAAATTTAATAATCAATAACATATATATAACAAATGCTTAACACAACAAACGCTTTTTTCTTGCGATATTTGTATCATAAAATTTAAGGTTTGTTTGGTTAGAGTTAGTTAGTAAAAGAAAAGTCAGTGATTGAGACCGCTGACTTTTTTTATGCTTTAGACTGAACGAAAGAAATGACAGCCGAATTGAACTGCAGCGGTTGCTCCACATTTACTACGTGTCCGCAATTTTCTATCACAAATAATTCTGCTGTTTTATAGTGTTTTTCAACAACTTGACGAACGGAAGGCAGAAACATATAATCTTCTTCGCCCATGACATAAAGGGTAGGAATATTGATTTCAACTTGACGAAACCAGCGAAGAACCGGGTTAATTTCTGCGGTTAATTTAAACCATTTGATGAATTCTTTTTGGTATAATTTTTTGGCTTCGTTGATAAAAAGTAAACGCGATTGTTTGTGATTTTTTTTAGGCATAATCACAAAAGCAAAAAAGCGATACAATACTAAATACGGCAAAACATATTTAAAAATATTTCCCAACCGCATGAGAATTTGTGAACGGAAATTCATTTTTAGAATGGCTCCACCCATGATCATCGATTTTACTCGAGTGGGATGCATTTCGGCCAATTGCCTGATCACAATGGTTCCGAGTGAAATACCCACAAAATGCGACGATTCAATTTTTAAATGATCGATTACTTCGTAAACATCTTGTGCGATGGATTTAAAGGTGTATTTTTGTTTGAATCCGTTTTTGAGATTTGGTTTTGATTCGCCGTGCCCACGCAAATCGAGCAGCAAAACATTAAAGTGTTTTTGAAACTCTCTGATCTGCTTGAACCAAATAGACGAACTTCCGCCGGCACCATGCACGAAGGTTACCCACTCAGTAGAAGTTTCGTTTTTGTATGTTGAATAGGAAATCAAACTTTTTTTGGCAAATGTAGCATTTTTATACAAAAGTTGAATCTTAACAATTCTTAATGATAATTTAATTATTTGATAATGTATATTTGTAAAAAATTTCACCCCAATGAAAGGCGTTTTTAAAGAAAATAAAGAAGTAAAGTTTTTGAAAATAGAATTTTCAAACTTTTTGAAAAAGAAAAATCAACCTGTAGTCGAAAAACCGGAGACTACTCAAGCTGAAAAGAAAGAAATACTTGTTTTAGAAGAGGTTGAACTATAATTTTTCATGTAATTTTTTAAAATAAGGAAAGGCTTTCAGTATTCGGCTTCCGTACCACGAAAACAATTCACCGTCTACAAAAATGGTTTTAGCATGGTGTGTGCACCGGCCAATTTCAAAAGCATGTTCATCTTTAAACGGAAACGGTTCTGAAGATAAAAAAACAACTTCCGGGTCGCCTTCTTTTCGAATTTTTTCCAATTCAATTTCAGGATAACGTCCTTTTTCCTTGTATATATTTTCAAAACGATTTAGAACAAGCATTTCGTTGATAAACGTGTCTTTTCCGGCTACCATATAGGGATTAGCCCAAATAAAATAAGCCACTTTTTGAAAAGGTTTATCCTTGATAAATTGTTGAAAATCATTGTAAGCAAACGTGATTTTATCGGTCCATTTTTGAGCTTCTGTGCGTTTGTTAAAGAGTTTTCCGAAATCGGAAATCATTTGCAAATTGTCTTCAATGGTAATAATGTTGGTGACCCAAACCGGACAGATTTTACTCAATTCTTCAACGATTTCTTTGGTATTTTCTTCTTTATTGGCAATGATGATTTCAGGTTGAAGGGCTTTTATTTTGTCAAACTTCACTTGTTTAGTTCCTCCCACAATTTGCTTTGTAGTTTTGAAATGCTTGGGATGAACACAAAATTTGGTGATGCCTACGATTTCCTCTTCCAAACCTAAATCATATAAAAGTTCGGTTTGCGAGGGAACGAGAGAAACGATTCGTTTGGGAGTGGTTTTGAAAGAGTGTTCGACTCCTATTTGATCAACAAAATTCAAAATTATCTCTTCAAAATTTCTTCCATCTCTTGCTGCATCTTTAAAGCCTCTTCTCTAGCCTTTTCTGCAAAATCACTTCCATTCGAAGCATAAATAATGCCACGTGAAGAATTGATTAATAATCCAACATCTGCATTCATTCCGTATTTGCACACTTCTTGTAAACTGCCACCTTGTGCTCCTACTCCGGGAACTAAAAGAAAACTATCGGGCACAATTTTTCGGATTTCAGTTAAATATTCTGCTTTTGTCGCACCTACTACATACATCAAATTTTGACTGTTTTTCCACGTTTTGGAAGTTTCTAAAACGTGTTTATAGATTTCCTTATTTCCCGAAGTGTCGGAAGAAAGTTTCGTTTGAAAATCGAACGCTCCTTCGTTGGAAGTTAGAGCCAATAAAATGGTATGTTTATTTTCAAAAGCCAAAAACGGTTCGACTGAATCTCTTCCCATATAAGGAGCAACCGTAACCGAATCAAAATTCAAATCTTCTAAAAAAGCTTTGGCATACATGGTGGAAGTGTTGCCGATATCGCCTCGCTTCGCATCGGCTATGGTAAAAATTTCAGGATAATTTTCCTTGATGTACTTTATCGTTTTTTGCAACGATTGCCAGCCTTTTAAACCGTACGCTTCATAAAAAGCCGTATTGGGTTTATAGGAAACACACAAATCATGTGTGGCATCGATAATGGCTTTGTTGAATTCAAAAATCGGGTCATCTGTAGCTAAAAGATGTTGTGGGATTTTAGTCAAATCAACATCTAAACCAATGCATAAAAACGATTTTTTTAACTGAATTTGTTCAATAAGTTGTGTTGTTGTCAAAACGAAAATGGTTAGTTGTTTGGCAAATTTACAAAGATGAAAACTACTTTCCTCAAAATTATATAACAAACTCAAAAAATTGTGTAACACTGATCGATTGAACGCTCGTTAACTTTGTAGATATAAAAAACATACTATTAATTTAAAAATAAACGATCATGGACAAAACTGATTTAAAAGGAAAATGGAATGAGTTAAAAGGAAAATTGAAACAACAATATGCCGACTTAACCGATGATGATTTGCTTTATGTTGAAGGAAAAGAAGATGAATTGTATGGTAGAATTCAACAACGTGTTGGTAAATCAAAAGAAGAAGTAAAGGATTTGATTGATAAGCTTTAAAAATTTACGAAAGAGAGGAATTTTATCAATTTCTCTTTTTCTTATCTAACCAATAATTGTTGCATGGTACCAACTCCCAAAAAAGAAAATGCTGCTGCGTTGAACTTGATTTTCATAATAGGTTTGGTTTACGTTTTATATGTGCTAAAACCTGTTCTTGTTCCGATAATTATTGCAATTATTTTGAGTGTTTCTGCCTTTCCTTTTGTTCAGTTTTTGGAGAGAAAATTGCGAATAAACCGCGTCATTTCTGCAATAGTAGCAATAACATTACTTTCACTGGTAATTTTTGCTTTACTCTTATTTATCGGATTTCAACTGTCCGACATTCTTGAAAAAGGTGATTTTTATGCCGAAAAATTGAGCAATGTCTATAATACTTTTGCTACCAAATTAGAAACCTATTTAGGAATTGAAAAAAATGAGTTATCCATAAAAAAGTTAAATATTGGAGCTACGATAAAGAACAATTTTGTTGGTATAATTGAATTCCTGACTTCATCAGGTAGCTTTTTTAGTGATATTATTTTGATTCCGCTTTATATATTTTTCTTTTTAATATACCGTAAATTCTTTAAAAGCTTTATTTACAGAGCTTTTTCAAAAGACGGCAATACGTTAAAAGCAAAAACTATCTTGAATAAACTTTACGATGTTCAGCAAAATTATTTGGTAGGATTATTTATGGTGATGGGAATTGTAGGCGTTCTCAACTCGATTGGTTTATTAATTTTGGGAATTGACAACGCTATCTTTTTTGGGTTTTTAGCTGCTCTGCTTTTATTAATCCCCTATATCGGAATTATTATTGGATCACTACTTCCTGCTGTTGTTGCTTTGGCCACCAAAGACTCTTTGTGGTATCCGGTTGGCGTTATGGTCATTTTTGCATTTATACAATTCATTGAAGGGAATTTTATAACTCCAAAAATTACGGGTTCAAAGGTAAGTATCAACGCCTTTGTTGCTATTCTATCCATCATCTTATTTTCAATGCTTTGGGGTATCGCCGGAATGATTGTTGCCTTGCCTGTCATCGCCAGCTTAAAAGTTGTTTTTGACACAATTCCGGAGCTGAAACCATATGGATTTCTGATTGGTGAACCTTTGGATGAATATTTGAGAAGTGGAGCCAGAATAAGGTTGAAAAACTGGAAAAAGATTAGGAAAGAAAAACGAATCATCAACTAATTTGAACGCTTTGATTGCTGAAAACTTTCAATTCCAAAAATTATATAACAATCTCAAAAAATTATGTAACGGTTTAGGCCAACCCAAGTAATAACTTTGTGATAGTAAGCAAAATGAAATACTAATTTAAAAACCAAAATCATGAATACAACCGATTTAAAAGGAAAATGGAATGAGTTAAAAGGAAAATTGAAACAACAATATGCCGACTTAATCGACGATGATTTGCTTTATGAAGAAGGTAAAGAAGATGAATTGTATGGAAAAATTCAGCAAAGAGTTGGGAAAACCAAAGAAGAAGTAAAGAAAATGATTGATGATTTGTAGCCTTTAAAAATTCTTTGGAAAAAGCCACTAAGGTTTCGGAAACTTATTCTTCCTTCGCCTTAGTGGTTTACGAAAAAACGTATTGAAATTTAAAATAAATATTACCTTATGAAAACAAATTTTACTTTAGCATTAGTTGCTATTTTATTTTTAACATCTTGTTCTGAAAAAATTGTAGGAACTTGGAACGTTCAAAAATTTGAAACCATCAAACCCGGCGAACAAAATATTTCTTTAAATAACATTGGTACCATCACCTTTAACAAAAATAATACCGGAGAAAAAAGCCTTTATTATAACGTTCTAGGAGTTGAAACCAAAGACGATGTTCCTTTTAAATGGAATTTAAACGAGCCTTATATCACCATTGAAAGCGAAAATTCTTCGATTGCCAAAAAATGGATTTTGATTGAAAACAACCGAAAATCGCAAAAATGGAAATCGACCGATGGTTCCAATGAAATTCAAACGCTCGAATTAACGAAATAACCCGTTGATTCATTCTGCAAGACGTAACTTCCAAAAAAAGTTATGTCTTGCTTTTTTTATTTAACGTATCAATTGGTTTTCTTTTCCTAAATTTACTACGAATTAACCTTAACCTATGAAGGCCTTTTTAAAATTCGACTTTACGATTTTAACCAAAAAAATATTAGAAGAAAAACTAGCGAAATTTGGCTATAAATTTTCAATTGTTGGCTATGGCGAGATTGAATTTCATGAAAATATTCCCGATGAAAAACTTGAAGAACTATCTGTATTACTAAAAGAATTCGGCATTGAAATAATTGAAAATCAAAAAGCTATTTTAGTGCAAAAAATAAAAGACGTCATTACCGAAATGGTGAACAGCGAAGAACCGCTGGCTGTAAAAAGTTCTGTTTATCTCACTGAAAAACTGAATCACAGTTATGGTTATCTCTCTAATCTGTTTTCGGAAGTAACGTATACTTCTATAGAAAATTTTATTATTATTCAAAAAATTGAATTAGCCAAAAGTTTAATTCTTAAAAGCCAATTAAATTTAACCGAAATCGCTTTTAAACTTAACTATTCGAGTGTAGCACATTTGAGCACACAGTTTAAAAATATTACCGGAATTACCCCTTCTGCTTTTCAACGTATTATTGCCAAACGTAAAATAAAATCTTTAAACAGCTAACAGCCACCCGACCATGCAAAAAGAACATATCATAATTGCACTTGCGGACGACGATGAAGACGATCGTTTATTTTTTAAAGATGCCTTTGATGAATTAAAAATCAATACTGTTGTGAGTACGCATTGCGATGGAGAAGAGTTGATGAATTACCTCCATCAGCCCGAAACCATCTTGCCCAATATACTTTTTTTGGATTTGAATATGCCAAGAAAAAATGGTTTTGAATGTTTGTTAGAGATTAAAAAAAATCAAAAATTTGATGATATCGCTATTGCCATTTATTCTACATCCTCCTCTGAGGAAGATATTGAAAATACATTCGTGAGCGGTGCAAACATCTACATCAAAAAGCCTAGTGATTTTACTATGTTAAAAAAAATATTAAGTGAAATAGTTACCCTTAATTGGCAATACCACACCTCCGGACTAAACAAAGAAAATTTTTTATTGAGAATGTAAATTATGCAAGTAAAGAACCTAAAAAAATCGACTTTTCTCCTCAAAATCGCATTCGTGATTTCGTTGGCAGTGATTTTATTTACGGCTTCTGTTTCGTATAAGCACATAATAAATCTCAATAAATCGCGGGATTTAATTATCCATTCGTATGAAGTTCAACTGGAACTCGAACGAATTATTTCGTATATCAAAGATGCTGAAACCGGTTATCGAGGCTATCTATTATATGGCGACACCACTTTTTTAGATTCTTATTCCAACTCAAGAGAACGTGTGAACAAGGCTTTTTTTAATATAAAAAACCTTACGCAAGACAATCAATCCCAACAAAAAAAATTAAAAGAACTGTATCATTTGATTGTTTTGCGGTATACCTATTTCAATAAAAATTATGAAGATAAAGATCTCTATAAAAAATATTATGAAGCCAACGGGAAAAAAGTGATGGATGAAATCCGAAGCAAGGTTGACGAAATGAATGCTCTTGAAAACAGTCTTCTGAAAAAAAGAGAATATAACTTTCAAGATAATGCATCCTACACGCCTCTTTATGCACTGCTTGTTATTTTCATTACATTAATATTAATCGTTTTATCATACCTCAAAATCAACAGCGATTTTAAACGATTGCAACGCTCCAATTCCAGGCTGAGAATTTCGCAAGAGTCTATCAATCAAGCAGAAATTTTGGGTAACTACAGTAGTTGGATTTGGAATCTGGAAAAAAATGAAATCCAATTTTCAGATAATCAATTCCGCCTTTTCGGTTTAGAACCCCACGTTTTTAATGCTACGCATACTGATTTTTTGGGATTCGTTCATCCCGATGATTATGAAGTTACTTCAAAAGCTTTTAATGACATTGAAATTAATGAAAATCTTCCCGCTATTAATTATCGAATCATTCAAAAAAATGAGGAAGTAAGGCATCTCCGCTCTGTTGGAAAACTGTTTGTGAATCGTTTTAACGAAAAAATTATCATCGGAACCACGCAAGATGTCACGGAAGACATTGTGAAAAAAATTATTCTTCGCGAGAAAAACACCGACTTGGAACGCAACAACAAAGAACTCATTGAATTTAATTATGCCGCCAGTCATGACTTGCAAGAACCGCTGAGAAAAATTCAAACATTTATCTCGCGTATCAATGAAAAAGAGAAAGATAATCTTTCGGAAACCGGAAAACAATACATGGAAAGAATTGTTGTGGCAGCAAGCCGAATGCGGGTTTTGATTGACGATTTATTGCAATACTCAAGAACCAATAAAACAGATGCCAGTTTTGAAGAGGTGAACCTAAATGAAATTGCCCTAACTTCAATTCAGGAACTATCCGAATTAATCGAAGAGACCAAGGCAACAGTAACTTTCAGTGGGCTTCCAACGGTGAAAGGAATTCCTTTTCAATTCAGGCAGCTATTCATTAATTTGATAAATAATTCGATTAAATACAGAAAACTGAATCAACCTCCAATTATCACTGTAACGTATGAGAAAATAAAAGCCAGTGAAGATGATCAAATTGATGATAATTCAAACCGAATTTACCATAAAATTACGTTTTTAGACAATGGTATTGGTTTTCATCCGGATGATTCTAAGAAAATCTTCCTCCTTTTTAATCGTCTTCATGCCAAAGAAAGTTATCCCGGAACTGGCGTTGGGCTTGCTATTTGTAAAAAAATAGTAAAAAATCATTATGGCTTTATTTGTGCCAATGGTCAACCTGAAGAAGGAGCTCAAATAGTAGTTTATTTGCCAACCGAATATTAAAAAAACATGCCAAGAATGTCTGCCGTAAAAAATTATTTCAAATCATTTTATGACGTTATCCTTGCCACTTTTGATGGGTTTACTGAGTTTAAAATACTCAAAATGAGTGCATCGTTGGCTTATATCACTGTGTTTTCATTAGCTCCTCTTTTGCTGGTTGTTTTATTTATCTGTGATGTATTTTGGGGGCGAGAGGCCATTGAAGGTGCCATTTATGCTCAAATGAAAGGTTTTATAGGTCCTACCGGTGCAGAACAAATTCAACTCATGATTCAAAATTTAGCATTATCAGAAAGCAGCACAATGGCTGCCATAGTTGGTATCAGTACGTTGGTTTTTGCAGCAACTTCTGTTTTTGCTGAAATTCAAGATTCCATCAACACTATTTGGGGATTGCGTCCAAAAAAAAGAAATGGGATTTGGTTGTTTATCAAAGCTCGTTTGCTATCCTTCGGGGTAATTGGGAGTTTGGGCTTCATTTTGTTAGTAGCTTTGGGGGTTTCAACTCTGTTAGATGGAATAAGTGATCAGATGACTACATCATATACAGAAATCAATCTGATTTTAATCTATGTTTTGAATTTGGGAATCACACTGCTCATTACATCGCTTTTATTCGGAGCCATTTTTACAATTCTACCTGATGCCGATATAACGTGGAAACAAGTTCGGGTTGCTTCCTTTGCCACAACCGTTTTATTTATGTTTGGAAAGTTCATCATCTCTATCTATATCGCCAATTCAAAAATTGGTGATGTTTATGGAGCGGCCGGTTCAATTGTAGTTTTAATGGTTTGGGTTTATTATTCTTCTGTTATCTTATATCTGGGAGCCACTTTTGCCAAATGCTATGCGTTAAAGTTTGCTCAACCTATCAAACCTTCAAAATATGCAGAAATTGTTCAGTATGTAACTATAACCTCAGATGCAAAATCAATTCAATCTGCAAACCTAGAGATGAAAGAACTTAAAAAAGAAGGTGAAATTTCAATTAATAAAATAAAAAGATAAAAATTTTACTCACTACACCCTAGCCCATTTAACACTTAAAATCTCATTACTGATGAGATTTTTTCGTTTTTAGACCCCTCCAAAACACTTATAAACAAAGAGAAAATGGAAATTCTATAACAAATTAAAATTATCATGTAACACTTTAGGGTGATTCCTGTCGCAACTTTGTAGTGTTAAATCACATGACAAAGATGAAACGAAAAATTACAAGCCAAAATTCAACAATCCTAATGATTACAGCCACCATTTTGTTTTTTGTAGCGGCATGTAAGGAAGATGATAAAATGATTAAAAATGAACTTGAAATTGATTTGAAGAATATCAGTAAAGCCAACAGCGTAAACCTCAAAACTACTTTGATTACGAATGAAATAATTGAAAAAAGCAATGATAGTTTACTAGTTAGAATGCTAATTAAGCATAGGAATAAGCATCGTCAACTGGATAGTATTTTAAAATCAGTAGCCCATCTAAATTTAATTGTTCTTTCTGAAAATGTCTACAAAAAAAATAAAAAAGTAAGCTTTCAATCTGAAAATAGTCCGGAAATGGTTTTGCACAATTTAAAAGCACATAAAGAAGAATTTGAAATCATTTACCAAATAAATCAAAATCCGGGTCTGGCGAATTACTATCAAAAAAAAATAAACGAATTAGAAGATAATATTGAAGAACTGAACGAATTAATAAAACCCCACTAAATCAATTAAATAAATAACAATTAAATTTTACACCATGAGAAAATTATTTTTATCAGCTTTAGCATGTGCAGCGTTCACTTTTTCCAATGCACAAACAAATGACAATGCAACCACGGGAGCAAGTTTTGGTATCAAAGGAGGAGTAAATTTCTCAAATCTTTATACTGAAGATGTAGACGACAATAATGTTTTAACCAGTTTCAACGCAGGTGTATTCGTTTCGATGCCAATTACGAGTTTCTTAGCCATTCAACCTGAATTTTTATATTCCAGAAAAGGTGCCGAACTGGTTTATAACAACGCTTTTGCAAACGGAACAGCTAAATTTAAACTTAACTATATAGAGGTACCGCTTTTATTAAAAGTTAATTTAACCAAGAATCTTAATGTACATGCAGGTCCTTATTTTGCTTACTTAATTGATGCCGATATTACAAATGAATCATCAAATGGAAGTTTTGATTTTGCAGAAAACATTGAGAATGATGACTTGAACAAATTTGATTATGGTCTTTCTGCCGGTGCAGGATTTGATTTTGGGTCAATCGGTTTAGGCATTCGTTACAACTATGGTTTAACCACTGTTGGTAAAGAGAGAAGCTTCTTAGGCACCAACTATACTTTTCCTGATGGAAAAAATAGCAACTTAAGTGTTTATGCCGCATTCAAATTTTAATTAGTAACCTTTAAAACAAAAACATTATGTCAAACTTATTATACACCGTCGCAGTAGTATTGGTAATACTCTGGGCACTTGGATTCTTTGTTTACAGTGCAGGATCCATCATACATGTTTTATTAGTCATTGCAGTTATTGCAATATTATTCAGATTAATAAAAGGAAGAAACGTTTAAAAATATAACCATTAAAAACAATAATCATGAAATCAGGAAATGTAGTATTAGGAATAGTAGGCGGATTAGCCGCAGGAGCAATTTTGGGTGTTTTATTTGCACCGGATAAAGGTAGCAATACCAGAAAAAAAATTGCCCGAAAATCAGGTGAATTAAAAGACAACGTTAAAGAAAGCTTTAATGAATTTTTAACCTCCGTAGAAGATCAGTATCACGATTTAACTTCAAAAGCTGAAGATATGATGGAGGAAGGAAAAGCAAATTTGGATAGAATCAATCACGAACTAAACAAGTAATCAATACATGGAAAATATAGCCAAAAACATTGGAACGCTCTACAACAAAGCAGAACAATATTCAAGAACGAGTTTAGAACTCATCAAATTGAATGCCATTGATAAATCTTCGGATGTTATATCATCGCTTGCCGTAATTGTATCGCTCACCTTAATTTTGGCTGTATTTTCTTTATTTGTTAACATTGGAATTGCCCTTTTGCTTGGTAAAGCTTTCGATAGTTATGCAATAGGCTTTTTTATCGTCTCGGGTTTCTATTTGGTGGTTGCCTTGATAGTATTCATCTTCAGAAAATCATTAATTAAAATTCCAATTGATACCATCGTTGTCACAAAATTGATGAAGGAAAAAGATGAAAATTATTATAACCAACAAAACAATAATTCAAATTAATAAAGGATGAAAAAGCTTAATCAAAACGAATTATTAGATCAAAAAATTGCACAACTAACCATTCAACACAAAAGAGAATTAGAGGAACTTAAAGAACAATTTCATCTTGTTCAAAGTAGTCTAACTTCAACCAACATTGTTCAAGAAGGCCTAAACGGTTTTTATCAAACCGTTACCAACAAAGAAAACTTAGTTTCAACTGTAGTAAGTATTGTGGGAGGCTACGTTTCCAAAAAGGTAGTTGTTGGAAGTTCGGAAAACCCTATAAAAAAAGTAATCGGAAATGTTCTTCAATTTTTAGTGACTGCGTATCTATCAAAAATAAATCTTAAAAATCAAACAAATTAATTAACCTAAAAATACTTAAACCATGAAAAATTTAAAATCTATTGTAGCAATAGCATTTATTACTGTCGCATTCGGATCGTGTGCCGACCAAAAAAAAACACAAGCAGAAAAGGCCGTCAATAATTATGTAGCCTATGTCGATTCAGTGGGTAATGTCGCTTCTGAAGATTTAGCCGAAAAATGGGATGATGTTGAAAGTGATTACATCGCCAAAAAAAATGAAGCAGAATTAGCTCTCGAAAACTTGGAAGACCGAATGGAATTAGACCAAAAGCTAGAGGCCGGTTCAAAAAAATATGAAGAATTCAAAGCCAATCTACTTGCTGAAAAACAAAAATGGAAGTTGCAAATTACAAAGTAAAAGTAAGATCTGCTCTTTTTGTTGGTCAACAAATCGGTGACGATATGAACTTTGCTTGGGTTAACAAAGATAACATCTTACAAACCTATGAAACTTTTGTAAACACTACATCCGATAACAAAGACAACTATACAAGAGAAGAATGGGATGAAATCAAATTGCTTTATGAAGCATTAGATACCCGGAAAAATACAGTTGAAAAAGAAGGATTATCTACTTCGGATAATTTAAAAATTGCAGGTCTAAAAACCAGATTTGCTACTTTCTTCAAAATAAATAGAATTTCTGCAAAATCAACAGAAAACGCTGAAGCAAAAGAATAACCAACTTTTAATGAAAGAAAAACGGAGCCAATTTTGAGCTCCGTTTTTTTTATTTAAAATACTTCCGATTCTTTTAGTTTTTCAGTATTCGCTACCAGCTGCAACTCGTCAATCATTTTTTGGATATTACCGTTCATGAATCCGTCTAAGTCAAAAATACTTAATCCAATGCGGTGATCGGTAATCCTACCTTGAGCATAATTATAGGTACGAATTTTTGCGGAACGGTCGCCACTACTTACTTGCGATGTACGTTTAGTTGCATCTTCCGCCTGTTTTTTGGCTAATTCCATTTCATACAAACGTGAACGCAGAACCGTTAACGCTTTGTCTTTATTTTTATGTTGCGATTTTTCATCCTGACATTGAGCCACCAATCCGGTAGGAATGTGCGTCATCCGAACAGCCGACTTCGTCGTGTTCACCGACTGACCACCGGGACCTGACGAACAGAAATAATCAATTCGTACATCATTCATATCAATTTGAACATCAAACTCTTCTGCTTCGGGTAAAACCATTACGGTTGCTGCTGAGGTATGCACTCGTCCCTGTGTTTCCGTTTGTGGAACTCGTTGCACACGATGAACACCTGCTTCAAATTTCAAAGTTCCGTACACATCTTCTCCAGTTACTTCAAAAATTACTTCTTTGAAACCTCCGGCTGTTCCTTCGTTCATATCTACGACAGACGTTCTCCAACCTTTGCTTTCACAATATTTGGTGTACATGCGGTATAAATCACCGGCAAAAATCGAGGCTTCGTCTCCACCGGTTCCGGCACGAACTTCCACCATCACGTTTTTGGCATCTTCCGGATCTTTCGGGATAAGCATGAACTTGATTTCTTCTTCTAATTCAGGAAGGCGTTGTTTGGCATCATCCAATTCCATTTTGGCCATTTCTACCATTTCGGCATCTGAACCATCGGCAATAATTTCGTTGGCTTCTGCCATATTTTGAGTCAAACGAATGTATTCTTCACGTTTGTCCACCAACCCTTTTAAGGTTTTATATTCTTGGTTCAATTGCACATAACGCTTCTGATCGGCGATCACATCCGGTTGAATTATCAAATCGGAAATCTCGTCGAAACGTTGTTTTACATATTGTAATCTGTCTAACATAGTTGTAGTACTCTATTTTGGAGTGCAAAAGTACGATTTTTTGTTTCAAGATTAAAACATTTTTTAGATTAGGTAAATGAATGAAAAGTAATTATTTGCTGCAACTTTTAGGAGGTTAATAGTATGACTAGATTACGTGATTTCTCCTATCGTCGAAATGACACAGTAGCGTGAAGAAATTGCTTTACAATTATTTAAAAATTTAATCTTATT
Organism: Flavobacterium sp.; assembly: GCF_044339515.1. GTDB lineage: Bacteria > Bacteroidota > Bacteroidia > Flavobacteriales > Flavobacteriaceae > Flavobacterium. Next base: position 13,828 of record NZ_JBIIVK010000071.1, read on the forward strand.
CATACTCTTTGTTGCCCTGTTGTGTCATCCTATGTTTGCAAGAGGAAGTTCTTTGAAAATTTTATAAATTTATTTCAACAGAAGAAAGAGAAAGATAAAAGCTATTTTGTGTCATTGGTCATTAGAGAC
>NZ_JBIIVK010000099.1:0-3147 GCF_044339515.1 Flavobacterium sp.
ATTAGATGCAAACTTATTAGTAGAGTTTTTGCTGTCGTAAACAGAGAAACTCCCTATATAAATACATATAAATTTGCTTCTTAAATTTAACAAATTATATTTGTTTTTTGTCATAGAATGCGGGAGCTGGTTGCGTTTTTTTTATTTTTTTATCCTAAATCCATTTGTCGTTTCATTTTCACGAAGTACCAATTGTCGTTATAGGATTTTATTATTTCGTCATCATTAATATCATTTTCAACATCTTTAGAATAGACAAGATAATACTGAACTGAAAGATAAACTTTAACGAATGATTTGTCCTTTGATTTAGAGTACGCAAAAACGCCATATTTCTGAAGTCGTTTTTTGAGTCCGTTGAAATAGTCTTCAGGGTTTCGCTTGAAATAGTGAATTTGAAAAGTTGTTGAATCATAATTCAGTTCTGTGAATATCGAATCTTGTTTCAGAGTATATCTTCCTTTAGATAACTTTAAAGGTGAGTTGTTAAATGACTCTTTCAATTGGCAGCTGTCTGAAAAACAAATTAGTCCAATTTCATTGTCCTTTGGGAAAATTCGATAATTGTTTAAGAAATCTTGTTCATAGGTAAATTGTGCTCTTGGGTGATAACTGTATTTTAAAAGTTCAGTGTCTTGTAAAAATTCATTGGCATACATTTCGACAAATTGGTCTGCTTTTTCTTGTGAATATTCCAAGAGTCGCTTTTCCTGGTTACAGGAAATGAGCAATGTAACAATAATGAGGTATGTATACGATTTTTTCATTTTTTTAAATGCACCCTAATGGTCTCGTATATGAGCAGTAGCGGTTCGTTTTTTATAATTATTTTGAAAATTTAGTTTTTTAAAAGGTTGTGCAACAGTTACCGCTGTTGTTGGTAGTGCTTTTATGCTGGTTTTGCAACTAAATAATTAGTAGATGCTATTATTATTTCTATGTATGTTGTCAAGTTTGATTTTCCTGTAGTTCGTCTAATTTTACTTAAAAATTCATGTGGTTCAATGAAATCTCTATTGTTTAATAAACTTTGAACATATTTTTTTTTGGATGATAAGCTTTCATGAGCAATATAGTTTCGTAATATTTTCATATTGTTAAACTCTCCTGAATAATTTACATCTGTTGTTATTATTTCAAATGGATTATTCACAAAAATGTGTTCTGATAAATCCGTAATGTTTTCAAAATAATTTATGTAAGCTTTATTTTTGTTACCTATAACATTATTAAGATGCGTATCATCTATAAATGGAAGTTTTCTTTCTGGGCAAAAATCAAAAGAACTGTTTTGACCAGTTGAATAAAAAATAAATAAATCAGAAGTGAATTTTTCAAATTTTATATAGATCTTGAAAAATGCTAATTCAAATAGCTTAGGATTATCATTAGTTGCTAAAATTTCATTCCAATAATTAATTTCATCAAGTACAAATGAATTGTCCATACTATTCACAAATTACATTACATAAAATTTTTATTCTTTCTGTTCTTTCTTCGATGTTTGTTGTTCGAGATTTGTGATGTTTTTCAAAGTTCAAATATTTTGCAATATCATTTTCGTCTAAAGAAACTTTCTCAGATAATTTATACAATAGTTCTCCTTCGAAATTCATTAATTTTGAAACTAATGATTTTAAATTTGCTAGAATATTGTCGTGAGAATAGTTTTCGCAAACTTTAATTTCAGCATGTTGAATCTTAAAAATTTGAAAATTTAAAGCACAAAATAAAGTGAAAAGATAGTTTTTTCTATGGAAAATTTTGGTGTCAAATAAAGGATTTTCAAATATTTCATAAAGAACTTGAAAAATTTTATCTAATCTGTATTCAATTTCTTCTGCTTGCAAAAATTCCTTATCGTAATTTTTATAAAATTTATCAAACTTTGTTGGCGTGTCTGTTGTGATACCTTCAATAAGATGAATAATTAAAGAATTAAAAAAATCTATATCTAACATTCTTGAGAATTCTTTGTCTTTAAAAGTATTATTGTTAATCAAAAAACTTTTGAATTGTGAAGACTTTCGATATACAAATACTTTAAATTCTCCTGTAAATTGAGCGTTTCGTAATTCTTGTTTATTTAACGCCATATTGTTGGTGTTCAGCCTGGCAAACATTTCATATATTTTTGCGTCTTCTTTGAGTTTTATAATTTCAACTCCAATGTTATAATGTAAAATCCTTTCTTTCTCATCAGGAGATAAATCATTATAGAATTTTTTACCAAATTCTGCATTATGAGAAGGTAAAATAGAAAATCTATTTTCTGTAAAATCAATTATGCTTCTTATTCTTTGTTGACCATCAATTATTTCTCGAGTGGTTTTACGAGTACTTGTATCAATACTTAATCTCAAAAATATTTGCGGAATAGGAAAACCTCTCAATATTGTATCTATTAGGTATGATTTTGCGTTATTACTCCAAACTGCATTTCTCTGATATTTTGGCGACAAAGTTAGTTCATCATTGTCATACCAATTTAAGAAATCGTTTATGCTAAATGCTTTGGTGTCTTTTATTTCTGTCATTTTTTTCCAATAATTTATTTTATGTGCAATTTTTGTGATAGCATTACCTACAACTAGTAAATATCATCAACTTTATATACATTTTTTAACTTTTTTCAAACTCCCCAAGCATAAGCCAAGACCACCCGCTTACCCGCAAGGCATCATTCTCCCGTTAAAAAGGTGTGGTATTTGTATGATGGAAATCCAAAAATAGAAAAAGAATGGTAAACTACCTACAAAAGTGCAATAATTTTTTTACCCCAAAACAAATACAAGCCATTCTAAAAAGTTTGCCAAATGAGGCAAAAAATCATCTTAAAAGGCTTTTAGAAATAAAACCGGCTTTGGTCGGATTTAGGTTGGTTTTTTGGGTTTTAGTTGGGTTTCCTTCCATATTAATTGCACATTTGTTCGGAAAACACCCCTTTTTTCCGAAGCCCGTTCGAACAAATACCGAACAATTATCGAACAAAACCGCTATAAAAGTCAAGAAAATCGTCAAAATGAACTGTGTTTATTTCCAAATTTATTTTAGTTAATTATATACTGAATAATATTCTTTTTTTGTAGCAATCGCATAAGCTTGTTTTATTAGTTTATTTACAACTGCTATTAAAGCAAGCTTTTT
>NZ_JBIIVK010000017.1:0-59048 GCF_044339515.1 Flavobacterium sp.
GCTTTGCTTGTATCGTGTGAAATAGCGATAATTTTCGGGATCTTCTTTAAAAAACGATGCAACTCGTTTATCAGCAACAAAGAAAGGTTGGAAGTTGAAGAAAGTGGATTAATCTCTAAAAAAACAAAATCCGGTTGATGGGCTAGAATAGCATTTAGACCATCCTCATAATTGGTCGCAGTAGCCACAAGCTGAAAATTTGAAAACCCTTCCATCACGGATTGGATTTTCAAAATGCTTTTGCTATCATCGTCAAGAATGAGGTAAGAATGCATCATAAACCTACAAAATCTTTTGAGTAGAAAATTCAGGAAATTATTCCTGACTTATTTCGTTAAAAAAATTGATTTGTAGGTTAATTGTGTAAAAAAATGGGGCGATTTACACTTTTATCAATTTAAATTATCGGTTTTTTTGTTAAATAAACTTAACCAATAACCATCAACAAACTTAAGCTAAAAAACACGGTTAAAAAAGTATATTTTAAGGCTTTCGATAACACGCAAAAATTTCCGTTAAAAACCTTGTATTTTTTAAAAGCATATCGTAATATTGCGATATGGGTGTAACGAAAACAACCGGGTTTTCAAATGAAACCAACGACATGTCGGAAATCTTTAAAGCCATAGGGCATCCGGCTCGGATTGCTATTATAAAATTATTGAGCAATATACCTTCGTGTGTATGTGGAGAAATTGTAGAAGTACTTCCCCTCGCTCAATCTACCGTTTCCAGACACTTAACAGAACTAAAAAAAGTAAATTTAATTCATGCCGTAAACAAGGGAAATAATATATACTATAGCTTGAACCAAGAAACATGGAAAAAAGTCAAAACTTTTATCAAAACAATTGGTAAACCCGACGGCAGTCCGTTTGACTGCTGTTAATTATTAATTGATTAAATCGAAGCAATAAAATTATATAAAAAGCACATTAAAACGAATTAATTTTATTTTAATAAGCAATTAATTTAAAAATAGTTTTAAACAAATTAATTTGCTAATTTCAAAATAATGAAAGTGTTAGGTAGTATTTTTGTAGTTTAAAAATAATAAAATATCCCAAAGTCATTTAAACTTGAGATATTTCTTTTTATAATGTTTTATTTCTGTATAATTAGTGTTGAGGGAGTGTTACTCAACCAAACTCCTCTCGTTTCTACCAATTTTTTCCAACTGTTAAGACTTATCAACATCAAATCCTGTTTGAGCAAAAATTCTTTTTCAATTTTTTGCTCGTTCATAACAGTTATATGATTGGGAGCTTTTTGTTCAATGGAACGAATCATCTCTTTAATTTCTGCATTATTTTTAATAAATCCGGTTGAATCTAAGATAGTTACCTGTGCTTCGTTGTTATGAATTAGTTTTTGAGCATAGGTAATCAAAAAAGCATCATTTTTATCAAAAACGGGTACAAAAACGACATCCGCTTTAGTGAATTTCTTATCAACTAAAATACCGACCGGTATTTCACTCTTCATCAAAATTTGACGCGTTCTTTCATCAAAAATAGATTCTTCAAAAATGTTTTCTTTTCCTGCGATTGTATTAAAAATACGATCGGGGGTAATAATTCTGGTAGTAAAACCTAAAATTTTACCTAAAAAACTTCCTTCAAACATCGATTGACCCAAACCGATTAAAAGCAAATCAAAATCACCTTGATTACCCGTTTTGGCAATATCGGAATCAATATCATTAGATGCCTTAAAAAAAGTAGAAACCTTTTGATTAATGTTTTTAGCTTCGTTTAAAATGGGTTCAAAACTTTCCTTTTCATAATTCTCAATGCTAATTTGATTGATTTCGTTGGTAGGTGTCAGGTGCATGGCGGTAATCAATGCATTTTCACCTTGCTTTTTAGTAAAAAAATGACTTAAACGTAAAAGAGCTTTACCATTTTTAGCATCTCCAAACGAAATCAGCATTTTATATTTTCCTGAATCAATAATTTCTACAGGAATAGTTTCATCAACAGGTTTTTTGAAAATTCGGTTGATTAAATTCAGTGCAGGACCGGTCATAAAGGTAGTTACCAAAGCCATAATCACCATCATCGCAAAAACTTCGGGAGTAAGAACACCTAAGTCAAAACCAATGTTCAAAACTACTAACTCCATTAAACCTCTGGTATTCATTAACGCACCAATGGTTAGACTGTCACGCCAATTTTGACCAACGAATTTAGCAGCCAAAGCACTTCCCACAAATTTTCCAACGACAGCAACCAAAATGATTAAACCTGTCACTTTCCTTAAATAGGGATCATTTAAAAGTCCTATTTGGGTACGCAAACCTGTAAAAACAAAAAATAGTGGCAAAAGTAAAACGATCGAAACATCTTCGACCTTTTCGATAAAAAGTGTTCTGAAACGCATATTATCAGGCATAATTGCACCCGCCATAAAAGCTCCAAACAAAGCGTGAATACCAATAATTTCGGTAGCATAAGAAGAAACAATCAGTGTAACAAAAAAGATAGCAACAACAGGTTTACTCAATTTTTCTTTCGTGGCATATAAATCCCCGACTCTTTCTAAGAATGGTCGAACTAATTTTAGCATTAATAATACGTAAAGAGCTGCTAGAGCAATGATATAAAGCGAACTCACAAAAGAACCTGCTTTAACAATTGCAATAACAGCAGCAAGTAAACACCAAGCCGTTATATCATCTGCCGCCGCACATGTGATTACCATCGTTCCTAATCGGGTTTTATGTATACCGCGTTCTTGTACGATTCGAGCTAAAACAGGAAAAGCTGTTATACTCATAGCTATTCCTAAAAACAAACCGAAAGAAGAAAACTGAATACCTTCGGGAGCAAACGATTCATAAATATAATAAGCCAAACCCATGCCTAAAGCAAACGGAATAATGATGCTGGCATGACTTACCACAACGGCATCGTGGGCTTTGTTTTGAAGCACTTTGATATCTAACTCCATTCCGATAACGAACATGAATAAAATAAGCCCTATTTGACTAAGAAATTGTAAGTTCCCCAAAGATTCAACCGGAAAAAGATTCGCTGAAAATTCCGGAAAATACATTCCGAACAACGAAGGCCCTAAAACAATTCCGGCAATAATTTCGCCAATAACTGAAGGTTGACCGATTTTTTTACAAATCCATCCAAACATTCTGGCTACTAAAATTATAGTTACAATTTGAGCCAAAAGTATCGCTAACGGATGATGGATATTATGTGTAATTGATTCTAAAAACGAATCCCATTGTGATAAATTGGTAGAAACGACTTTAATATTTCGGTTATATTCCAATTTTTCGCCTTGAACGGCAATCCAATACATCAAGACAGAAAAACCTCCAATAATTAAAATATAGAAGAAAGAATTTTTAAAGTTTTTCATGATAAAAGGAATTAATTACCTCAAAATTCTATCATTTTAAAATAGCAATATCCGCCTCTGAAATAGAACATTTTATTTTTGTAATGAAACGGCAAAAAAATGTAACAACTTATAAAGTGAGTTTTGATAAAAAATCCTTTTTAAATGAATTTCCCAACGTAAGTACAAGGTTTTTCTCTTTTAAAGTACAATTCGTAGTAATCAGATCAGCAGAAAAAAACTGAACAATGCTAAGTTTGATAATTTCGTGTTTATTAATTCGACAAAAATCAGAAGTTGGTAGCGATTCCAGTAATTTTTCAAAAGAAATATTTTTTAAAATAACGGTTGAACCATCTTCAAGTAAAACTTCTTTATCTCTGCTATCAATCGAAGCGGTTTTAATGTAATTGATTTTGTCGAAATACAATAGTATTTTGCCTTTGTCTGCTTGTAATTGAACAAATTTCTTCGTTGGATTAACTTGCTGAATTCTTTTTAATACCTTTTGAACAGCCATTTGCAATCGCTCTTTTTTGATGGGTTTTTGAAGGTAATCAACAGCATCCAATTCAAAAGCTTCTAACGCAAATTCTTTATACGCTGTGGCAAAAATAATGAGTTTCCCTTGTAATAGATTAGCCACTTCAATGCCAGAAATCATAGGCATCTCGATATCCAAAATACACAAATCAAAATCTAATTCGGGAATTTCACTTAAAAACACATCAGGGTTGTTAAATGCTTTTACGACTTCCAACTCCGGAATTTGTTCGCAAAGCATTTTCAGGTAAGTTAATCCGGGCAGCTCATCGTCGAGCAGCAAGCATTTCAGCTTTGTGTTCAAGTAAATTAATTTTTAAGTGAGCAATATAAACGTCTTTTTCTACAAATCGATCCAGTTTAAAATGGTCTTTGTAGATTATTTTTAGTCTTTGTTCTAAGGTTTGTGTTCCAAAACCGCCTTTTTCTTTTGATAATTTTGATTTTCCTGAAATTTTGTTGGAAACCGTTAAACTGAAAACACTTTCTTTAAATTCAAATACGATGGAAATAAACGCGTCGGCACTTTGTAAATCTGCATGTTTGAAGGCGTTTTCGATTAAATCGATGGAAATCATCGGTGCAATTAATTTTTGATTGTAAAGTAGTTCATCTTCCTTGACCTTCATTTTTACTTTTAATTCAAAAAGCGGACTGACTTTTATTTTATTGATTTCTATTAAGTTACATGCAAATTCGATTTCATCTTTTGGTGTGACGAATTTTTTACGGCTCTCATACAAAATATAATCCAACACATTGGCCAATTTATCTAATGCAAAATAAGTTTGATACGCATGCGATTGTATGGAATTTAAAATGTTTTTAAACAAATGTGGATTGAGTTTTGCTTCTAACGTTTCCAATTGCAGATTGTTGACTTTGTCTTCTAATTGTTGAAACTGCGACTCAATAACTTCTTTTCTTTTTAAGGATTTAAACAATTTATATCCCAAAAAAAGGGCTATTCCTACTACTAAAATAAGTGCAGCAACCAAAAAATAAAAGTAAAATTGAAAATCATTCGATTCCATAATCCAAAAATGTCTTGCAAATTTAAACAAATAAGGCTTCCCGATTGGAAAGCCATATTACATATTATTAAATGGTTATTACATTTTCATCAACCAATTTCGCATGGAAACATCATTGGCGATGATATCTCTCAATTCAGAAATTTTCACACGATCTTGTTGCATTGAATCTCTGTGACGAATGGTAACTGTTTCATCTTCTATGGTTTGATGGTCAACAGTAATGCAAAACGGAGTTCCCAACGCATCTTGTCTTCTGTAACGACGACCTACGGCATCTTTTTCATCATAGGCTACATTGAAATCCCATTTCAGTTCATCCACAATTTTTCTTGAAATTTCAGGCAAACCGTCTTTCTTTACCAAAGGTAAAATGGCGGCTTTTGTTGGTGCTAAAACCGATGGCAAACGCAAAACAGTTCGGGTTGAACCATCTTCTAACGCTTCTTCTGTTAAGGAATTAGCAAAAACAGCTAAAAACATACGGTCTAAACCAACAGATGTTTCCACAACATATGGCACATAATTTCTATTTTCTTCTGAATCAAAGTATTGCAGTTTTTTGCCGGAATATTGTTCGTGAGCTTTCAAATCGAAGTCGGTTCTGGAGTGAATTCCTTCCAACTCTTTGAATCCGAAGGGAAAATTAAATTCAATATCCGCTGCTGCATTGGCATAATGAGCTAATTTTTCATGGTCGTGAAAACGATAGTTCTCTCTCCCTAAACCAAGCGATAGATGCCATTTTAAACGGGTTTCTTTCCAGTATTCGTACCATTTCATTTCTTCACCCGGTTTCACAAAAAATTGCATTTCCATTTGTTCAAATTCTCTCATACGGAAAATGAATTGACGAGCCACAATCTCGTTTCTAAATGCTTTTCCGGTTTGAGCAATTCCAAACGGAATTTTCATTCGTCCTGATTTTTGCACGTTTAAGAAATTCACGAAAATTCCTTGAGCCGTTTCCGGACGCAAATACAAATCCATCGCAGAATCAGCAGAAGCTCCTAATTTAGTACCGAACATCAAGTTAAATTGACGCACTTCAGTCCAATTGCGTGAACCAGACTCCGGACAAGCGATTTCTAATTCTTCAATTAAAGCCTTTACATCGGCCAAATCTTCATTGCCTAAAGAACGTGCCATTCTTTCCAAAATCTCACGTTGTTTGGCTTTGTATTCCATCACACGGGCGTTGGTGGTCACAAATTGGCCTTCGTCAAACGCATCACCAAAACGTTCTCTGGCTTTGTCGATTTCTTTTTGTGCTTTTTGGTTTAATTTTTCGGCATAATCCTCAATTAACACATCGGCACGGTATCTTTTTTTCGAATCTTTGTTGTCAATCAACGGATCATTAAACGCATCTACGTGTCCTGAAGCTTTCCAAGTGGTGGGATGCATAAAAATCGCCGCGTCAATTCCAACAATGTTTTCATGCATTTGCACCATTGATTTCCACCAGTATTCACGGATGTTTTTCTTTAATTCTGCTCCGTTTTGGGCATAATCGTAAACGGCACTCAAACCGTCATAAATTTCACTCGACGGAAAAATAAATCCGTACTCCTTTGCGTGTGAAATTACATTCTTAAAATTATCTTCTTGTTTTGCCATAATGGTGCAAAAATATAAAAAGTGGCTCGATAAGCCACAAAGTTGTTAAAGTTTTAAAAAAAATTATAAATTTGTTTACCGACCGTGAGCTGTTTTAAATCAAATATGAGCCAAAATGTTAAAAAGTTTACTCCATTTATTCTATCCCGAAGTTTGCTTAGCCTGCAAAAATCCGCTATTTACCAATGAAATTTCGGTTTGTGCACAATGCCGACATCAGTTGCCATTAACCCTACATCTTGAAAATCCGGACAATGAAGTAATACGGAAATTTTATGGCCGTTTACCGGTAGAGCATGTTTCCACTTTGCTGTATTTTCATAAAAAAGGAATGGTGCAAGAACTGATTCATCATCTTAAATATAGAAATCGGCAACAAGTGGGTAGTTTTTTGGGTGAATGGTATGGCGAAGAACTTCAAAAAATTCATTCCCAGTTAAAATTTGATGCAATTATTCCCGTTCCTTTACACAAAAAGAGAATGAAAGAGCGAGGCTACAATCAATTGACAACATTTGGTCAAGCACTTTCAAAATCACTACAAATACCCTTTTTCGAAGATATTTTACATCGAAACACCTATGCTATCACCCAAACCAAAAAGTCTTTTTTAGAGCGAACTGAGGCTAAAAAAACCATTTTTGAAATTGAATTTAATGAAAATCACCACAACAAGCATTTTCTTTTAATTGACGATGTAATTACAACCGGTTCAACTCTAGAACAATGCGGAAAAGCAATACTTAAAATTCCGGGAGCACGTTTAAGTATAGTTTGCATGGCGTATTCGCATTGAGTATTCGTAAAGAAAAACTTAAAACATTTCATTTACACTAAATATAATTGTTATTTTGTGGTCACTTTATGCATCAAATAAAATTATGAGAATTCTTTTTTTGCTTCTTATTTCGGTTTTGTTTACAAGCTGTGCCAAGCGAGGTTATATTACCGGCGGTATGAAAGACACTATTGCTCCTGTTTTGAAACTGAGTGAGCCTAAGAATTTCTCAACAAATTTTAAAGGAAATGTCATTAAGCTTCAATTTGATGAATATGTGAAATTGAAAGATGTGAACAAGCAAATGATTATCTCACCTCCAATGAAAACGCAGCCACTCATTTCGCCAATGGCCGCTACGAAAGAAATCAAAATCACAATAAAAGATACTTTACTTGAAAATACGACGTATAGTTTCAATTTTGGAAATAGTATTCAAGATAACAACGAAGGAAATCCTTATCAACAATTTAAATATATTTTTTCTACCGGAACATATATTGATTCGCTTGAACTAAGAGGAACCATCAAAGATGCTTTTGATCGTAAAACAGACAATTTTGTTTCGGTGATGTTGTATGAAAAAAACGAAAAGTTTAATGATTCAGTCGTTTATAAAGAAGTTCCGCGTTACATAACCAATACATTAGACAGTTTAAAAACATTTAAACTTGAAAATTTAAAGGAAGGTAATTATCTCTTAATTGCTCTAAAAGACGCAAACAATAACAACAAATTTGACCCCAAAACCGATAAAATTGCATTTTTTAATGAAACAATCTCCGTTCCAAGCGATTTTGCTTATGAATTAGAATTGTTTAAAGAAGAATTGCCTTTTAAACCTTTAAAACCGATACAAGCCTCCGGAAATAGAATAATCGTTGGCCACGAAGGAAAGGCCGATAACTTAAAATCAGAACTGAAAAACGGAAACGAAATTATTCCCACAGTTATTACGCCATTTGAGGGAAAGGACTCTGTTCAAATTTGGTTTAAACCCATTAAAACCGATTCGCTCTCTTTAAAATTAAACCGAAATAATTTTGAAAAGGAATTTACGGTTAAAATGAAAAATCAAAAAGCAGACTCGTTGACTTTCAAAGCAAAACAAAGCGGAACACTCCATTTTAAAGATAAATTCACACTCACGAGTTCTATTCCACTGATAAAAATTGATGATTCAAAAATTAAATTGATAAATAAGGATTCTGTTGCTATTGCTTTTTCAACGAAATACAATGCCGAAAAACAAGAAGTTGAAATCGATTTTAAAAAAGAACCACTCGAAAAGTATAATTTCACCCTTGAAAAAGGTGCTTTTACTGATTTGCTAGAACGCGAAAGTGATTCAACCGGTTATAGAGTTTCGACTAAAGATGTGGCCGATTATGGCAATCTGCGGCTTCAATTGGAAGGAATAAAATCATACCCCATCATTGTAGAATTGACAGATGACAAAGGTAAGGTATTAGCTTCAGCCTACTCAGAGGGAGAAACGATATTGGATTTTGATTTGGTTGAACCGGCAATGTTTACGGTTAGAATCATTTATGACGAAAACAAAAACAAGGTTTGGGATACCGGAAGCTATCTGGAAAAACGCCAAACCGAAGAAGTCCGCTATTTCCCAACACCCGTGGAAGTGCGAGCCAATTGGGACGTGAATCAAACGTTGAAGTTTAGTGGTGGATGATGAAATTTTCAGGTTTGAAGTTTTAAGTTTTGAATGGGATTTTCGAGTGAGTAGTTGGAGTTTTCACTTGAGAAAATTCTGCGTTTTCCGTGCTTTCTGTGAAAATCTTTCCTTGAGTTTTTCAAGTAGAAATAGAAAAATCATCTCTATCATTCAAAAAATTCAATTTTTTTCGCGTTTCAAGCATTTTTTCTTTATCTAACTCAACATGAAATACATGTTCATTGCGTTGTGGTTCCAAAAGATAATTCCCCAATTCATCAATCACTTGTGAATGACCAACGTATTCATTTTGATTTCCATCCAATCCAATTCGATTTAAACCAACAACATACGTTAAATTTTCTACCGCTCTGGCTTTCAACAAAATATCCCACGCATTTATTCTCACTTTTGGCCAATTCGCCACATAAATCAGTAAATCATATTCTTCCGTATTTCGGGCGAAAACCGGAAAACGCAGATCGTAACACACTTGCAAACAGATTTTCCAGTTATTGAATTCAACTATTTTCTTTTCATTTCCGAGTTGATAGACTTTTTCTTCTCCGGCTAAGGTGAAAAGATGTCGTTTATCATAATATTCCAATTTGCCGGAAGGAAAAACAAATACCATCCGATTAAAAAAATGTTCTCCTTCTTGAATGACTAAACTACCGGTTATCGCAGCATTTTTGGCTTTTGCGAGTTCAATTAACCACGAAATGGTTTCGCCTTGCATAGTTTCTGCAACGTATTTTGGATTCATTGTAAAACCGGAAGTAAACATTTCGGGAAGCACAATTAAATCGGTTTGTTGCGAAATTGCCTTTATCTTTTGTTCAAAATAAAGTCGATTTTCGAATGGATTTTCCCAAACTAAAGGAGCTTGAATGAGTGAAACTATCATTTTTTCTTTTTTGATAAAGATACAAAATACGAATTTGAGATTTTTTCTTATCTTCACAAAAAACAATGCTATGAAAAAATGGATATTTTTATTTGCTTTATTGATTTGCTTTTCAATGAATGCTCAAGAAAAATCAAATGCTCAGAAATTTTGGGAAACTCTGCAAAAACAATGTGGAAAATCGTTTGAAGGCGAAATAATTGAAGCCCCGGCCAACGATGAATTTCGAGGAAAAAAGCTAGTTATGCACGTAAAAAGTTGTGGAAAAAATAAAATTAGAATTCCTTTCTTCGTTGGTGATGATAAATCCAGAACTTGGGTATTGACCTATAAAAATGGTAAAATTACACTCAAACATGACCATCGTCACGAAAACGGCAAACCGGATAAAGTAACGCAATACGGCGGAACCTCAACGAATGGCGGTTCTCAAAACATGCAATTTTTTCCGGCCGATGAATTTACGAGCGAATTGATTCCGTATGCTTCTATGAATGTTTGGTGGATAACCGTGGATGACAAAGCTTTTACGTACAATTTACGCCGTATTGGAACAGATCGGGTTTTTTCGGTGTCGTTTGATTTGAGTGAGGCTGTTGAAAATCCTGAGTCACCTTGGGGTTGGAAGGATTAATTGCTCACTGAAAACAAGTAAACCTTTTAATGGGACACGGATATTAAGGATTTAATAGATTTACGCTGATTTTTTTGATTTGCTTAGCTTGAAATGGATGGAAACAGAATCTTTTTTGCTATCTTCTGCTGAAAAATGCGGATGTGATATAAAACTTTAATTGAACACGGATGCGATGGATTTAATAGATTTACGCTGATTTTTTTGATTCGCTTTGCTTAAAATGGATTGAAACGGATTTATTAATGCAATAAACTGCGACTTTGAGTGAAAACTCTTTCAATGGAACACGGATTAGAAAGATTTAATAGATTTACGCTGATTTTTTGGATTCGCTTCGCTTATAATGGATAGAAAAGGATTATTCTCCTAAAATTTATCGAATTTTTCAACGTCTCGTCTCCCCCTCCTTTGGAGGGGGTTGGGGGGAGGTTACTCCACCGTAATCTCATCCACAAAAATAAACGCTTCCCCATCAAACGGAAAACCTTGATGCCATTCGGGTAATTTACCAAAGTTGGTGGCTTTTACTTTTAAGTAGCGAGCTTTTACAGGTTTTTTGATGCTTTTAAATCCTTTAGTAATGGAATTGTAATCTTTCGGGTCAATTGTATTGTTTTGCGTGTCGAAAAGCATAAAATTCACATTATCATCTGAAATATAGTATTCCACTTTGGTTGGCATTAAAATCCACGAGCGGGTGTCTTGTAGAAAATTAGCTGTAATTTGACTAATTTCACAGGTAGATTGCATATCGATGACTGCTTCAAAATCTTGGGTTTGATAACCTTGCCAATCGCCTTTTCGCCAGTTTTCTGTACCAAAAATGCCATCAATCAAGCCTTCCGGACCACCAGCGTGGTATTGCGGATTGTATTTTGATTTGATGTCGATGGTGAAATTGTTTGGCTTTTTGAAGAAGGTGGCGGAAACAGTGTTGCTTTTTGTTTCTACAGCTTCAAATAAATCAACTAAATATGTTTCAATTTTTGAAGATTTGTCAATTTCAATTGGATTTCTATAAACTTTAAAATTAGTTTTTACAGAATCATTTTGAATCACCCTAAAAAGAATTTCAGGTTTGTTTAATTTTTGAAAAGTAACAGAATTCATTTTAATTTCAACTGTCATTCTATCTTTAAATGATTTGCTTTCAGCTTGAATAACTGGGACAGGAATATATTTATCAGATTCGATTCCTTCAACATCATAATATGAACCAAAATTTTTCATGCTAAAAAATCCAATACTATTGTTATGGTAATCAGCATCTAAGTTAGAAATAATGCCTTCTTTTCCATTTTCAAAATTTACCTTAATTTTTTCAAAAAATGGTTTTACAGTTTCCCAATTTGGCTGACCGGGAGTCACATTATAAATTCCCATTGAACTCAACACATACCACGCACTCATTTGTCCGCAATCTTCGTTGCCAATTAAGCCGTCTGGGTCGTTTTTATAGAAATTGTCTAAAATGAAATATACTTTTTCTTTCGTTTTTTCGGGTTTGTTGACATAATTGTACAAATACGCCACATGATGACTCGGTTCGTTTCCGTGAGCATACTGTCCGATTAAACCAGTAATGTCAACTTGATGACGACCGGAAGTTTCGCTGACAGCATTAAACATTTCATCTAATTTGGCTTCAAATTTTTCAATTCCACCCATTGCTTCTATCATTCCATCAATATCTTGCGGTACAAAAAACGTGTATTGCCAGCCATTCGCTTCAGTGTAATTATTGTTCACTTCTTTTGGGTCGAACGGTTTATCCCAACCGCCATTTTTCTTGGGTTGAATGAATCCGGTTTCCCAATTGAAAAGGTTTTTCCAATTTTGGGAACGAAGCATGAAATACTTGTAATCTTCTTTCTTATCTAGCAACATTGCCATTTGAGCAATGCACCAATCGTCATACGCATATTCTAAGGTTTTGGAAACACTTTCATGTTCATCATCGATGGAAATAAAACCTTGTTTTTTGTAGGCATCCAATCCTAAATGGTCTAGCATAGCGGAATGTTTGGCAGCTTCATATGCTTTTTCGTAATCAAAACCTTTAATGCCTTTTACCATCGCATCGGCAATCACAGAAACGGAATGATAGCCAATCATACAATCGGTTTCATTGGAAGCGAGTTCCCAAACGGGTAAGCGACCGCCTTGTTCAAATTGTTTGATAAAGGTGTTGATGTAATCGGAAGTGCGTTTTTTGTCAATTAACGTGTAAAGCGGATGAGCGGCTCGAAACGTATCCCAAAGGGAAAAAACGGTATAATAATCAAATCCTTCTGCTTGGTGAATTTTATTGTCTCGGCCTCTGTATTTTCCATCTAAATCCTGAGCAATATTGGGTTGCATCATCGTGTGATACAAAGCCGTGTAGAAAATAGTAAGTTTGTTTTTATCGGAAGAAGTGACTTCAATTTTGGAGAGTTCTTTGTTCCACATTTCTTCTGTCGCTTTTTTTACTTTCTCGAAGTCCCAATGTGGGATTTCGGTGCTGTTGAGTTGTGCTCCTTCGTATCCTGTTGGTGAAAGGGCAACTTTCACGAGTATTTTTTCTCCTTTTTTTACTTTTTTGGAGAAACTTATGGCAAGTTCAGTTCCTTTAAAAACTCTTCCTATTTGTTCTCCATTATGATTTACTTTATTAATTTCTAATGGCTGATTAAATTCAATAAAAGCATAAACATATTGGTCACGAGCCCAAGCTTCACTTCTTCTTTTGACAAATATTGTTTTTTCATCAATGATTCTAATTTCTCCTTCCAACAATATATCCCGGTGATTTAAGTCTAAAATGATGTTGGCTTGACCACTTTCATTAAAAGTATATTCGTGAAAACCAACTCGAGTTGATGTGGTTAAACGCACATCAATATTGTGTTTATCTAATTTTACGGAATAAAATCCGGCAGAAGCTTTTTCGTTGGCATGTGAAAAAGTGGAAGAATAGATTTTGTTGTCAAAAGAAGGTTCGCCCATCGTTGGCATCAATAAAATATCACCATAATCGGACACACCAGTTCCGTTGAGATGGGTGTGCGAGAAACCATAAATGCGGTTATCGGAATAATGATAGCCGGAACAGCCTTCCCAACTGCCGTCGATTCTAGTGTCGGGGGAAAGTTGCACCATTCCGTAAGGCACAGTGGCTCCGGGAAATGTGTGTCCGGTTCCACCAGTTCCTATGAAGGGGTTAACGTATTGTTGGTAGTTTTGACTGAAATGTAGTCCGCTAATGAAAAGAAATACTGAAAGAATATAAAATCGCATAGTTGTTTGTTTGTTCTTCAAATATACTAAATTTTCTTTTGGAGCAGGATTTGCGTTAGGGATTGAAGTGAAAAGCCCGGAGCCTAAAAATGCAAATTTTCTTGGGCACAAAAAGCGACCAAAGGAAGCTCTTTTGTGACTTTAGAAAATTGCGTTTTTGGGTGAGGACTTGTAACGGAAAGCCCGTAAACGCACACAAAAAAAGCATTCAACTTTTGCTGAATGCTTTATATTTTTGCCACGAATTGAACGAATTTTCACAAATTCATTCGCAGGTTATGAATGTTTTATAAACTCGCTTTTAAATATTCGCGGTTCATACGAGCAATATTTTCTAACGAGATGCCTTTTGGACATTCGATTTCACAAGCACCGGTGTTGGTACAGTTTCCGAATCCTTCTTCGTCCATTTGACGCACCATATTTAGAACGCGTTCTGTTGCTTCTACTTTTCCTTGAGGTAAAAGAGCGTATTGCGACACTTTTGCACCTACGAACAACATCGCTGAACCGTTTTTGCAAGAGGCAACACACGCTCCGCAACCAATACAAGCTGCTGCCATGAAGGCTTTGTCTGCGTCGTCTTTTGGCACAGGAAGCGAATTGGCATCGATCGTTCTTCCGGAAGTATTTACCGATACGAAACCGCCGGCTTGTTGGATACGGTCAAATGCACTTCTGTCCACCACCAAATCTTTGATTACCGGGAACGCTTTACTTCTCCATGGTTCAACATAAATGGTATCGCCATCGTTGAACATTCGCATGTGCAATTGACAGGTGGTGATTCCGGTATCCGGACCGTGGGCACGTCCGTTGATATACAATGAACAGCTTCCGCAGATTCCTTCGCGACAATCGTGATCAAACGCAACCGGTTCTTTTCTTTCGTTTACTAATTGTTCGTTTAATTGGTCTAACATTTCCAAAAAAGAACTCGCTGTTGAAACGTTGTCTAATTTGTATGTTTCGATTCCTCCTTTGGTTTTGGCGTTTTTTTGACGCCAAATTTTTAGGGTAATATTTATATTTTTTGCTGCACTCATAGTCTTTTATTTATAATTTCTAGCTGCAATTTTAATTTCTTCGTATTTCAATTCTTCTTTGTGTAATTCGGCTTTTGAAATGTCTGAACCTTTGTATTCCCAAGCACCCACAAATTTGAAGTTTTCGTCGTCACGTAGTGTTTCGCCTTCTGCATCCTGGTATTCTTCACGGAAATGACCTCCACACGATTCGTTTCGTTGTAATGCATCCATCGCCATTAATTGTCCGAGTTCGATGAAATCGGCAACACGAAGAGCTTTTTCCAATTCAGGGTTTAATTCATCTGCACTTCCAGGTACAAAAACATCGCTGTAGAATTCTTCTTTTAATTGAGCAATTTCAGCAATAGCTTGTTTTAATCCTTGTTCGTTACGAGCCATTCCTACTTTATTCCACATAATTAAACCTAAACGTTTGTGGAAATGATCTACTGTTTTGGTTCCGTTATTGTTTAAAAACTTATCAATTTGGTTCTTGACATTGTTTTCAGCTTCAGCAAATTCAGGTAAATCTGTTGAGATTTTTCCGGTTCTGATTTCATCTGCTAAATAATTAGAAACCGTATAAGGCAATACGAAATAACCATCGGCTAAACCTTGCATCAAAGCAGAAGCCCCTAATCGGTTGGCTCCATGGTCAGAGAAATTGGCTTCTCCCGCCACAAAACATCCCGGAATGGTTGACATTAAGTTGTAATCTACCCAAACTCCACCCATGGTATAATGCACGGCAGGATAAATTTTCATTGGGGTTTCGTAAGGATTCTCGTCAGTAATTTTTTGGTACATGGTGAATAAGTTTCCGTACTTTTCTTCCAACCATTTTTTACCTAATTTGATGATTTCTTCTTCAGAAGGATTATGATTTCCTTGAGCATAAGCGGCTTGTTTTCCTTTACTTTTAATTTCGGTAGAGAAATCAAGGTAAACGCCTTCGTTGGTATCGTTGGCTTCGATTCCGTAACCGGCATCACAACGTTCTTTGGCGGCTCTGGAAGCTACGTCACGTGGTACTAGGTTACCAAAGGCAGGATATCTTCTTTCTAAGAAATAATCTCTATTTTCTTCGGCAATTTGAGTAGGTTTTAAATTTCCTGAACGAATCGCTTCGGCATCTTCTTTCTTTTTTGGAACCCAAATTCGACCTGAATTACGCAATGATTCTGACATTAACGTTAATTTTGACTGATTTGTTCCGTGAACCGGAATACACGTTGGGTGAATTTGCACAAAACAAGGATTAGCGAATAACGCTCCTTGTTTATGGATTTTCCAACCTGCACTTACATTACTTCCCATGGCATTAGTAGAAAGGAAATAAACATTTCCGTAACCTCCTGATGCTATAATTACAGCGTGAGCGGAATGTCTTTCTAATTCTCCTGTGATTAGATTTCGGGCAATAATTCCGCGAGCTTTTCCATCCACTTTTACTAACTCTAACATTTCGTGGCGGTTGTACATTTTTACACGACCTAAACCGATTTGTCTGGATAAAGCCGAATACGCTCCTAATAATAATTGTTGCCCTGTTTGACCTGCAGCATAAAATGTACGTTGTACTTGCGTTCCACCGAAAGAACGGTTGTCTAACATTCCGCCATATTCACGAGCAAAAGGAACACCTTGAGCCACACATTGGTCGATGATGCTTCCGGAAACTTCGGCTAAACGGTGAACGTTTGCTTCACGAGCACGGTAATCACCACCTTTTATCGTATCATAAAAAAGTCTATATACACTATCACCATCATTTTGATAATTTTTTGCAGCATTAATTCCACCTTGAGCGGCTATAGAGTGAGCTCTACGTGGTGAATCTTGAAAACAAAATGCACTTACATTGTACCCCATTTCTCCAAAAGAAGCGGCAGCAGAAGCTCCGGCTAAACCGGTTCCAACTACAATAATATCAATTTTTGGACGGTTATTTGGTGCAACTAATTTTAAATGATTTTTATGGTTTGTCCATTTGTGAGCAACTGGACCTTCCGGTATTTTTGAATCTAACTTCATAATATATTTCTGATGTTGATTATTTACTAAAATGAATAAACAGCGGGATAATGGCAAATAATAAGGGTACAATTACCGCAAAAGCTTTCCCTGCGAATTTGATGATTGGTGTCCATTTTGGACTATTTAATCCTAAGGATTGAAATGCACTTTGGAAACCATGCCATAAGTGGAAAGCTAAGACTGCCATTGAAAACACATAAAAAAGTGTAAAATACAAACCGTATTTCTTATCTTTAAAGAAGTCGAAAGTAATTTTATGTAAATCCTTGTAAAGTTCTCCCACTTTTACATTGGCTTGGACATTGTATAAATCCGTGCCATTTTTTATTTCCAATTGTTTTGGTGGTAGTCCGGCTTCAGGTTCTTTTTCTCCATGCAATTTTACCTGATCAACTTGATAATACTGACCAACAGCTCTTCCCACGTAATATTCACTCTTCATTCCGGGTGCAGGCTCAATTGTTTGAGTCATTAAAGGCATATTCTTATCAAAATGCATTTTTGCCCAGAAATTAATCATGTGTGTGGCAATAAACACTAATACCAATGTCCCCAAAACCGCCATATTTCTCGAAGCAAAACTACTATTGGCAGAAGGATTTGATTTTGCATAACCAACCGGTCGTGCTTTTTTGTTTTGAATCGCTAGAAGAATTCCATCAACAGCATGGAATAAAATTGAAATGTAAGTAAGATAAGAAAGAATTTTTACGGCCGGATTAGTAGTCATAAACAATGCATACTGATTAAATTGCAATTGACTATTTGGCATTAGTAATTGTAAATTACCCGCCAAATGACCTACTAAAAACAAGCATAAAAATAAACCCGTAAGAGCCATCCAATACTTTTTCCCGATGGATGACTTTAGAAGTGCAGATTTTGCCATAACGTTGTGTAAATAAATTTTTAAAAATTTCACACAAATTTACAGCTATTTAGTATTAACTACAACCTTTTCGTCTTTATTTAAAACGATTTTAAAGAAGGATTAACATGTGTTTAAAAAGGTACTCTTTGGAAGGTTAATATTCCCAAAAACATTAAACACTATTTACCGAATAAAACTCGGAATCATTCCTCGTATTCCCATATCAACAACACTTTCACCTACAGAAGGCTCATATTTACCGTCATTATTTACTTCTGTCCATTCAAAACTGTTGTTTATGGAAAGCGACAAGGTAACCACTACATCAGAAGTTTCATTACCGACTAAGGTTAAATTATTTTCAAATTTTCCCGTTACCACACAAGAACCTTGTGGAACAGGTGAAGTTTGAAACAAAGGATTAGGCACTGTTGTAGCTCCTGCAGGAGCTTGACCTGAAGTCATATATGGATGAGAATCCAACGCGAAAGCCCAATAACCTTGTAATTTATTTCCATTAACTGGAAAAACATTATTTCCTATGCTGTGAGTGCCGATATAAGTGTTATATCCTAAGAAGCTATCTAAAGTACCGCCGTACGTTGTACCCTGACTCAGTACCTGAATTTTTCCACTTTGGTAAGATAATGAAAGTCGCACCCATTCAAATGAACCTGCCATTTGTGGCGTGATGGGAATAGTTAAAAAAACCTCATTTTGACCTACTATTTTTGCCTGACTAAAATCAATTGCCATCGTTCCGCCTAAGTCGGTTTCAGGAGCATGATAAAGTACTTTTCCTTGACCTAATAAAGTGGTTGCCGACGGTGCCAATTCTAAATAATGTGCACTAATGTTCTTCATATCAGGTGTTTGAGTTGCATTTCCATCCGGAATAACCGAAGGTTGACCCAAGTTGTTTAATCGAATTTGATTGGGATCAAACTTAATTTTGATGATTAAATTAGCCGGCTCGGTAGCTCCGTCTTCGGAACTACACGAAAAAAATCCGTAACTAATTGCTAGGAGTAAAATTACAGATGATAATTTAATCAATTTGGTCATATTAGTAGGTTTTGGTCACATCTTCGTCTATAACGAGAATAAAGTCGGCTTTATTGTAATGTTCTTGTTCTAATTTAGTTAACTCTTTTTGTTCAACTGTAGCAATCGTAATAATTTTGGTGTCTTTACGGTATTGATTTACATACCAACTAATTCCTTCAAAAAAATCACTGTGATACGTTCCGTTATAATGCACAAAAACAGTGCCGCTTTTTAAGTTTTGAAAAATAAAATGAGCCATCGTTGCATCTTTAATAGCTTGAGCTTTTGGCATTTTTTCTCCGGCATGACCGCCCATCATTTCCAACATTTTTTGATAACTGGGTAAATTAATATCGAATGGAATTGGTAATGGGGCTATCCAGCTTTTTTCTTCGTCGGTTAAGTCATCTAAACCTGCAAAATCCTTTTTAAAAACAATACTGGCATACCGTCGTGGCACATTTGTAGCGATAAAAGGGAATTTTTTCGCTTTTGCAAAATCAACTAACGGTTTATAATCCGTTTTGTAGTTGTTCCACAAACGGGCTGTCGTATCAAACTTTTTTTGATCGATTTCGTCATTCAGGTATTGATTTAACTGCTTTTGATTATCGGCTTCAATCATTTCTGCACCTAAAATCAATGATTTTTTTTCGGCTAAATCTTTTGTGAATTCCAATTGTAGCCAATGCACAACAGAATTATCATGGTGTTCACCAAACAATACCAATTCTGATTTTTCCGCAGCTTTTAAAATCTTTTCATAAGAAGATTTTTTACCTTTTTTATCGAAAACTTGGTAGGGGGATTTGTTTTGGGAGAAGGAGGATGTTGATATTAATAGGATTAAAAACCTCACCCCCAACCCCTCTCCAAGGGAGAGGGGAGCGAGCGTGCTTAAAAGTTTATTTATTTTAATTTCTTTCATTTTTTATGATTTCAAAAGGTGTGGATTGTGAAATTTTTCCTTGAGTGATTTTGATTTGATATTTTCCTGGGATTAGGTATGTTTTTCCGTTTTTAGATTCGGTTAAAGTAACTTTTTTATCTTTTTTCTTCCACTTTTCAGCTCCGGTTTTTGAAATTTCAACGTCGTAGTTCCATTGATTTATTCCGACTGAAGCGGTTAGTTTTTCCTCAAATACAACAATTCCGTTTTCATGAATCACTTGAATAGTTACTTCACCTTGGTTTTTTACGAAATAATCTACGTCAATTTTGGGCTCATTGGCAGGCAGCCATTTACTCCAAGAGCTTCCCCAGAAGTTGGAATGAACGACATTATCAACTGTAAAAACTTTTAAATCAGCGGTTAAATTTTCATCATTCAATTGCTGAATTGATTTTAAATTCACTTTATAAATTGATCGTCCGTGTGTTCCAACCACTAAATCTTTAGCATCCGTTTGAATAACCATGTCGTGAACGGCAACCGGAGGCATTCCGTTATTGAAAGTTTGCCAATTTTTTCCTTGATCGAATGAAATATAAACACCATTATCTGAACCTAAATACAAAATATTCGGATTTACATTATCTTCCACTAAAACATTTACAGAAAGCGTTTCGAATTTCGGAGCAATGGAAGTCCATGTTTGTCCGTAATCATCGGAAAAATAGACATGCGGTTTAAAATCATCCCAACGATAACCATTCAAAGTGACATAAACACGTTCGTTTTTATGTATAGAAGCCACCACTCTGGAAACCCATAAATCTTTTGGAAAACTCGTTGAAATGTTCTGCCAATTCACACCGCCGTCTTTAGTCACATGAACCAAACCGTCATCACTTCCCACATAAATTACACCGAATTGTTGTTTGCTTTCGCTAATGGTGGTGAGCGTTCCATAGGCCACATTTCCCTCTTTTCCTCCTTGTGTTAAATCGGAAGAAATGGGTGTCCACGTTTCGCCTTGATCGAAAGAACGGTGCAAATACTGCGAACCCATATACAAAATATCTTGGTTATGAGAAGACAACAAAATCGGTGTTTGCCAATTGAATCGCAACGGTTTTTCGTCTTTTTTTGCTTTAGGCGAAATGTATTTGGTTTCTTTTTTACTTCTATCGATGCGATAATAATTCCCAAACTGAAAGCCGGTAAAAACGATGTCGGGATTTCTTCTGTCGATTTGTGTTTGCATCCCATCGCCTCCCATTAAACTTTCATAGGCATATTTTCCTTCTTGGTGCCATTCGACATCGTATTTGTAATTGCTTGGTCCAACCCAAACGCCGTTATCTTGCATCCCACCATAAATGTTATACGGTTTTTGATAATCTACATTTACCGAATAAAACTGGCTCACTCCGTGTGAATTGCATTTTACCCAATTGGCTCCATCATCATACGAAATATTCAATCCTCCGTCATTTCCGTTAATTAAATGCCCTGGCTTTTTCGGATTTATCCATACGATATGATGATCTAAATGAACATTTTCCCGATTGATGGAAACAAAGGTTTTTCCACCATCGTCTGACTTAATCAATGGTACACCACAAACATAAAGTTTATCAACATTAGATGGATCTACTGCTATTCGTCCGAAATAATAACC
Organism: Flavobacterium sp.; assembly: GCF_044339515.1. GTDB lineage: Bacteria > Bacteroidota > Bacteroidia > Flavobacteriales > Flavobacteriaceae > Flavobacterium. Next base: position 21,378 of record NZ_JBIIVK010000017.1, read on the forward strand.
GTAAGTATAAAAGAAATCATCAATAAAATCGGTATGTGTTTTTTTCCATGTTTTTCCGCCGTCGATTGATTTATAGACTTCTGCACCGATCACTTCCGTTTCAAACAAGGCTTTGTTGGCATCAGAAATAACATTTTTCACCTCTTCCGGAAGCATCTCACCTTTACTAACCATGTTTTTAAGGTTTTGTGCACGATATTTCTCTGTAAGTCCGTGCTTTTTTAAAACCGTGTTGATTTCTTTATCAGAAATTTGCATAAAAACATCGCCCGGTACACTAAACATAGTTGGCAAAATGCTTTTCTTAACTTCGGTTTTGGGACGATTGAATTGATTGTCTAACACCGCATAGACAATTTGGTTATCAAATGCAGCCAAACCAATTCTGCCCACACCCTCTCCGGTAGGAAAACCACTTTCTGCCGTTGAAATCAATTTCCACGAATTTCCACCATCTTCACTTTTATAAATGCCGGAAGTAGAGCCGTTTCCTAAAAAATTCCAAGCTTTTCGATCTTTTTTCCAAGCTGCAGCATATTGAATATTAAAATTTTTTGGCGAAATTGAAATATCAATAATTCCGGTTTCATCATCAATATAAAGCGTTTGTTTCCACGAATTTCCGCCATCGGTTGATTTATAAATGCCTCTTTCGTTGTTTTTAGAATACAAATGTCCGGTGACAGCAACAATTATTTCATTTGGATTATTCGGATTAATTTCTATTTTTCCGATGTGATGACTGTCGGTTAAACCCATATTTTTCCATGTTTTTCCTTTATCAGAAGATTTTAAAATTCCGATTCCGGCATACGAAGAACGGGATGCATTGTGTTCACCGGTTCCCACCCAAATGGTTCCGGTTTTCCAATCTACCGCAATTTCTCCAATGTTTTGCGTTGGTGATGAATCCATGACTGGGTTAAAACTCATTCCGTTGTTGTTGGAATACCAGAGTCCGCCCGACGCATACGCCACATAAAATTCGATTGGATTGTCGGGATTTACATCTATATCTACCACCCTACCGCTCATGATGGTTGGTCCAACACTTTGAAAAGCAATGTTTTTTACGAGAGAATTTTCATTTGAAACTGAGTTATTTTGTGCCCAAGAAAAGGAAACAAAAAAGAAAAGCCAAACCAAACCGACGCGTTCTTTCTTCATTTGAATAAATTTAGTACGGAAAATTAGGCATAACTACGCTGTTGACAAAATTTTATCGTTGAATTAACAGCAAATCATTGTATTCTTACTAATTTTGATTTTTACACAATTTACATTTTCCCATTATGAAATACCATCCGATTGATCGTGATTTATACATCAAAAACCGAGCAAAATTTGTTGCTCAGATGAAGCCAAACAGTGTGGCGGTTTTTAATTCTAATGATATTTATCCGGTGAGTGCCGATACGACGTTGCCGTTTGCACAACATCGTGACATTTTATATCTATCAGGCGTTGATCAAGAAGAAAGTATTTTGCTTTTGTTTCCGGACGCACCTTATGCTCATTTGAAAGAAATTTTATTTCTACGAGAAACCAATGAACACATAGCCATTTGGGAAGGTGAAAAACTCACTAAAGACCGTGCTTTTGAAGTTTCGGGCATCAAAACGGTGTATTGGTTGAGTGATTTTCATAAGATTTTGAAAGAAGTGATGGCGTATGCCGATACAATGTACATCAACACAAATGAACATTATCGTGCCTCCATTGAAACGGAAACGCGTGAGGCTCGCTTTATCAAATGGTGGAAAGAAAATTATCCGGCTCACAAAGTGGAAAAAAGTAACCCGATTTTGCAGCGTTTACGTTCGGTGAAAGAAAGTGAAGAAATTGATTTGTTGCAAAAAGCTTGTGATTTGACTGAAAAAGGTTTTCGCAGAGTTTTATCTTTTGTGAAACCGAATGTCATGGAATATGAAATTGAAGCTGAATTTGCTCACGAATTCATCCGAAATCGTTCAAAAGGATTTGCCTATACGCCAATTATTGCTTCGGGAAATAATGCGAACGTTTTACATTATATTGAAAACAACCAACAATGCAAAGCAGGCGATTTGATTTTGTTGGATGTGGGTGCAGAATATGCCAATTATTCAAGTGATATGACGCGAACGATTCCGGTTTCAGGAAAATTTAATGACCGACAAAAAGTAGTTTACAATGCCGTTTTGAATGTGAAAAACGAAGCTACTAAACTTTTAGTTCCGGGAACGTTGTGGAAAGAATATCATATTGAAGTTGGTAAAATAATGACTTCAGAATTACTAAATTTAGGTCTGTTAGACAAAGCCGATGTGCAAAATGAAAATCCGGAGTGGCCGGCTTATAAAAAATATTTTATGCACGGCACCTCGCATCATTTGGGATTAGACACGCACGATTACGGATTGTTGCACGAACCAATGCAAGCCAATATGGTTTTTACGGTGGAGCCCGGTATTTATATCCCAAAAGAAGGTTTTGGTATTCGTTTGGAAGATGATGTAGTAATTCAAAAAAGTGGCGAACCGTTTAATTTGATGCGGAATATTCCGATTGAGGTGGAGGAGATTGAATCTTTAATGAATAGTTAAAAGAATATAGAAAATAGAGCATAGAAAATAGACAACTTGCAGGAATGTGGGTCGTTTTTTTGAACACAAATTATAGAAATTTTATGAATTATTTATTTACTTCAAAATGGATTTTTAGTTTAGATCTAATTTTAAAAAGTTAATTACCTACTAACTTTATTTCTTTTTTTATATATTAAAAAAGCTTCTTTTATTGCCATTTCTAATTCTTGAAAATTACACTCTAAATCTCCTGAATAAATGACATAGGGAGTTCCCATAGTATATTCATTTATTTTATAAAAAATATAACTCAACCCCTTCTCCTTAAACCTGCTTTTTTTTAAAAAAATTGCTATGTAGTTATTATAATTATACTTGATGGTACTTATTTCATTTATTTCTTCCCATCCTATAAACTTTTTTTTGTACAAAAAAAAACCATTAAATATACCATTAGCATCAATTTTCAAATATGCTTTACTCCCTATTACACTCTTAAAAACAACGAAAACACCCAAAAAACAAAATACAATACCAAACAAAGAAAACAAAACGACAATTTCTTTTGTACGAAGCAGAAAATAAGTGTGTTCACTAGGGTATTTTAAAAAATTGAACAACTGATACAGGATAAAACTTAACAAAAAAATTATTAAAATTTTTCTTGAATAATTAGTATTTCTTTTAAATATCGTAGACTCCATTTGATTTTTATTAAAATTAGTTTTTTTAACCACTGTAAATTAGTAATAAATAAAAACTCAATGCTGTTTTAAGAATAATCGCATCTAGGAGCGTAGCATTTTATAAATCATTTAGTTCTTTTACGTGGTTGTTGGTAAGATGGGTAATTAAGTAACGATTATTACTTTTTTCGAAGAATATATACCACGTTGTTCGGTTGTTTGGTTTATAAAAAGCGTAGAAAGAACCAAAATTTTTTAATTTTTTAGGCGTTTTTTTGTGAGGAAAATTATGTAATTCTCTTTCGATAAAAAAAGTTAGATTATCAACGTAAGTTGAAGCATATTCATAAAATGAGAAATACTCTTTTTCGAAAAGTAAATCGTTCAAATCATTAATAAAGTTTTCAATTTCAGGTAAATATTGAATACTTACTTTTTCCAAGGCAATGATTTTAGATGCTTTTTAGTTCTTTCTCTTAATTCATCTCCTGAAATACTTCTAGTCCATTCTTTTTCAAAATCAAAAGAAGTTTCTGATTTAATAACTTCAATTTTCTTAAGAATAGTAACATCTTCAATAGAATTAATCCATTTAATTAATTCAGATTTTTGTGCTGTTAAATTCATAGTTGTAAATTATTAGAAACAAAACTACTAAATTTTTTTGGTATGAAATAGATTAGCGATATAATTTTGAGTTAGTTAAAAATATATTTTTGCATTGCTTAACTTGATTTAATTATTAAAAGAATAATTAAATGGGTAGTTTTTTGTCCGCAAACTTGTCATTCCAACAAAGGAGGAATCTTACAATATAAATAGCTTGATGTGATTTCTCCTTCGTCGAAATGAGACAAAATCAATTGCGATAATTCTATTCATCTCAAAATTCCTTTTCTCAAAAATAGGATTTTAGTTTGGTAATAATTTACTTTGTATGCGTAACTTTTTAACATTAAACTTGAAACCTGAAACCAAATCCATCCTCTACAAAAACACCAAAATCAATTACACTGACATTGGAAAAGGAACGGCTATTGTGTTGTTACACGGCTTTTTAGAAAACCTTTCGATGTGGAATGCTTATGTGGATGAATTTTCAAAGAAAAACCGTGTCATTACAATTGATTTATTAGGTCACGGAGGAACTGAATGTTTAGGTTATATTCACACGATGGAAGATCAGGCGGATATGGTGCATCATGTGTTGCATGAACTCAAAATTAGGAAGGCAATTTTTATTGGGCATTCAATGGGCGGATATGTTGCGATGGCTTTCGCAGAATTGTATCCGGATAATGTAAAAGGTTTGATTTTACTCAATTCGACTTCGCGAGCCGATAGTGAGGAACGCAAAATAAATCGGGATCGAGCAATTTCAGCGGTTAAACAAAATTATACCGCTTTTGTTCGGATGAGTATTGCCAATTTATTTAGCGAAGATAATCGTGAACGTTTGGCTGAAAAAATTGAAGAAGTTCGTAATGAAGCTTTAAAAACGCCACTTCAAGGCATTGTTGCGGCATTGGAAGGCATGAAAATTCGCAACGACAGAGAGGTTTTGTTGCATTTTTCACCTTATCCTATTTTATTAATTTTAGGTAAAAAAGATGGTGTTTTAAACTACGAAGACAGTTTGGAACAAATTGAAAACACGAAAGTGGAATTGGTTTCCTTTCCGGATGGACACATGAGTCACATTGAAAATGAGGCAGGATTAAAAACGGTTTTGGTTAACTTTCTGAAAAAAATATAATTATTTTTTACCATATAAGTCATATAAGCCTTTTTTGCGTAAACTTATATGACTTATATGGTTATACTATTTTTTCTTCAAAAGGTAAATCAACATTTAAAATTTCATTTAGTAACACAATTAATTCGGTTTTAAAATCATTCAAAACAGAATCATCCACTAAATCGCTTACCAATTCTCTACCTTCTTTAATTTGAAAAGGCATAAATCCGGCCTTTAAATTTTTGAATGAAATAATGCCGACTTCCAATTCTGTATTTGGGAATTCCGTTTGAACCATGAAAGCATAACACAACAATTGAATGATTTTATCGTATTTAATGTCTTCGGTTAAGCCTTGCCAATGTTGAATGGCCAATCCGTTTTGCTCAACTTTTCCTGTTTTGTAGTCGATGATGCGGATTTTTCCGTTTCTCTGTTCAATTCTGTCCACATTTCCTTTTATTTTGATAGGAAAAGGTAAACGCTCATCAGTCAACATTTGTTCGAAATTTTGCTCTAAAAACAGTACTTTAACTGCATCACCTTGTTCGAGCAAACGCTTTTCGAGTTGAAGAAAATTAAAGACATTTCGCTTAGCTACTTCAAAAGCGAGTAGGTTTTTACCTTTGGTAATTTCGCCCTCTTTGTAAACGTATTTGAACTGTTTTAAAACTTCTTCATTGGCTAATTGCAACATGTTTTCAATGGTAGAAACACTTAAAAAAGTATTCAAATAAGGTTTATATAATTCTTCCAAAGCACCGTGAATGATGGTTCCGAGTGTATTGACGGCAATATTTTCTTCCACCTCATCCACTTCGGAGATTCGTAAAATTCGTTGAAAATAAAACTGAATGGGGTTGCGGATATATGTTGTTAAAGTTGATGGTGAAAATCCATTTTCTGCCATTTCTTTCAATCGTTCCATGACCAAATCAGACTTTTCCACTTGAATGAGTTGTCTGGCTTTTTCCGGTAAATAGGCATTATATATTTGATGTGACAACGTATGATTAGGTTGCTTTTCCACTTCTAATTGCGTGATAAAACGGCTTTTTTCGCCGGCATCGATTCCTTCTGACTCGGTATTGTAAAGTAGATAAACGTTTTTTGCTCTTTGCAACAAGTGATAGAAATGATAGGTGTAAATAGCATCTTTTTCTTTGAATGTCGGTAAACCTAATTCTCGTTTTACATCCAACGGAATAAAGGAATTTTGCGACTTTCCGGCTGGAAAAACGCCTTCATTCATAGAAGTAATAATGACTGTTTCAAAATCGAGCACGCGGCTTTCTAAAACACCCATGATTTGCAATCCTTGAAGTGGTTCACCTTCAAAAGAAACTTCAGCTAAATCGATAATTTGTTTGTAAAGGGAAAACAGCCCTTCAATGGAAGTAATATGGTTGTGTTGTTCACAGTAAGTTGAAAGCTTATTAATCACCTTAAAAATCGCGTATACAAAGCTGTTGGTTAACTTATCACTGGTTGCTTCACTTAACAAATAGTGCCTAATTTGCAGTAGAATCGATGAAATTCTTTCTAAAACAAGAACTGGATTAGCTTCCCATCTTTGAAATAAAAGTGCAAAAAATTCATTTTCTGTTTCGCAAAACTCGAGTAATTTTGAATGAGTGATGAATGTATAATTATTTTCATTAATTTTCTTTACGACTGATTTTGCTTTTGCGAAAGGTTCTACAAGCGGATTTTGAAGTACTTCCAACACATCTTTATAATAGAAAACATAACTGGTTTGGCTTCGGTTAAATGCATTTTGATGCATTTTGAACAGTTTGGAAACCAACAATTGTGCAGGATTGTTTTTCCCGGAATAACCCATGGTGATGTTAAGATGCGAAACCGATTCCGGTAAGGAATGCAAAAGCGGAATCAGCATGTTTTCTTCTCCTAAAACAATTGCTATATTTTCAAGCTTTTGTTCGGATGAAATAGTTTCAATGATTTCTCCAACCAATTTCGCCTGACCAATCGTTTTGGGCGTTCCCATGATTTGGATATTCTTATGATCCTTAAATTCATTGAACAACCATTCGTATGGATTTGATTTGTAATGCGGCCAAGACTTCTTGATTTTTCTGGCAAACAAACCGGCATCGTGGTAGGGATCATTGAGAAAAGTTTCTTCCACATCCCACAAAACATCTGCTTTTTCAACAGAAAGTAAATGTTGGAATATTTTTACTTCGGCTTGATTCAATGCGTTGAATCCGGCAAAAACAATTTTATTATTGATGGAGTTTGAGAAAAAGTTTAAATTTTCAACTGCCTCTCTATAAATCAACCCTTGATAACCAATTCCTTTAGAAAGCAAATGCTTATAAAAAGCATCATAATACAACGGCATATTTTCCCAAAACAAAAGATAATTTTCAATTAATTTGGTCTTGTCTTGTGGTTCAAGATTCCATCTTTTGATGGCTTCAATATCTTTTAAATACGAAAAAACGTGAGTAGGTTCTAATAGATAGCGATCAATTTCATTAAAATCTTGTAATAATGTTTTTCCCCAATTGGAAAACTGTTCAAAGGGTTGCTGTTCTTTTTCGGTTAAACTGATGTAAACATTATAGAATTCGAATAACAATTCAACGGAATCTACCGAACGTATTCCTGCAATGTCTTGAATAAAGTCTTCGATACTGATAATTTTGGGAGCAAAACTGTTTTGTTGAATTTCATTTTTAAGTTCTTCCAATAAGAAAACTTTTGCTCTTTTATTGGGCATAACAACAACTAATTCCTCAATTCTAGCTGAATAATTAGCAACGATATGCTTTGCAAGTAACGATAAAAAAGAAATTGACTTCATGTTATAAAAATAAAAAAACGCCCCGATAAATCGGAGCGTTTCTTCAATTATTTAAAAAAGAAATTATTTAATAACAACAACTTCTGTTCTTCTGTTTTGTGCTCTACCTGCAGCTGTTTTGTTATCAGCAACCGGTTTAGATGGACCGAAACCTTCAGACTCTAATCTAGAAGCGGCAACACCATTCGCTATTAGGTAATCTTTAACTGCAGCAGCTCTTTCTTTAGAAAGTCTCTCATTTGTAGCTAATTTACCAGTGCTATCTGTGTGACCTTCAATTCTGAATCTTGCATGAGAGTACTCATTCATTACATTTTTGATTGAAGCTAAGGTTTCAAATGAACTCGATTTGATTGTAGATTTACCAGTGTCAAACAAGATTGATTTAGCGAAATCATTTAATTGTTTTACAACTTCAGCGGAAACCTCAGGACAACCATTATTTGCAACAGTTCCTTTTACATCTGGACATTTGTCATCTTTGTCAAGAACTCCGTCACCATCTCTATCTGGCCATGGACATCCTTTGTTTTCTCTTGGTCCTTTTTCGTTTACACAAGAATCATCTTTATCAGCGATTCCGTCTCCGTCTGTGTCAGGACAACCTTTTAATGTTTTTAAACCGGCAACTTCTGGACACTCATCATCTTTGTTAGGCACTCCGTCTCCATCAGTATCAGGACATCCTTGGAATTCAGCTAAACCAAATTCATCAGGGCATGCATCATCACCATCAATGATTCCGTCACTATCTCTATCTGGACATCCGTTAAACTGTTTTAAACCAGCAACTTCCGGGCAAGCATCGTCTTTATCATAGATTCCGTCACCGTCTGTATCTTTGCCTCCAAATTTGAAAGTAAGACCAGCGAAGTGTTGTAAATGAGCAGGCATAACAGTTCTGTCATCCTCGAAAGAATGCTTGTATGTAGATCTTACTGAAAGACCAACCACTTCTGAGAACCAAAAGTTAAACCCTAAACCTCCGTTCACTGTTCCGGCACTGTTATCACCTAAGAAAGTATAACCTCCACCAATGTGTAAAACTGGCTCAATAAATTTGAAGTAAGTCCCTACACTGTAGTTGATAGTACCATCAACAGCGTAATACATTTCATCAATATCTGTAACAACATAATCTCCATTATTAAGTGGCGATTTTTCTGTTACAAATTTGTCAATCTTGTTAAAAGATCCAGTAACTCCGAAAGAGAAATTATCTCCTACGTGTCTTGATACTGTAATGTAAGATACTGAAGGAACAACGTTCCAAAAATCATTTGCGTTAAAATATTCAGAAAACTGATTTTTAACACTTTCGGCAGCACTAACTCTACCTCCGTCAACGGCATTTGCTCCAAAAGAGATTGCCCATGGGTTGTTACTATCCTGAGCTTGAGAACTTAGTCCTGCAAACATAAAGATAGCGACAACTAATTTGTTAAGATGTTTCATACTTGATTTGTTTTGATTACAATACATTGTTAATTGATGCAAAAATAAGTTGTTTTCCTTTAACTACAAAACTTAATGTTAAAAATATTAATAAGAAAACTAGATGACATTCAACAACCTACCTACTTTTATGAACGCTGCAATAGCTTTATCGAGGTGTTCCTTGTTGTGAGCTGCAGAAAGTTGTACACGAATTCTTGCTTTATCTTTAGGAACTACGGGAAAGAAAAAGCCAATTACATAAACGCCTTCTTTTAGCAATTCTTCAGCCATTTGTTGTGACAATTTTGCATCATAAAGCATAACGGGAACAATAGCAGAGTCTCCATCGACAATATCAAATCCGGCTGCCTTCATTCCTTTTTTGAAATAATTGGTATTCCATTCCAATTTATCACGAAGGGTGGTATCTTTTTCAAGTAATTCAAAAACCTTTAAAGAAGCTCCAACGATTGATGGTGCTAAGGAATTTGAAAACAAATAGGGTCTGGAACGTTGTCTTAACAGTTCAATAATTTCTTTTTTGGCTGTGGTATAACCGCCCATGGCTCCGCCTAAGGCTTTTCCGAGTGTTCCGGTGATGATATCCACACGACCCATTACACCTTTTGCTTCCAATGTACCTTTTCCTATTGCTCCTATGAAACCGGCAGCGTGACATTCATCCACCATCACCATCGCATCATATTTATCGGCTAAATCACAAATTTTATCCAACGGAGCTACTAAACCGTCCATCGAAAAAACACCATCGGTTACAATTAATTTAAAACGTCTTCCTTCTTGATTGGCTTTGATTAATTGTTGTTCCAACTCATTCATGTTGTTGTTTTCGTAACGATAACGAGCCGCTTTACACAATCGAACACCATCGATAATAGAAGCATGATTTAAACTATCCGAAATAATGGCATCTTCTTCACCTAACAAAGGTTCAAAAACACCACCATTAGCATCAAAAGCAGCAGCATATAAAATCGTATCTTCTGTGCCGTAGAATTCTGCTATTTTTTGTTCTAATTGTTTGTGAATATCTTGTGTTCCGCAAATGAATCGCACCGACGACATTCCGAAACCATGAGAATCCAACGCATCTTTAGCTGCTTGAACCACCTCAGGATGTGAAGAAAGTCCTAAATAATTATTCGCACAAAAATTCAATACTTTTTCGCCAGTTGAAATGGTGATTTCCGCTCCTTGGGGCGAAGTAATGATGCGTTCTTTTTTAAACAATCCGTTTTGTTGAATTGTGTCTAATTCGTTTTGTAAATGGTGTTGTATTTTACCGTACATGTTGTTTTATTTTTTACAAAGTTACTATTTCCAATGTTTCGCCAATATAAACCAGTGCTTTTTTAACGACTTTAAAACCCATATTTTGCAAAGCAACTTCGTATATTTCTACTTGTTTATGATGTTTAGCGAGCGGTTCTCCTGTTTTATAATCGAGAATCATTGCTTGATTTTGACGATTAATTACAATCCGATCGGGTTTTACGATGTTATCTTCCTTGCGTAAAATAATCTGTTCATTCAATATTTTATTCGACTCATCAAAAAAGATGGATAATTCCGGATGAAAACAAATTTGAGTAATAATCGACGAAACAGCTTCTTTTTGGCTCAAAGCAATAATTCCATTTTCCAATGCTTTTGTAACTGCCAAATCAGTATCATTTTTGGTTTGGATATAGGATAATATTTCGTGAATCACATTGCCATATTCAATTGCTTTCTGTTGATGAGTTCCCCACATCAAACTTTCTCGATGAGCAATTTTAATTGAATTTGGATTGAGATTTTTCTCTACCAAAGTAATCGGAATTAACTCTTGAACTTTTTTACTTTCGTTTGAAACTTTTTCAGCAATTCCCCATTCATAGACTTTCTTTTGCGAATCGAATAAATTATTGTCTTGTAAAAAAGTGAGAAAGAAAGTTGACATGTTGTTGGAAACAATTTCTCCTTTGGAAGTCAAATTCATACTCGAAATAATGTGAAGTTGCTCCTCTGCTCTGGTTAATGCTACATAAAGAATATTGATGTTGTCCAGCAATTCTTCTTCCTTTTTTTGATGATACACCGCTGCTGCCGATTCGCCAAATTCTTCTACATTTTTATTGTTATCAATTAAAACTTTTGGCAATTCAATTAAATTAGATTCGGGTTCAATCCACAATTTATCTTTGGGTGAATTGGTATAACTTTCTTCGGCAAACGGAAATATAACGACCGGAAATTCCAATCCTTTTGATTTGTGAATGGTCATAATCCGAATGGCATTATTTCCTTCCGGCGATGGAATGCTAAATTTGGCACTATTATTATCCCAGTATTCTAAAAAATCTGAAATTCCGCTTTGGTTTTTACTATCTCTATCCAAAACCCTATCCAGAAAATCTTGGATATAAGCATTTGATTCTTTGGGTTTTATGAAAGTTCTGATGATCGTTTCAACCGCTTCATACAGCGATTTTTTTCTAATTTGTTGAAACGAAAAAGATAAATCTAACGAAGTTAACCAATTTTCTAAATCAATTTCCAAGTCAAATTCCATCCCTTTCCCCACAAAATCATGGGTTGGCATTTCTTGCTGAAGATTTTTGGCAACATAATATAAAAAATGTGCTTTTGATTCTTTATCAGCCCCGTTTTTTAAAAATCGCAACAGTGAAATAATCAAATTTACATCGGATGAATTTTGCAACAACAGTGATTCAGACGAAACAATCGGAATACTTTTTTCGGTTAAAAAAGCAGCAATTTTAACTCCGGGATCTTTTTTTCGGGTTAGAATAACGATATCACGATACGAAAATCCTCTTGCTTTTAATTCTTCGATAGTTTGAAGAATGGCTTCTAAATACAAATCATCTTTTTCAACCTCATCATCCCATTCTGATTTGGATGGAATGAAAGACAGTTTCACATAACCACCTTTTTTATCGTTTTCCTTCTGACGGCTGTGATTTTCATACAAATCTTTATAATCCGGATGCTCAAAACTATAGGCCAAAAAGGCAAAAAACTGATTATTAAAATCGATAATTTGGCTATAACTTCGCCAGTTGGTATCTAAATGAAAAAGTTCTTTTTCAGGATTCACAAAAGGGTTTTCAGCTTTACTTAATTCGATAAATTGCTCTGCTTTTCCACCTCGCCAACGGTAAATCGACTGTTTTGGGTCGCCCACAATCATCAACGAACCTCTTTCTTGGTTTAAATCTTCGCTGGACAAAGCATTATCAATCAACGGAATCAAATTTTCCCACTGCATTTGCGATGTATCCTGAAATTCATCTATAAAAAAATGTTTATACCGTTCGCCCATTCGTTCATAAATAAAAGGAGCCGGTTGGTTTTGAATTTCGTTGTGAATGATGGCATTGAATTCTGAAATCGATAAAATATTTTGCTCTTCTTGAATTTTATCCAATTCCTGACTTACTCGATTTAAAAGTGATAAGGGTGTGATGTTTTTCAAAAAAGCCAAATACAACATATATTCTTTAATGGAAGAATGTATCAAACTGAAAAATTGAAGTAATTCCGTTGAAATTAAATCAACCGCATCTTTTTGCGATTGAGGAATGGATTTGGAATAGCGATTTCCATCTGCTAAATACTCTTCAATTTTAGCATTGTTGATAATTTCGCCTTGAGCGGTTTTTGTAAAATAATTAAAAACTACACCTCTAGTAAATGATTTGGCATCCAATTGATTTGAATGAATTAGTTGCACTGCTTTTTGTCCTGCTACCAAACACTCTTTTTCAATGGTTCTAATTTTTTCAAGCACATTTTTCTTCAAATCAATAAATTCCTGAATCTGCTTGTCTTTAAAGTGAACTATTTCGTTTCGATTGTTTTCATTGGTCAACAGCTTCGAAATTTCTTTAATGTCACGGGTAACATCCCACGATTTGTCATCGTCTGTTTTTTCTAAGGTGAAATCTACCAGCAAACGTGTGAGCATTTCATCATCACCTGCTTGAGCAATAATGGCATCGATAGCTTCTTGCAAGAGATTATCGGTTTCCAACGAAACTTCAAAAGTGGAGGGCAAATTCAAATCGTGTGCAAACGTTCGAATGACTTTGTGCGTAAACTTATCGATTGTTGAAATATCAAAAGCAGCATAATTGTGAATAATATTTCGAATAATGGCTTTCGATTTTTGTTTGATTTCCTGGACGGACAATCCGGTTTCTAAAACAATTGCATTCATCACCGCCATTCCTTTGGCATTTGGTTCGTCTGCGGCAAATTGCGACAAGGTTTCAACCACTCTGGATTTCATTTCACCTACAGCCTTGTTGGTAAATGTGATAGCCAATATATTTTTATAGGCATCTTCTTTTTTGGATAATAGAATAATTTTTAAATATTCTTTCACCAAAGTAAAGGTTTTACCTGAACCGGCAGAGGCATCGTAGATTGAAAAAGCGGGTCTATTCAAGGCTATAATTTAAATTAATACAACAATAACGAAATAGAATTTCCTTTTCCAAAGTTAAATGATTAAATTTGAAGCTCATTATTGTTAAACGTAAAAAATATAATTATGTCATTTGAACTACCAAAATTACCTTATGCATACGATGCATTAGAGCCACATATTGATGCCAGAACGATGGAAATTCATCATTCAAAACACCATGCTGCCTACACCAATAACCTAAATGCGGCTATTGAAGGAACAGATATGAATGGCAAAACAATTGAAAATATTTTAATTAATTTAGACAAAACCAATGCGGCTGTTCGTAACAATGGCGGTGGTTTTTATAATCACAATTTGTTTTGGACAGTAATGTCTCCTAGCGGAGGCGGTGAACCATCAGGAGAACTAGCCGAAGCCATTGAAAGAGATTTTGGCACTTTTGCAGAATTTAAAGCTAAGTTTTCTAAAGCTGGAGCCACTCAATTTGGTTCAGGTTGGGCTTTTTTGTGTGTGAAAGACGGTAAATTAGAAGTTTGCGGAACTCCAAACCAAGACAACCCTTTAATGCCGGGTGTTGGTTGTGGCGGAACACCTATTTTAGCCATGGATGTTTGGGAGCATGCTTACTATTTAAATTATCAAAATAGAAGACCGGACTACATTGAAGCATTCTTTAACGTAATTAATTGGGAAGAAGTTTCAAGAAGATTTGCCATAGAAAAATAAAAAAGTTCTATTCAATCAAAAAAAGCGACATTCTAACGAGTGTCGCTTTTTTTATGTAAAAATAAAAAGGTGGAATTTCTTCCACCCTTTTGCCCCAAATCTACCATAAACTTAACCGTGCGTACTATGGTAAGTACAAATGTACAACGGTTTTTAGTAAGAAACTATTGTATGATAAAATAAATTTTAACAATTAGGGAATAAAGGGTACATTATAGGTTTATATGGGTTTTTGGTTGGGTTTTAAAAGTGATTATTAGCCATTATAAAATAAAAAAGGTACGCATAGCGTACCCTTTTTGCCCCAAATCTACCATAAACTTAACCTACTAATGCTATGGTGAAACAAATGTATATTAACACTTTTTTGTTAACAAATAAATTAGATGAAATGCATCAAAAATCGTTAAAAGGCAAAAAATACTTCACTTTAGTAAGCTCTTGCGTCTTTTCCTTCGTAGAAATTCATGAAAGCACGGTTTACCACACGGTTTCCGCCGGGTGTTGGATAGTCTCCGGTGAAATACCAATCGCCTAAATTTTTAGGACAAGCAATGTGCAGATTATCTACGGACTGAAAGATAATTTTGACTTCTGCTTTTGTATCCGATGAACATAACATTTCGGCAATTTTATCTGAAACTTGCTGGTCGGTAAACGGTGCATAAATTTCTTTGACATAATTTACAATTTCTCCGTCTTTGAATTTCTCTTGAAGCTTGCACTTTTTATACACCTCATCAATAATATGATATTGATTGTTTTCTTTTAATAATTCTAAAACAGCTCTAAAGGCCACCAATCCTTCTAATTTCGCCATATCGATACCGTAACAATCCGGATAACGAATTTGTGGAGCCGATGAAACAATGACAATTCGTTTTGGATTTAATCGATCCATCATACGAATAATACTTTTCTTTAATGTTGTTCCGCGAACGATACTATCGTCGATGATTACTAAATTATCTTCCGGTTTGATTACGCCATATGTTACATCATACACGTGAGCTACTAAATCATCACGGCTGCTGTCTTCTGTAATAAACGTTCGCAATTTCGCATCTTTAATCGCTACTTTTTCGGTTCTGATTTTTACCGAAAGAATTTCCTCTAACTTTTCCTTCGTTAACGTTTTTCGGTTGGTAAGAATGTATTTGTTTTTCCGTTGATTCAGAAAATCCTGAGCGGCTTCCACCATTCCATAAAAAGAAGTTTCAGCTGTGTTTGGAATGTATGAAAAAACAGTGTTGTCAGTATCGCTTTCAATAGCATCCAAAACGGCAGGAAGAATTAATTTTCCAAGCATTTTTCTTTCTCTGTAGATTTCGGCGTCGCTTCCTCTGGAAAAATAAATGCGTTCAAAAGAACAGGCTTTCTTTTCCAACGGCTCCAAAATTTGTTCTAACGAAAAGCTTCCGTTTTTCTTTACAATCAACGCTTTCCCTGGCTCTAATTCTTGCACTTTTTCGAAAGATACATTGAAAACCGTTTGAATTACCGGTCTTTCCGATGCAACCACCACGATTTCATCGTCTTCGTAAAAATACGCCGGACGAATTCCGGCAGGATCACGAAACACAAATGCATCTCCGTGACCTAACAAACCGGCCATGGCAAAACCACCATCCCAATTTTTAGAAGCTTTTCGTAAAATTTTAGCAATGTCTAATTTTTCGGCAATCACCGGAGAAGCTTCTCTTTTAGATAAACCGTTGTTTTTGCATTCCTGATATAAATCGGTTACTTCATCATCTAAAAAATGACCGATTTTTTCCATTACAGTAACGGTGTCGGCTAATTCTTTTGGGTGCTGACCCAATTCAACCAAATTGTCAAAAAGTTCTTTCACATTGGTCATGTTGAAATTTCCGGCTACTATCAGATTTCGGTGCATCCAATTATTTTGACGAAGAAATGGATGAACACTTTCGATACTGTTTTTTCCAAACGTGCCATAGCGAACGTGCCCTAAAAATAATTCTCCGATATATGGAATATTTTCTTTCTGCCAATCCACATCATTTTGAAATTCAGGATTATTGGCTAAATCATCATTAATCCGCTCATTAATTTGAGCAAAAATATCTTGAATCGGCTGTGCTTTATTGGAACGAACCCGGCTGATGTAACGCTGTCCAGGTTCTACATCAAATTTGATACTGGCAAAACCGGCACCGTCTTGTCCGCGGTTGTGCTGCTTTTCCATCAAAAGATACATTTTTTGTATCCCGTAAAAAGCAGTTCCGTATTTGTCTTTGTAATACTGAAGCGGTTTTTTTAATCGTAATAAGGCAATTCCGCATTCGTGTTTTAAGTTGTCACTCATTGTTGTTGTTTAGTTGTGTTGTTATTTTAACCGCAGATTCGCGAATTTTATTACTCTTTTGTTTGACAAAAAAATTTGCGAATTTGCGGTGTTTTTTAATAAAAAAAGCCTCGAAATTTCGAGGCACACTATTTTATTCTAATTCGATGTCAAATTGAGTTAACGCTCTAAATTGTTTCAAGCGGTCATATACTTCTTCTTTTTCAAGGTCAAGCATTCGCTCGGTTCCAAATTTTTCTACACAAAAAGAAGCTAAGTTAGAACCATAAATGATAGCATTTTTCATGTTGCCAAACGAAATGTTTTCGCTTTGAGCAATGAATCCTGAAAATCCACCTGCAAACGTATCGCCTGCTCCGGTTGGATCAAATACTTCTTCTAATGGCAAAGCCGGTGCAAAGAAAATCTCTTTTCCTTGGAACAACAAGGCTCCGTGTTCTCCTTTTTTAATTACTACATATTTTGGTCCCATCGTATGGATTTTGGCAGCTGCTTTCACCAATGAATATTCACCGGATAGTTGACGGGCTTCTTCATCGTTAATGGTAATTACATCTACGCGTTTCATCACTTCATGTAATTCAGCTAATGCACAATCCATCCAGAAATTCATGGTGTCCAATACAACTAACTTTGGTTTAGCGGTCATTTGGTCTAACACACTGATTTGAACCATTGGGTGCAAGTTGCCTAACATTACTACATCTGCATCTTTGAATTCAGCAGGTACTTTCGGTTGAAAATCGGCCAACACATTTAACTCTGTAACTAACGTATCTCTTGAATTCAAATCATTATGGTAGCGACCGCTCCAGAAGAACGTTTTGCCTCCTTTTACAATTTCAATTCCGGAAATATCGATGTCTCTATCGGATAATAAATCTAAGTATTCTTGCGGAAAATCTTCTCCCACAACGGAAACAATCGCCGATTTTACATTAAAAAAAGAAGCTGACAAGCCAATAAAAGTAGCGGCTCCGCCTAAAATTTTGTCGGTCTTCCCGAAAGGTGTTTCAATCGCATCAAAAGCAACCGTTCCTACGATGAGTAGTTTGTTCATGGATTATGGTTTGAAATAAGGTGCAAAGATACGGTTTTTGTTTAAAAGTTTAAATGGGTAGAAGTGTAAAAGTTTGGGTGAAATTATCCCCAAAAATAAATTTTTAAAACACACAATAGCACTGAATAGCTTTTAGAATAACAAATAGTTTTACGGTTTAATCTTTTCAGGCTATTGCGTAAAGTGAGATTGTTTCTTTCGATTTGATTTGTTCCAAACCTTGTGGCACAATGAATGGTTTTATCTATGAGTGATTTATAATGTCTTAAACCATCAGTGTATATTCGTTTGGCTTTAGAAAGTAATAATGTATTGACAACAATACCAAGTGTTCTTAATGTTCGTTTTCCAACTGCAATACTGACAACATTTTTTGTTTTTCTTTGGAAAGCATACACAATCCATATAGGGCGAGACTTCCTACTTATGAAACTTCGCATTTCATCTACTTCATAAATTTGACCTGAGGCGATTGCAGGTGTTTTAATTGATTTTGCAATTAAAATAATTCGCTTTAAAACCGTAGTAGTTGAAATGTTTAGAATTCTAGATGTGCTTCTAATTCCGACACCCTCTTTTGTTAGTTGTATAAGCGAGGAATTTATGTTCTTGCAATAAGCCTTGTTAGTGTAAAAATCAATACTTCTCGTGTTGCAACTTTTGCAATAATATTGTTGCTTTCGATTTTTTGTAAAGCCGTTTTTAATAATCTCTTTCGATTTACAATTAGGACAAATTCCGGTATCACTAATTTTGATACACGTGGTGTCAATTTTCTTCATTACATTCGATTTAAGGCATTTTCAAATCTAAAAAAGGTAAGCGGTTAGGCTTACCTTCTAGGTTTAAATTTCATTTAAGAATTGATTTACAAATGGTTAAGTTCAACTTTTTTGTTCATCACTAACTTTGGAACATTACCGATGGTTTTAGATGTTTAAACGATTAGAATAAGCAACCAAATTTTAAGGATTAA
The DNA here is from genome assembly GCF_044339515.1 of Flavobacterium sp. Lineage (GTDB taxonomy): Bacteria > Bacteroidota > Bacteroidia > Flavobacteriales > Flavobacteriaceae > Flavobacterium. The sequence continues at coordinate 40,192 of NZ_JBIIVK010000017.1, forward strand.
GAATGTTATTTTTCAAAATAATTTACCTTCTTCCTTTTCATAAAACGCATCAATAGATAAATTGGGCAAACCGGATGCATACACCGCCAATTCATCACAACGTTCGTTTTGCGGATGACTGTTATGTCCTTTTACCCATTTGAAATCGACTTTGTGTTTGCGGTAAATTTTTAGAAAACGCAACCATAAATCCGGGTTTTTCTTTCCGGCAAAACCTTTCTTTTCCCATTGAAAAACCCATCTTTTTTCAACGGCGTCTACCACATATTTGGAATCGGAAGTCACTAAAACAGTCGTATTAGGGTTTTTTAATTTTTCTAAACCCACAATCACAGCCAATAATTCCATTCGGTTGTTAGTGGTGTAACGAAACCCTTCATAAAATTCTTTTTTATAGGTAGAACCCACTAATTCGATGACAACGCCATAACCACCGGGCCCCGGATTTCCTTTGGCTGCTCCGTCTGTGTAGATGTGGATTTGGTGAGACATAATAATGTGGGTTTGAAAGTTGCGGGTTACGGGTTGAGGGTTAAAAGCTGGTCGATAATTTCTGGGAAATACTTTTGTTCCAATTGATGCACTTTCTTAGAAACTTCTTCAATGGAAGAGCAATCGGAGATGGAAACAGATTTTTGAAAGATAATTCCTCCTTCGTCATACTGCTCATTGACAAAATGAATTGTGATTCCGGTTTCGCTTTCTTGATTTTCTAAAACGGCTTGATGCACATGATTGCCATACATCCCTTTTCCTCCATATTTGGGTAGTAATGCCGGATGAATATTTATAATTTTGTTGGGAAATTCTTGGATGATATGTTCAGGAAATTTAAGTAAAAAACCGGCTAACACAATCAAATCGGGTTTAATAGCTACTAATTTAGAAAGTACTATCTCGCCGGAAAGCTCTTCTTTATTGAATGTAACTACTTGTACACCTACTATTTTTGCTTTCTCAACAACTTTGGCATTAGAATTGTTTGAAAAAACAGCGACTACCGATTTTGAGTTGTTATTTTTGAAATAGTGAATGATATTTTCAGCATTGGAACCCGTTCCTGAGGCAAAAATCACGATGTTCTTCATGTTTCCTGTAATTTTTATTACGCAAAAAAACAAAAAAGAAACGAGAATTTATAGGGTTTGAGCTTCTATTGTCAAATTAATTTTTTAAATTCGTAGTCAGATTTATTAACTAAAATGTTGTATTAAAATAAAGTTTTTTATTTTTGCCAACAATTAAACTAAAATTTAAAAGATTATGTCAGACATTGCATCAAGAGTAAAAGCGATTATCGTAGACAAATTAGGCGTTGACGAAAACGAAGTTGTAACAGAAGCAAGCTTCACAAACGATTTAGGAGCTGATTCATTAGACACTGTTGAGCTAATTATGGAGTTCGAGAAAGAATTTGATATTCAAATTCCAGACGACCAAGCTGAAAACATTGCTACTGTAGGTCAAGCTATTTCTTACATCGAAGAAGCTAAAAAATAATAACTACAAACATCCCGTTCTGTTTAATCCGAGCGGGTGTTATTATTTTATTAAATTTAAATTATTGATTGTCATTCAATCACACACACACACAAAAAAACACCCCTGATTTTTAAAATTCAATAAATTTCAGGGTTTTTTTGTTTATATTCGTACCAATAAATTTTTAACAAAATGGAGTTAAAACGAGTAGTTGTTACCGGATTAGGTGCTTTGACGCCCATAGGAAATAATATTCAGGAATACTGGAATGGTCTCATTAACGGTGTAAGTGGAGCCGCACCTATAACCTATTATGACACAGAAAAACACAAAACAAAGTTTGCCTGTGAAGTGAAAAATTTCAATGTGGAAGAATTTATTGACCGCAAAGAAGCCCGAAGAATGGATAAATTTGCTCAATATGCCATTGTTGCCAGTGACGAAGCTATCTTAGATGCAGGAATTACTGAAGACAACGTTGATAAACACAGAGTCGGTGTCATTTGGGGAGCAGGAATTGGCGGATTAGAAACTTTTCAAGAAGAAGTTTTGTATTATGCTAAAGGAGACGGAACACCAAAATTTAATCCGTTTTTTATCCCTAAGATGATTGCAGATATTGCTCCTGCTCATATTTCGATGAAAAATGGATTTATGGGGCCAAATTATACGACCGTTTCTGCTTGTGCTTCTTCTGCAAATGCGTTGATTGATGCCTTTAACTATATTCGATTAGGATTGTGTGATGTAATTATTTCAGGCGGTTCTGAAGCAGCAGTTACTATAGCCGGAATGGGCGGATTTAACTCGATGCACGCTTTATCAACCCGAAATGATAGTCCTGAAACAGCCTCAAGACCTTTTGACGCAACCCGCGACGGATTTGTGTTGGGTGAAGGTGCCGGTGCATTAGTTTTAGAAGAATATGAGCATGCCATAGCTCGTGGAGCAAAAATTTATTGTGAAATTGGCGGTGGTGGAATGTCATCGGATGCGTATCATTTAACAGCCCCACATCCGGAAGGAATTGGCGTGATTGCCGTTATGAAAAACTGTTTACGTGATGCAAAAATGAATCCGGAAGACATCGATCACATCAACACACATGGAACCTCAACACCGCTAGGTGATGTAGCTGAATTAAAAGCAATTAGTGCTGTTTTTGGCGATCATGCAAAAAACATCAATATCAATTCTACCAAATCGATGACCGGGCATTTGCTGGGTGCAGCGGGAGGAATTGAGGCAATTGCTTCCATCTTAGCTATCAAACATGGTATAATTCCACCAACCATCAACCATACGGTGGTGGATGAAAACATTAACCCGGAGTTAAACCTGACTTTAAATAAAGCTCAAAAGAGAGACATCAAAGTTGCGATGAGTAATACCTTTGGTTTTGGTGGCCACAACGCTTGTGTTTTATTTAAAAAATTGGAAGACTAATTTTCAATGAACGTTTTTAAAAAAATATTTACCAAAAACTCCCGTCCTCTCGAAGGCGGGATTTTTTTTGAAACTATTCATAAAATTCTGGGGTTCAAGCCCGATAATATAGAATTTTATCAAAAAGCTTTTACACATCGGTCTTCAAACAAATTAGACATTAAAGGAAATCCCATAAATTATGAACGAATGGAGTTTTTGGGAGATGCTATGTTAAGTGCTGTGATAGCCGGACATTTGTTTAAAGAAGTCCCAACCGGAGACGAAGGGTACCTCACTAAAATGCGTTCTAAAATTGTGAGTCGTGAACATTTGAATGAACTTGGAAGAGATTTAAACCTAATCCAATTAGTAGACAGCAAAGTACCTTCTCAACATTTTGGAGAAAACATTCACGGCAATATTTTTGAAGCCTTAGTGGGAGCCATTTTTTTAGATAAAGGTTATACTTATTGCGAAAAATTTATCAACAAACGAGTTATTGTTCCTTATGTAGACATTGCTAAACTGGAAGGAAAAGTCATCAGCTACAAAAGTTTGGTCATCGAATGGTGTCAAAAGGAGAAAAAACCTTTTCATTATGACGTTTTTGACGACAATGGCAATGATGGTCAACGCTATTTTGGTGTTAAATTAAGTATTGATAACAAAATAATTGCCAAAGCAAGAGCAACTTCCAAAAAGAAGGCGGAAGAAATTGCATCCAAGCGTGCTTTTTTCGCTTTCCAAGAAAAAATGGACAAAAAATTGTAGAAATCTCAAAAACTACATCGTTTTCGTTCATAAATTATCGTTAAGTTAAGAAACCTGTCTGTTTTTGTAGGCTAAAAACACTATATTTACATCTTGTTTGAATGTTAAATATGGCTATTCATAAATTATTCATTGACGACTTCGAAGAAGCTGACTATCAGCTAATCGCCATTCATACTACCTTGGAAAATTATCGAGTTGCCTACTTTATAAACCAAAACCTGCCCATTTTACTACACCGTAATAAAAAAGATATTTTAATCGGTTCGGAAAAACAAAAAACAGGATTCTCAAACTTCATATTTGAAGACAATAAAAAAGAAATTTTTTGGACGTTAATTGAAAACAAAAAAGAAGTTTCTCTCCCACAAAAAAGCAAAACCATCAATCTTTTTAAAGAGGAACAAGAATTTAGCAATAGAGTATATTTTTTACCTGAATTTAAAAATGTAGATTTTTTTCTGAAAATTGAAGGTGATGAAGACCAAATTATTCTTAACAACATATTACTAAAACTAAATACCATCGACCTAATAACAACAGTATATGCTGTAGACAAAAGTCGAATAAAATCTAAAAACAATTTAATTTTTTAAAAAACAACATGCCAATCAACAAAAAAACCAAAATTGTTGCCACATTAGGGCCCGCTTGCAGTACTAAAGAAGTTATTAAAAACATGGTGGATGCCGGAGTAAATGTATTCCGAATCAATTTTTCTCATGCCGATTATGACGATGTAAAAGAACGCATCAACATCATTCGGGGTTTAAATGAAGAGTTTGGTTACACCACTGCTATTTTAGCCGATTTACAAGGCCCAAAACTACGTGTTGGTGTTATGAAAGAAGATGTTGTAGTGAGTAAAGGAGATATTATCACCTTTCAAACCGCAGAAGATGTCCCGGGAACTGCCGAACGTGTTTATATGAATTATAAAGAATTTCCAAGTGATGTAAATCCGGGTGAAAAAATTCTTTTAGATGATGGAAAATTAATGTTTGAAGCATTGGAAACCAATGGAACTACCGAAGTAGTTTGTAAAGTTATTCAAGGTGGTCCATTGAAATCAAAAAAAGGAGTAAACCTTCCTAACACCAAGGTTTCATTACCTGCTTTGACCAAAAAAGACATTAAAGACGCCCTTTTTGCCATTGAAAATGAAGTAGATTGGATTGCACTTTCTTTTGTAAGAACGCCAAAAGATTTAGAAGAATTACAGGATTTAATTGCTAAACACTCTTCTTATAAAATACCGATTATTGCAAAAATTGAAAAACCGGAAGCGGTGGAAAACATCGATAAAATCGTAGCTTTTTGTGATGGTTTAATGGTTGCTCGTGGAGATTTAGGTGTTGAAGTTCCGGCAGAGGAAGTTCCTTTGATACAGAAAAAATTGATCCACCGTGCTAAAACGGCTCGAATTCCGGTTATTGTGGCCACACAAATGATGGAAACAATGATTACCAGTTTAACACCAACCAGAGCGGAAGTGAACGACGTAGCCAACTCGGTGATGGATGGTGCAGATGCCGTAATGCTTTCCGGAGAAACTTCCGTAGGAAACTATCCTGTTGAAGTGATTGAAACGATGTCTAAAATCATTCGTTCGGTTGAAGATAGTCCGCTTATACAAGTTCCGCACAATCCGCCTCATGTTCGCACGAAACGATTCATAACCAAGTCCATTTGTTATCATGCTGCAATTATGGCTAATGAAATTAAAGCAAAGGCTATTTCTACTTTAACAAATAGTGGATATACGGCTTTCCAGATTTCTGCTTGGCGACCAAGTGCTCATATTTTGGTTTTCACATCCAACAAAAGAATACTAACTCAACTGAATTTATTGTGGGGTGTTCGTTCCTTTTATTATGATAAATTTGCCAGCACAGATGATACAGTGGAAGATGTAAACAAATTAGCTAAAGAAAAAGGATTTGTAGAAAAAGGTGATATGGTTATCAATTTAGCTGCGATGCCAATTGCTGAAAAAGGTATGGTTAATACATTGAGAGTTTCAGATATTTCATAAAACACTCATAGAAATTAATAAAAAAGGAGCTGAAATTAGCTCCTTTTTTTATGCTGCTTTTTCAAATGCGATAAAATTTGTCAGTTCACCTGATGTATTAAAAATCGGAAACCCTTTAATATGACATTGGTATAAAGAACCATTTTTACAATAATTTGTAACTACTTTTTCAAAAGGAAGTTTATTTCGAACCGCATAACCAATTTCTTTTGAAGTTACAACACAAGTGGCGGGACCTTGAAACATTTTTGGCGTTTTTCCTAGAACTTCTTCGGGTCGGTAACCGTTCATTCTTTCCATATTTTTAGTGGAAAAAACAATTTTTAAACTAGGACAAGTCACTACAACTACGGTATCAACATCAATTGCTTTATTTAAATCAATCTCCGTTTTCCAATTGTTAAATGTCGCCAAAAGTTCCAATTGGTTTTGATCGGCGATTATTTTATTTAGTTGACTTAAGAAATCTCCATAAAAATCCCAAGTGGTGAGAGGCATTTTTTTAGTTTCCAAATTTGATTCATAGATGGAAAAACCTTTGTCATATTCTTTAAACTCTAACATTGTAATTCTATTTTGAGCCAAAATTAGATTTTAATTTCAAACCACAATCAAATTGTATAAGGTTTAACGATTGTTGAAGTTTGAAAAATCAAAGTAAACAGAATGAATTGACCACCAAAAATTCATATATTTGATTCACATATGCTGAAAAAAATTTTCTATATCGGTTTATTTTTAAATTGTTTTACCCTATTAGGGCAAACATATATTCCTCTGCTCGATACACAAAACGAATGGCATTTTACGACTTGTTACGAAGGCTGTATTACCGATATCTATTATACGAATGGTGATACATTAGTAAACAATAAAAGCCACAAAATTCTTGATGGTTACCATTATATTTCGAGAACATTTTTATTGTATGAAGATATAGCAGAAAAAAAGGTTTCTCTGACAAGAATTAGTCCTAACCGAATTGATGAATATTTACTTTACGATTTTGGATTAGAAGAAGGAGATACGTTTGAGATGAAAAACCCTATTACCCCTTTTCCTGAAGAAGGCGGTTTGTTTGTTTTAGATTCTATTCGAAATGTTGAAATTTGGTCGGTAACCACGCGAAAACACTTTTATTTTTCTCCTCACGAAACTAATCAAATCAGTACTCAAAATGCAATTTGGGTAGAAGGTGTTGGATCTTTGTCAATAATCAATGCTCCAGGTGGACATCCGGATATAAATAACGTAGGATTATTGAATTGTTTTTTTAAAAATGGTGAACTCTTCTACTCCAATTTAACTCCTGAAGTAACGGTTTGTGAACCAACTATTCTATCATTATCAGAAGATAAAGAATTAGAAATAATTGTTTATTATCCGGAAAATGACAAGTCTGTTTGTTATTTAAAAAACACAGAAAATGTAACTAAAATTGATCTTCTTGACCTTAAAGGAAGGAAATTAGTTAGTTATCAAAATTCGAATCAAAACGAAATTCAGTTTGATTTAAGTTCTTTTTCTAATGGGATTTATAGTCTAAAGCTATATAGTTATGAAGGAGAAAAACAAATAAAAATAATGGTAAGTCATTAACTTTTATATTCCTTCACCGCTTCCACAAAAGCCTTTGCGTGATCTACAGGAATATTTGGTAAAATTCCGTGACCAAGATTTACGATATAACTATCTTTCCCAAATTCATCAATCATTTGATGTACCATTTTCTTGATGGTTGGAATGGGCGATAATAAACGTGATGGATCAAAATTCCCTTGCAACGTGATTTTTCCACCTGATAAATAACGAGCATTTCTTGCAGAACAAGTCCAATCTACACCTAAAGCCGAAGCTTTTGATTTAGCCATGTCGTTTAGAGCAAACCAGCATCCTTTTCCAAAAACAATAACTTTGGTATGTGGAGCTAAAGCTTCCACTATTTGATTGATGTATTGCCATGAGAATTCCTGATAATCAACAGGTGATAACATTCCGCCCCATGAATCGAAAATTTGAATGGCATTACAACCCGCTTTTACTTTTTCTTTTAAATACAAAATAGTCGTGTCTGTAATTTTTTGTAATAAGGTGTGAGCAGCCATTGGATTTGAAAAACAAAACCCTTTGGCTGTATCAAAACTTTTGGATCCTTTTCCTTCCACGGCATAACAAAAAATCGTCCAAGGTGATCCGGCAAAACCAATCAACGGCACCTCATCATTCAACATTTCTTTGGTTAATTTGATGGCATCAAAAACATAACCTAAGGTTTCATTCACATCCGGAACATAAACCTGGTTCACTTGTTCCATGGTTCGAATTGGGTTAGGAATAATTGGTCCTAAATTGTCTTTTAATTCCACGTGAATTCCCATTGCTCTTGGCACAACCAAAATATCGGAAAATAAAATGGCCGCATCGGGTTGAACAATTCGGATGGGTTGAACAGTAATTTCTGCTGCTAGTTCCGGTGTTTCGCAACGCGTGAAAAAATCGTATTTGTCGCGTAAAGCTCTGAATTCAGGCAAATATCTTCCGGCTTGACGCATCATCCAAACGGGTGGACGCTCAACAGTTTCATTATTTAAGGCTCTTAGGAAAAGGTCGTTTTTTAACATAATTGAATGCTTTAAACTGACAAAATTTTGTCAGAGATAGGATTTTTAAAATAATTTATACATTGTATGATTACGTTTTCAACGGTTGGTTGGTTTGCAATCACTATGTTTTTTATGTCTTTTTTAATTTCTGCAGCGGTTGTCGTCCCGATACAGAAACAAACTTCGCTTGAAATGTTGTTTTCTTTTAAATAACTCTGTACCGCTGACGGACTGAAAAACAAGATTCCATCCGGTTTATAACCAATCTTATGAGGTGTTAAGACTGTTGTATAAACTTCTATTTCTTGAAAAATGATATTGTGTTTTTGAAAAGTAGTTGGAATGGTATCTTTTCTTAAATTTCCCGAGAAGAAAGTGAATTCTTTATCGAAATGATTTTCTACTAGAAAAACAACTAAATCTTCGGCATATTCAACTGCCTTTTCAACTTTAAATCCATTTTCTTCCAAAAGGTGCTTTGTTTTTATTCCTACACAAAAACAAAATTTATCTTTTAAAAAGGAATTATTTTCATTTTTCAAAACACTTAAAACCGCATTTTGACTGGTGAAAATTAAATAATCAAAAGATGAGTTCAATTGAAAAGGCTGAAATTCAATTTGAATAAAATCGGCTTCAATCAAACGAAAATCAGCATTGAGTAAAAACTGTTTTTGGTTAGGCTGAAGTTTTTTAGTAGATAGTATTCTGATTGCTTTTTCCAACGTTAATCTTGTCCTTCACAATAAACTGAAATATTTTTATTTTCACCAAAAACCACCAAAATATCATCTTCATAAATAACGGTTTCCGGTGTTGGAATACCGATGGTTTCTTTTACAATTGATTTTTTTCCGATTAAATTCGTTTTTTCTTTTTTACGGATAATCGTCACTAAATTAAGGTGGTATTTATCAATTGTATTTAATTCGTATAGCGTTTTTCCGTGAAATTCAGGTTTTGATTTAACCTCGGAAATAGTATAATTATTATCTAATTGATAATTTTCCAACGTCGTTTTAAAGTTGATTTGCTTGGTCAAACGATCAGCACTTTCTTGTTCCGGATGGATAATACTGTAAATTCCCATCGCTTCCAAAACCGTGTCGTGAATGGGTGATAATGCACGACTGATGATTTTTACATTAGATAATTTTTTGATGATGGCCGTGGTGATAATGGCTGCTCCTTCGTTTTCTCCAATTGCTACAACAATTTTATCCGCATCCTTTAATGGCAAAGCTTCGTAGGCTAATTCATTGGTAGAGTCCATACAAATGGCGTGTGAAATTTTGTCTTTAATTAAGTTGACTTTGTCCATTTGTTTGTCCACACCAATTACTTCATTACCTGTTTCTGTGAGGCTTAAGGCCAATGACATTCCAAAATTTCCTAATCCAAAAATGATGATTTTCATTCTCTTAGATTTTAGTTAATTAAAATATTTTCTTTGGGGTATTCGTAAAACTGATGATTGATTTGACGAAGCAATCCAATCATTAAGTTAAGCATCCCGATTCTTCCGATAAACATCGTCACAATAAGCACATATTTACTGGGCTCAGTTAAAGTTGGCGTAAAATTCAATGATAATCCTACCGTACTGTAAGCCGAAAAACATTCAAAAACAACTGAAAGTAAGTCAGTTCCTTTGGGCTCAAAAACCAACAATGCTAAAATAGCAAAACCAATCACTATCAACGAGATACATAATATAGCAAAAGCTCTGGAAGTTGACTCGCTAGAAATTCTTCTTCCCAACAGTTGTATTCTGGATTTTCCTCTGGCAATGGCAAAAATGTTTAAAGTTGCCAGAGCAAAGGTACTTGTCTTTATTCCTCCTCCGGTTGATGCCGGTGAAGCTCCAATCCACATTAAAAAGATGATAAATAGTAAGGTTGGAACCGAAAATTCAGTAAAATCGATGGTGTTAAAACCTGCTGTTCTTGGTGTTACGGCATTAAAAGCTGTCGCGGTTATTTTTCCAAACCATGTTTGGTGATAGTTCATGGTATTGTTGTATTCTGAAATCCATAAAAAAACAAAACCACCAACCAAAAGTGCTCCCGTCGTATAGAGTACTATTTTGGAATTTAACGTCATAATACTCACCTGTTTATGAATTCTATTTCGATCAAAAAACTCTAAAACATAGATTTTTATATATTGATAAAAATTAAAAATAATGTTGTAGCCCAATCCACCAAATACAACCATTACGATTACAACCCATTGCATGTAATAATTAAATTGAATGTAACTTTCACTCAGTCCCGCCGTTAAGGTTGAAAAACCTGCGTTGCAAAAAGCGGAAATAGCATGAAAAACGGAGAAGAAAATTTTGTCTTTGATTTCCGGGTTATCTAAAATAGAGGAATAAATAAACAAAGCCCCTATTAACTCAACACCAAGAGTGAAAACAACAACATTCAAAGCCGTTTTTAAAACATCCTTTAAAGTATCTTGAGCGATAAAGTCTCTAACGTTTAATCCTTCTTTAAACGAAGAACTTCCTCGAAAGAAAAAGGCAAAAAACGAAGTAAATGTCAAGATTCCCAATCCACCAATTTGAATTAAACTAATTATAATGGTTTGACCAACGGTTGTGAAAACTGTTGCCGTATCCACTACAATTAAACCGGTTACACAAACTGCACTAGTGGATGTAAAAAGTGCATCGGTAAACGAAATTCCGCTTGTTGTGGCATTTGGTAGCATTAGTAAAAATGATCCCAAAATAATGATGGCAAAAAAACTTCCCACAAATACTATGGCAGGATTATAGTAAACTTCATAGACAAATCGTACCAAAATCATTAACCGAATGATAAAATAAAATATCAAGCCCGCTTCTAAAATGGGACGAATTTTTCGAAGAACATCCAAGTAGTGCAAATCAATATTTACAATTGAAATCACCAAAGAAATTAACAATAACGCTCCAATTATTATAGAATTAACTAAAGCAACTTTCTTCCTTCCTTTTGATTTATAGTAAAAATATTTAAAAATATTAAATGCTAATAAGGCAATAGTAATAAGAACCAAGCCTATGAATTTGGGGGTATGGTATTCTACATGAATGCTATATCCAAAATCAAAAACGATGTATGTCAATACAATGAGATCAAAAAACCGATAGATTATCTTGAATATAGAATCTTTTTCCATAAAGCGATAGTTAGTGCTTTTGGTTTAATGCGGTTTTTATGATTCGCATTAATTCAGAACCACCATTTTCTAAAATTTCAGTAGCACAAAGTTCGCCAAATTTTTGAAATAAAGAGCTATTTATAGTTTTTTCTATTACTAACTTTTCTTTTCCATCTAAAGAAAAAAGCACTCCTTTTAAAGTAAGTTGATTTTTATCAATCGTAGCAAGTGCTCCAATAGGTGCCGTACAACCACCTTCTAATGTTTTGAGAAATTGTCTTTCAACAAAAGTACAGATTTCGGATTCATTATGATTTAAGTGAGCTAAAGCTTCTTGCGAAAAAGTATCATTTTCCATCGCAACCACCACCATTGCACCTTGTGCCGGTGCCGGAATCATCCAATCCAGGTTGATGAATGTTTCGGGCTTTAAATTGATTCGTTCTAAACCGGCGGCGGCAAAAACGGCTCCATTCCAATTGTTATCTTTCAATTTTTGCATTCGGGTGTTTACATTTCCACGTAAATCTTCTACTTGATGAGATGGATATTTATTCAACCACTGTGCTTTTCGTCGTAAACTTCCTGATGCAATTGTTCCTGAATTTTCTAAAAAAGACAAATCGCCTTTATGAACTAAAATATCTAATGTTGAAGCTCGTTCCAAAACCGCCGCTTGCACAATTCCTTTTGGTAGAGCAGTTGGCACATCTTTCATGGAATGAACGGCAATATCAACTTCGCCTTTAAGCATAGCAATATCAAGTGTTTTGGTGAAAATTCCGGTAATTCCGAGTTCGTAAAGTGGTTTGTCTAGAATAATATCACCTATGGATTTTACTGAAATAATTTCGGTCTGATAACCCAAATCATTCAGTTTTTTTTCAACGGTATGAGCTTGCCAAAGTGCGAGTTCGCTGTCTCGAGTTCCAATTTTAATGGTTTTACTCATTTTACCGCCGTTTCAATTTGAAAAATTTTCTCAATCCATTCGATGCTTTCATCCACCATGGTGTTATCATCTTTCAAATGATTAGCAAAATGGGTTGTGATTTTTTGAATGATTCGGTTACTGATTATCTCGGCTTGTTCTTGATCAAAATTGGCTATTTTTTTTCGTTGAAAATCCAATTCACCTTCTTTAATAGAATTCAATTTCTCTTTCAATGCATGAATGGTTGGAGCAAACTTTCTGGCTTTCATCCACGAAATAAATTCGGATTTCACTTCATCAATTATTGCTTCAGCAGCCGGAATATGTAGTTTTCTTTTTTCTAACGTATCGTCTGTCAATTGCGATAGATAATCCATATGAACCAACGAAACGTTATCCAATGTTTTCACATTTTCGTTCACATTTTTTGGGATGGATAAATCTAAAATTAAAAGTGGTTTTTTTAGATTTAAAATGTCTTTGTCAATAGTAGGATTTTGAGCACCGGTAGCCACAATCAACACATCCGCTTTTTGGATTTCTAACTGTAATTCAGTATAATCTTTTACAATTAAATTAAACTTTCCTGCAATTTTTTCTGCTTTGTCTTTTGTTCTGTTGATTAAAACAATATGATCATTTTTGGTGTGTTTCACAAGATTTTCACAGGTATTTCGACCAATTTTTCCTGTTCCGAAAAGAAGAATGTTTTTTTGTGAAATTCCTTCTACGTTATTGATAATATATTGAACCGAAGCAAAAGCAACCGAAGTGGCTCCTGAACTTATTTCCGTTTCGTTTTTAATACGTTTACTGGCTTGAATTACGGCATTAATCAATCGTTCTAAAAAAGAATTAGCTAAACCGAACGATTTACTTTCAACAAAACTGTTTTTGATTTGAGAGATGATTTCAAAATCGCCTAAAATCTGACTGTCTAATCCGGTTCCTACTCGAAACATATGGGAGATAGCTTCTTGATTTTTATAAACAAAAGCCACTTTTTGAAATTCTTCTACTGTACCAACGCTGTTCTCGCACATCAATTTAATCAATTGAAATGGATGTTGTGCAAAACCATATATTTCTGTTCTGTTACACGTTGAGGTAACTATCAAACTGTCTATTCCTTCTAATTTTGCCTGACGCAAAACATTGGTTTTCGCTTTTTCGTCTAAGCTGAACTTTCCTCGTGTCTCTGCATCCGCTTTTTTGTAACTCAATCCAACGGCATAAAACGTTTGATGTTTCGACAAGTTTAAATTTTCCATAAATACACTCTTCCTAAAAAGTTGAACAAAATTATCATTATCTATTCTATAAAAGTATCGCTCAAAGTACTTTTTGTATCGCTTGAAGATATACGAATCCAAAATGTGGTTTTCATCGTAATTTCTTTTATATTTGTAGTGTTCTCAATGCTTTTGAATACATTTGTTTAGAATAATTCTAAATAAACAAAATTAAAGCTTTCCGAGTTATATACGAAAAAATGTCGCTATGGGTTCTCAAGAAGAAATAAAAATTGAAGATGACTTTATTTTAATCCGTTTTCAAAACGACTCCGACGAGGTAGTTCGCTTTGAAAGACAGGTATCTACGGGTTTAATTCAATTTCATTTTGGATTAAAAGGAAAAGCAAAATTTATCTTTAATCAAGGTAATTATGCGTTAGAAATGAAGGAAGAAAAATCGCTTTTGCTCTATAATCCACAAAAAGAATTGCCGGTTCATTTGGAAATTTCACCCCAATCGTGGATAATTTCCGTGTTGGTTTCAATAAAAAAATTCCACGCTTTGTTTTCCGCAGAAGCAGAATACATTCCGTTTTTGAGTGATGATAATCGGGAGAAAAAATATTATGCCGAAGAAAACATCAGTCCTTCAATGGCAATTGTGCTCAATCAGATTTTTCATTACAACCTCAATGCGTCTATAAAAAATCTCTATTACAAAGGAAAAGGTTATGAACTGTTAAGTTTGTACTTTAACCGCAACGAAGATCCGAATGCTGAACATTGTCCGTTTTTGGTTGATGAAGAAAATGTGTTAAAAATTAAAAAAGCAAAAGAAATTGTGATTGCCAACATGGCTGAACCACCGGGTTTACAAGATTTAGCCGATCAAGTAGGTTTGAATTTGAAGAAACTAAAAATGGGTTTCAAACAAATTTATGGCGATAGTGTGTACAGTTTTTTGTTTGATTATAAGATGGAATACGCCCGAAAATTGTTAGACAGCGGAACATACAATGTAAATGAAGTAGGTGTGCAAATTGGATACAGCACTGCTTCGCATTTTATTGCTGCGTTTAAAAAGAAATTCGGAACGACTCCGAAGAAATATTTAATGTCTCTCTCAAATTAAAAAAATAAATTGCAACATAAAAATGAAAAAAGGAGTATTATTAGTCAACTTAGGTTCGCCCGAAAGTCCGACCCCAAAAGATGTCAAGCCATATTTGGACGAATTTTTAATGGATAAATATGTGATTGACGTTCCGTTTTTACTGCGAGCGTTGATTGTTCGCGGAATAATTTTACAAACCAGACCAAAAAAATCAGCCGCAGCTTACGCCAAAATCTGGTGGGATGAAGGTTCGCCACTTATTGTGTTATCTAAACGAATGCACAAAAAAGTGCAAGCCAACACGAGTATTCCTGTTAGTTTAGCCATGCGTTATGGCAAACCAAGCATTGAATCCGGATTACAAGAATTACACGATCAAGGCGTGACCGAAGTGATGCTTTTTCCTTTGTATCCACAACACGCAATGGCTTCAACCGTGACAATTTTAGTTTTGGCAGAGGAAATTCGTAAAAAGAAATTCCCCAACATGAATTTCACAATTCTTCCGGCTTTTTACAACCAAAAAGATTACATCCGCGATTTATCCAATTCCATCAAAAAACATTTGGAAGGTTTTGAATACGATCACTTATTATTTTCGTACCACGGCATTCCGGAACGTCATATTCGCAAAACTGATATCACCAAAAGTCATTGTAAAATTGATGGTTCCTGCTGCAACACACCATCGCCGGCTCATGAATTTTGCTACCGTCATCAATGTTACGAAACCACCAAACAAGTAGTTGAATTTTTAGGTATTCCGGAAGGAAAATATAGCCAAACATTTCAATCGCGTTTAGCCGGCGACAAATGGTTAACACCATATACTGATGTTGAAATCAATAAAATGCCTGAAAAAGGAATTAAAAAATTAGCCGTTGTTACACCTGCTTTCGTTTCTGATTGTTTGGAAACACTAGAGGAAATAGCCATGGAAGCGAATCATGAATTTAAAGAACATGGAGGCGAAGAATTTTTAGCAATCCCTTGTTTAAACGACGACGACAACTGGTGCAAAACCTTAAGCCGATGGATTGACCAATGGGCTTTTGCTGAAACAGAAACCGCAAAATAATGGCACAATCATCAGGAGCATTAGGCACAGATGACATCAAACAATTGTTGATAAAACAAGCTGTTCCGGCCTCTATTGGTATTTTATTTATGTCGGTTAACATTTTAGTTGACACCATTTTTGTGGGTCAATGGATAGGGTCGTTAGCCATTGCTGCTGTTACCGTAGTTTTGCCAATTACCTTTTTAATTTCTTCGTTAGGAATGGCGATTGGTATTGGCGGAAGCTCCATTATTTCAAGAGCTTTAGGTGCAAAAGACAAAGAAAAAGCCTATCGGACTTTTGGAAATCAAATTATGATGACCTTAGTCTTAGCATTATTTTTTGTTGTAATTGGATTTTTGTTTTCCGATGAAATTCTGCTTCTTTTTGGGGCGAATGGCGATATTATGAAACCGGCCAAAGAATTTTTCATTCCTGTTTTAATCGGTGTTCCGTTTTTGGCTCTTTGTATGATGGGAAACAACGTGATTCGTGCCGAAGGAAAAGCCAAATTTGCGATGATGGCGATGATAATTCCGGCTTTTGGAAACATCATTTTAGATATAATTTTCATCAAGTTTTTAGATATGGGAATGTTCGGAGCGGCTTTGGCTACAACGATTTCCTATTTTATGTGTTTTGTTTTTATTCTTTGGTTCTTCGTTAAAAAAAGTGAATTAAAACCTTCGTTTCATCATTATAAATTTGATTTATCGATTGTAAAAGAGATTTCTTCGCTTGGATTGGTTACTTTTTCTCGTCAAGGTGTCGTGAGTATTTTAGCCATCATCATCAATCATACTTTATTTACGTATGGTGGTGAACATTCTGTGGTTGTATACGGAATTATCAGTCGAATGTTGATGTTTGCTTTGTTTCCCATTTTGGGAATTACGCACGGATTTCTTCCGATTGCCGGATACAATTATGGGGCAGAAAATTATAATCGTGTAAAGGAAACTATTTCTATTTCTATAAAATATGCGGCTATTTTGGCGACATTTATATTCATTTTAATTTTAGTTTTTGCAAAACCAATCGTTTCTGTTTTTACAAACGATGCAGATGTAATTGCCGAAACTCCCGATGCGTTGCGATGGGTTTTTGCTGCGTCACCGATTATTGCTTTGCAATTGATTGGAGCCGCTTATTTTCAAGCTGCCGGAAAGGCAATTCCTGCTTTGTTGCTCACGTTATCCAAACAAGGATTTTTTCTGATTCCGCTTGTACTTATTTTGCCAAATTATTTTGGTATTTTTGGAGTATGGGTCGCTTTTCCGATTGCAGATATTTTATCAACAATAATCACGGCCTACTTTTTGAGGAAGGAAATGACTACTAAACTGATTGAAAAACCGGATGGAATTTTATAACTACATCAAAGCGTTACACCTTATCTTTGTCATCACTTGGTTTGCCGGGTTGTTTTATATCGTTCGATTGTTTGTGTATCATGCCGAAGCCAAAGAAAAACCCGAACCGGAACAAAGCATTTTAATCAAACAATACCAATTGATGCAATACCGATTGTGGTACATTATCACTTGGCCGAGTGCAGTTTTAGCAAGCGTTTTTGCCTTTTGGTTATTACATTTAATTCCCACTTGGTTAGAACAAGATTGGATGATTATTAAATTAGGTTTTGTGGTTTTACTATATGCTTATCATATCAAATGTCATCTCATTTTCATAGAATTACAACAAAATGAAGTCAAAAACAGCTCCAATTTTTTCCGTTTATGGAATGAAGGAGCAACACTGATTTTGTTTGCAGTCGTTTTTTTAGTGATTTTAAAAAGTGCCATTAATTGGATTTATGGCGTAATTGGAATTTTTGTTTTTTCGATGATGATTATGATTGGATTTAAATTGTATAAACGAATCAGAGAACGAAACCAGTGAGTTTTTCAAAAAAAATAAGTAAGCTATCACTTCGGGTTAGAATTTTCATTTCGATGATTTTTCTAACAGTTATCTCGTCTATTTTGATTGCTTCAGTCTCTATTTTTCAATTTAGAAATGAAGCTAAAGAATATCATCAAGAACGATTAGAACGAAAAGAAACGGCGATTAAAGAAAATATAAACTATATTCTTAAAAATACGACTTATCCACTTACGACAGAAAACATTCCATTAATTTTTTCCGAAAGAGATAAAATTCATGAACTCTCAGATATTCATGCCTTGGAGATAAATTTTTATGATTTAAAAGGAAAATTAATAAAATCATCCAAATCCTCATTTGCTGTAGATGAAGAACCAAAGGCAATTCCAAATTATATTGTCCGATTGGTTCAATCAAGCATGGACAAAAGATATGTGGAAGTGAAAGAAATGAATGGCTTCAAAAATTTATCTTCTTACAGCGAAATCAAAGATTTGCAGTTTAAACCATTAGCCATTTTGAACCTGCCTTATATAGAGGATGATGGCTATTATGAGCGTGAATTGCGTAAATTCATGATTCGATTCGGTCAAGTGTATACTTTTATGTTAGTACTTTCGGTACTTTTAGCTTACTTTCTATCGAGTTTTATAACCAAATCCATCAAAACAATTTCTGATAAAATTACAGAAACACAACTGAACAAAAAAAATGAAAAAATTGAATTGGAAACCAGCAGCAGAGAAATAGGATTACTCGTTGAAGCTTATAATAACATGGTGGACGAGTTAGAGGAAAGTGCTGTTAAACTAGCTCAAAGCGAACGTGAGCAAGCCTGGCGAGAAATGGCAAAACAAGTGGCACATGAAGTGAAAAATCCGCTAACGCCGATGCGATTGACAGTACAAAGTTTTCAGCGAAAATTTGATGAAAACGATCCAAATATCAAACAAAAATTAGACGATTATACCAAAACCTTATTGCAACAAATTGATATCATGAGTTCGGTTGCTAATGCGTTTTCTAACTTTGCATCGATGCCCGCTCAGCAAAATGAACGCGTCAATGTGGTGGAAGTCGTTCAGCTAGGTTTGGAAATTTTTAATGAAAATTACATTCATTTTGAATGTTCTGAAAAGGAAATTTTTATGTTGA
>NZ_JBIIVK010000072.1:0-13664 GCF_044339515.1 Flavobacterium sp.
ATGAAGTCTACAAGCTTCTTCACTTCCAAAATTTGCCGTAAAACTGAATAAATTCATCGCTTTTTTTTATCAAATATAAGGCTTTTTATTTAATTATGGGTAATTGCGGACAATCAAAAAAAATTTATAAAATTAATCTTTTAAGTATTCTTCAAATGATTTTAATGAAAATGGAATTTGAAGTTTTGCAGCT
Organism: Flavobacterium sp.; assembly: GCF_044339515.1. Classification (GTDB taxonomy): domain Bacteria; phylum Bacteroidota; class Bacteroidia; order Flavobacteriales; family Flavobacteriaceae; genus Flavobacterium. The sequence continues at coordinate 194 of NZ_JBIIVK010000072.1, forward strand.
TGTTCCATTAGTTTGTTTTTGTATTTTGATTTCAAATCGTTAAAACCACTTTTTGCGGTATTAAACTTATCCATCACATTGTCAATATTTGCAATTTGCGATGGAGAAGGAGCATCAAATTGTGAAGCAACTGTGGCATAAATAGTACTTAATTTTTCTCTTAATTGTGGTTCAGCAGCTCCAACATACATATCACCCGTAGTTACAACCATTGTGTTTTTTAAAGAATTAAATTCTGAATCAATTTTGCCGTTTGATTTTACTGATTTGGCATCTTTTTCCATAATTTTCTTATTCAAAGCAATAATTTCATCCAACTCATAAACCATGTAAGCTAACTCTTCATTTTTATCAAAAAGCATTTTTGTGGCTTCGGCTTGTTTTTTTCTTTCCGCAGATGAAATAACGCTTTTCGGATCATTTACCACTTTAAATTCCTGCGTAAATGTTTCTTTTCCTTTTGTTAAAACAGCTTTGTAGGTGCCTTCAGGAACTCTTGGCGAAGTAAACCCACCATAACTCAACGTTTTCCCGGTAGCTACTTTTGGATTTTTGGTGTTAAAACCCCACGTGATAATGTTAATTCCTTTTTGATTTCCTGCCGGAAGCGTAACGATTTTGTTTCCATTTAGGTCTTGAATTTCCAATTCCATCTTACCAAATGTGTGACGCTTTTTCAAATAATAAACAATTTGAGCCGCAGTATTCGGATTCGAACCAACAAATTCTAATTCTGAAGCTGTTCCTCCAAAACTCGATTGTTCTTCAATAGCGAACGGTTTCATCTCAAAGAAATGAACATCTTTTTTCAAAATATCCGGTGTAATTTGACGTAGCGGACTCACATCATCCAAAATGATAATTCCTCTTCCGTGCGTTGCCATTACTAAATCATTTGTCTTGGGATGTAAATCAAGGTAATGTACTGCTACTCCCGGCATATTATTTTCAAATTTCGACCAGTTTTTTCCACCATCAACGGTAATGTAAAGTCCTTTTTCAGTTCCCAAAAATAATAAATTCGGATTTTTATAATCTTCTTGTATATTTCTCGCAAAACCATCAATATCAGCGGTTACGATGGATGACCATGTTTTTCCAAAATCGGAAGTTTTATACACATAAGTTGCATAATCATTTTTAGAATGACCATCAAATACGGCATAAGCAGTTCCTTCATTAAAAACGCTGGCTTCAATGTGATAACACCACGTATTTTTTGGTAATCCTTTTAAATTCAAAGTTACATTTGTCCATGTTTTTCCACCGTCTTTTGTGATTTGAACATTTCCATCATCGGTTCCGGCCCAAAGAACGTCTTTGTTTAGAGGAGATTCTGCAAGGGCAAAAATGGTACAGTGGTTTTCAGCACCTGAATTATCTACTGACAAACCGCCTGATTTTTCAGTGTTTGTTTTTGTTGGATCATTGGTTGTTAAATCGCCTGAAATTTTTCGCCAAGTTTGTCCCATATCATCCGAAACGTGCACAAATTGGCTTCCTGCATAAATTCTATCTGGATTATGAATTCCGGTTACAATCGGTGTATTCCAATTAAAACGTAATTTTGGATCGCCTTTCACTGCAAGAGGTTGAATCGTTTTTAGTTCTTTTGTTTCTAAATTATATCGCCAAATATTTTCGGCACCTTGCATTTCACTGTAAATAATTTTTTTGGTGGGATGTTTCAAAACGCGGAAACCATCACCATAACCCACACTATGCCAGTCACGAGCTTCAATACCACCATCGCTTTTGCTTGGTCCATACCACGAACCATTATCTTGTAAACCACCATAAATATTATACGGTTCTTCATTATCCAAACTCAAATGATAATATTGTGAAAGCGGTAAATTCTTAACAATATCCATAGTGTTTCCTGAGTCCCAACTTCTATATAAACCACCATCGGTTGCCACATAAATTCGGTTGCTGTCATTCAAATCAACAGTAATATCATGAATATCAGCGTGCATATTTCCAAGTGGTTTGAATGTTTTTCCACCGTCACGACTTATTGAACCTCTTAATCCACCTTTATATAGAATATCAGGATTTCGTGGGTCAATCGTAATTCTTGAAAAATAAAAAGGACGAACAACCAATTCAAAATCACTGTTCAAATGTTTCCAAGTTGCACCTGAATCATCCGAACGATATAAACCTTTGTCTTTGTCTTGTTCTGTTTCTAAAACAGCATATAAAGTTTGCGGTTTAGATGGAGCAACGCCAATCGCAATTCTACCTAACTGACCTTTTGGAAAGCCATTGTGAATTTTATTCCAAGTTTTTCCGCCATCAATTGTTTTGTATAAGGCAGAATTGTTTCCACCGGAATTAAATGACCAAGCCGTTCTTCTGAATTCCCAAAAACTGGCATACATGATGTCAGGATTTGATGGGTCAATAACCAAATCGGCACAACCGGTTGTTTGATCAACATAGAAAACTTTGTTCCACGTTTTTCCGCCATCGGTTGTTTTATAAATTCCTCTATCTTCGCTGTCACCCCAAAGAGCACCTAAAACTCCTGCCCACACCACATCGCTATTTCTTGGGTCAACAATAATAGAGGTGATACGATCGGATTTTGGTAAACCCATGTTGTTCCAGTTTAAACCGCCATCGGTAGATTTGTAAATTCCATCGCCAATGGAAACACTATTTCTGGTCCATGGTTCTCCGGTTCCCACCCAAATTGTATTGTCCGGATTGTTTGGGTCAATGGTTACACAACCAATGGATTGAATGTGTTTATCAAATATAGGAGAGAAGGAAGCTCCTCCATCGGAACTTTTCCAAACGCCACCACCGGCAGCTCCAATATAAATAATTTTGTTGTTGGTGGGATGATTGGCAATATCCGAAATTCTTCCGCTCATAATAGCAGGACCAATTTGTCTTGCTCTTATATCACCAAAAAGTTCTTTACCTTTTAAAATCACATCTTCTTGAGCTTGTGATTGAAAGGACGAAATCAAACCTACTGTTAAAAATAATTTGAGAATGTTTTTCATATGTTCGTTTGGTTAAAAAAAATCCCCATACTAAAATTAATAAGGGGATTTTGTATGATTGTGATTGAATTATTCTTTGAAAGTAAAAGCACTTGCATCAACTGTTGGATTCAAAGTCACTTTTTTAATTTTCATTGGCTGACCACCTTGATTCATGGAGAACGGAAAATACATTCCTTCTACTTCTTGGTAATCGCTCATGGTTGTAACCGACATTTGTCCTTTCATTGGACCGGATTTAATTTCAGCTTCGGTTAAAATCGGAACATTGTTTTCAGTATCAAAATAGTAAAAAACAACATTGTCCACTTTTTGACCATCAACCATTTGTGGTTTTTTGGTAAGTTTTACTTTGTGACACTCAGTACCTTCTTTGGTTTCTTTTCCAAGGTATTCTGCACTGTAACCTTTTGCTTTATAATCAATTAATGGATCAGGATAATCTCCGGCTTCTTGTTTGATATTTTCAACCATTTCAGATTCCATTTTTTCTGCTTTCATCGTCATAAAATTGGTTGACCATGCGGTTGTTCCGTCAAATGCCATTTGTGTAATTTCTTGTCCTTGAAAATTAATTTTCAAATACATTTTTCCACCTTTTAATTGAACAAGTTCTACCGGAATTTCCATTCCTTGGTAGTTAACGTTCATTTCCATTTTTGTACCAGTCAAATTTTTAAATTTTTCGGCACCACCAATATTCTTGATGTACGTGTTAATTATTTCATCAGCCGTTTGAGCTTGTGCAGTAAAACCACCAAATACAAAAAGCATAATTCCGAATGCGATTCCTAATTTTTTCATTGTTAAAATTTTTAGTTTTTAAAATAAGTCTTAAAATTAGTAATTATGTTACAAAAAAAACTTTATTTGCACTAATAATTTTAAAAGCCAAACAGAATGGAACAAAACAACCCCTTTTCTATAAAAAATTGGGCAGAAGACGATAAGCCCAGAGAGAAATTAATGTTGAAAGGAAAATCAGCATTGAGTGATGCAGAACTTTTAGCCATCATCATTGGTTCCGGCAGCAGAAATGAAAGTGCTGTTGATTTAAGCAAACGCATTTTGGCTCAAGTGCAAAATAATTTAAATATTTTAGGAAAATTATCACTTAAGCAACTTACAGAATTTAAAGGAATTGGTGAAGCAAAAGCAATTTCTATCATTGCAGCTACTGAACTAGGCAGAAGGCGAAGAACGGAAGAGGTGCAAGAATTAGTAAAAATAAATTCCAGTCGAGTAATTTTTGATGTCATGCAACCGATTATTGGCGAATTACCTCATGAAGAATTTTGGGTTTTATATTTGAATAATGCAAACAAAATCATTCATAAAGCTCAACTGAGTAAAGGTGGAATTACAGGAACTGTGGTGGATGTTCGATTAGTTTTAAAAATGGCGTTGGAACACAATGCATTATCTATTGTTTTGACGCACAATCATCCATCCGGGAAATTACTGGCCAGCGATTCGGATATTGAATTAACACAAAAAGTAAAATTGGCAGCAAAACAATTGGATATCCATCTTTTGGATCATGTGATTATTACAGAGAATGGATATTATAGTTTTGCAGAGGAAGGAATATTATAATTTAAAGAAGTAAAAGTGTCTGAGACTAGAAAAAATCAAGCCAAAATACTTAGAGTTTTTAGAAAAGTGCATCGTACCACCGGAGCATTTCTATTCGTTTTTTTCTTTATTTTAGCTGCCACAGGATTTTTGTTGGGAATAAAAAAGCACAGTGGTGGAATGATTCTACCCGAATCAAAAAAAGGAACTTCAGCAGAATTGAGTGATTTTCTTCCTTTAGATAGTTTACAAAATAATGCAAATCGGTTTATAACGGACTATTTGAAGGAATCGAAATCAAGTGAAATTGACAGAATAGATGTTCGACCAGATAAAGGAATGGTGAAGTTTACTTTTAAGTCTAATTTTTATGAAGTACAACTCGATGGTGTAACCGGAAATTTATTGCAAATTGATTTGAGACGTTCCGATGTCATTGAAAAAATTCACGACGGTTCAATTGTTGATTATTATTTAGGATTTGAATCGGGCGTTTTTAAATTGATTTACACCATTATAATGAGTTTGGCTTTGCTGCTTTTTACCATAACCGGATTTTGGCTTTGGTATGGGCCAAAAAGAATGCGAAAATCTTAGGCTATTTTTTAGAATTGATTAACAACTCATTTTTCAAATTATCAGTATCTTTCGAATCTAATTAAAATGGAATGATTTATACAGAAAATTTAACTTTCTCATTTAACGAAACGACTCATTTTTCCTTTCCTAATATTATAAATAATGCATCAGAAACATTATTAATAACCGGAAATTCAGGAAAAGGAAAAACCACCTTATTACACCTTTTGGGTGGATTATTACGACCTAAATCAGGATCAATTTCCATACAAGACACCAATATTTCTTCTTTATCAGAAAAGGAATTAGATCGCTTTCGCGGAAGAAATATCGGTTTAGTGCTGCAACAATCGCATTTTGTGGCTTCTTTAAATGTACTTGAAAATGTGGTGTTAGCTTCATGGTTGGCAACAGGTAAAAAAGCAACTGAAAAAGCAAAATCACTTTTAAAGCAATTAGATTTAGAAGATCAAATGTATAAATTGCCTTCCAATTTAAGTGTTGGACAGCAACAACGTGTTTCCATTGCCAGAGCTCTGATTAATGAGCCAAAATTACTTTTAGCCGATGAACCAACCTCAAGTTTAGATGATGAAAACGCTGCAAAAGTAGCCGATTTATTAGCTCATTTATCCAAAGAATATAAAGCTGCATTGATCATTGTGACACACGACCAACGATTAAAAGATAAATTTTCTAACCAATTAAACTTAAACTAAATGATAGCAAAATTAGCTTGGAAAAACCTTTGGTTTAAGTCGTTGAATACCGTATTGAGTTTGGTTTTATTAACCGCTTCAGTCGCTATTATTTCATTATTGATTTTATTACAAGAACAATTTGAAAAACAATTTTCGAGTAATATTGATGGCGTTGATTTGGTTTTAGGAGCACAAGGAAGTCCACTGCAATTAATACTTTCTTCTGTTTATCACGTTGATGCTCCAACCGGAAATATTGATTACAAAGAAGCCGAAGTTTGGATGAAACATCCGTTTGTAGAATCCGCCATTCCATTAGCTTTTGGTGATAATTATCGCGGATTCAAAATTGTGGGAACAACGCCCGAATACATCAAAAAATATACGGCAACCATTTCTGATGGTAAAGTGTTTGAAAAGAATTTTGAAGTCGTTATCGGAAGCGAAGTTGCCAAAAAACTCAACATCAAATTGGGCGATAAATTTTTTGGAACCCATGGTGATGCGGAGGAAGGTCACTTACACGAAGAATATGCTTATGTAGTAGTCGGAATTGCTTCGCCAACCGGAAAAGTAATTGATAATTTGATTTTATGTACCGTTGAAAGTGTTTGGGAAATGCATTCAGGTCACGATCATGGGAGAGAAGCACATTCGGAAGATGAAAATCCGCCCCACGGCGAAGAAGGTCACATCCATGTTGATGGTGATGAACACGACCATGAGGAACATGTTCACGATGAAAATTGTAATCATGACCACGAGGAAGAACAAGACCAAGTAGTTTCTGAAAATCCCGCTCACGGCGAAGAAGGTCACGTACATGAAGAAGGTGATGAACACGACCACGAGGAAGCCAAAGAAATCACAGCTGTTTTAGTGAAATTTAAAAACAAAATGGGCATCATTTCTTGGCCACGTATGATTGCTCAAAACACCAAAATGCAAGCGGCTTTACCTGCAATTGAAATCAATAGATTGTTTTCGTTATTTGGAATAGGATTACAGGCCTTACAGTATTTGGCTTACGGAATTATGTTGATTTCAGGAATTAGTATTTTTATTGCTTTGTATAATCGATTGAAAGAACGAAAATATGAGTTTGCGTTGTTGCGAGTTTCGGGTGCATCACGAATTCAAATGTTAGGTTTGGTATTGTTTGAAAGTTTATTACTTTGCGTTGTAGGCTTTATCTTTGGTACGCTTTTTGGAAGATTGGCATTAATTATGATTTCAAGCACCACCGATGAACAATTTAAAATGGCATTCAATCCGATGACAATAATTTGGGAAAAAGAAGGAATTTTATTTTTGGTTACTATCTTTGTGGGGATTTTAGCCGCTGTAATCCCTGCTGTGAAAGCTTATCGATTAAATATTTCAAAAACATTAGCAAATGCGTAAAATTTATATAGTTTTTATTTTAGTTTTCGGAATTATCATTGTTTTAGATAGTTCATTGGAAGTAAAATATCCTTTTTCTAACACCAATTCATCCGAAGAAATTCCGATTCAACAAGCTGGTTTTATGCCTTCGTTTGAATCACAAAATATCGAGTTGGAAGAAGATATTTTTTCTCAAGTGAAACCTGACACTTTATCTTGGAAATTGTTGGGAATCATAAAATATATCAAAAAGCCGGACAAAGATTACCCTGATGGAGTTATGTTTCCTATCATCAATTCGGATTTAAAGACAAAAAATAAAAAGAAAATCGTGATGAGCGGTTTTATCATTCCGATTGATAATGTGTCGTATGCATTGAGTAAAAACGTTTTTGCTTCGTGTTTTTTCTGTGGTCAGGCCGGTCCGGAAACCATCATGGGAATCAAGTTTAAAGGCCCAACACCTAAACTAAAAACCGATCAATATGTAACCATGGAAGGAACTTTTCGTTACAACGATAATGATGTCAACGATTGGATATATCATATTGAGAATGCTGTGATTGTAAAAGGCGGAAAGAAATAATGATGAAATTTTACCCATTCCTTTCACCCATAACCTTAAAATGAAACCCTTCCAATATAAATCCGACATCTTTTTTGATTTAGATCATACATTGTGGGATTTCGAAAAAAATTCGGCTTTGGCTTTTGAAACGATTTTTAAAAAGCACGAATTGAAATTAGATTTAGAAAATTTCTTGGAGCATTACATTCCAACTAATCTTAAGTTTTGGAAACTGTATCGTGAGGAAAAGATTTCGCAGGAAGAACTTCGCTACCAACGTTTAAAAGAAGTTTTTGATTTAATGAATCGACAGGTTGCTGATGATTTAATTCATTTGCTTTCACATGAATACATTCACTATCTTCCACAGTTTAATCACTTGTATGATGGAGCGAAAGAAATTTTAGAATATTTGTATCCCAATTATAATTTGCATATCATAACAAATGGTTTTCAGTCGGTTCAAGATGGGAAAATGAAAAATTCTGATCTTTTGAAGTATTTTAAAACCATTACCAATTCTGAAAGTGCCGGTGTAAAAAAGCCTAATCCAACTATTTTTAGTCATGCTATTCAATTAGCAAATGCAGAAAAAGAAAAATCCTTAATGATAGGTGATAGTTGGGAAGCCGATATAGAGGGGGCTCTGAATTTTGGCATGGATGCCATATTTTTTAACGAATTTAATGTGCCTGTTGAAAATAATTTTCCGCAAGTAAATCATTTATTAGACTTAAAGAATTATCTTTAACTTTATTTATGTTGAAGATGAAAAAATCAGTTTTTATAATTTTATTCTTGAGTACTTTTCAATTGTTTGCTCAAAACTTAAACGATTACCAATATGTAGTTGTTCCAACAAAATTTGCCGGTTTTGACATAGAAAATCAGTACAGATTAAATACAATTACAAAATTTAATTTGGAGAAAATGGGTTTTGTTGCATTTTATGAAAACAATATTCCTAGTGATTTAATCAACCAGCGTTGTGATGTATTGACGGTAGATGTTGTAAAAGATAATAAGCTTTTTTGGGTTAAATTATATCTAACTTTCAAAGATTGTTACGGAAAAATAATTCACCAAAGTGAAGTTGGAAAAACGAAAGAAAAGGAATTTAAAATTGCATATCCAAAGGCTCTGGATGAAGCTTTCAAATCACTTTTTGCGTTGAATTATAAATATAATGGAACAAAAAGTAGTGTAAATGAAACGGTTTTAATAAACACTCCACAAAAAGCTGTTGTATCCTCAGAAAAAACAAAAGCAACTCTTCCGGCACTTGTTTCAGAAACAACAGATTATTCCAAATTACTTTTTGCTCAGCCAACCTCTAACGGATTTCAATTGGTAGATTCCACTCCAAAAGTGGTTTATAAATTATTCAAAACAGATAGTCCAACGTTGTTTTTAGCTCAAAAAGGCAATCAAAATGGTGTTGTTACCCTAAAAGATGACAGTTGGTTTTTTGAATACCAAGAAAATGAAAAAGTGGTTTCGGAGAAATTGGAGATTAAGTTTTAATACCCATATTTATCTTTCCACCGATTTTTCAAAAAATTTCGCAGCTCTTTCTCCCTGACATTATTTCCCGGTTCATAAAAAGAAGTATTTTGAATTTCATCAGGAAGGAATTCCTGTTCAGCAAAATTGTTTTCAAAATCGTGAGAGTACTTATATTCGTCTCCATAACCCAATTCTTTCATCAATTTAGTTGGTGCATTTCGTAAATGCAACGGAACGGGTAAATCGCCGGTTTGTTTGACGATTTGTTGAGCTTTTCCTATGGCTAAATAACTTGCATTACTTTTGGCAGAAGTTGCCAAGTATATTGCACATTGACTTAGAATAATTCTGCTTTCTGGGTAACCAATAGTTGTCACGGCTTGAAAGGTATTGTTTGCCATGATTAATGCTGTCGGATTGGCATTGCCAATGTCTTCACTAGCTAAAATCAACATTCTTCTTGCAATAAATTTCACATCTTCTCCACCTTCAATCATTCGGGCTAACCAATACACCGCACCATTTGGGTCGCTTCCTCGGATAGATTTGATGAAGGCCGAAACAATATCATAGTGTTGTTCACCCGTCTTGTCATATAAAACCGTGTTCTTTTGAACCAATTGCATCACTTTTTCATTCGTGATTTCAATGGAATCTTCTTCAGTGGCATTCACGATTAACTCGAAAATATTCAGCAATTTTCTTCCGTCACCACCGGAAAGTCGCAAAAGAGCTTCAGTTTCGGTTAATGTAATGCTTTTAGTTTTTAGAATTTCGTCCTGTTCAATTGCACGATGAAGAAGTTGTTCTAAATCATTTTTTGAAAACGCATTTAACACATATACCTGACATCTTGACAATAAAGCCGGAATGACTTCAAAACTAGGATTTTCTGTGGTAGCTCCAATCAACGTAATCCAACCTTTTTCAACAGCTGCCAACAATGAATCTTGTTGCGATTTGCTAAAACGATGAATCTCATCAATAAACAAAATCGGGTTTTTGGCTGTGAATAATCCGCCACTCATTTTTGCTTTTTCAATGACTTCACGTATGTCTTTTACCCCCGAATTAATGGCACTTAACGTGAAAAATGGCCGTTTACTTTCCTGAGCCATAATTTGTGCTAAGGTCGTTTTTCCTGTTCCGGGTGGTCCCCATAAAATTAAACTCGGAATGATTCCTTTTGCAATTTGATTTGTGAGAGAACCTTGTTCGCCAACCAAATGCAACTGACTAATGTATTCTGATAAATGTTGTGGCCGGATGCGTTCGGCAAGTGGTGCTTCCATGATGTAAAAATACTCATTTCTGACAAAAAAGCACTATTTTCGTTTTGGATGTGTTTTTGATAATGAGTTTTACTATGAAACAAAATTCCTTTATTTTTTCAACTTCGGTAATTGCTTGGCCTTTATTTTTTGTATTGGCATTGTGGATAGTTTTTTGGGTTGAAGTTAGATTTAAATTAGATTTAAGCAGTTATGGTGTTTGGCCAAGAACATTAAGTGGACTGAAAGGTATTATTTTGAGTCCGTTTTTGCACGGCGATATCAAACATTTGTATAATAATTCGATTCCACTTTTATTTTTAATAGCCGTTTTGAGGTATTTCTACCGAGAAGTTTCACTCCAAGTTTTAGTATTTGGTATTTTACTTTCAGGACTCGGAACCTGGCTTATTGGCCGAGAAAGTTATCATATAGGTGCCAGTGGACTGGTTTATGTTTTGGTGAGTTTTATATTTTTTAAAGGGATTCAAACGCAGTATTATCGACTGGTAGCTTTGTCATTAGTAATTGTGATGCTTTATGGAGGAATGGTTTGGTATATTTTTCCGGAAGTTGAAAACGGTATTTCTTGGGAAGGTCATTTGGCTGGATTCATTACAGGTTTTTTATTTTCACTTTTATACAAAGCAGAGAAGTATAAAAAACCAATTCGTTATGATTGGGAAAAACCTGACTTTAATCCTGAAAATGATCCGTTTATGAAACATTTTGATGAAAATGGAAATTTTGTCAATACTCCAAAACCTGAAGAATTAGAGGTAGAGTATACTTTTTTCAACATTGATGAAAATGTATTTTATGAATTTAAACCTGAGAAAGAGAAAGAATAATTAACGTCTCTGTCTCACCACTTCATATAAAAAAGCCCCACAAGCTACAGAAACATTTAATGAAGCTATGGTTCCAAACATAGGTAATTTTGCTTTCTCATCCACAATTTTCAAAACGGATGGATTTATTCCGCGATCTTCGCTTCCCATAATGATTGCTAACGGTTCATTTAATGATAAATCGTAAATTGCATCATCAGTTTTTTCAGTAGCGGCAATTGTTTTTATTCCTGAACCTTGCAAGTAAAAAATAGCATCTTTAATATGTTCAACTTTACAGATTGGGACATTAAAAACAGCACCGGCACTGGTTTTTACTGTATCTCCATTCACGGGAGCTGCACCTTGTTTGCCTATAATAATTCCATCTACGCCGGTACATTCTGCTGTTCGGATAATGGCACCAAAATTTCTTGCGTCCGAAAGTTGATCTAATATAAGAAACAGGGGAGTTTTACCACTTTCCAAAACATTCGAAATCAAATTTTCCAAATCGTGAAAATTCACAGGGGCAATTGTTGCCACAGCACCTTGATGGTTTTTGGCGGTAAGACGATTTAATTTTTCAATCGGAACATACGTGAAATTCACTTTATGTAATTTCATCACTTTCATTAATTCACGCATTAAGTCGCCTTGAATGTCTTTTTGCAAAAACACTTTATCGATTTCTTTTCCTGCCTGAATTGCTTCAATAATCGCTCTAATTCCAAAAATTTGATTGTCTTTTTCCATGCGGCAAAGGTATAAAAAAACCACTCTGTTTAGGAGTGGTTTATAAATAAAGAGTTAGAGTTAGTTAACAATTATTTTTATTGAGTCATTGTTTCCTGAGTTTAGTGACCTTAAAAGATATATTCCCTTTTCACCATAAAATAGTATCATATTATCTGAAATAATTTCAAAATTGATTCTTACTCCATTCATGTCAAGAATTTCAATGTCTTTACTTTTGTAACTTTCATCTAAATACAATACATCCCCAGCTTTATAAGGATTTGGTTTAACATCAATATTGGTTGATCTGTAGGGACTTCCACTACAAGATGTGAATAGATGAGATAATTTTTTAGTACATTTTAAACCAGTTATGTTATCAACATAGGTTACTTCAAGGAAAACATAAAAACCAGGAGGAAAATCTAATGGTGCATTTAATGTAAATTGCACTGGCGATATTTGACTGCCATTTGCTGCTATTCCATAAGTTCCACCAGCAACGATAAAAGTAGAGCCTGATTGATAAACAGCAGTATCAGGGCCAAAATAAACTGTTGCAGGATTAGGAAACGGATTATTTAAGTTTAAAGAAAAACTTAACATAACATTATGGTTGGGTTGTTGCCAGTTTGAATATGGAGCACAAGTTTGCGAATGGATTGACGCATTACAGTTTACACCACCACTAGCGTTGCCGGAAAATGAACAAGTGTGGCATCCAGTTTCATTAAAAAATGTGACATTGATGTTGAAAGGGCCGGGACTGAGAGCAGTAATTGAAACAGTATTATTCATGTCACTACCGTTAATTTGTAGATTCCCACTAGTACTGTTATTGCTATTATTGATATCCCAATCATGACATTGGCTACACTGTGCTAATGAAGACGAAATGGAAAATGTATATATTTGACCGACAGTTAAACTATTTGAACCAGAAATTCTACATTGAGAATTTGATTGAGTGAATGAGAATAAAAAAAAGATTAGATAAATTTTTTTCATAAGATTATATATTTAGAGTTAATAAGTGAACAAATAATTAAAAAATATATATTATTAATAACTACGTTTGTAGGTATATTTCTTGTAAAATTATTAAATAAATTATTAATTAACAATTTTTTTTTAAATTATTTAAAAAAACAATATTGGCTTAAATATATTGATAATGAAGTCGTTTAAACTTTTATTTTATTAAATTTTTTTAGTGCAATTATTATGAAAGCTAGATAATTAAAGCCTAACCAGCTATCTATTGTTGTGTCAAATCTATTGAGTAACGACCTAAAAC
>NZ_JBIIVK010000018.1:0-57788 GCF_044339515.1 Flavobacterium sp.
CGAAAGTGAGTATAATGCGTGATACCGAAGTATTTTCTTTTTGTAAATTTTCTTACGAATTTTAATAATGTTGCAATTTTAAAATAAAAAACGACATCAAACAATACCCATTTATAGTGATTTTTTTGTCCTCACTAGATTTGGTGATATTTTGTTGAGGGTTTTTAGATTTTTGGTAAACATTTGTATTATGCATGGAGTTGTTTTGATAAAAATTTGCAATAATAAATGATGAAAACTATTTTAGCTATACAAATGTTATAAACAGTATGTATAAAGTTATAAGCGGTATTATTCGTTTATTTAGTTTTAAATATTATTTTAATTTAGTATATTCATAATCTAAAACTAACTCGACAAGCGTAGCAAAAATTTCAATTATAAATAAATGCGTCAACTATTGACGCATTTTTTTCACTCTTAAAAATTTGCTACAAAAAGTGTAGCGTAATGATTTTTTTTGCAAATTTGCTACAAACTTACTTTTAAAATGGAAAGGCAACTAACCATCAGAGAACAACTGGGTTTAAAGCAAGAAGAATTGGCACTATTGCTACAAGTTACCCGGAGTCAACTCTCGTTGTATGAAATTGGTAAACGTAAACTACCCACTCATGCCACTGAAAAATTGGCTACACTCTTATCTTTTGCAAAAAGCGAATCTGAAACAGAAAATCTTGAAGCTAAAAACGAGCCAACAGAGCGAGGTCTTTTGCATCGTCTTTTAGTAAAAAACCAACACCAGCAACTATTGGTTGATAAGAAACTACAAGCCATGCAAAAAAAAGAATATGCTGCTAAGGCGTCTAATAAAATTGTAAACCACTTGAAAGAACAAGCCAAATCAAAAAAAGAAATTAAATTATACGAGTCGCTTGCCTACAAAAAGCAAAATGAAAAAAATGCAGAGGGTTTAGTTCTACTTCAAATTAAAAAAGAAGTGCTGGCTTTTGAAGAAAAATTGCTCAAAAAAAGTTTAGAAATAGCGGTGAAAACGTAATCCATTTTGTGTTTAGTATATTTTTAAAATAAGATTAACGCTACACGTTAATGTTTTTATAAACTTCTGATTTATAATATTTTAAGGTATAATGCTTGCGTTTATGTAAGTATAATTTTAAAACTTTTAATTATGTACTCAGTAAGTAATTTAACAACAGTTGCCGATTGCGATGTGTTGTTGGGCATGGCCCAAAAGGAAAAATCTGATTTAAACTTTAAAAAGTTATCAGAAGAACGACTTGTGACCAACTACAGCAATACCGCTGTAGAGATTGATGCCATCCTGCAAGGTGTAAATGCAGAAATAGCTGCCGTTGACACGGTTCTTGCGATTTTGCCGGAAGGTCCTACCAAAGAGGCCGAAGAAAAACGCAAAGTACGGTTAGAATACCGCAAATTCTTGTTGGAAAACCGCAAAGAAAGTTACGGAGCAGTAGCTCTGCTTGAAAAAGAATTAGACCTTGAACGCGTAAACAAACAACTTGCCGAAGTTGATGTGTTTATTGCGGAAGTTACCGCCCATCGGGATACGTTGTAAAAGTAATTGTAATGTAATGACCGCCTTGATGGGCGGTTTTTTTTATACTTCCTTCTCCATATTAATCATGTGAGCCATATTCTTAATCACATTATCATGTTTTTTAACAAACGGATTGGTATCGTCCCAAACATATCCCGCCAAAACTGCACAAATTTTTCTTTTTACATCCGGGTTTTCCGGTTGGTGAAAGAACAAAGTTTGTAAATTTCCGGTGTACCATTCTTTTACATAAGTGGTAAACACACCAATTCCACTTTTCATATAACCGGTGAATTCAGTTTCCCAATCTACGGTTGCTCCTTTCAATTCTTTGTGAATTAATTTGGCTGCCAGAATTCCAGATTCGGTTGCAAAAGCAACGCCGGAAGAAAAAACCGGATCTAAAAATTCTGAACTGTTGCCGGTTAATGCAAAACCATCTCCGTACATTTTTTTTACCGAACGGGAATAATTTTCCAATTTCACCGGCTCAAAAAGAAAATCGACATTACCAAAACGCTTGATGTAATAATCAGACAATTGAATGGCATTACGCAATGCATCTGCATTACTTTTATCGGAGAGGGAATTGATGAAAGTGGTTGGACCAACTACACCAAGACTCGTATTTCCATTCGAAAACGGAATTACCCACAACCACACTTCGGTTTCTAAAATATCAAAAGAAATCAAAGTGCCTTCTTCACCTTCCGGACGATTTACATCTTTCACATGGGTGAAAATAGAAGAATGAGGATCTAATTTTGATGGAGTATCCAAGTCTAACAATCGAGGCAAAACCCTTCCGTAACCACTGGAATCAATAATGAATTTTGCTTTTATTTCTTTTAAATTTCCGTCTTTATCTTTAATCACGGTAGTTGAATTTTTTCCTTCAAAAGACACAGAAATTACTTCACTTTCAAACTCTAAATCAACCCCTTTTTTGATGACTTCTTGAGCCAATGTGTTGTCAAAATCGGCTCTCGGCACTTGCCATGTCCAATCCCAACCTTCGGAGTACTTATCACTAAAATCAAACACACAAATTTCTTCACCACGAATAAATCGAGCTCCTAATTTCTTCTCAAAATTCATGGCATCGAGTGCAGGAAACAATCCAACTTCAGCAAAATGATCCATCACTCTGGGAATCAAACTCTCTCCGACAACTAATCGCGGAAATTTTGTCTTTTCAACAACTTTTACCGAAACACCATTATTATATAGATAAGATGCTGAAACACATCCCGATGGTCCGGCACCAATCACCAAAACATCTACTGATTCTGTTGTCATTATTTCTTTTTTTTGTATTTTAGAATATAGTATCTTTGCCGTTCAAATGTAATTACATTCCCATTAAATTAAAAATAAATTCTTAAAAAATTTATAAATTAAAATAACTATAATGAGCGTTATTGGAGAATATTTAGACTTGGAACAATTTGTGTCCATCGTTTTTAAAAATGATAAAGCGGAGATAAGTGAAAAAGTTTTAGAAAGAGTAAAAGAAAGTTATAGTTTTTTAAAAGAGTTTGCCCAAAACAAAGTAATTTATGGCGTTAATACCGGATTTGGTCCAATGGCTCAATACCGAATTAAAAAAGAAGACCAAATTCAGTTGCAATACAATTTGATTAGAAGTCATTCTTCGGGAACCGGTAAGCCATTAAATCCTTATTTTGTAAAATCAGCCATTTTAGCAAGATTAAATACGCTTTCATTAGGAAATTCAGGGGTACATCCTTCTGTTATTCATTTAATGAAAGAATTCATCAACCGCGATATTACACCTTTAATTTTTGAACATGGCGGAGTAGGTGCCAGCGGAGATTTAGTTCAATTAGCTCATTTAGCATTGGTTTTAATTGGAGAAGGAGAAGTGTTTTATAAGGGCGAACGAAGGTCAACCCAAGAGGTTTTTAAAATAGAAAATCTTCAACCCATTCAAGTTGAAATTCGTGAAGGTTTAGCCTTGATGAACGGTACTTCGGTGATGACAGGAATTGGCGTTGTAAATGTTTTTCACGCTCAAAAATTAATCGATTGGGCTGTGAAATGTTCCTGTGCCATTAATGAAATTGTTTCTGCATATGACGACCATTTGTCTGCTGAATTAAATGAAACAAAACTTCATTTTGGACAACAGGAAATCGCTAAAATAATGCGAACAAATTTAAATGACAGTCAACTCATTCGAAAAAGAGAAGATCATCTGTATTCCGGCGAAAATACGGAGGATGTTTTTAAAGAAAAAGTGCAAGAATATTATTCGTTACGCTGTGTGCCACAAATTTTAGGTCCGGTGTTAGATACAGTGAAATCGGTTGCTTCTGTGTTGGAAAAAGAAATAAATTCAGCCAACGACAATCCGATTGTTGATGTAAAAAACAAACACGTTTATCATGGTGGGAATTTCCATGGCGATTATATTTCACTTGAAATGGACAAGCTAAAGTTAGTAATCACAAAATTAACGATGCTGTCTGAAAGACAATTAAATTATCTTTTAAATTCAAAATTGAACGAAATCTTGCCTCCTTTTGTTAATTTAGGTACTTTAGGGTTTAATTTTGGTATGCAAGGAGTTCAATTTACAGCCACATCAACAACGGCTGAAAACCAGATGTTGTCTAATCCAATGTATGTGCACAGTATTCCAAACAATAATGATAATCAAGATATTGTGAGTATGGGAACCAATGCGGCGGTAATTACCGGTAAAGTAATTGAAAATGCTTTTGAAGTGTTGGCGATTGAAACGATAACGATTGTTCAGGCGATAGATGCTTTGGGTTATGATGGAAAAGTTTCATCGGTTACCAAAAAATTATATGACGATGTGCGTGCAATCGTTCCAAAATTTAAGGAAGATCAAGTGATGTATCCCTATGTTCAAAAGGTGAAAGAACACTTGATGTCAATATAAATTAGTACTAACCATAACAATTATAAACATGAAAAAGCTTACTCTTTTAATGGTGTTGTTTGTACAGTTCATTTCAGCACAAGAGCTTGCACTTGTAAAGCAAGGTGACAAATTCGGCTACATTACCAAAGCCGGAGAATATGCAATTTTGCCCAAATTTAAAGATGCCAAAAATTTTTCAGAAGGTATGGCGGCCGCTTTAGATAATGGAAACTGGGGGTTTATTAATTCAAAAGGAGACTGGGCTATTCCGGCTACTTTTACTAAAGTGAAATATTTTAACAGTGGCATTTGTTTGGTTGAAAAAGAAAAAAGATGGTTTTATATCGACAAAACAGGGAAAGAACTTCAAATGCCTGCTTCCGAAAAATTGTATGATTTTGAAAATGGAGTGGCTTTCATTCGTCAAGGGGACAAAGTTGGTTTGATTAATCCAAAAGGCGAAGTAGTTTTACAACCAAAATACCAAGTTATTAAAGGATTTGAAGGTAATTATGCCCGGGTAAAAAACAACGACAAATGGGGAATTATTGATAAGTCCGGAAAAGAAGTGGTCAATACTGAATATGATGAAATAGGTAATTATTATAAAAGTACCACTTGGGCCAGAAAAGGAGAAGCATTTGGTTTAGTAAAAGCAAATGTTTTTAAACAAGTGGAAGGTGCCGATAAAATATGGGATTTTCATTCAGAAGATTTGACTTATGCCCGGAAAAATAAAAAAATTGGTTTTATCGATATGAATGGCAATTGGGTTATCGAACCAAAGTTTGATAAAGTAAGGGCTTTTTCAAAATCATTGGCCCCGGCTTTTGATGGAAAAAAATGGGGTTTTATCAACACAAAAGGCGAGTATGTTGTTCAGCCCATGTATGATGATGTAGAGATTTTTTCTGCAGATGGATTGGCTCCTGTGAAATCAAATGATTGGGGATTTATCGATGTAAACGGGAAATTAGTCATTCCTACAAATTATCAAATCACTGCCGTTGGATTCGGTGTTTTTAGAGACGAAGACAAAGGATTTGTAAATGGTTTAGCCAGAGTAAAAGCTAATAAAAAATGGTGTTTTCTAAAACCGGATGGAACAATCCTTGGTAATCAATATTTTGATAACGCCGAACTTTTTCAAAAATAAAATAAGAATAAAATTTATAACGATACTATGAAGTGTGCATTAGTAACCGGTGGTTCAAGAGGAATTGGAAGTGCTATTTGTCAAAAATTAGCAGAAGAAAGTAGTTACCACATCCTCATCAATTACCAAAGCAATAAAGAAGCTGCCGAAAAAACGCTTCAAGAAGTTATTAGTAAAGGAGCAACAGGAGAAATTATTCAATTTAATGTTTCCAATGCAGAGGAAGTAACAATTGCTTTGTCAGCTTGGCAAGAAAAAAACCCGGAGGCTGTTGTTGAAGTTATCGTAAACAATGCCGGCATCACCAAAGATGGTCTTTTTATGTGGATGACACACGACGATTGGAGCAATGTGGTAAACACCAGTTTGAATGGGTTTTTTAACGTCACCAATTTTTTCATACAAAAAATGCTTCGCAATAAATATGGTCGGATTGTAAATATGGCTTCGGTTTCCGGTGTAAAAGGAACAGCCGGACAAACCAATTATTCTGCGGCAAAAGGTGCAATTGTGGCTGCCACCAAAGCATTGGCTCAAGAAGTAGCCAAGCGAAACATTACCGTGAATGCTGTGGCTCCGGGATTTATTCGTACTGATATGACCAGTTCACTTGATGAAAGTGAATTAGTAAAACTAGTTCCGGCAAACCGATTTGGTGAAGCCGAAGAGGTGGCGGATTTGGTAAGTTTTTTGGTTTCAAAAAAGGCAGGATATATTACAGGAGAAGTGATTAATATTAACGGAGGAATATATTCTTAAAAAATAGGAATACGCATGGATAAAAGAGTAGTTATTACCGGAATGGGAATTTATTCCTGCATTGGAACTTCATTAGACGAAGTGAAACAATCACTCTACGAAGGTAAATCAGGAATAGTTTATGACCAAGAAAGGAAAGATTTCGGATTTCGTTCTGCCTTAACCGGAAAAGTGCCAAGACCCGATTTGAAAGCATTACTCAGCCGCAGACAGCGAATCAGTATTGGCGAAGAAACGGAATATGCCTACATGGCTACCATCGAAGCCTTGCGAAATGCTAACATTGATGACAGCTTT
Source organism: Flavobacterium sp. (assembly GCF_044339515.1). Classification (GTDB taxonomy): domain Bacteria; phylum Bacteroidota; class Bacteroidia; order Flavobacteriales; family Flavobacteriaceae; genus Flavobacterium. The sequence goes on from NZ_JBIIVK010000018.1 coordinate 6,649, forward strand.
TTTGACACAAACGAAGTTGGAATTCTTTATGGAAACGATAGTGTTTCAATGGCAATCATTGAGGCCACCGATATTATTCGTGAAAAGAAAGATACTACATTAATAGGCTCAGGTGCTATTTTTAAGTCGATGAATTCTACCGTAACCATGAATTTATCTACTATTTTCAGATTGCGAGGAATTAATTTAACGGTTAGTGCTGCTTGTGCAAGTGGTTCACATTCAATTGGTTTAGGGTATCATCTGATAAAAAGTGGTTTGCAAGACATCATTATTTGTGGTGGTGCACAGGAAATTAATAAATATGCCATGTCTAGTTTTGACGGATTAGGTGTTTTTTCTCTTGATGAAGCAAATCCGAGCAAAGCTTCACGACCATTTGATGCTAAACGAGATGGTTTAGTGCCTAGCGGTGGTGGTGCAACGTTAATATTGGAAAGTTATGAATCTGCAGTAAAAAGAGGAGCACCAATAATAGCCGAAGTAATTGGTTATGGATTTTCATCCAACGGAGGTCATATTTCCACACCAAACGTAGATGGCCCTTCCACAGCTATGAAGCGTGCGATGGCTCAGGCAAATGTTACTCCAGATCAAATTGATTATATCAATGCACACGCTACTTCAACACCCGTTGGTGATGGTAATGAAGCCAAAGCAATTTATGAAATTTTTGGAGAAAATAATACGCCTGTAAGCTCTACTAAATCAATGACTGGACACGAATGCTGGATGGCTGGAGCCAGTGAAGTAATTTATTCTATCCTCATGATGCAACATTCTTTTATTGCTCCAAATATCAATTTTGAAAATCCCGATGAAGATTCTGCTAAATTAAATATTGTTAAAAGTACAATAAATACAAAAATTAATATATTTTTGTCTAATTCCTTTGGTTTCGGAGGAACAAATTCAGCACTTGTAGTTAAAAAAGTATAATTTTAAAAAATGAATAAAGCAGATATTATTGAAACTATTAATGGTTTCTTAGTAGAGGAGTTTGAGGTGGATGGAGATACAATTTCTCCCGAAGCTAATTTAAAAGACACACTTGGATTAGATAGTTTGGATTATGTTGATTTGGTTGTAACAATAGAAGCTAACTTTGGTGTGAAACTAGGGGAAGCAGATTTTGTTGGGATTGCCACTTTTCAAAACTTTTATGATTTAATTGAAAATAAGATTAAAGTAAAAGAAAACGCTTAACCGCCATGAGCAAGTGGGACGGAAAATCAAGAGGAACACTACTGGGTTATAAAATTTTTGTTTTTTGTATAAAGAAGTTAGGAATTAAAGCATCCTATTTTGTGCTTTATTTCGTAGCTTCTTACTATTTTTTATTTCTAAAGAAAAGCAATCAGGCCATTGGCTATTACTTTAAAAGCAGATTAGGTTATTCAAATCTTAAAACAAGAGCAGCTGTTTTTAAAAGTTATTTCACCTTCGGGCAAACCATTATTGATAAAACAGCCATTTCTTTCGGACTTAGAAATCGATTTACGTATGAATTTGATGGTATAGATGTACTCAAGAACCTTTTAGCTCAAAAAAAAGGCGGTGTGCTTATTAGTGCTCACATTGGAAATTTTGAAATTGCAGAACATTTTTTTGCGGATATCGACTTGGAGTGTCAAATTAACTTAGTTACCACTGACTTAGAACATACCGTTATCAAAGATTATTTAGAGAGTATAGCCCAAAAATCTTCTATAAAATTTATTTTTGTTAAAGAGGATATGTCGCATATCTTTGATATTAATAATGCATTAGCCAACAATGAGTTGATTTGTTTCACAGGAGATCGTTATTTTCAGGGGACCAAATGCTTGACAGAAGAAATTCTGGGGAAAGAGGCAAATTTTCCGGCAGGACCATTTTTAATTGCATCCAGATTGAAAGTGCCGGTAGTTTTTGTTTATGTCATGAAAGAAAATAACCTGCATTATCACCTTTATGCCAGAGAAGCACACACAAAATACCGTGATGAAAAAGGGCTGTTAAAGGCCTATATAGAAAGTGTAGAATCAATGCTAAAAAAATACCCATTGCAATGGTTCAATTATTTTGATTTTTGGGACGATATAAAAACTAACTAAATAATGATAGCTAATCAAATTCTAGTTAGCTAACCAACAAAATAAACTATGGAGGAATTTGACTCAATCATTATAGGATCAGGGGCAGGCGGTTTAACCACAGCACTTTGTTTGGCAAGAGCCGGACAAAAGGTTTTGGTTTTAGAACAACATGATGTTCCGGGTGGATGGTGCCATAGTTTTACCTTAAATGGACAGCGTTTTAGTCCAGGAGTTCATTACATCGGATTGCTAGCAGAAGATCAATCTACTAATCAGCTCTATAAAAGTTTAGGCATTGCCAATGATCTGATTTTTTTTAGGATGAACAAAAATGGGTATGATCATTGTCAAATAGGCGATTATCAATTTGATTATCCGGCCGGAATTGAAAATTTAAAAAACAAACTGGCTACTGAATTTCCGCACGAAGCTAAAAACATCAGAGAATATCTTTCTTTAATTGAAAAAGTAAATTACGAACTTCAATTAATCCCAAAATTAAAAGGACTTTGGCAAAAAATCACAGTTCCTTTTCGCACGAAACATTTTGGAAAATTTGCTTTATTTTCTTTAAAACGAGTGATTGGTTGGCACATCAAAGATCCTCTTGTCAAAGCAATTTTAAATGCTCAATGTGGTGATCACGGACTTCCACCCAATCGAGCAAGTTTTCCGGTTCATTGTTCTGTAATGAATCATTATTTTGAAGGAGGCTATTACCCAATGGGCGGCGGCGGTGGAATAGTTAAAGCAATGACCACCAAAATTAAAAGTTTTGGAGGCGTGGTCAGAACACAACAAAAAGTGAATAAAATTTTACTGTCAGATAAAAAAGCAATTGGCGTTCAAATGCATGACGGAAAACAACTATTTGCAAAAAACATCATTTCAAATGCAGATCCATCTACAACGTTTCTAAAGCTTATCGGCGGAGAGAATTGCAGTAAAAAATTACTCAAAAGACTCGATAAAACGAGGTATTCCGTTACTTCTTTAATTTTATTTTTAACGGTTGATTTGGATGTAACTCAATTCGGTATTGATTCCGGAAATATTTGGAAATTCAAAGATGATAATATAGACGGACATTTTGATGAGCTTACAAAAGGCAATATTACAGAGGGTAATGAGTTTCCGGCTCTGTTCATGAGTTGCACCACACTCAAAGATCCGGTAAGTTTTAATGGAAGATATCATAATTTTGAAATTGTGACGTATGTTGATTTTGATAGTTTCAAGCAATTTAATCAGGATGAATATCATACACCGGAATACGAATTATTTAAGAACAAAATCATAGAAAAATTACTGAATACGGTTGAAAAATTAATTCCAACTGTTAGAGAACATATTGTGCAAGCTGAATTGGGAACACCCAAAACAAACCAATTTTACATCAACAGCACCAGAGGTAATGTATACGGAACTGAAAAAACACTTCGACAAATTGGTCCTTTTGCCTATAAAAACCAAACAGAGTTTGATAGTCTTTATTTATGTGGGGCTAGCACACTATCACACGGCGTAACAGGAGCCAGTTATTCCGGCTTGGAAGCGGCTGCCAAAATATTAAATTGCAAATCAACCGATTTTCTCATAGAAGATGAATCGCAAAAAATAACGATTTTTGATGCCGATGATTCTTCTACTTGGAATGAGTATGTTTTGGCAAAACGCGAAGATAAAATCAGAACTTTTAAAGAAGTAAAAATTTAATTTTATTGATTTAATTTTTTTAATATCTTTAAAAACCAACGAAAGGAACTATGAAGTAATGAAAAATGTTATTGTAATCTATTACACACAATCCGGACAATTAGAAAAAATTGCTCAAAATATAGCCAAACCACTCTTGAATGACGAAGAGATTTCGGTTACTTTTTATAACATTGAAATGGAAAAACCTTTTCCTTTTCCTTGGACTAAAGCTGACTTTTTTGATGCTTTTCCGGAATCATTTTTGCAAATTCCGGCACCTATTCATAACCCTTCACAAGACATTTTAAATAAAAAATATGATTTGGTTATTTTGGCCTACCAAGTTTGGTATTTAACGCCTTCTATTCCAATTAATTCATTTTTAAAAAGCGACTTGGGTCAGCAAATTATTAAAAATACACCTGTTGTAACCGTGATTGGAGCAAGGAACATGTGGATAATGGCTCAGGAAAAAATGAAAAATTCTCTAGTAGCAGCTAATGCTAAATTAGTTGGAAACATTGCTTTAGTTGACAGACATATCAATCATATCAGCGTGATTACAATCGTGCACTGGATGTTTACCGGAAAACAAACCAACTATTTAGGATTTTTTCCAAAGCCGGGAGTTGCCGATGAAGAGATTTTAAATTCATCTAAATTTGGAGAAATTATCTTAAAACATTTAAAAACAAATCAATTCGATTCTCTTCAAAAAGAACTTGTAGCCAAAGATGCAGTTGAAATTAGATCGTTTTTAATTGAAATGGATAAAAAAGCCAACAAAATGTTTGCTAAATGGGCTAATTTTATCATTAAAAAATCAAATTCTAGACCAACTTGGTTAAAATTCTTTAACCTATATTTGTTCGTAGCAATATGGATTATTTCCCCAATTGTCTATATATTGCACCTTTTTTCAATTCCTTTTAAAACTAACCAAATTAAGAAAGAAAAAACTTACTTTAAAGGAGTTTGATCTGACAACTGAATACATATGTTTGACGTTTACATAACAAAATCCGGAAAATTTTTACCTAACAAAGCTGTTTCCAATGACGAAATGGAATCTTTTTTGGGTTTAATTAATAATTCCGCTTCAAAAGCAAGAAAAATAATTCTTCGTAAAAACGGTATTGTTTCCAGATATTATGCTTTAGATGAGAATAGTATTCCTACCCATACCAATGCAGAGTTAACGAATTTAGCCATTGAAACCTTATATGATGAATCATTTAAGTCAACAGATGTTGAAGTGCTTTCTTGTGGTACATCTACTCCGGATAACTTGTTGCCATCCCATGCGGCAATGGTACACGGTTTGATGAAAAATAAATCGTTAGAATTAAATTCATCTTCAGGTGTTTGCAATGCCGGAATGAATTCATTAAAATTTGGTTACCTATCTGTTAAATCAGGAAATTCTAAAAATGCAATTTGCACAGGTTCGGAAAGAGTTTCAACTTGGTTGCTTGCAGATAAATATGAAGCAGAAATTGTGCATGAACATAGCATTGAAGAGCATCCTATTTTAGCTTTCAAAAAAGATTTTCTTCGTTGGATGTTGTCCGACGGTGCCGCAGCATTTTTATTAGAAAACAAACCAAAAGGAGAAAATCCATTAAAAATTGAATGGATGGAAGCCTTTTCTTATGCTCATGAACTAGAAGCTTGTATGTACGCCGGTGGCGATAAATTAGAAAATGGCGAAATCAGACCTTGGAGCGACTTTCATTCCAACGAATGGTTAGAACAATCGATTTTTGCCATCAAACAGGATGTGAAATTATTAGACAAGTATATTTTAGAAAAAGGAGCAGAGAGTATGAAAGCTGCTTTGGACAAAAATAATATTAATCCAAATGATATAACCTATTTTCTCCCACATGTTTCTTCGCATTATTTTGTAGATAAATTGGCAAAATCATTAGCTGAAAGAGGAATTGTAATTCCGATGGAAAAATGGTTTATGAATTTAAAAGATGTTGGAAATGTTGGTTCTGCATCCATCTATCTTATGGTAGAAGAAATTATGAATTCCGGAAAATTGAAAAAAGGAGATAAATTATTGCTTTCAGTACCAGAAAGTGGTCGTTTTTCGTATGCTTATGCTTATTTAACAGTTTGCTAAATGGAAAATGTGCTCTTACCTATTTTAGATAAAAACTTTGTGGAAAATTTAATTCCGCAAAAATTTCCTTTCGTAATGGTAGATAAACTGATTGATTTTAAAGAAAATGAAATTGTGGTGGGTTTGACTGTCCCTGAAAACAACATCTTCGTGAAAGATTCAGTTTTTCAAGAAGCTGGATTAATTGAACATATGGCTCAATCAGTAGCTTTATACACAGGTTATCAATTTTATTTGAAACAACAGCCTGCTCCGGTGGGTTATATTGGTTCTATAAAAAGCATTGAAATCAATCAATTACCACAATTAAATGACGAAATCGAAACAATGGTATCGGTTCTTCATGAATTTATGGGGGTTACTTTGGTTGATATTTCGTCCAAATTAAATGGTGTTGAAATTGCCAAAGGACAAATGAAAACAGTTTTAGCAAATTAAATCATGCAACCGCAGGAAAATTTAATCGAAATACAAAATTATTTGCCTCATCGTCAACCAATGTTGATGGTAGATCATATAGTGGAGTTCGATGAAAATGAAGTTGTTACTGTATTTACTATTGAAAAAAATAACTTGTTTGTTGAAAATTCATTTTTTTCAGAAATCGGATTAATTGAAAATGCCGCTCAAACTTGTTCTTCAATAGTTGCCAAGTCTTATTTTATTGATGACGAACACAATGAAAAGGAAGGTGTAAAAGTAGTTGGATTTATTAGCGGCATAAAAAAATTACAAGTTCATTCGCTACCAAAACAAGGAGATACAATCCAAACAAAAGCGGCCTTAATTTCCAGATTTGATGCCGATGAATACAAAATATGTAGTATGAAATGCACTACGTATTTTGAAAGTGAATTACTTTTTGAAGCCGAGTTGAACCTTTTTATCCAGAAAACGAATTAATGAAAAAGGAAGAAGTACCTCAGGATAAGGGCAATTTGTCCAAAAATAACATCAAAGAGTTGTGTTATGCAACCGATGAAAATGGCAACTATACTACAGCATTAAGTACGGGTTGGGAACCAAAAACCATCGCTTTGCAAAATTCTATTGAAGATATTAATGAACGAATTGAAAACGCAAGTGCTGATGTAAAGAACGGTAAAGTAAGTCCAATTGTTTACTTCATGGAAGTACATAAAATGGATTGGGTTGTCTTATCCTCTTATGTTGGAATGTGGATTTGGCGAGTAAAAAGGCACCGAAAACCATCTGTTTTTAAACGATTAAGCAATAAAGTCTTATCTAAATATGCTGAAGCTTTTGAGATTTCAATCGAAGAGCTAAAAAATTTTAAGGGAGAATAATGGAAACAAATTTTATCCATCATCAATCCGCTCACTGCGAAAATGGTGTTGCTTCCAATCTCTTGAAGCATCGTGGAATCAACATTAGCGAACCAATGGTTTTTGGTATTGGTTCAGGAATCTTGTTTTTCTACCTTCCACTTTTAAAAGTGAATCATGCTCCGGCAATCAGTTACCGACCGATGCCCGGTTTTATTTTTAACAGAGCCGCAAAAAGACTCGGAATAAAAGTAAAACGTATCAAATTTTCAAATGAAAAAAGTGCTCAAATTGCATTAGAAGAAAACTTGAAAAATAATATTCCTACCGGACTTCAAGTTGGGGTTTACCATTTAACTTATTTTCCGGACGAATATCGTTTTCATTTTAATGCTCATAATTTAGTGGTTTACGGCAAAAAAGACAATCACTTTTTAATTAGTGATCCTGTCATGGAGACCGTAACCACATTAACAGAAGCAGAACTCGAGAAAGTACGTTTTGCAAAAGGTGCGTTAGCTCCAAAAGGGCAAATGTATTTCCCGATTCATATACCTACCGACATTGATTGGGAAGGAGCCATCAAAAAAGGAATCAAAAACACATGTCGTGAGATGCTCGCACCGGTTCCAATTGTGGGCGTAAAGGGAATTAGAACAGTAGCTAAAAATATTCCGAAATGGGCAAATAAAAAAGGAAATAAAATTGCTAACCATTACCTTGCACAAATGGTTCGGATGCAAGAAGAAATTGGTACTGGTGGAGGAGGTTTCCGTTTTATATATGCTGCTTTTTTACAAGAAGCGGCTCCAATTCTGAAGAATGAACAATTATATGAACTCTCCAAAGAAATGACCCGAATTGGCGATTTATGGAGAGATTTTGCCGTTAACGCTTCCCGAGTTTATAAAAACAGAAGTAGCCAGACTGATGTTTACAACAGTCTTTCGAAAGAACTACTGCATATTGCCGATTTAGAAGAGAATTTCTTTAAAATGCTAAAAAAAGCAATATAAGTTGTCATGAAAAAGCCCATAATTCATATCGAACAACTTTTTAAAAAGTATAAAGATGCAGATGATTTTTCGATAAATGATCTAAGTTTGATTATCGAAGAAAAGGAAATCTTTGGATTATTGGGACCAAATGGAGCCGGAAAAACAACGTTACTTTCCATACTTTGCGGATTAATTAAACCCACTTCGGGTAAATTTTCTATCAATGAATTATCCTATCAAAATAATGCAACCGAAATTAAAAAATTGATGGGCGTTGTTCCGCAGGAATATGCGTTGTATCCCACCTTAACAGCAAGAGAAAATTTGTTGTATTTTGGAAGTATGTATGGTTTGAAGGGAAAAGAATTAAAATTAAAAGTTGAACAGTCGCTGGAACATTTAGGTTTATTGAAGTTTGCCGACAAAAAAGTAGAAACTTTCTCCGGCGGAATGAAAAGACGTGTCAACTTGATTGCCGGAATTTTACACAATCCGTTGATATTATTTTTAGATGAACCAACCGTTGGAGTAGATGTTCAATCGAAAAATGTAATTATTGATTATTTGAAAGAACTCAATTCCAAAGGAACAACCATCATTTATACTTCTCATCATTTGGTGGAAGCTCAGGATTTTTGTACGCAAATTGCCATTATTGATAGAGGTAAAATTTTTGCTCAAGGAACGCCAAAGCAATTGATTGCTGAAACAGAAAATGCATCGAATTTAGAAGATGTTTTTATTTCATTAACAGGAAAAGAACTTCGCGATGTTATATAAGTTTTTCATGTCGGTTTATAAAGAAACGTTACTGCTCAAAAGAGATTTTGGTGGTTTGGTAATACTTTTTGTAATGCCGTTGATACTTATAATTACCATCACACTCATTCAAGATGGCACCTATAAATCGATGTCAGATGTAAAAATTCCGATTTTGTTAGTGGACAACGATAATGATACAATTTCAAAAACCGTTCGAAAGAATTTGAATGAAAGTGGTTCATTTGAAGTGCTTACGCAATTAAATGGAAAAAATATTACTGAAGAAGTAGCTCAAGAAGCTGTTTTTAAAGGTAAATATCAGTTAGCAATTATCATCCCGGAAAAATTAAGTTCCGATTTGCAATTGAAAGTAAATCAAAATGTCGATCGAATCGTAAGTTCATTCGGTTTAACGGACTCTCTTTCTACGGAAGTTCAAAATCAGAAATTAGAACCCAAAGAAATTAAACTATATTTTGACCCAGCGACCCAGTTATCATTTAAAAATGGAGTTAAAAATGCAATTGATCGAATGATTTCGCAAATTGAAACGAGTTCTATTTATACCACTTTTCAAGAACAATTAGGTGAAGGTGATGAACCCGTTTTTGAGCAGGAAAGTTTTATTTCCTTCAAAGAAATTGTGCCAACTATCGATAACAAAGAAATTTTACCCAACTCAGTTCAGCATAATGTGCCGGCTTGGACACTATTTGCGATTTTTTTCATTGTAGTGCCACTTTCCATCAATATTGTAAAAGAAAAAAGCCAAGGAACCCTCGTTCGATTAATCACGAATCCTGTTCCTTACGCTGTAGTTATAGCCGGAAAAACAGCGACTTATTTGATAATTTGTATGATTCAATTCTATTTGATGGTAGCCGTTGGAATTTATCTTTTTCCACACATAGGTTTACCCGCTTTAGACGTGAGCGGAAAATTATTTTTGATGAGTATCGTAGCCATTTTTGCCGGATTGGCAGCGGTTGGTTTCGGAATTTTGTTGGGAACATTAGCCAAAACCCAAGAACAATCGGCACCGTTTGGAGCAACTTCGGTGGTGATTTTAGCAGCGATGGGCGGCGTTTGGATTCCGGTTTTTGCCATGCCAAAAGTGATGCAATTCATCGCACACATTTCACCAATGAACTGGGGATTGAATGCTTTTTATGATGTTTTGCTTCGAAATGGCGGGATTTTAGAAATTTTGCCTGAAATAAGTTTATTACTTTTGTTTTTTATAATCACAGTAACTATTGCAATCGTATATGATAAAAAGAAAAGAGCAGTATGATGAAGTTTCGCAGCTAACAATTTCCAAAGATATCAGGGTTCGATTTAATGAAACCGATCCACTTGGAATTGTTTGGCATGGCTATTACATCACTTATTTTGAAGACGGTCGTGAGGCATTTGGTCGTGAACATGGAATTTCCTATCTCGATGTACATAAATATGGTTTTACAACTCCGATTGTAAAATCGGTTTGCGAACATAAATTGTCGTTACGTTACGGAGATGTAGCCCGTATTGAAACTACTATTGTTGACACTCCTGCCGCAAAAATGATTTTTCGATATAAAATTTTTGACGCTAATGATGAAGTTGCCTGCACAGGTGAAACAGTTCAGGTATTTGTAGATGTAAACGGAAATTTATCCCTCAATAACCCACCATTTTATGAAGAATGGAAACGAAAAGTGGGACTTTTAAAATAAATTTTAATGATCAATAAAAGTGTCTATATCACCCAAACCAATTGCATCACTCCGTTAGGTTTTGATGTCAATTCCAATTGGGATGCACTTCAACAAGGTAAAAGCGGAATTCAATTGCACAAAAATGTTGGAAATTTAGAGCAGTTTTATGCTTCTATTGTTTCTACTGCTCAGTTGGATGAGGTTTTTAATAAAACTGTTTTTCCTTTTTCTGTTTCGGATAGAAAGTTTACTAAATTAGAAAAGATGTTGCTTTTGGCTTTGCTGCCTTTGGTAGAAAAAAATAATATTTCAAACCGAACAGCTTTTGTTTTTTCTACTACCAAAGGAAATATAAGCTCCTTAGAATTAGAGTCTAACCCGGTAAAAGAAGCTGAATTGGCTTTCTTAGCCAAAAAAATAAGCTCATTATTTGGTTTTACGACAGAACCAATCGTGCTTTCAAATGCTTGCGTTTCGGGCGTTTTGGCAATTGCTGTGGCTAAACGGATGATTCAAGTTGGTGTTTATGACGATGCTTTTATTTTAGCCGGAGATGAAGTTACTGAATTTGTGTTGTCTGGATTTAATTCATTCCAAGCCATGAGTGAAATGCCATGCAAACCGTATGATTCAGACAGAAATGGAGTGACTTTAGGCGAAGCAACTGCGGCGGTTTATCTAACTTCCGATAAAAATAAAGTTGAAGCAAACGCCATAAAAATTTGTGGTGACGGTGCGATTAACGATGCCAATCACATTTCCGGCCCATCCAGAACTGGAGAAGGATTGTTCAGAAGTATAGAAAGTGCTTTAATGGAAGCGAATATTACGGTCAAAGAAATCGACTATATTTCAGCTCACGGAACAGCAACTTTATACAATGATGAGATGGAAGCAATTGCATTCAATAGATTACATTTGCAAAACGTTCCTGTCAACAGCCTCAAAGGATTTTACGGTCACACGTTAGGAGCTTCCGGTTTGTTGGAAACAGTTATTGCGATAGAAAGTGCTAAACGAAACCAATTGATTTTATCAAAAGGATTTCAGAATGATGGAACAACCCAATCTATTGCTGTGATTAAAGAAAATATAACGGCTGAAATCAACTATTTTTTAAAAACGGCTTCCGGTTTTGGCGGATGCAATACAGCAGTAATTTTTGAAAAAATAAACTAATTTGAAAAGTCAATTTACTATAACAAATTCGTGTAGAATTGAGTCAAATGTAATTTTTGTCAATGATGAAAAAAAATTTGAATCAAATTTAGATTCATTTGCAGAATTTGCCAAGTCTGCCTATAAAAAATTCGGAATTAATTATCCAAAATTTTTTAAAATGGACAATTTGAGTAAATTAGCGTTTTTAGCATCTGAAGTTTTGCTGAGTGAACAAATAATTGCCGATGCCGAAAACAATGTTGCATTGGTTTTTGCCAACCGTTCATCTAGTTTAGATACAGACGTAAAGTTTCAGCAGTCTATTGATAACAAAGAAAATTATTATCCGAGTCCAGCTGTTTTTGTTTATACTTTACCAAACATTTGTGTAGGAGAAATAAGTATTAAACATCAATTAAAATCGGAGAATGCATTTTTTGTGTTTGAAGAAAATAATGAAGTATTTTTGACCCAATATGCAACGTCGCTTTTGCAAAATAAAAAAGCAGTAAAAGTACTCTGTGGATGGGTAGAATATTTTGACGAAAGCTATTTAGCGAAGCTATTCATAGTAGAATAATAAATAAAGAACAAATAATTATATGGAAGCATTAAAGCAAGAATTAAAAACAAAAATTATAGCAGCATTAAATTTAGAACACATTTCTGTAGAAGAATTTGATGATAACGAAACATTGTTTGGAGACGGAATTGGTTTAGATTCAATCGATGCTCTGGAATTAATTGTTTTGTTAGACAAAGATTACGGCATTAAATTAACCGACCCGAAAGAAGGAAAAACCATTTTTCAATCGGTGGAAACAATGGCCAATTACATCGCTGCAAATCGCACAAAATAAATAACTGTTAATGAATAAAAGAGTTGCAATAACCGGGATGGGAATCATTTCTTCAATAGGAAACTCTGTTGAACAAAACTTCCAGTCGTTAATAAACGGTAAAACCGGAATTTCTACTATCGAAAATTTAGAAACAATTCATAAAGAGGTAATTAAAGTGGGTGAGATTAAATTATCCAACCAACAATTAGCTCAACAACTCAATTTATCTGAAGACAATAATTTTTCAAGAACAACTTTATTAGGAGCGATTGCTGTTAGTGAAGCTCTTGAAAATGCCAATATTAACAACATAAACGACTGTCGAAGTGGATTTATTTCTGCCACAAGTGTTGGTGGCATGGATTTAAATGAAAAGTATTTTTACGACTATTATAAAGATGAATCGCTTCACAAATACATCGACAGTCACGATGCAGGCGATTCTTCTCATCAAATTGCCGATTATATTGGTCTAAAAGGAATGGTGACAACCGTAAGCACTGCTTGTTCGTCAGCAGCCAATGCCATTATGTTGGGATGCAGGTTGATTCAATCCGGACAATTAGACCGCGTAATTGTAGGCGGAACAGATGCGTTGGCAAAATTCACCATCAACGGATTTAAAACGTTAATGATTTTATCAGATACCTATAACACACCTTTTGATAACGACAGAAAAGGTTTAAATCTTGGAGAAGCAGCCGCTTTTTTAGTGTTGGAATCAGATGAAATTGTTCAAAAAAAAAATAAAAAAATATTGGCTTATGTAAGCGGTTTTGGCAATGCCAATGATGCTTTTCATCAAACGGCTTCCTCAGAAAATGGTGAAGGAGCGTTTTTAGCCATGCAAAAAGCATTCAAATTGGCCAATCTTCAACCCAATGACATTGACTATATCAATGCACACGGGACTGCAACACCCAACAACGATTTATCGGAAGGTAGAGCTATTTTAAGAATATTTAATGATAATGTGCCCGATTTTAGTTCCACAAAAGCATTTACAGGTCACACGTTAGCAGCCGCAGCAGCCATTGAGGCAGTGTATAGCGTTTTGGCTCTGCAACACAACTTGGTTTTCCCAAATATGAATTTTAAAAAACCAATGGAAGAATTTAATTTGATTCCGCAAACCGCATTGAAAGAGAAGAATATTAATCATGTGTTGTCGAATTCGTTTGGTTTTGGTGGTAATTGTTCAACGGTTATATTTTCTAAAAGCGAATGAAAAAGAGTTACATCAATGGGATAGGTTGCATTTCAGTTCAAAAAACAGTAGATTCAGAATTTTTAGCTGAGGTTGAACTTACTACAAATGAAACTGTCGTATACGCAAAGCAACCTTCCTATGCAGAGGTTATTTCGCCATCATTCATCAGAAGAATGGCGAAAGGAGTTAAGATGGGAATTTTTACTTCCACGCAAGCTTTAAAAGAGGCCAATCTTGTTGTTCCCGATGCCATTATTACCGGAACAGGTTTGGGTTGTTTGGAAGATTCTGAAAAATTTCTCAAAGCCATTTTAGATAATAATGAACAGTTTTTAACGCCAACTTCATTTATACAATCTACACATAACACCGTTGCAGGACAAATCGCTCTTGGATTACAATGCAAAGGCTATAATTTCACGTATGTAAATGGTGCTATTTCTTTTGAAACAGCCTTGTTAGATGCCAAACTTCAAATTCAAACAGAGGAAGCCAATTCCGTTTTAGTAGGTGGAATAGATGAAACCGCTCAGCATTACATCGATGTGCAACGTATGGTTGGAAATATCAAAAAGGAAGAAGATTTGCCATGTTCAATTTTAGAACCTACCTCAAAAGGAATGATTTTGGGAGAAGGTGCCAGTTTTTTTGTATTGGAAAATGAAAAAAAGGAAAGTTCGTATGCAACATTGGAAGCTATTTCAATACGAAATTCATTAGTAGTTGATGAAGTTCAGGATTATGTAAAAACTTTTTTGAACAACAATAAAATCAGTCTAAACGATATAGATTTAGTTGTGCTTGGTAATAATGGTGATGTAGAATTTGATGTTTATTTTAATCAAGTTAGTAATTTATTAAAAGAGACACCTCAAGCTTATTTTAAACACTTGAGTGGTGAATTTTATACAGCCAATGGATTCGGACTTTGGATGGCGTTGAATATTTTGAGAGAACAAACTGTTCCTACTTGCGTAAAAATGAATTCCATCGATAAAGAAAAGTATCAGACGGTTTTACTTTACAATCAATACCGAGGGAAAGACCATAGTTTAACTTTACTCAAAAAATGCTAAAACATAAAAAAATAGTTCTTTTTTGTGTTGCTGTTGTATTGGTTTTGTTTATTCTCACCTTTTTTACAGCAGTTCATTGGACATTTTTTTTACTTCTTTTTATAATCTGGTTGGGATTAACCACTTGGGGTTCGTTTGATATTCGATTAAACTATTTTACTAAAGCGTACTCATTAAAGCCAAATTCTACTTCAAAGGAAATTGCTTTGACCTTTGATGATGGTCCGCACGAAATGACTGAAAAAGTGCTGGATTTACTAAAACAATTTAATGTGAAAGCCACTTTTTTTTGCATCGGAAAACAAATCGAAAATAATCCCGAACTTTTTAAAAGAATTATTTCTGAAGGTCATTTAGTGGGAAATCACAGTTATTCTCATTCGGAAAATTTTGGTTTTTTTTCTTCTCAAAAAGTATTAGATGAAATTACAGAAACAAATAAATTAGCTCAGCAATTATCAGGACTTGAAATGAATTTTTTCCGTCCGCCGTTTGGAGTTACAAATCCGATGATTGCCAAAGCAGTTTCTAAAACAAAGCATCATGTTATTGGTTGGAATATTCGTTCTTTAGATACCGTTTATGAAAACGAAAATATTATTTTTGAACGCGTAAAAAATAAAATTAAACCGGGCGGAATTATACTTTTGCACGATACTTCTCAAAAATCAGTCAACGTATTGGAACGGTTATTGCTATTTTTGAAAACGGAAAATTATTCCATTGTTTCTGTGGATAAACTTTTAAATCTTTCGGCGTATGAAAATTAGGATGTTGTTTTTTGTTTTGTTTATGAATTTCACTGTTTTTGCCCAAGAACAGAAAATGTCGGCAACTGAAATTTCTTTATTCAAAACTTCTGTTGAAAAAGAAACGAAAACTATAAAATCATTAAAAACTGATTTTATTCAATATAAACACTTGAGTTTTTTGTCAAAAGACATTGAAACTTCCGGTAAAATGTATTTGAAATCACCTAATTTATTGAATTGGCAATATACTAATCCGTATCAGTACAGTATAATTTTTAAAAACAATAAAGTTTACATTAACGATCAAGGGAAAAAAAGCAGTATAAATGCCGGAAACAGTAAAATGTTTGAAAAAATTAATAAGTTAATTGTTGGAAGTGTAAGTGGTAATCTCTTTGATGATGAAGAATTTTCCATCGAGTATTTCAAAAATAAAGAATTTTATATCACTAAGTTAACTCCGAAAACAGCGACTATAAAAAAGTATATCAAATTAGTAGAATTGTATTTTCCAATTGGCGAGTCAACAGTTTCTCAAGTAAGATTAATTGAACCATCAAACGATTTTACCAAAATTGTTTTTAAAAACAAACAACTAAATGCAAAATTTGATGATGCGGTTTTTAATCAGTAGTGGTTTATTTTTACTTTTTATTTCTTGTAAAACGTATGAAATTCCTAACGTAGCCAAGATTGAAAATGAGCAAAGAATCATTCAAAATTTTTATTTTTCCGATTCTGAAAAAGATTATGTTTACAAAGCTAGCATTGAAGTTTACGGAAAACAATTAGGGGGAATTTTTGTAGCCAAGAAAATAAATGATACACTTCATCGAGCCGTTTTAACTACCGATTTTGGAAATACATTACTCGATTTTGAAGTTTCAGAAAATAGCTTTAAAGTAAATTATTGTGTGGAAGAATTGAATAAAAAAATTGTACTGAATACGTTAAAAAAAGATTTTAGATTAGTCTTTAGAGAAAAATATAGAGCCGAAGAAGTTTTTGAAAATCAAATACATACAATTTATAAAACAAAGGACGGGAATAGTTTTAATTATTTATTCGAAAATAAATCGGATAAAAGGTTGACGAAACTCAAACACACAACAAAATCAAAAGAAAAAGTTCTGATTCAGTTTGAAGGAAAAAACACTACTTTTGCCGAAAAAATAATTATTGAACATAAAAATATCAAGTTAAAAATTGAATTAAATCAAATTAGTAATTAATAAATAGTATGAAAAGAATTCTTATTGCATTTTTGTTTTTCTTCGGACTAACACAAGTAAACGCTCAAGTAACTTTTAAGCCCGGACTCAGAGCAGGTTTAAATTTATCTAAAATCACTCAATCAGATGCTTCTACTCGAACCGATTTTTACATAGCCGGTTTTGGAGAATTGAAACTTACAAAATACTATACTTTACAACCTGAGATTAGTTACTCTAAACAAGGTGGAAATGATGTGTTGGTCGAAATTTTCAATAATCAAACAGGTAGTTATGATTTTTCTAAAGAAGACATTTCAGTAGATTACATCTCTCTTGCAATTGTAAATAAATTTACATTTAATAATAAATTTAATATCCATATCGGTCCTACAATTGATTTTCAAGCCGGACAAAACAGATTTACTCAATCGGATGTTGATTTAGCGTTCTTGTTAGGATTAGGGTTTAATGTTACTAAAGATTTATCAATTGAAGCCAGACTTAAAAAAGGAATCATCGATATTTATGAAACAGATTATTTTAGCAATAATTCGTATGATGTTGGAGATTATAACACCAACTTTTTGTTTCAATTAGGTGTTTCTTATACTTTTGATTTAAAATAAAAAATGTATATTTCATATAAAAAATTAACCAATGTTACTAAAGGATTTCTACACAGTTGAAAATATCGAGAAAATTTCAGATGAAAAATATAACGCCACTGTTTTTTTAAATAAAGAACATGCTATTTTCAAAGGTCATTTTCCTGGAAATCCGGTAACACCAGGGGTTTGCATGATGCAAATAATCAAAGAACTTTCACAAGAAATCTTGGGAAGTTCTTTGATTTTAAAAAGTTCATCCAATGTTAAATTTATGGCATTAATCAATCCGGAAATCAATCCAAAATTGAAGCTCGAATTAGATTTTTCTGGCGATGTTGAAACTGAAGTTAAAGTAAAAAACACTACTTTTTTTGACGAGACGGTTGCTATAAAATTATTTAACACCTACAAAAAAGCATAGCTTGAAATTTTTTCTTTCTATAGTATTTCTATTTTTTTTCTCCGGCAATCAGGATATTTCAACCGTAAGAGAAAATTATATCCTAGCTTCTCTATCCAAAGAAAAGGCTAATGAATTCAACGAGCTAATGGTAAACTATACAGGAGAAAACAAAACCATGTTAGCTTATAAAGGTGCTTCTATCGCTCTAAAAGCAAAATTTGCCACTGAAAGAAAAACAAAAAAAGAACTTTTTACAAAAGGGATTACAATTCTCGAACAAGCCGTTAAAGCCGATTCAAACAATGCCGAAATTAGATTAATTCGTTTAAGTATTCAAGAAAACACACCCAAAATCCTTAATTATAAAGCTAATATTCAAGAGGATAAAAAGCTTATTTTGACTACCTTTGACAAACAAAACAAAGCTTTGAAAGAGCATTTAAAGTCGTTCATCATGCAGTCAAAATCATTTACCGCACAAGAAAAGGAGTTAATTGCAAACTAACCCTAATTTTATGAATGAAACCATCATCAACAATAAAATTAGGGAGGAAATATGCGTAATCATACCAACCTATAACAACCAAAAAACGCTTCAACGGGTTGTGGATGGTGTGCTGAATCACACAGAAAACATCATTATCGTCAACGATGGTTCTACTGATGAAACATTTGAGCTATTAAAAAACTATCCTCAACTAGCACAAATTCATTTTCCTGAAAACAAAGGAAAAGGAATTGCTTTGCGTAAAGGTTTCAAAAAAGCAAAACAATTGGGATTCAAGTATGCAATTACCATTGATTCTGATGGTCAGCATTTCCCAAATGATATTCCGATTTTTTTGGAAGCTTTGCAAGAAGAAAATAGAGATGTCTTATTCATCGGAAGTCGAAATATGAACCAAGATGGAGTGCCCAAAAAAAGCAGTTTTGGCAATAAGTTTTCCAATTTTTGGTTTTGGTTTGAAACGGGCATTAAATTGGATGATACTCAATCGGGTTATCGGTTGTATCCGTTAAATTCTATCCCAAAGAAATTTTTTACCCGAAAATTTGAGTTTGAAATCGAAGTAATTGTTAGAACGGCGTGGAAAGGTGTTCCGGTTAAAAATATACCCATCAACATTCTTTATGATCCTAATGAAAGGGTTTCACATTTTCGTCCGTTTCAAGATTTCAGCCGAATTAGCGTGTTGAATACGATTTTGGTTATTATCACACTTTTTTATATCAAACCAAGAGACTTTTTTCGAAAACTTTTAAAAAAAAAGTTTAAAGATTTCGTACGTGAAGATATTTTAGCCAGTTCAGATTCAAACTTCAATAAATCTTCGTCCATCGCTTTAGGTGTATTCATTGGAATTGCACCTTTTTGGGGTTTTCAAACCATTTTATCCATTTCATTGGCTGTATTATTCAAACTCAATAAGGCATTGGCTTTTGTTTTTTCAAATATTAGCTTTCCTCCAATGATTCCCGTCATTATTTTCGGATCTTTAAAAATAGGATCTTTTTTTGTGGGAAACACGAAACCGCTTCGATTTGACCATTCCATCACCATAGATATTGTAAAATCTAATATAACACAATATCTTGTCGGAAGTTTTATCTTAGCAACAGTTTCGGCTATTGCTTTTGGAGTTGGAAGTTATTTATTACTTTCGCTATCCAAAAAATCAAAAAAATAAAAGTAAAATGCATTCTTTTTTTATTGCAATGTATCGCTTTGTGGAGCGGAAAAAACGCTTGGCTATTGCAATAGCCGTAGCATTATTGTGTTTTTTTGGATTTTTTGCCACTCAAATTCAGTTTGAAGAAGACATCACCAGGATTATTCCCAAAAGCGAAAAATCGGATGTCACGGCAAAAGTACTTCAGCAGATTAATTTTTCAGATAAAATCACCGTAATTATCGAAAAAGATAAAAATGGTTCAGACGACGATTTAGTTGCAACAGCAACAGCATTTATAGAAAAAACGACACCACTTCATCACTATATTCAGGAGATTCAAGGTAAAGTAGATGATGAAAATATTCAGCAAACCGTTGAATTTGTTCACGATAATTTACCACTTTTTTTGGATGAATCTGATTATGCATTAATTGAAAAAAAACTAAACAACGATAGTATTGCTCTTCAGGTTGAAAAAAATTATAAAACGCTAATTTCTCCAACCGGAATTATAGCAAAAGAGTTTATTTTAAGTGATCCGCTTGGAATTTCTTTTATGGGTTTAAAAAAACTACAAGAACTCAATAGTGGAGACGATTTTCAATTGAAAGATGGGTTCTTAGTTACCAAAGACAATTCCAAATTATTACTATTCATCAATCCGAAATTAGCTGGAACCGAAACAGAAAAAAGTCAATTATTTGTTGAAAAGTTAGAGGAAATTCAGCAACAACTTAATCAGGAATTTAAAGGAAAAACCGATTTGACTTATTTCGGATCTTCTTTTATCGCAGTGGCTAATGCCAAGCAAATAAAGCAAGACATAATGACCACGGTTTTTATCTCGTTGAGCCTTTTGGTTTTGGTTTTGGTATTTTTTTACCGTAATATTTTGGTGCCAATTATAATCTTTATTCCTACACTTTTTGGAGTAGTAATGGCGATGGCGTTTTTATACTTTTTAAAAGACAGCATTTCGGCTATTTCATTAAGCGTTGGTGCGGTATTGCTTGGAATCACTATCGATTATTCTTTGCATATTCTTACACATTACAAACATAACAGTAATGTAGAAACGTTATATAAAGATATTGTCAAACCGTTGCTCATGAGCAGCAGTACGACCGCAATAGCTTTTTTATGTTTGCTTTTCGTTCACTCCGAAGCCTTGAAAGATTTAGGAATTTTTGCGGCAATTTGCGTCATGATATCGGCTATTTTTTCTTTGTTGATTATTCCGCATTTATACAAACCAAAAAGGGTAACGGAAGACAAACCAAAAACAGTTTTGGATAACATTGCGTACTTTTCTTTTCATAAAAATAAATTTTTAATTTTTTCCTGTCTGATTGTTATTGTGGTGAGCATTTTCACGTTTAAAAATGTAACCTTCAATAATAATTTATCGGAACTCAATTATGTTCCTGATGAGATTAAATTAGCGGAAAGCAAATTAGAAAAGGCAACCAATTTAACTTCAAAATCGATTTATTTAACTTCGTATGGTAATTCGATTGATGAAGCTTTGGCTCATGCCAATTCTGTTTATAAAGATCTTTCTGAAAGAAAAGAGAAAAATGAGATTTTGACTTTTAGTTCCATTGGTGGATTGGTTTTGTCTGAAAAAGATCAAAGGCAAAAAATTGAAAAATGGAAGACATTTTGGACACCGGAAAAGATTGATTTTCTCCAAAATAGTTTAATTGTAAACGGAGAATTGGTAGGGTTTAAAAAAGAAACTCATCAGCAATTTTATAACTTGTTAGACAAGGATTTTTCAACAATTCAATTTCAAGATTACGAACAAGTAAATGCCTTCTTTTTAAAAGAATTTGTTTCTCAAAAAAATAGTTTTTATACTATTTCTTCATTGTTAAAATTAAATTTGAATGAACGGGAGAAATTTATTGACACTATTTCACAAAATGAAAATTTGGTTGTCATTGACCGTCAACACATGAATGAAACCTTTCTCGGACAATTAAGAGACGATTTTACAAGCCTGATAAATTATTCGTTGATTGCGGTTTTACTTATTCTTTTCCTCTTTTTCAAACGAATCGAATTAGTTATTTTAAGTGGCATTCCAATCATAATTACTGGAATAGTAACCGGCGGACTAATGAATTTGTTTGGTCTGCAACTCAATATATTCAGCACCATTGTTTGTACTATGATTTTTGGCTTAGGAGTAGATTTCAGCATCTTTATGACCAGTGCTTTGCAGAAAGAATATACCTACGGAAAAAATGTATTGCCCACGTATAGGGCTTCCATTTTGATGGCAGCAATAACCACAATTTTAGCTATTGGAGCTTTAATTTTTGCCAAACACCCTGCTCTGAAATCCATTTCAGCCGTTTCTTTAATCGGAATTTTTTCGGCTCTGATTATCACTTTTGTTTTTTACCCAATTCTATTCAACATTTGCATTGTAAATCGACCTAAAAAAGGGAAATCTCCTATTTCACTTCGTTTGTTAGTACATTCTACTTTGTCGTTCATATATTATGGAATGGGAGGTTTTGTTTTTTCCTTTTTTGGAAGGATAATTTTATTTCTTTTGCCTGTTAATGCCAAAACCAGAACCAGCTGGTTTAGGAAAATTATCTCCAAGTTCATGAAATCTGTGTTGTACTCCAATCCGTTTGTGAAAAAAGAAATCGTTAATCTACACAATGAAAAATTTGATAAACCGGCAATCGTAATTGCTAACCATACTTCTTTTTTAGACACCTTAGCTACCGGTATGGTAACACATCGAGTGATTTATTTGGTTAATGATTGGGTGTATAAATCACCTGTTTTTGGTGGAGTTGTAAGATTAGCAGGATATTATCCTGTTTCGCAAGGTTTAGAGGGCGGTGTTGAACATTTGAGAGAACGAGTAGAACATGGTTATTTGTTAATGGTTTTTCCAGAAGGTACTCGTTCAGAAGATAACGAGATTAAACGCTTCCATAAAGGTGCATTCTATTTGGCAGAGCAGTTTAATTTGGATATTCTACCAATTTATATTCACGGAAATTCTGAATCACTTCCCAAAGGCGATCACATTATTTATGATGAAAATATTACTTTAGTCATTGGAAAACGAATAGAAGCATTAGATAGTTCTTTTGGAAATTCTTACGCCGAAAGAACCAAATCAATTAATAAGCTTTTCAGACAAGAATTTGCAAAAATCAGGATAGAAAGAGAAGACGAAAATTACTTTAAAAACAAACTTCTTTTGAGCTTTTTATACAAAGAAACGGAGGTTATTGAGGCTGTAAAAACAGATTTTGAAACGAATAAGACAATTTATTTCAACGTAAATGAAGATATAACTCCTTCTGCAAAAGTACTTCATTTTGGAGATGATTTTGGACAGTTAGATGTTTTACTTACCTTGCAACAGGCCAGAAGAAAAATACAAAGTTATTGTATTGATGAGGAAAAAAGAAGTGTTGCAAAAACCAATTATTTAGTTAGAAAACGTGATATTTGTTATCGTGATGAATTGACAGAGATTGATAATTTTGATATTTTGCTAATTTCAGCCAAAATAGAGGAATCAGGTATAATAGATTATATTTCAAAGGCTAGTAAAATCATTTTGCTGAATCATTTTGAATTGAAAGAAGTCATTCTAAATGCCGGTTTCAGTATTGTAAAAGAAGAACCAACTAAAATCGTTTTGATAAAACCGTGAATCTGAAAAAAAAATATGATGTTGTAATCGTCGGTAGCGGACTTGGTGGTTTGGTCTCAGCCATTATTTTGGCTAAAGAAGGAAAAAGTGTCTGCGTTTTAGAAAAAAACAACCAATTTGGCGGAAATCTGCAAACGTTTGTTCGAGACAAAACCATTTTTGATACCGGTATTCATTATATCGGAGGATTATCTGAGGGTCAAAATTTACATAGTTATTTCTCATACATTGGTATCATTGATCATCTACGATTAAAGAAAATGGATGAAGATGCTTATGATGTTATCACTTTTGAAGGGGATCCGAATCAATATCCGCACGCACAGGGCTATGAAAATTTTGTTCAACAATTAGTAAAATATTTCCCCGACGAAGAAAAAGTAATCAGAGAATATTGTAATAAATTAATTTATGCCTGCGATTCGTTTCCGCTTTATAACCTTAAAAATGATGGAGGGTATCAAAATGAAGTGCTTTCCATAAATGCAAAAGCTTTATTGGATGAATTGACACCAAACGAAAAATTAAAAGCAGTTTTGGCGGGTTCCAATTTCCTATATGCCGGAGACGATTACAGAACACCATTTTATGTGCACGCACTTTCGGTGAATTCCTACATTCAAAGTTCTTGGCGATGTTTAAACGGCGGAAGTCAAATTACCAAAGAACTTATTAAACAATTAAAAAAGTTTGGAGGAGAAACGTATAAGCACAGTGAAGTAATCGATTTTACCTATGAAAACGGGAAATTACTTTCGGCCAAAACAAAAAATGGGAATGAATATTTTGGAGATATCTTTATTTCCAACATCGAGCCTAAAACTACTTTAAATTTAATCGGCAAAGATAAATTCAGAAAGCCGTATTATGACAGAATACAAAGTTTAGAGGTTATTATTGCTCCGTTTAGTATTTATATTGTGTTAAAATCGGAAAGTTTACCCTATCGAAATTATAATAATTACCATGTGAAAGATGCTTCGCGAGTATGGAAAGCTGCCGAATATACTCAAGAATCTTGGCCGGAATGTTATATGATTTCAATGAATGTTTCAGAGGAAAATCAAGTGTGGGCAGAAAGTATTACAGCAATTACTTACATGCGTTTTGATGAAGTTCAACAGTGGGAAAACACTAAAAACACGGTTGCCAATAAAGAAGAAAGAGGAGAAGAATACGAAAAGTTCAAAAATGATAAAATTGAAATTTTTCTTCAAGAAATTGAAAAGAAAATCCCGAATA
The DNA here is from genome assembly GCF_044339515.1 of Flavobacterium sp. Classification (GTDB taxonomy): domain Bacteria; phylum Bacteroidota; class Bacteroidia; order Flavobacteriales; family Flavobacteriaceae; genus Flavobacterium. Next base: position 31,177 of record NZ_JBIIVK010000018.1, read on the forward strand.
TTCGCGAATGTATCAAATCGGTTCATGCTTCTACACCATTGTCATACAGGGATTACATCGGTGGGCACAACGGGAATTTATATGGTTATGTGAAAGATTCGAATAATCCGATGAAAACCTTTATTTCGCCTAAAACAAAAATCGAGAATTTGTTTTTAACCGGACAAAGTATCAGTATGCATGGGGTTTTGGGTGTAACCATTGGAGCAGTTGTCACTTGTTCGGAAATTGTAGGCAAAGAATATTTGGTCAATAAAATCAACAGTGAACTCAAAGTGAAGGAATGAAAGTTGTATTCAAAATAATTCTTTATCTTTTAATTGGGGTCACATTTTTTTCTTGTGGAATTTCTAAGTCGCTACAAGATAAGCCACAAATCACTTCGATTAATTTTGAGAAACCATTCATCGAAAAACGAAATGATTCACTTTTTGTATCCGGTGAAAATTTTATAATCAAAAACAAACAACAACTTTGGGAGCTTCATGTATCCGGAAATGAATGGCAAAGAGGCTTATTAATAGGTGGATTATCCGAAGATTTATTTTTAAAACAAGAACGTATTTTTTTTTCAAAAATACAGGAAATGGTTCCGTCGAAATTCAAACAAAAAGTATTACGACAATTTTTAAAATGGTATAATCGAAAACTATATCTACATATTCCGGAAGAATTTAAAACAGAAATCTACGGTATTTCAGAATATGCATCCGATGATTTTAATTCCATTGCACCCAAATACCTCAGAAGTCTTTACCTTCACGGAGCACACGATATTGGTCACGCCTTGCAGGATTTGGCATTAGTCGGTTGCTCATCCATGGCGGTTTGGGGCGATAAATCGGAAGATGGTTCGCTGCTAATCGGAAGAAATTTCGATTTTTATGCCGGAGACGATTTTGCCAAAGATAAAATCATTTTATTTGTTAAACCGAATAAAGGAATTCCGTATATGAGTGTAACTTGGGGCGGAATGATTGGCGTACTGTCGGGAATGAATACGGAAGGCTTAACTGTCACAATTAATGCCGGAAAATCCGATATTCCACTCGTAGCCAAAACACCAATTTCGATTGTTACGAGGGAAATTTTGCAATATGCATCCACAATAGAGGAAGCCATTGCAATTGCAAAAAAAAGAGAAGTTTTTGTTTCTGAGTCAATTATGGTAGGAAGTTCCAAAGACAAAAAAGCAGTTTTGATAGAAATTGCTCCTGATAATTTTGATGTGTACGAAGTTCAAAATTCCTCTCAATTGGTTTGCTCCAATCATTTTCAAAGTGAAGCTTATCAATCTGACGAGCGAAATGTTAATCATATTAAAGAAAGTCATTCGCAATACCGTTTTGATAGAATGAATGAGTTGTTGGAAGAAAAGGATAAAATGAATCCGAAAAAAATGGCAGAAATTTTGAGAAATAAAGAAGGTCATTCCGAGCAAAACATTGGTTTTGGTAATGAAAAATCGCTCAATCAACTGAGAGCTCATCATGCCGTGATTTTTAAACCGGAACAATTGATGGTTTGGGTTTCTTCCAATCCATATCAATTGGGCGAATTTGTAGCGTATGATTTGAAAGAAGTTTTTACTAAAACGAAAGGAGATTTTACCATTTCAGCTAAAGTTTCAGAGAATATTGCCAAGGATAAATTTTTGGAAACGAAAGAATATGTCGATTATGAAAAGTTCAGAATTTTAGACCGAAAATTAGAAAAGGTTTTAAAAGAAAAGTTAACTTTGGAAACAGGCTTTGCTAGAGAATACCAAAGTCTTAACGCTGATTTTTGGTTGGTTTATGCAAGAATTGGTGAATATTATTATCAAAGAGGATGGTTCAAAGCAGCTGAGGTTGAATTTAAAAAAGCTCTCGAAAAAGAAATTACAACCGTTCCTGATAGAGAAAAAATTGAAGATTACTTAAAGAAAATAAATAGAAAATTAGGATGATTCCAGCGATAGAAAAGGCTTCGATTAAGGAAATTTATGCATTTCAGAGTGAAAAGCTCAAGGAATTATTGGCCTATTTGAATCAAAATTCACCGTTTTATAAACGATTGTTTTCGCATCATTCAATTGATATCAATTCGATTAAAACCTTGGAAGATTTACAACAAATTCCGGTTACAACTAAAACACATTTACAGGAATTCAATGACGATTTCTTTTGTGTTACCCGTGATAAAATTATTGACTATGTTACCACCTCCGGGACATTAGGAAGTCCGGTAACCATCGGTTTAACCGACAATGATTTAGAAAGATTAGCCTATAATGAAGCCATTTCTTTTCAATGTGCCGGAATTCAAAAAGGTGATGTGGTGCAATTGATGACTACGATGGATCGCCGATTTATGGCCGGATTGGCTTATTTTTTAGGTCTGCGAAAACTAGGAGCAGGCGTTATTCGTGTTGGTTCCGGAATACCGGAATTGCAATGGGATTCAATTTTAAAATATAAACCGACTTATTTAATTTCCGTGCCGTCTTTTTTGTTGAAATTAATAGAATACGCCGAAAGTCATCAAATCGACTATAAATCATCAAGTGTAAAAGGGGTGATTTGTATCGGGGAAGCACTCCGTGATCAGCATTTCAATTCAATATTACTTTCCGATAAAATAACGCAAAAATGGCCTATTCAGTTGTTTTCTTCGTATGCTTCTACAGAAATGAGTACCGCTTTCACTGAATGCGAAAATTTTCAAGGCGGTCATCACCATCCGGAATTAATTATCGTGGAAGTATTGGACAATGAAAATAAACCCGTAAATCAAGGAGAAGTAGGGGAATTGGCCATTACTACATTGGGAATTGAAGCGATGCCGCTGTTGCGATTCAAAACAGGAGATATTGTTCAATTACATACTGATGCTTGCCCGTGCGGAAGAAATTCGTTGCGTTTAGGTCCGGTGGTTGGTAGAAAGCAACACATGATTAAATACAAAGGAACCACATTATATCCGCCGGCGATGCACGATTTGTTGTCGTCTTTTGAAGAAATTGAAAATCATGTGATTGAAATCTTTACTAATGACTTGGGAACGGATGAAATTTTAATAAAAGTTGTCACCAAAAACAATTCTGAACCGTTTATTCATGAAGTGAAAAATCATTTTAAGGCAAAACTTAGAGTTACGCCAAAACTCGAAGTAGTGAAAAAAGAAGAGTTATTGTCAATTATTTTTACTCCTGAAAGTAGAAAGCCGATTACCCTAATTGATAGAAGATAGTAAATTTTATTTTGAGTTTGAAAAAAATACGAAAATAGAATCAATCAAACTATGATATTCGTCATTTGATAGCTTTTGAGAAATGCTGAAATTTGTTTTGATTTAAAGCAGAATAAGATGAAAAAGCAGGTTCCGGTTTCGACCATTATGACAAAAAATGTTATCAAACTTAATGTAACAGATGATTTAACTAAAGCTGAAATGCTGTTTAAAAAGCACCATATTCGGCATATTCCGGTGGTAAACAGCAATAAAATTATAGGAATGTTAAGTTACACCGATTTGTTGCGTATTTCTTTTGTTGACGCCGTTGATGAAGAAGATGAAGTCGTAGATGTGACAGTTTACAATATGTTTACCGTTGAACAAGTTATGGCCAAAAAACTCGTCACCGTTTCTCCGGAAACCACCATCAAAGAAGTAGCAGAAATTTTATCTTCCAGAGAGTTTCACGCACTTCCTGTTGTGGAAGGAGATTTGTTGGTTGGTATTGTTACAACTACTGATATTATTAAATATTTGTTGAAACAGTATTAATTATCCAACAACTTTTTTAAATCCGATATCGTTTGTGTCGGATTTTCTGCTCCAAATATATAACTTCCGGCAACCAAAACATTTGCTCCGGCTTCTACCAACTGTTTTGCATTTTTTGAAGTAACTCCGCCATCAATCTCGATTAACGTATCTAAACCTTGCTCGTCTATCATCTTTCTCAGTTTTTTCACTTTTTGATAGGTAATGTCTTCAAATTTTTGACCGCCGAATCCGGGATTGATTGACATGATTAAAACCATGTAGCATTCCGGTAAAATATCTTCTAATACAGAAACAGGCGTGGTTAAATTAAGCACAACTCCAGCCTTACAACCGGTTGCTTTAATTTGTCTTAAAGTTCTATGTAAGTGAACGGTAGACTCGTAATGAACCGTTATTATATCTGCTCCAACTTCCGCAAAAGTTTCTATATATCGCTCCGGCTTCTCAATCATTAAATGAACATCCAAAGGTTTTGTAGCATGTTTTTTTATGGCTTGGATAACCGGCATTCCATACGAAATATTGGGAACAAAATGACCATCCATGACATCAATATGAAACCAATCGGCTTCGCTGGCATTTATCATTTCAATATCGCGTTGTAGGTTAGCAAAATCCGCAGCTAAGACAGATGGAGCAATTAAGGTTTTTTTCATTGTGTTGTTGTTTGTGCAAAGATAGATTTTAGTTTAAAAGTTTAAAAGTTTAAAAGTTTAAAAGTTTAAAAGTTTAAAAGTTTAAAAGTTTAAAAGTTTAAAAGTTTCGTTAACAATATAAAAAAGCAAAACTCCGGTAATCAGCCGGAGTTTCAATCATCAATCAAAAAACGAACAGTTTTAACTGTTTGTAATTTTACTATTTTTAGTGTTTGCGTATCAATTTTAGACTCGCAAAATACGAATTACTTTTAAAAATCAAAGGTAATTACTATAGAAAAAAATTATCCTAAATAAGTTTTTAATATTTTACTTCTTGAGGTATGTTTTAGTCTTCGGATGGCTTTTTCTTTAATTTGACGAACACGTTCGCGAGTTAAATCAAAGGTTTCTCCGATTTCTTCTAAGGTCATTGGGTGCTGATCGCCTAAACCAAAGTACAATCGCACTACGTCTGCTTCTCTTGGCGTTAAGGTTTCTAACGAACGTTCGATTTCTGTACGAAGTGATTCGTGAATTAATTCTCTATCTGGATTTGGTGACTCACCAGAACGTAATACGTCATATAGGTTTGAATCTTCACCTTCTACTAAAGGAGCATCCATGGACAAGTGACGACCGGAATTTTTCATGCTTTCCTTAACGTCATTCACCGTCATGTCTAACTCTTTAGCAATTTCTTCTGCAGAAGGAGCACGCTCATTAGATTGCTCTAACAACGCATACATTTTGTTGATTTTGTTAATTGAACCAATTTTGTTCAACGGTAAACGAACAATACGCGATTGTTCTGCTAACGCTTGAAGAATCGATTGACGAATCCACCAAACGGCATACGAAATGAATTTGAATCCACGGGTTTCATCAAAACGTTGTGCGGCTTTTATAAGTCCTAAATTTCCTTCGTTAATTAAATCGGGAAGTGTAAGTCCTTGGTTTTGATATTGTTTAGCAACAGATACCACGAAACGCAAATTGGCTTTGGTTAACTTTTCCAATGCACGTTGGTCGCCGGCTTTGATGCGTTGAGCTAATTCTACCTCTTCATCGGCTGTAATTAAATCAACCTTTCCAATCTCTTGTAGGTATTTGTCTAAGGAAGCAGTTTCACGATTAGTAACCTGCTTGGTGATTTTAAGCTGTCTCATTTATTTCTACTTGAATAATAGTTTCAAGTAGTTATACGTAAAGAGATAATTAAAAGTTACAAAATTTTAAAAAAAAATTATTTTAAACGTTCTTGAACTTCTTCATTTCCTGATTCGCGTTGATTAGCCGTTAGTTTTTTATTTCCGAATTTATATGTAACTCCTACTAAAATTTTTCTTTCATCATAGTAGTTATTGTTGAGCTGACTTACATTGTTTACAACACTTGTAAAATCAGCCTGGTAGCTTCTAAAAACATCCGATGCTAATAAAATGAAGTTAAGTCCCTTATCTTTAATAGAATAACGAAGACCAAGATCGAGTTTATTGTATTGAGTTGCAGAATAATAAAATTCTCTCCTTGCACTGTGAAATTCAAAATTTACCTCCGCTTTTAGCGATTTACTTTTATTCAAAGTAAATGAATTATAGGTGAAAAAATGATATTGAAAACCGTTTCGTGCCTCTGTGGGAACATCTTTAATGAATGTAGTTACATTATTGTAGCCATTAATTGTGTTGGAACTCTCCCACCAAGAAAATTTATCAAAATAGTAGCTAATAGTACCACCAAATTGGCTTCTATCAACATAATTATCTCTAAAATAGCGTAAAATAGTCTCGTCACCATTTGTTTGAACAATGGGAAGTTGAGTACTACCATCTATTGTATTTGAATAATATATTTTGAAGCTTAAATTTTCCTTTAAGTTGTAATTTATTTCGTAATTATCAGTAAAAGAAGGCTGTAGAAATGGATTTCCTTCTGCAAAGGTAAATGAATTGATATATACTTTGAACGGATTTAAATGCCAAAAAATTGGTCTTCCAATTCGCTTACTGTAATTGACGGAAAAATTATGATTTTCGTTGTGCGTGTATGTCAGATATATCGTTGGAAAAATTTGGTCATAGCTAAAATTATTGGTTTGATTTTGCGTTACATCCAGCGAGGTAGTTGTTCCCTCCACAATTGTATTTTCATAACGTAACCCAATTTGTGTTTGCCATTTTTTTCCGAGTGATTTTTTAAAATTAGCATAAACGGATTGTGTGTTTTCAGCATAATCAAAATCATTGGTTTGATTGATGTCTAAAACGGGTGTTCCGCTTGAAAGATTAAAAAAAGCAATATTGCTCTTGTTTTCTACAAAGCTTAATTTTCCACCAAAACCATAAGTTGCCCATTTGGAGGGTAATTCAACATCAATTTTTCCACTGTAGTTTAAAATATCCTGCAAACTGGTATTATTAGCAATAAAACTTTGGCCAATTTGAACATTTTCTGGCGAAAATTCACTGGTATTAAAAGTTCTGTTTTGATCATCAATATACTTAAAATAATCAAAATCAACGGCTATTTTTTTGCCTAATGTATCGAGTTGTTGGATATAGTAAACATTTAGAGTATGGTTTGAACTATCATTTTTATTAGAACCATTTGTTAAAAATATTGAAGTAACAGCATTGCTGGCATTGTCTCGAACAGTTGTATTATTTCTGTCTTTTGTATCAGGGTTATCAAGTAACCCTATATACTTAGTTCCAATGCTTGCTTTTTCTGAGATTTTATAATCTAAAGAAAAAGCTAAGCGATTAATGTCGCGTGTGTCTTTACGATTTGTTCTACCTTCCCAATTTTCTGTTTCAAATCCATTGGAAAGATTTTCCCAGTATTTATCATGACCTGTCTGTCGAATGTAATCGGTAAAAAGACTTAATTTATTTTTGTTAAACGTAAAACTAACTCCACCCAAATAGGAAGGATAGGAAGTTTGCATATAATAGTTACGAAGATTGATAGCCCAAGAATCTTCGGGAGCTTTTTTTAACTTGATATTGATTAAACCACTGTTTCCTTGTGCGTCATATTTTGCGGGAGGAGTTGTAATCACTTCAATGTTTTTAATGTTTTCTGAACTAATACCGCGTAAATAGTTGATTAATTCATTTCCGGATAAATTCACAATTTTATCATCAATCATTACATTAACCGAACTTTTTCCAACAATACCAATTTGATTTCCGGATACAAAAACTCCGGGCGTCGCTTTTAAAAGCTCAAAACCATCAGTGCCGGTGGAGCGAATACTGTTTTCAACATTAAAAACGGTTCTGTCAACTTGATTTTCAATGACTCTTTTTTTCGATGTAACTTCTACTTCACGCAGTTGGGTGGAGTTGTCAAATGATTCAAGTGTGCCTAAATGGATATCTTTGTCGAGGTTAAAATCAGTTTGGTAAATAACGGTTCCTACAAAATAAAAACGAAGTGAATAAACACCGGGCTTATTTTTCATCGAAAATTTTCCCTCTATATCTGTTATCGCTGAATTAACAATATTTCCTTCACTCAATAAAACAATTTCTGTTCCTTCGATTCCTTGCTTATTTTCGTCAATGATTTTTCCGGTAATAGAAAACTCTTGCCCTAAAACAGTTGTTAAACATAATATAGGAAGAAGGTGTATTATTCTTTTTATTAAGGATATCATAAATATTTTTGCGGCTTATTAATGCAAATATATAATAATTGTTAATATATTCATAAATGTAGTAGTTAAATTACAAAAATAAGCATAAAAAAACCCGATTCATTTTTTGAATCGGGTTGATGTATAAGTTGATTAAAATTAATCTTTCTTCGGAGTAATTTTATTTTCCTCTGATCTTGGAGGTCTTGGTAAAAGAGCTTTTCTGGATACTTTCTCTTTTCTGGTTTTCGGATCTATACCCAAGTATTTTACTTGAAAAACATCGCCCATTTTAACCACATCCGAAACATTTTCGGTTCTTTCCCAAGCTAATTCAGAAACGTGTAACAACACTTCATTTCCGGGAGCTTGCGTATACTCTACTACTGCACCAAAATCAAGCATTTTAATTACTTTTACTTCGTAAGCTTCACCCATTTCAGGTTTAAAAATAATCGAATCAATTTTAGCTAAAACAGCTGCAATTCCATCAGGGTCTGTTCCTAAAATTTCTACAACACCTTGTTCATCTACTTCATTAATTACAATTGTTGTTCCGGTAGCTTTTTGTAATTCTTGAATTACTTTTCCGCCAGGACCAATCAAAGCACCTATGAAAGCACCTGGAATGGTTCGCATGATGATTTTTGGAGCGTGTTTTTTAACGTCTGGTCTTGGAGTAGAAATGGTTTCTGTTAATTTGCTCAAAATGTGTAGACGACCTTCTCTCGCTTGATCTAAGGCTTGTTCCATAATATCATAGCGTAAACCGTCAATTTTGATATCCATTTGACAAGCGGTGATTCCGTCAGCTGTTCCGGTAACTTTAAAGTCCATATCGCCTAAATGATCTTCGTCACCTAAAATGTCTGAAAGAACTGCAAATTTTTGACCGTCTGTAATCAATCCCATCGCAATCCCTGAAACAGGTTTTACCATTTGAACTCCGGCATCCATTAACGCCATTGTTCCGGCACAAACGGTTGCCATAGAAGAAGAACCGTTAGATTCTAAAACTTCGGAAACAACTCTAATTGTGTAAGGACAATCAGCAGGAATCATATTTTTTAAAGCACGTTGAGCCAAGTTTCCGTGACCCACTTCTCTTCTTGAAGTTCCTCTTAATGGTTTTGCTTCACCTGTTGAGAAAGGAGGGAAGTTATAGTGTAAGTAGAATTTTTCTTCTCCTTGCTCTGATGGAGAATCAATTTGATTTGCTTCTCTTGATGTTCCTAACGTTACTGTAGCCAATGCTTGTGTTTCACCACGCGTAAATAAAGATGAACCGTGAACGGATGGCAAATAATCGATTTCACACCAAATAGGTCTGATTTCGGTTGTTTTTCTTCCGTCTAATCGAATTCCTTTTTCAAGGATTACATTACGAACAGCTTCTTTATTGGTTTTGTAGAAATATTTTCCAACTAAACCGGTTAAATCTGCATTTTCAGCGTATTCTTCTTCGGTATATAATGCTTTACATTCTTCTTTAACAGCGGCAAATTTTTCACCTCTTTCGCTTTTTCCTGAAGCTTCTTGAGCAATGGCATAACATTTGTCATACGCTGCTGCTTTTATTTTGGCATAAACTGCTTCATCTTCCACTTCGCCTTCGTAAGTTCTAATTTCTTTTTTGCCAAATGCTTCTTGCAAACGCAATTGAGCTTGAATTTGAACTTTAATGGCTTCGTGAGCAAATTTAATGGCTTCTACCATCTCTTTTTCTGAAATTTCTTTCATTTCACCTTCCACCATCGCAACAGAATCCATTGAAGCACCAATCATCATATCGATGTCTGATTGTTCCAGTTGAGTTCTGCTAGGGTTGATGACAAATTTTCCATCCACTCGAGCCACTCGAACTTCAGAAATTAAATTATAAAAAGGAATATCGGAAACCGCTAACGCAGCAGAAGCAGCCAAACCGGCAAGAGCATCAGGCATTACATTTTCGTCATGACTCATTAATTGAATCATCACTTGTGTTTCTGCGTGATAATCATCCGGAAATAATGGACGTAATACACGGTCAACTAATCGCATGGTTAATACTTCACTGTCGCTTGGACGAGCCTCTCTTTTGAAAAAACCACCTGGAAATCTTCCCGCAGCGGCAAATTTTTCGCGATAATCAACGGTTAATGGTAAAAAATCAACTCCTGGATTAGAAGTTCTGGCAGAAACGGCAGTTGCTAACAACATACAATCTCCTAAGCGAACTACCACAGAACCGTCTGCTTGTTTCGCTAATTTTCCGGTTTCGATTGAAATGGTACGTCCATCTCCTAAATCGATAACCTCTCTTGTTACATTTGGAATCATAAATAAATCCTTAATTTGGTATTAATATTAGGTTTCGTTGTGTTGTTGTGTGTAGTTGTTGTGTAACCCAATGAAAAACCAAACTTTTTTCTTCAAAATATATAAAACAAAAAGAGGCACTTTCGCACCTCTTTCCTATTGATTATTTTCTAATATTCAATTCTTTGATAATCTCACGATATCTGTTGATATCTTTTTTCTTTAAGTAGTCAAGAAGACTTCTTCTTTTACCTACCAATAACACTAACGAACGTTCGGTGTTGTAATCATGACGATTTTTTTTCAAGTGCTCCGTTAAGTGAGAAATTCTGAAAGTGAACAATGCAATTTGTCCCTCAGCAGAACCTGTGTTTTCAGCTTTTCCTCCGTGTTTAGCGAAGATTTCAGCTTTTGTTTCTTTAGTTAAATACATTCCAATATTATTTAAATGATTATTATGTATGAAATAGGTGTTTCCTAATTCGGTTGCAAAGGTAATTTTATTTTTTTAATGGACAAGTTTTTCTAAAACAACTTTGCAACTTCTTCGTTTACAAATTCCAGAAATTTTTCATCTTTTTTGGTAAATGGATCCAGCACATGACTGTCGATATCGATTTGACCAATGTTTTTCCCATTTACAAAAAGCGGCACCACAATTTCGGACTTTACGGTAAAACTACAGGCAATATAATTGTCCTGAGCAGAAACATCGGGCACTACAAAGTTTTTGTTAGAAACTGCTACTTGTCCGCAAATTCCTTTTCCAAACGGAATGACCGTATGATCGGTTTCTGCACCAACATAAGGTCCTAAATGAAGGGTTTGTGCATCGTGGTTGGCAAAATAATATCCAACCCAATTGTAGTAATCTACATTATCATGTAAAAGTTGGCAAAGTAGCTGTAACTTTTCATCTCGAGAAATATCAAATCGAATTAATACTTCTACGACTTTTGGTTTTAGGGCATCAAAATTCATAGCATTAATTTTTTACAAAGGTAAAACATCAACACTGCCTAAAAATACATATTTTTGTTAAAAATACAGTTTTGAAAAAATACCTTAATCAATACAAACCTTTTCTTTCATTTTTACTGAAATTTTTTTTGAGTTATATTGTTTTAACCTTGCTGTATCAATTTTACTTAAATTCATTTGATTCAGCTTCCTTAGAAATAGATTCAATTACCGAAATTGTAAGTGCTCAAACACAAAAAACGATTGAACTTTTTAACTACAACTCGCATTTAGAGCCTCATCCCAAACAAAATTCGAACATGCTTTTTGTAGAAGGCAAAAAAGTTGCCAGAGTAGTAGAAGGTTGCAACGCGATTAGTGTAATTATTCTTTTTATTTCTTTTGTCATTGCTTTTAAAGGAAATTGGAAAAAAACAGTGTTATTCATTTTGGTTGGTAGCCTATTAATTTATGTTTTGAATGTAATTCGAATTGCTTTAATTGCGATTGCTTTATATCATTATCCTGAACAAGAACATTTATTACACGGAGTTGTTTTTCCACTGTTTATTTATGGGGTTGTGTTTTTATTATGGGTGATTTGGGTAAATAAATTTTCTGTTTATGCAACACAAAACAAAGGCTAAAATTATTGATTTTATTTTCATTGCAATTTGTGTGCTAGCTTTAGCATTCATTCGTTTTTTTGAAGAAAAATTGTTTTATGATCCCTTTTTGAGCTATTTTAAAAACGACTACCTTAATTTGCCTTTTCCTGATTTTAAAGGAATCGGACTTTTTTTTAGTCTATTGTTTCGGTATGTTTTGAATTCTTCTCTGTCTCTTGCGGTTATTTACTTTTTGTTCAAAGATGTGTCGATAACCAAATTTGCTTTTTTACTTTATTTGCTTCTGTTTTTTATACTCATAGGGATGTTTTTTGGAATCGTTTTGTTATTAGATGAAAAGAGTAATTTCATACTTTTTTATGTTCGAAGATTTATCATTCAACCTTTATTTTTAGTGCTTTTTATCCCGGCTTTTTATTTTCAAAAAAAGCATTCTTAAATCCTTTTTTCGTAACTTTATAGTATAAATTTAAGCGTTATGAAAGTAACCAAATTTTCAGGCGAATTGGTTTTATTCGATAAAGAAAAACTTCAACATTCTTTGCGAAAATCAGGTGCGGATGAAAATGCTGTTTTACAAGTGATGCATGAAATTGACAAGCAATTATACGAAGGAATTCCAACCAAAAAAATTTACAAACTCGCTTTTCAATTACTTAAAAATTTTTCTAATGCACATGCGGCACGATATAATTTGAGATCGGCTGTTCAGGCTCTTGGTCCGGCAGGTTTCTATTTTGAAAAGTTCATAGCAAAATTATTTGAATTGGAAGGATATCAAACACAAACCAATTTGATTTTAGACGGAAAATGCATTTCACATGAAGTGGATGTTTTGCTCAAAATGGAAAATATGGTTTCAATGATTGAATGCAAATTTCATGGAAACCAAGACACCAAATCCGATGTGAAAGTTCCGCTCTACATTTTATCCCGATTTAATGATTTAAAAGGAAAAGATTTTTCTGTCTTCAATGCCAATTATCAAATAAGTCAATGCTGGATTGTAACCAATAATAGATTTACGGACGATGCCATAAAATTTGCAACTTGTTCAAATTTGTCTTTGTTAAGCTGGGATTATCCGAAAGGGAATAGTTTACGAAACAAAATAGACGCTGCCCAAATTTATCCTGTGACTTGTTTGACAACATTAACACAACTTGAAAAAGATAAATTGTTGATGCAAGAACTGATCACTGTAAAAGATTTGATTAAACGATCGGAATGGCTTTCAAAAATCGGATTGAGTAAAAACCGAATTAAAAATTGTCTAAATGAAGCATATCAATTGTGTAATGTAATATATTAAAGTTATGAAAATTCATTTTTTAGGAGGAACAGGAACAGTGACAGGTTCAAAAACAGTTGTCGAATTGAATGAAAACCGCATTTTAATCGATTGTGGTTTATTTCAAGGAATCAAATCATTACGGGAGTTAAACCGGCAACCGTTGTCAATCGAACCTTCTACCATTGATTTTGTGTTGCTCACGCATGGCCATCTCGATCATTGTGGTTGGTTGCCGTTATTAGTAAAAAATGGGTTTAAGGGAAAAATATTTTGCACTGCTCCAACCAAGCAAATTTCAAAACTTATTCTCGCCGATAGTGCAAAAATTCAAGAAGAAGAAGCGTCAAAAGCGAATCAAGAGCATTTTTCCAAACATAATCCTGCCGAACCACTTTATACCGTGGCCGATGCAGAACGGGTAACGCACTTTTTTAGAGTGATTGAACCTAACTTAGAGGTTAAATTAACAGATGACTGTTATTTTAAATTTTTTCCTTCAGCACATATTCTTGGTGCTTGTTCCATTGAGTTAAATGCCGAAGAGAAAACACTTATTTTCTCAGGTGATGTGGGTCAAGATGATGATGTACTCATGCATCCACCTCAAAAACCGAAGTCGGGCGATTATATCTTTTTAGAATCTACTTACGGAAATCGTCTTCATCCTCAAAATGATGTGTTGTTTGAAGTAGAAAAAATTATCAATACAACGATTAGTCGTGGAGGAAATGTTATCATACCCAGTTTTGCAGTAGAGCGAGTGCAAACTGTGATGTATTTGATTTGGCAGTTGCGTCTACAAAATCGCATTCCAAACGTGTCCTACATAATTGATACACCTATGGGAATTAGAGTTTTGGATGTTTTTAACGATAATCCGAAATGGCATAAATTGAATCCGCATGAATGTGAAGAAATGTGTAGCATGTTTACCATGATTTCCGATTATGAAGATACCATTAATGCCATTTATGACAAAAGACCCAAAGTGGTGATTGCAGCTAGTGGAATGATTACCGGTGGAAGAGTTTTGTCGTACTTGGAACGCTATATTGACAAACCGGAAAACACAGTAATGTTAGTGGGTTATCAAGCCGAAGGAACTCGCGGAAGAAAATTACTAGAAGGGGCCAAAGAAGTTAAACTCTACGGAAAATATTATCCCGTTGAAGCAGAAATCGTTTTAGTTGAAGGACTTTCCGCACACGGTGACCAAAAAGATTTATTAAATTGGTTGAGCGAATTGAAACAAAAACCTAAAAAAATATTTTTAGTACACGGTGAAAATGAAGCAGCCGACACCTTGCGAACAAAGATTTTTGATACGTATGGATTTGATGCAACCGTTCCGCTTTTGGGTCAAGTGGTTGAGATTTAATTCAATTAACAGATTTTTTTGAAGTTAGTATTCAAAAAAAAGTAACTTTGCAGCATGAATTTCAAAAAGTGCACAAGTATAATCATGGCTTTTTATCTGCTGATTTCTTCCAGCGGATTGGCTTTTAATGTGCATTATTGTGGTGATACGATTGCTTCTGTTTCCTCCGTTTTTAACACGGAAGAACCTTGTGTAATGGATGTTCATCCAGAAGAAAAATCGTGTTGTTCAGCTTCTTCAGAAAGCCACGACGGTTGTTGTTCCGATGAAACCATTCAAGCGGATTTTGATGATGTAGTGATAAAACAAGTACACTTTGATTTCGATTATGTTTCGGTGTTGCCAACTGTTGAATTTTCTTTTTATACCAATAGAGTAGAACAAATCAACGAGCAATTGTTTGATTATTATTGTGATGCGAATGCTCCGCCACTCTATCAATTGTATTCCCAATTTGTTTTTTACGCTTGATTTTAGATTAAACTGCATTTCACTTTTGTGAAAAAAATGACGTTTAATTTAAAATCATTTTGAATGAAAAAACAACTTATAATTTTATTATTTTTATTGTTTTCCGCTTTACTTTTTTCGCAAGAAAAGGTAATAGGGAAAATTACTTTCGACAATAATCAGCCTCTTCCCGGAGCAAATATTTACTGGCAAAACACACAAATTGGTGCTGTTTCCGATGATAAAGGAAACTTTTCGATTCCTTTTACAGCCGAAAATACGGTTTTAGTGATTAGTTATGTAGGTTTTAAGACCGTTACCTTAACAATTACTGAACCAAAATCAATTACTCAAAATTTAGAATTTGACAATACGTTGGATGAAGTTACGCTGACCAAAGTTAGAAAATCACTTCAAAAGAATTATTTGGCAGCAGCCAACGTTCAAACGATGACAAGTAAGGAATTGCTCAAAGCTGCTTGTTGTAATTTATCCGAAAGTTTTGAAACCAATCCATCCATTGATGTTAATTTTTCAGATGCGGTTTCAGGAAGTCGTCAAATCAGAATGTTGGGATTAACAAGTCCATACATTTTAATGACAGAAGAAAATATTCCCGCTATTCGTGGTGCTTCGCAGGCGTACGGACTTTCCTTTGTGCCCGGAACTTGGGTGGAAAGTATTCAAATTACCAAAGGAGCAGGTTCTGTGGTTAATGGATTTGAAAGTATTTCGGGTCAAATCAATTATGAAATGATCAAACCACATGATGATATTCCATTCTTTTTGAATGCGTATGGTTCTACCGATTCGCGATTTGAATTAAATACACATTTCAATAAAAAATTAAATGATAAATGGGCAACCAGTTTGTTCCTTCATGGAAATGCCAGAGTTTCAAAAAACGATATGAACGACGATGGTTTTTTGGATAATCCAATCGGTCAACAAATTAATATGATAAACCGTTGGCAATATACCGATGCCGAAAAGGGTTGGGTGAGTTTTATCAACTTTCGATATATGAACGATGATAAACAAACCGGACAAGTTGATTTTGATCCGGATAGAGATAGGGGAACAACCAATTTTTGGGGTTCCGAAATCAATACAGAAAAGTTAGATATATCCTCAAAAATAGGTCTGGTTTCGACGGAAGTTCCGTGGCGAAGTTTTGGTTTTCAAAATGCGTTTAATTACCATAAACAAAACTCGTATTTTGGTTTAAATCAATATGACATTACGCAACGAAGTTTTTATTCTAATTTGATTTATAATTCGATTTTAAGTAACACCTCACATAAATTTACTACCGGACTAAATTTTACATATGATTCTTTTAGTGAAAATGTAAACACATTAGACTTTAGTAGAATCGATAATTCTATTGGAACTTTTTTCGAGTATACCTATTGCAATGGAGATGATTTAAATTATGTTTTAGGCGGTCGAATTGACTACCACAATCGTTTAGGCGTTTTTGTAACGCCAAGAGCACATTTACGATATAAACCTTTTGAAAAAACCACTTTCAGAATTTCTGCCGGAAGAGGAAAAAGAAGTGCCAATATTTTTGCCGAAAACCAACAACTTTTTGCTTCTTCACGTCAATTTCAAATTTTGGATTCAGGTGGAGAAATTTATGGTTTGGATGCTGAAATTGCATGGAATTACGGTTTTAGTTTTTTACAAGGATTTAAAGTTTTTGGAAAAGAAGCCGAATTTTCAGTTGATTTTTACCGAACCGATTTTCAAAATCAAGCCATTGTTGATGTAGATAATAGTCCGCAACAAGTTTTGTTTTACAATCTTGACGGAAAATCATTTGCCAATAGTTTACAAGTGGATTTGAGTTATGAAATTTCACATCATTTTAATGTGAGAACAGCTTACAAATATTATGATGTTCAAACAGAATATACGATTGGTTTGGTTGAAAGACCTTTGCAAGCCAAACACCGATTTTTTACCAACATTGCTTATGAAACTCACGTGATGGAAAAAGGTCAACAATGGAAATTAGATTTCACTTATAATTGGTTAGGAAAACAACGTTTGCCAAGAACACAGTCGAATCCTGAAGAATATCGTTTGCAGGAGTATACCAATCCGTTTTCGGTGATGAATGCTCAAGTAACTAAAACTTTTTCTAAAACATTTGAGATTTATTTAGGTGCAGAAAACTTAGGTAATTATCAACAGGACAATGCGATTTTAGGAAGTAATGATCCTTTTGGTGCGTATTTTGATAGTTCAATGGTCTATGCTCCGGTTTTTGGAGCAATGTTTTATACGGGATTGCGTTTTAAAATTCAGTAACAAAAATCAATAACAATTTCAATAACAATTTCAAAAATGAAAAAATTAATTTTTATACTAATGATTTCCTTAATTGGAATTTCAGTTCAAGCACAAGAAAAGAAAAACAAAAATGCAAAATATGACATCGAAGTGAATGGTAATTGTGATATGTGCAAAAAGCGTATTGAAAAAGCTGCCTTGTCTGTAAAAGGAGTAAAATCAGCCGTTTGGCATATTGATCATCAAGATTTGCATTTAATTTTAGATGAAAATAAATGTACGATTGATCAAGTTCACGAAGCAGTGGCAAAAGTGGGTCATGATACGGAGAAAGTTAAAGCATCAGATGAAGCTTACAATGATTTGCACGGATGTTGTAAGTTTGAAAGAAAGCAATAAATTTAATAGTTCCGATATCGTTATCGGAACTTTTTTTATAAAATTGGTTTTGATTCAAAATTTAATTTAATTTTACATCGTTTTAGGTAAATAATGTGAAAACAATAAAGTCAGTTTTAGAGAAGCAAATAGGATTTTTTTCTTTCCTGTTAGCATTTATTGTTTTTTATTCAGGATCAGTCAGAGGATTATTGGCTTCAGATTTATCTTCTCCTGAAGTTGTTCACCTTACACAATCTTCTAAAGATCAGTCCGACCTTCATCAGCAACAAGCAACAATTTTCAATGCGATTAGCGAGGTTGAAACAGTAGAATCTGAAATTGATGAAGTTCAATTCGATTATATCTTTTCAAAGTCGGTAGTATTTACTTTTTTTTCTACTGATAATCCATCTTTCAAGCAATTTTTAGAGGGAGTACAAGGAAGAAAATTACACCTTTACGATTTATACTGCAATTGGAAAATCCATTTGTCTTAATACATTATTAGTTTTTAAGATTTCAATTTTTTATTGAAAATCAATAACTTATGTATTAATTCAAACTCATTAATTTGTGAAAACAACTAGCAATGGCTTTGATGAACATGCTGTTCTTCATCGTCTAACACATTATTTACCGGCACAAAATCCATTGAAAGACTTTGTGCATCACAATACTTTACACGCTTTTCAACATAAAAAATTTCATGATGCGTTAGCCAAAGCAACCACTCTTTTTGGTTACAAAACGTATTTGCCTTTGGAAGATTTCAGAAATCGTTTAAAAAAGAATGAAATAAATCAATCTGTACTCGATTGGGTCATTGAAAAGGAAAAAGGAAAAGAAAATTTCTCGGTTTGGAAAGATAAATTACTTCATCAAAACTATGATGAATCGGTAAAACCCAGAATTGGAAATTTACGTGCCAATTGGAAGAAAGAATATGCTATAAATTTAGAAAAATCTACACATAGTTTACTTTTTCGTTTACTGTGCAGTTATTTAGACCAAGGCATCGCACTTTGGACTTTTCCTGAAAAGGCAACTGGTTTTTTAGCTGCAATTAAAGCTTTGGAACAAAATACTTCTCAAAGTTTGTTTTCTTCAACAAGAGTAAAGGAATTGCTTTTTAATAATGCATCCATTTCAGAATTACTCGAAATTGTAGTTGGAAAAGTTGAGCTTTATGAATACTATTTATTTGATCAACAATTTTCTCACCCAGGTTGGAGTGGGATGATAGCTACGTTGGAAGCTAATCCGACCTCGCTTTTGGATGCGAAACCAATATCGTTTGAAGAATTGGTTAAATTTGAATTATTGCTAGAAATAGATGTTCTTGACAAAAAATTCAATGGCAATTGGTCACCTCTTGGTAGTAGAGTGAGAACGCATGAATACAAGCTTTTTGAATCGGTTAAAGAGAGCGAACTATTCCAAGTTTTGTCACTTTGGCAACAAGCGTTTGAGTGGAGTTTTTATGATCAGGTTCTCGGAAGTGTTCATCAGACAGAAACCATTTCATCTACTTCTATTCCAAGTTTTCAGGGCTTATTTTGTATGGATGACCGAGAATGTTCTTTCAGAAGACACATTGAACATCAAGATTCGAAAGCAGAAACGTTTGGCACAGCTGCTTTTTTTAATTTTGAGTTTTATTACCAACCGGTCAACGGTAAATTTCATACCAAATTATGTCCGGCTCCTGTTACACCTAAGTACTTGATAAAAGAAGAACACCGCAAGAAAAAACACGTTAAAGATTTACATTACCACAAACACTCACATTCATTGCTTTTTGGTTGGATTATCAGTCAAACACTTGGGTTCACTTCCGCATTTAAATTATTTTTAAATATTTTCAAACCATCAATGTCTCCGGCTACTACGGCTTCTTTTAAACACTTACATAAAAAGGCCAAACTTCATATCGAAAACAAAAATCTTACAGATACAGAAAATGGTTTACAAGTTGGATTTACCATTGAAGAAATGGCCAATAGGGTAGAGGGATTACTCAAAAGTATTGGTTTGGTTAAAAACTTTTCGTCGCTTGTTTATGTTGTTGGACACGGTGCAACCAGTGTAAACAATACACATTATGCCGGATATGATTGCGGAGCCTGTTGTGGTAGACCAAGTTCTGTGAATGCAAAAGTTGCTTGTTTTGCAGCCAATCATCCAAAAGTAAGATTGCTTCTCAAAGAAAGAGGACTTACTATTCCTGATACGACTCAATTTTTACCCGCTTTGCACGATACTACACGGGATGAAATTCAATTCTATGATGAAGAAAGTTTAAGTGAGTTGAATCAAAGAATACATATTCAAAATCAGGAGATCTTTGCAACAGCTCTTCGGAACAATGCAAAAGAGCGTTCCAGAAGATTTGATACCATTAATTCTTCCGATTCGCTTGAAAAGGTTCATAAAAATGTAAAGAAACGTTCACTTTCCTTATTCGAACCAAGGCCGGAATTAAATCATGCAACCAATGCCATGAGCGTAATTGGAAGAAGAAGTTTGTCTAAACAATTGTTTTTGGACAGACGCTCATTTTTGAATTCTTATGATTATCAAGTAGACCCGTCCGGTGACTTTTTGGCGTTGATTTTAGGACAAGTAGCTCCGGTTGCCGGTGGAATTAATTTGGAATACTATTTTTCCAGAGTAGATAATCAGAAGTTAGGAGCTGGTTCAAAATTACCACATAATGTAATGGGTTTAATTGGTGTGGCAAACGGTATAGATGGTGATTTACGTCCCGGATTACCCAGTCAGATGATAGAAGTTCACGATCCGATCCGATTGTTAGTTGTGGCGGAACATTTTCCTGAAGTTGTTCAAAAAGCAATTGCCAAAAATCCTTCTACATATGAATGGTTTAAAAATGAATGGGTAAAATTAGCCGTTGTTCATCCAGAAACAAAACAAATTTTTGTGTTTGAAAAACAAGAGTTTATCATTTATAATCCCATTCAAAAAACAAATTACGTTCAAAACGAGTTGGAAGTTGATGTTAAAACAAAGGAGAATTTGCCTATTTCAATTCTAAAAACAGCTTAAGATTATGGAAAATATACTCCAGTTTTTTTTATTGTTTCCGATTTTAGGTTTCTTAATCAGTGTATTTCTACCTGAGAAGAATGAAAAACTAGTTTCAGGAATTGCATTCGCAACTGTTTTCATCCAATTTTTAGGAATAGTTATATTTTGTGTAATTTGGGTTTTGAACGACTCACCTGATTTAAACCTGAAGGAAATAACGATATTCAGTACTTCACATTACGAGTTTTTTATCGATTTTTATTTTGATCGAATTACGGCTGTTTATCTGTTTGTTGGAGCTTTACTTACTTCAATGATTACCACTTATAGTCGCTATTACCTTCATCGTGAGAAAGGATATAAACGTTTTTTTACAACCGTTTTATTTTTCTTTTTTGGTTATAATTTAGCGATTCTGTCCGGTAATTTTGAAACCTTATTCATCGGTTGGGAGATTATTGGAATCTCATCTTTTCTGTTAATTGCTTTCTATCGAGAACGTTATTTGCCCGTAAAGAATGCCTTTAAGGTGTTTTCCATTTACAGAATTGGCGATGTCGGTTTACTCTTAACCATGTGGGCAAGTCACCATTTATTTCATGAAAACATCACTTTTATGAAGCTGAATAATTATGAATTGGTGAACGAACACCTGCAAAATCATTCCTTAATTGGTGTTTTTATTGCTTTATGCCTGGCTTGTGCGGCTGCGGCCAAATCGGCTCAAATTCCTTTCTCGTCTTGGTTACCCCGAGCAATGGAAGGGCCAACACCCTCCAGTGCAATTTTTTATGGTTCGCTATCCGTGCATTTGGGTGTGTTTTTAATGTTGCGAACTTTTCCTTTTTGGGAACATCAAACTTCGATGCGATTTGCTATTGGGTTGATGGGATTAACCACTAGTATCATGAGTTCATTGATGGCGAGAGTTCAATCTTCTATAAAAAGTCAGGTAGCCTATAGTTCTATTTCACAGATCGGAATTATATTTATTGAAATCGCTCTTGGTTTAGAAGTATTGGCACTTTTTCATTTTGCCGGAAATGCTTTTCTACGAACATATCAATTGTTGGTTTCGCCTTCAGTAGTGAGTTATTTAATTAGAGAACAGTTTTACACTTTTCAACCTAAATCTGAAAAGGATAATTTTTTCTTTCCAAGAGTGATTAAAAACACACTCTATGTTCTTGCGTTGAAGGAATTTAAATTAGAAGCCTTTTTAAACATAGTGCTTTGGCGACCTTTGAAAATAATCGGTAAATCATTAGACTTTTTGAATTTAAAAAGAGTTTATTTCTTTTTTATACCGCTTTTTGCTTTTGGCACAATTGCTTATCAATTCAAAGAAAAAGTACCAAGCGAATTAACATCACTTCTTCCTGAAATTTTTGCCGGAATTGGTTTAGTGTTTGTTTTTAAATCGTTTTCTGAGCGGAAAAGTCCATTTCTAGCATGGATTTTAATAGTAATGAATCACTTTTGGATTGCTTTGGCCATTGTCTTTAATGAACATGTAACGGTAAGTGAAATCACATTTTACCTTGCAGGAATTATTGTTTCCGGCTCAATCGGTTATTTGGCATTACTAAAATTAAAGAAATTGGAAAAACGGATTTTAATTAGCCAATACTTAGGACATGTATATGAACATCCAAAGTTTGCTTTTTTCTTTTTATTAGCCACACTGGGCATTACAGGTTTTCCTATAACCAGCACTTTTATTGGGGAGGATTTACTATTTAGCCATATCAGCAGTAACCAAGTTGTACTTGCCTTTTTTGTAGCATCTAGTTTTGTGGTTTCGGGAATTGCCGGAATTAGAATTTATGCTCGTTTATTCTTGGGACCTCATGTAAAAACGTATCATGAGTTACCCTATCAATCATCTTAATAGTTAAAAAAATATGAAAACAAAAAAATATATCCCTGCTGATGGTTTAGCAGGACTAAAAGAGAATTTTAAAACAGATGCTATTTCCGGTTTTATAGTTTTTTTATTGGCATTACCCTTGAGTTTGGGAATTGCTAAAGCTTCAGATTTTCCTCCAATTATGGGGTTAATCACGGCAATTATTGGTGGAATACTCGTTAGTTTTTTCATGGGTTCGCGTTTAACCATAAAAGGTCCTGCTGCCGGTTTAATTGTAATTGTTGCCGGTGCTGTGGCCGAATTTGGTCATGGCGACCCAATTTTAGGTTGGAAATTAGCTTTAGGAGCAATGGTTATTGCCGGATTGATACAAATACTTTTTGGAATTTTTAAATTAGGAAAGTTAGCCGATTTTTTTCCACTCTCAACCATTCACGGAATGTTGGCTGCGATAGGAATTATCATTATCGCTAAGCAAATTCCGGTTTTATTGAATGATAATCCACTTTTAGCCAAAGGGATGAATCCGGTAGAATTGTTGTTGAATATTCCAAAGTTTGTAATTAATTTGGACCCCAAGGCAACGTTTATTGGCGTGATCAGTTTGGCAATACTATTAGGTTGGCCATTCATTAAAAATAAAAATATTAAAATGATTCCCGCTCCGTTAGTGGTTTTGCTCTTTGCTATTCCGGCCGAACTTGTAATGGATTTTGCTCACACAGAACCTCCATACGCATTGGTAAAAATTGGAAGTTTAACCGATAACCTTCAATGGAATGTAGATTTTTCCGGAATAAATCAAACCGGAATTTTTATTAAATATGTTGTTATGTTCGCCTTGGTAGGTTCATTGGAATCTTTATTAACCGTTAAAGCAATTGATTTGGCCGACCCATTCAAAAGAAAATCGAACGCAAACAAAGATTTAATTGCTGTAGGAATTGGTAATACGTTAGCTGCATTTCTAGGAGGTTTACCTATGATATCCGAAGTAGCCAGAAGTTCATCCAACGTTAATAATGGTGCCAAAACACGATGGGCAAATTTTTTTCACGGCGTTTTTATATTGCTTTTTGTATTGTTAGCGGCTCCGTTATTAGAAATGATTCCCAATGCAGCTTTGGCTGCTATGTTAATTACTGTAGGAATTAAATTGGCACATCCAAGAGAATTTATTCACATGCTTCACATCGGAAAAGAACAGTTGCTTATTTTTACAGGCACAGTTATTGTGACACTTTTTGAGGATTTATTAGTGGGAATTGCATTCGGAATGCTTTTAAAAATGATTATTCATGTGGTTAACGGAACCCCGATTTCTTCTTTTTTTAAAGCCCAAACAATTGTTTCTTTTGAAGGGAATAACTATTATGTTGAAATCGATAAATCGGCCATTTTTTCAAATTATTTAGGCATTAAAAGAAAGTTGGAAGAAATTCCTCCAGGCTATCAAGTAATTATTGATTTAAAAAAGACTAAATTAGTAGATCATTCAGTGATGGAAAATTTAGAGCATTTTAAACTCGATTATGAAGCTCATGATGATGGGGGAACAGTAACAATTAATGGTTTGGACAACCATAAACCTTTGTCTAATCATCCGAAGGCATCAAGAAAAAAGAACTTAAAAATTAAATATGAAGAAGTTAATTAAACTGATTATATTCGCTGTGATAATAATAATTTTTCTAGAAAATCACACGATTTATGCCCAAGCAAAATCATCAAATGAAAACATTTGGTTTCATTATTTCGGTAAGAATATGATTTCCGATAAGCTATCATTTTCTTTTGAAGCAACGATGCGTTATGCTAATGGGTTTTCAGAGAAGCAACAATATTTTGTGCGTCCTTCTGTTGATTATCAGTTTACTAAACAATTTATGGCAACCATTGGATACAGTCACTACAACACATATTCGTATGGAGATCCGGCCATGAATCGAACAAATATTCCAGAAGATCATATTTGGATTCAAGGAACTTTTGTACACAATAAGAATGATTTAAGAATTACCCACCGTTTGCGTGATGAGTTCCGATTTGTAGGCATCGCAAATCAAAATAACGAAGGAAGTTTTAGTATTGATGATTACGATTACAGGAATAGATTACGGTATATGATTTTATTTAATTATCCATTGAAAAAAAAAGAAGAATCTACAAAATTGTTTGCGGTTTTTGGCAACGAAATTTTTTTGAATATAGGTTCTAATGCGGGTAAAACCTTTTTAAACCAAAACCGAATTATTGGAGGAGTAGGTTATAATTTTGATAAAAATCATCAAATTCAATTAAATTATATTCATCAGCATATTTGGAATTTTTCCAATACATTGCTCGAAAGTAATCCAACGCTACGACTATCTTATATCACCTCTTTTGATTGGACTAAATCGTAAATAAAGCAAAAATCCGTCAAGAATTTCTTCGAGACGGATTTTTATGTTATAATTTATTATGCAAATTGAATTTCAGTAGAAATTCCTTCATTTACTGAAAACATAAAAATGGTCGATGCATTTTCGATGAAGATTTTTTCTAAAAATACTTTTGAAGTTAATTCTTTATACAATTTCCCAAAAATTAATCTTGAAGATTTTGTGGAAATAGTAACGTTTTTAGCATCTATTTTAATCGAATCACCTTGATTAATAAGATTTTTTATATGATTATATATTTCACTACTTTTTTCATCAGTAGCAATAACATTACCAAAACTAGAGAGAATTAAATTTTTCATATATATGTTTTTTCTTTTGATAATATTTCAGTAAAGAATTTATTAATTTCTATAACTTCAGTTATAGGTAATTTTATGTAAACTATAGTTCCTTTCCAATAACTAGATGCAAATGTACTAATATTTCCTTGAATATTTCTATAAATATAGCCTTCGGTATGTATAATTAACTTTCCTTTAAGCCTAGTAACGATTTCATTAACAAGCCATAAGCCAGTTCCGCAATGGCCATTCTCAATTTTTGACGTTATCTTTCTTTGAAACGCTAAATTTAATAAATTAGTATCTGATTTGTTGTATTTTTCTTTCATTGTGGTTATAATACCTTCAGAAGTGTCTACTGAAATTATTTCAACTTTCGTTTTGTTGCCTTCTGCCATTAATATCGATTTTTCATCATTTTCAGCATGATATAAAAAGTTAGATGATATTTCAACTAGGCAAGTCTTAATATATTCAACAATTTCAAAATTTTTATCTTTATAATAATTGTTTATAATTTCATAATATTTGTTACTTAAATCATCTTTACTTTTTACAACTTCTCTATTTATTGGATGTGGAGCGACAAAGAAATCATTTCTTTGTAGAGGTTTAATATTTGAAAAAATCCTATCTACATCTTTTTTATCATAATATGCTTTAATTAATTCGTGTAAATGAAATTTTGAAAATAAATCTGTTATTTCATCTATATTGGCTGATGGATTGTCTAAGCATTTATTATCTAAACTATATGCTAAAATTTTATAAATGATGAGAGATGTAATAGAGGTAAATTCTGTATGTTTTATTTTTACTTGAAAATCGTAATTTTTAATTTCTTTGTTTTCAAGTTTAAAAACAAAATTTAATTTTAGAATTAGACTACTTATGTTATTTTCGTTATACTTACCATTTATTTGTATTTGTTTCATTATTTTTTAAATTCTTTTTTAAATTTTTTAAGTAGTTCGTCTTCATAACTTAACTCTCTACTTTTCGTATTCTGCGAAACTTCCAACAAATAATCTGAATAATCGTGGCAAATCTTTATTATTTCATCAGGTAAATATAAATAATTTTTTTTTGTTAATTTTTTTTTGATTGTCCGCAATTACCCATAATTAAATAAAAAGCCTTATATTTGATAAAAAAAAGCGATGAATTTATTCAGTTTTACGGCAAATTTTGGAAGTGAAGAAGCTTGTAGACTTCATTTTAAA
>NZ_JBIIVK010000030.1:0-41192 GCF_044339515.1 Flavobacterium sp.
CCGGATTGGATACCGTCGAGGGCACTGTCCATGCATAATCATAAGTACCAGCCGTAGTTGGTGTAGCAATTAGTGTAGCTAAATCTCCCGAACAAACCGTTGGAGAATTAACTGTTACTATTGGATTAGGATTAATGGTTACTGTACCCGATGCACTCGTGGAAAAACATCCGGTTACTGTATCGGTAATTACTACACTATAAACACCCGGTGTTGTGGTGGTAAAACTCGCCACATTACCCGGATTTGGTCCCGAAGGAACACTCCATGCATAATTGTAAGTCCCCGCTACTCCCGGAGTCGCCGTTACTGTAGCTGCTACTCCATCACAAACACTTGGGCTATTAACCGTAACGGTTGGGTTTGGATTAATCGTTACCGTGCCAGATGCACTAGTTGAAAAACAACCTGTCACCGTATCGGTAATAATCACACTATAAACACCGGCTACTGTGGTGGTAAAACTCGCCACATTACCCGGATTTGGTCCCGAAGGAACACTCCATGCGTAATCGTAACTTCCTGCAACTCCCGGAGTGGCCGTTACAGTGGCTGATGTGCCAACACATACCGATGGACTATTTACGGTAACTGTTGGATTGGGATTGATGGTCACTGTGCCCGATGCACTGGTTGAAAAACAACCTGTTACCGTGTCGGTAATAATTACACTATAAACACCGGCTACTGAGGTGGTAAAACTCGCTACATTGCCCGGATTTGGTCCTGAAGGAACACTCCATGCATAATCGTAAGTCCCTGCTACTCCCGGTGTGGCAGTAACTGTAGCTGGCGTATCTTCACACTCTGTTGGACTATTGACCGTTACTGTTGGATTTGTATTAATGGTTACTGTACCCGATGCACTCGTAGAAAAACATCCGGTTACTGTATCGGTAATCACTACACTATAAACACCCGGTGTTGTGGTGGTAAAACTCGCTACATTACCCGGATTTGCTCCCGAAGGTACTGTCCAAACATAATCATAACTGCCCGCTACTCCCGGAGTCGCCGTTACTGTAGCTGCTACTCCATCACAAACACTTGGGCTATTAACCGTAACGGTTGGGTTCGGATTAATCGTTACCGTGCCCGATGCACTAGTTGAAAAACAACCTGTCACCGTATCGGTAATAATCACACTATAAACACCGGCTACTGTGGTGGTAAAACTCGCCACATTACCCGGATTTGGTCCCGAAGGAACACTCCATGCGTAATCGTAACTTCCTGCAACTCCCGGAGTGGCCGTTACAGTGGCTGATGTGCCAACACATACCGATGGACTATTTACGGTAACTGTTGGATTGGGATTGATGGTCACTGTGCCCGATGCACTGGTTGAAAAACAACCTGTTACCGTGTCGGTAATAATTACACTATAAACACCGGCTACTGAGGTGGTAAAACTCGCTACATTGCCCGGATTTGGTCCTGAAGGAACACTCCATGCATAATCGTAAGTCCCTGCTACTCCCGGTGTGGCAGTAACTGTAGCTGGCGTATCTTCACACTCTGTTGGACTATTGACCGTTACTGTTGGATTTGTATTAATGGTTACTGTACCCGATGCACTCGTGGAAAAACATCCTGTAACCGTATCGGTGATAATCACACTATAAACACCGGCTACTGTCGTGGTAAAACTCGCCACATTGCCCGGATTTGGTCCCGAAGGTACTGTCCAAACATAATCATAACTACCCGCTACTCCCGGAGTTGCCGTTACTGTAGCCGCTACTCCATCACAAACACTTGGGCTATTAACCGTAACGGTTGGGTTTGGATTAATGGTTACCGTGCCCGATGCACTAGTTGAAAAACAACCGGTTACCGTATCGGTGATAATCACACTATAAACACCGGCTACTGTCGTGGTAAAACTCGCCACATTGCCCGGATTTGATCCAGAAGGAACACTCCATGCGTAATCGTAACTTCCTGCAACTCCCGGTGTGGCAGTAACGGTGGCTGATGTGCCATCACATACCGATGGACTATTTACGGTAACTGTTGAATTGGGATTTACCGTGACAGTAATTGTAAATGTATCTGTACAAATATTCGGTGACGTACCTACTGAGGCTGTTACTGTGTAAACTACATCTATTGGGGAATTGGTTGTATTGGTTAAAGTCTGACTTATACTCGTTTGTGCTGTAGCCTCATCCGATGCTCCTGTGATACCCACCGGTGTTACAACTGTCCAGGTGTAGGTCGTGCCCGTGGGAACTATCTCCGGTGACGCAGTGGTAGGTGTAACACTAAATGAATCCCCAGAACAAATTGATAATACTTTATCATTGATAACCGGTAAGGGATTTACTGTTACCGTTATTGTAAAAATATCTGTGCAAATATTAGGTGCTGTACCAGATGAAGCTGTTACAGTATAAACTACATCCAATTCTGTTTCAGTTGAATTGGTTAAAGTTTGGCTAATCGAGGCTTGTGAAATTGCTTGGTTAGAGGCTCCCGAAATTCCTGCAGGAGCAACAACTGTCCACGTATAAGTAGTGCCTCCGGGAACTAAATCAGTTCCATTAGTTGCCGGTGTTACTGTAAACGTTTGCAATGAACAAATTGAATTAGTAACATCTGCTATACTTGGTTTTGGATAAACAATTACATTTATTTCAAAAGTATCAGCACAAATATTAGGTGCAGTCCCAACAGAAGCTGTTACATTATAAGTGACAAGCGAAGCAACATCAGTTGTATTAATCAAAGTTTGACTGATGGATGTTTGCGGTGTAGCTTGATCTGATGCACCTGTAATACCCGCAGAAGATAAAACTGTCCAAGTGTAAGTAGTTCCTGTTGGAACAACATTTGCACCACTAGAAACAGGAATAACACTGAAAGAATCTCCGGAACAAATATCAACTGAAGTATCAGCAATTGAAGGGCTTGGGTTAACTGTTAAACTAAACGAAGTTGTTCCAAATACCGTAGGATTGGCATTTTCTTCAACACGAACATAAATTGTTTCTGTAGTACCATTATAGGCATTTGCCGGAACAATTTCAGCTACTCCAACATCGGCATCTGCCTGATTGGTATGATAAGTAACAGTATACAGAGTAGGATCTAAACCATTCAATGCATCATCATCATTTTGTGTTAAATCAAAAACTTCAAAATTATTACCGGGTGTCACTTCATCACATAAAACCAAATCAAGTGCATCTGGATTTAAGATACATGAATCCCATTCTATTTCAAAAGCTTTAATTCGATTACAACCGGTATTAAAATCTAATACGCTAGCGTAAATTGTTTGAGGATTACTAATTGCAACATAAGCAGTAGAATCAGTGATTTGATTTAATAATAATTCAGCATCTGCTTCGGTGGTAAAATAACTAATACTAAAGTCGAAAGGATCACCACTTCCAATCATCACTGCATCATTTTCTGTTAAATCAAACAAGTTTTCACATTCAAACAAATCATCTGGATCTGAACCATTATCAGGAAATACTTCAACCAAGAAATCTCTTTCAACTTGAGTTATTTGTCCGCATTGATCATATGTTGCAACTGCAGTGTATGTTGAGGTCGCTGTAGGACAAACATTAATTGTCAAATCTGTACTATATGGCAATCCGTTTTCTAACCATTCGAAAGTTGTTGCCGATGGTCCAGATGGTGTAAAACGCCAAGCTTCATTTGTAGCAGACCATTGTACATTTGTATTTCTACCAGGAGGAACATAACCCAAGGTACCTGCTTGATTCATAATACCAACAACTCCTCCACCAAGTGGATTATTCCAAGTATTACAAGGAGTGCGACTTTCAATATAGACTTCAATAATATTTGAAACTTCATAAAGAACCATTTGATAAGTTTGTAAACCAACATTTTGACCACACTGAAACTGACCAAATCTATAAAAGTTTACAATAAGTTTTCTACAAGGATAATTACCTACTAATTTCCAACCGGCAAATCGGTCAGCAGGTGAAGGCCCAATAGCTGGATTTGTATCTTGATAAACCCCATAAATTGCATTTCTGATTGGAAAACCTGGATTTGGAACCGTTAAACCAAGTAAATTCCATGGACTACCTCCATTTGGTGCAATTCCGGGGTCAAATGAAATTGTACCATTTGAACCAACATGACAAGATGAATATATATTCCCAAAAAAACAAAAGTCAAAAGGTAAATTAATTGTACCAGACCAAACATCATCTGTCGCTAAATTAATTGGGTTATAAGTTGTGTCATTGTAGGCAGCCTGAGGGCAATAATCAATAGAACTTATTGTATAAGAAGTTGTGGATCCTAAATCAACATAAGAAGCTGTCAAATCAACACACTCTCCCACTTCACATATTTGAGCTGAGGAAGCATCTCCTAAATCTACACCGCCCGCAACTACTGTTGCACAACCATTCAGATTTATTGTGATTGTCACACTTCCTGTCAGAGGTGCTGTACATCCAGGAGGATTTTGAAAAATACTTATTAAAGTAAATGTGGTGGTAGTGGTTAAAAACGGGGTTGTAAAAGACGCTGTACCTGCTGCATTGATAGGTATGTTATAAAATGCTCCTGAACTAGACGATACAGTTATATTCGTGTTGGGTGTTCCACTGAATGTTAATACTGTAGGACCGGGACATCCTGTCACATCTCCGCTTGTAAATGCAGCGGTTGCAGATATAGACTGCACCGTTACAGTTACTGACGCAGTAAGGTTACAAGTAATATCCGTTACAAATTCAATATCATCGATAGCGAAATCGTTTCCGGCTGAAGTGACAACTCTATCATAGATACAAATTTCTGCAATGGTCGCTGCACCGGAATTCCATGTGTAGGATCTTTGTACCCAACCACAAGTAGTAGATGGAGCTAGATTTGAACCTATCGAAACACCATTAATCAATACATCTAAGTTCGCAGGATTTGGCGTTGCAACGGTTTGAACCCAATACGAAAAAGTGTAATCTTGGCCAGGAGTTACCGGCATTGTTTGACACCAAACTCTATCATTCCCTGAATTCGCTATTGAACCGTCAAGGACCATCATATTACCTGTTCCGGTTGTATTATCAGTACAATTAGAAAAACCGGCAAACCATGTTTGTGAATTGGTTACTACTGCATAAGCACCTTGTACTCCAACGGGATTAACAGGGTCTAGGTATTGATAATCTGTTGTAAAACCAGTATTGCCCAACGAAAAGTCACCATTAAAAATGAAATTTCTAGGTGTAACTGCAGTGGTATTTACTGTATAAGTGGTTGTTACATCCGGTGTAACTACAATGGAAGCACTCGTTGGATCAGCAATAGATGGATCAGCCGGAACTGCTGTCCAAAAATAATCATCAGCTCCTGAAGCTGTTAACGTTGCAGATTCATCCAAACAGATTGTTCTATCCGGTGATATCGTTATATCATTTGGTTCAGTGATAACTATTCCGCTCACTGTAGCTGTATTTGAATCTGAATCTGTTACTGAGGCAGTGTATGTTCCTGCAGGAAGTCCAACAAAAACACCTGTTGGAATGGTTTGATTAATTGGACCTGTTATCGAAAAGGATGTGTAAGGTGGTGTACCTCCTTGACCATAAATCACAATAGAACCATCATTCTCTCCAAAACAAGAAATATCAATTGCTGAATAATTAACAACTAAAGGTTCTAACCGCTCTAAAATAATTTCATCGATAGCAAAATCATTTCCTACGGCACTTTGATTGATATTGTATAACTCAAAACGTCTATTTGGTGCCCCCGGTTCAGAAACAGTATATTCAAAACTAACTTCTTGCCAACCTGTTGAAGGATTAGTAACGGTATAAGAACCTGTAAAATATGTAGCTGCAGCAGCCATAACTCTGAAACCAATTTCAGGTTGTGGATTGGTGTTGTTGACTGAACGAATAAAAAATCTAAAACGATAAGTTTGGCCGGCTTCTAATAAAATATCACCATTGGTTTTCCAAAATACTTCAGACTGACCTGATGCTCCATCACAAACCATCATCAAACCGGTTCCAGTGGAATAATCACCGGAATTGATAAAATTATTAGTATTTAACAGAGACGGATTGTTTATAATGGCATACTGTCTTGGAACACTATTTGCCTGACCTGTTCCCGGGTTTATGAAATTGTAATCAGATTGAAAACCAATTCCGTTTCCTTGCTCAAAATTTCCATTTGGAATTAAATTTTGAGCACTTAAGATACTGATTACAAAATAACTAAACAAACAGGATAGTATTCTTAGATTCATAGCTTTGAATTTTTAAAGCCCGAAATTTACATAATTTTAACTTATAATTATCTTAAAATTTCTATTTTTTACAATTCATTTATTTATGTCAAAAAATTTCTATGTTTTGTTTATCTTTGCAGACTTTGTAAGTTTACTTATTTATACACTATTTAATGAATAATAACGATACTTTTTCCGATGATATTGGTGATAACCATATTGGAACATCTGTAGACAATCCGTTGCGAAAAGATGCTTTTGAATTAACCGATGAACAAAAAATTGAGTTAATAAAAAAAGATGTAGCCAACATCTTAATCACATTAGGAATGGATTTATCCGACGACAGCATGAAAGGTACTCCTAATCGTGTTGCCAAAATGTTTGTAAAAGAGATTTTTGGTGGATTAAATCCTATAAAAAAGCCTAGTTCTTCAACGTTTGAGAATGGTTATAAATATGGTGAAATGTTGGTGGAAAAAAACATCACGCTTTACTCTACTTGCGAACATCATTTATTGCCAATTGTAGGAAGAGCTCACGTGGCTTATATTTCCAGTGGAAAAGTGATTGGGTTATCTAAAATGAACCGCATTGTAGATTATTATGCCAAACGACCGCAGGTACAAGAACGATTGACAATGCAAATTGTAAAAGAATTACAAAAAGCATTAAATACCGAAGATGTGGCTTGTGTGATTGATGCCAAACATTTGTGCGTGAATTCAAGAGGAATTAGAGATATTGAAAGCAGTACCGTGACCTCTGAATTTGGCGGAAAATTTAAAGATGAAAAAGTTAGAAGAGAATTTTTGGATTATATTAAGTTGGATACAAAGTTTTAGGGAGTAGGAAGTTGATAGAAAGTAGTTTGGAGTTAAAATTTAGAAATAGTAATGAAATTATACGAAAATCAGACCTTAAAAATATACAATTCACTTTCGGGTGAAAAAGAAGTTTTTAAACCCATTCATGAGGGAAACGTTGGGATGTATGTTTGCGGTCCAACGGTTTACAGCAATGTGCACCTTGGTAATGTTCGAACGTTTATGAGTTTTGATGTGATTTTTCGCTATTTTCTTCATTTGGGTTACAAAGTTCGCTATGTTCGAAATATTACCGATGCCGGCCACTTAGAAAATGACGCCGAAGAAGGTGAAGACCGCATTGCTAAAAAAGCCCGCATCGAACAATTGGAACCAATGGAAATTGTGCAACGCTACACCGTTGATTTTCATACCATTTTACATAAATTAAACTTTCTTCCACCGAGTATTGAACCTACTGCTACCGGCCATATTATTGAACAACAAGAGATTATTAAAAAAATAATCGACAATGGTTTTGCCTATGAATCGAATGGCTCGGTCTATTTTGATGTAGTAAAGTTCAATGAAACGAATCATTATGGAAAATTAAGTGGCAGAAATATTGAAGATATGATTGCCAACACTCGTGACTTAGACGGTGTTTCTGATAAAAAAAATCCGCAAGATTTTGCCTTATGGAAAAGAGCCGAACCACAACACATCATGCGTTGGTCTTCGCCTTGGGGAATTGGTTTTCCTGGTTGGCACTTAGAATGTACAGCAATGAGTACCAAATATTTAGGCGAAACGTTTGATATTCACGGAGGTGGAATGGATTTGAAATTTCCACACCATGAATGTGAAATTGCTCAAAATGAAGCGTGTACCGGACACAGTCCTGTGAACTTTTGGATGCACGCCAATATGTTGATTTTGAACGGTAAAAAAATGGCTAAGTCTACCGGAAATTATATTTTACCCAATGAAATTTTTAGTGGTGGAAATGAAATCTTAAGTAAAGCTTTTTCACCAAATGTGACACGTTTTTTTATGCTTCAAGCCCATTACCGAAGTGTATTGGATTTTTCAAACGATGCGATTGTTGGCTCAGAAAAAGGATTTAATCGCTTAATGGAAGGAATGGAGTTGTTGGATAAATTAAAAACAAGTTCTTCCTCTACTTTAGGGATTTCGGCTTGGAAAAAAAGTTGTTATGAGGCGATGAATGACGATTTTAATACGCCTATTTTAATTGCTCAGTTATTTGAAGGAATTCGTTTTGTGAATCTGATTAATGACGGTAAAGAAACGATTACTGAGAATGATTTGAATGAATTGAAAGCAACGCTGAACGGATTTATTTTTGATGTTTTGGGAATAACAAATGAACAAATTGCAAATGATAATTCTGAAAAATTAGAAGGTGTGGTGAATTTGATGATTCAAATGCGAAACGAAGCTCGTGCGAATAAAGATTTTGCTCTTTCTGACCAAATTCGTGATCAACTTTTGGCTGTTGGTATTCAGTTGAAAGATGGGAAGGATGGGACGAGTTTTAGTGTTAGTTAGAAGGTTACGAGTTGCGGGTTGCGAGTTGCGGGTTTTTGCAAAGTTGTGATTCACTAGTACACCTCCCCCCGACCCCCTCCAAAGGAGCGGGAGACGAGATGTTGAAAATTTATGCTAAATTGGTAGGTTTGAATCCAAGTAAATCCATTATAGTTATCTATAAAAATCTACGGAAATCAATTCAATCTAAAAAATCGGTGTGCAATTGAGTTGGAATTCAAAAAAACACATTCAATGCTAAAAAAAATAATTCAGTTTCCATTTATTTTTCTGATTCGGTTTTATCAAACGGTGATTTCACCATTAACTCCCGCCACTTGTCGATTTGAACCTACTTGCTCACATTATTCAGCAGAGGCCATACAAAAACATGGTGTTCTTAAGGGAATTTGGCTTGCTGTAAAACGGATTTCTAAATGCCATCCGTGGGGAAAAAGTGGTTATGATCCGGTTCCTTGATTTCTTTTTTTAAGAATTAATTAAATGTTCGAAATTGCAAGTTGTTTGAATTTCGTTTACATTTACGTCAAATAACAATTCTATGGTTACATCTTTTTTAGCATTTGTCTGGAATCCGTCCGAAGGATTTGAAATTGGTCCGCTCACAATTCGCTTTTACAGTTTGATGTTTGTAGTAGCTTTTGCGTTGGGTTGGTATATCATGAAATACATTTTTATTAGAGAAAATGAGCCATTAGAAAAATTAGACAGTTTATTTATTTATACCGTTGTTGCCACTTTGATTGGTGCACGATTAGGACATGTAATTTTTTACCAATCAGAGTTATTTCGCGAAGATCCGTTAAGTATACTTTTACCTATTCGTACAAAACCTGAATTTGAATTTACAGGATTCTCTGGTTTAGCAAGTCATGGAGCAGCAATTGCAATTATTTTGTTCATGATCTATTTTAGTAAAAAAATCATGAAACAATCTTTGCTTTGGGTTTTAGACCGTGTGGTAATCCCAGTCGCGAGCGGAGCAATATTTGTTCGTCTTGGAAATTTTTTCAATTCGGAAATTGTAGGTCATGAAACGGATTCTGCTTTTGGAATTAAGTTTGTTCAAGATTTTTACAGTAAAAAAGATGCTGTTTTAAATACAAAAATAGCCAATCCAAAAGAGGCATATAAAGCGATTTCTGAAAATCCGGAGTATGCTTTTTTATTAGATAAAGTTCCCGCTTTACACCCTTCACAGTTATATGAAG
The DNA here is from genome assembly GCF_044339515.1 of Flavobacterium sp. GTDB lineage: Bacteria > Bacteroidota > Bacteroidia > Flavobacteriales > Flavobacteriaceae > Flavobacterium. The sequence continues at coordinate 9,834 of NZ_JBIIVK010000030.1, forward strand.
CATTTGGTTATGTATTCGTCTTTCTGATTTTGTTCTTAATGTATTGGAAAACTGAAGCCAGAAAAAAAGAAGGCTTACTTTTCGGAATGTTTATGGTTCTCCTTTGGTCGGTTCGTTTTATTGTTGAATTTGTAAAAGCAAGTCAAGGTGGATTTGAAAAATATTCTATTTTTAATGCATTAACAACCGGACAATGGCTAAGTATTCCATTTGTATTAATTGGATTATATTACATTTTTAGACCGAAGAAAGCATAATTTTTTATCGCTTTTTTTATATCAACCGACTTTTTTGAGTCGGTTTTTTATTGCTTGTAGTGAAAATAATGGACTCATAATTAAATTTAAAATAGAAGAAAACATTCACGTTTTCGGTTTAGCTATTACACCTGATAGGTTTACAAAACCTGTCAGGTGTAAACCGAAAAAAGTTATTGTCACTTTTTCAATTTTTTACAATTCAATCAAAAATGATTAGTAAAAAAGCTTGATTAATTCTTAATATAATTAAAAATAAAAGCCACAAAAAAACCCGACCTAAGCCGGGTTTATATTTAAAAGTAAATCAATTTACTATTCTTCTTTCTTTAAAGCTCTTTTTCTTTCTTCTTGTTTGTTTACAGTATCCGCCATAATTGGTGTTGCGATAAATAAAGATGAATAGGTACCCACTAAAATACCAACCAAAATAGCGAAAACAAATCCACGAATGGTTTCACCACCTAAAATAAAGATGGCAAACAAAACGATTAATGTTGTTAACGAAGTATTGATTGTTCTACTTAGTGTAGTATTTAAAGCCTTATTAACCACTTGATTAAAAGTACCTTCCTCATGTGTTCCTAAAAACTCTCGTACACGGTCAAAAACGATTACAGTATCATTTAATGAATACCCAATAACAGTTAATATTGCAGCGATAAAGGCTTGATCAATTTCCATGTTGAATGGTAAGAACTTCCAAAATATCGAATAAACTCCTAACACAATAATTACGTCATGCAATACAGCACCAACAGCTCCTAATGAGAATTGCCATTTTCTAAAACTGATTAATAAGTAAAGGAAAACTACTAATAAAGATCCTAATACTGCCCAATATGCGTTTGTTTTAATATCTTCTGCAATTGTAGGTCCAACTTTTGATGCTTGAAGTATACCGAATTCTTTACCTTCTTTGTTTGTAACAAAATCCGGGTAACTCATTTCTGGAAAATATGACTTTAATGCCGAGTAAAGCTTTTCGTTTACTTCAGCGTCAACACCTTCACTCTCTTCATCAACTTTATATTTAGTTGTAATTTTCAATTGATTTCCACTACCAAATGTTTTGGCTTCAACATTTGTTCCAAAAGCTTTCGTAAGAGTAGAACTTATTTCACTTGCCACAACTTCTTTGTTAAATCGAATTTGGAAAGTACGTCCACCCACAAAGTCAACCCCTTGATTTAGACCGTTTATAAAGAACAAGGAAACTAAAGAAGCGATTACTAATACACTAGAAATGGCGTAAGCAATTTTCTTTTTCGCTAAAAAATCAACATTCATATTTTTAAACCAATTGTGTGTCATTGGTGTGGAAAAAGAAAGATTTTGATTTTTTCTCAAACTCCAATCTAACAGCAAACGTGTTACAAAAATTGCGGTAAATAAAGAGGTACCAATACCAATCAATAAAGTAGTTGCAAAACCTTTAATTGGTCCTGTCCCGAAAACTAACAAAATTAAAGCTGTTAAAGCAGTTGTGATGTTCGCGTCAAAAATAGAAGACATTGCCCCCTTCCAAGTGAAAGAATAATTTACAGCCTCATCGAGTGTTTTTCCTGCATCAAGTTCTTCTTTAGCCCTTTCATAAATGATTACATTCGCATCTACTGCCATACCAATCGTCAAAACGATACCGGCAATACCAGGCAATGTTAAGACAGCACCTAAACTTGCTAAAATCCCAAAGATGAATAGAATGTTAACTAATAAAGAAACATTGGCATAAACCCCAGCTTTACCATAATATAAAATCATCCATAATACAACCAACGCCATACCAATAAGGAAAGATAACATACCGTTATCAATCGCTTCTTGGCCTAATGAAGGTCCAACAACATCCGATTGAACGATATCCGCTTTCGCAGGTAATTTTCCTGCTCTCAATACATTCGCTAAATCTTTAGTTTCATCAATCGTAAAAGTTCCTGAAATTTCAGAGTTACCTCCCGAAATTGGTCCGGAAGAAACGCCTGGTGCAGAATAAACAACATTATCTAAAACAATTGCAATACTACTTTTTTGTGTAAATGCTTTACCTGTTAATTCTTCCCAATCTTTTGCACCTTTACCATTCATTTGCATAGAAACGGCTGGTTTTCCAAATTGGTCAAATGTATCTCTGGCATCTACTACTACTCCACCACTGATGGCAGGTTTTCCTGAACGACCGTCTGATTTTAATGCATATAACTCTACTGCTTCAACTTTTTCTTTTTTATCGTTATCAATGGTTGTGGGTTTTCCCCATACAAAACGTGCAAAACGCAATTCAGGAGACAACAACGCTTTGCTACTGTCTCTGTTCAAATAACTATTAACAGCAGCAGTATCTTTTGGAGAAAAATAACCTAATACCGGACCGCCACCATACGATAACATTTTATCGAACAATGGGTTGTTCCCTTTAGCATTCGCTAATGAATCTTTTGAAGCATCTGTCAACAAAGAATCAATTCCTGTGGAAGTTGTTTCCTTTGTATCAACTTTCACTTCTGTTGCTTTTAAAGCCTCATTAAGTTGACCTAAAAATGGAGCAACTTCTTCAAATTTATGTGTTTCCCAAAATTCTAATTGAGCCGTACTTTGTAATAATTTTTTAATACGGTCAACATCTTTAGCACCCGGTAATTCTACTAAAATTCTTCCTGTTTCTCCTAATTGTTGAATGTTTGGTTGTGTTACACCAAATTTATCGATACGTTTTCTTAGTACTTCAAAAGCACTTAAAACTGACTCATTTACTTTTCTTTTGATAACGGCTTTCACTTGATCATCGTTCATCTTAAGATCAATCTCACCGTCTAAATTTTTGTTAAAGAAAACATCCGGTGAAGCTAATTTCACTCTACCTTTTGATTCAGTATCAAACGCTTCAAAAAAAGCATCCAAATAGGTTTGATTTCCTTTAATATTTTTAGTTGCATCAGCTAAGGCTTTATTGAAAACCGGATCTTGAGAATCATTTGATAATCCAACTAAGATATCTTTAACTGATATTTGAAGAATAACATTTATACCTCCTTCAAGGTCAAGCCCTTTATTGATTTGCTTCTCTTTAACCTCGTCATAGGTGTAATCAGTAAATCCTAGACTGAATACTTTTTCTTTACCGATTGAATCTAAATACTTTGCTTCTTTAGCTACATCATCTCCGGCAAAAGCTTTGGCATCTGATTTGACTTTATTGGCCACAAAGGTGAATGAAAGTTGGTAAATACATACCAATGCAAATAAAATTGCGAAAAATTTAATAAGTCCTTTACTCTGCATTATTACTCGAATTAATTAATTTTTGTTGGTTAAGGTTTTGATTTATAAGCAAAAAGAAAATAAGTCCTTCTTCTCGATTTTATAAAACGTGCAAATATATAATTATGAATAGGATTAACCAATTTATTTATGGATTAATCTCAAAAAAAAGACTGCAAAATTGCAGTCTCTTTGATATAATGTGAAAAATATTAAGCTAAAACCGATTTCAAGTCTGCATTCATTGCTCGAACTGCATCAGCACTCTTGACAAATTTAGCTTTTTCTTCTTCGTTTAAGTCAATATCAACAATTTTTTCTATCCCGTTTTTACCAATAATACATGGCACTCCGATACAAATATCACTTTGTCCGTATTCTCCTTCTAACAAGACAGAACATGGAATCATTTTCTTTTGGTCGTTTAAAATGCTATCGACTAAATACGCTACCGATGCTCCCGGTGCATACCAAGCAGATGTACCTAATAAAGCTGTTAATGTTGCACCTCCCACCATGGTATCAGCAGCTACTTTCTCTAATCGTTCAGCAGATAAAAATTCAGATACCGGAACACCATTATAAGCTGCCAAGCGAGTCAATGGAATCATGGTTGTATCACCATGACCACCAATTACCATTCCGTGAATATCATTAGCAGGTTTGTCTAAAGCTTGTGATAAATAGGTTTTGAAGCGTGAGCTATCTAAAGCCCCACCCATTCCAATGATTCTATTTTTTGGTAAACCGGTTGCTTTTAATGTTAAATACGTCATCGTATCCATTGGATTTGAAACCACCACAACAATAGCATTTGGCGAATGTTGCAATAAACTTTCCGCTACCGATTTTACGATTCCGGCATTAATTCCGATTAACTCTTCACGTGTCATACCCGGTTTTCTTGGAATACCGGATGTAATTACTACTACATCACTACCGGCTGTTTTAGAATAATCATTTGTGCTTCCCGAAACTTTAGTATTAAAACCTAATGTGGTTTGTGTTTGCATGATATCTAATGCTTTGCCTTCAGCAAAACCTTCACGGATATCTAACAATACAATTTCGCTGGCAATTCTTCTGTAAGCAATTGCGTCGGCACATGTTGCACCAACATTTCCTGCTCCTACAATGGTAACTTTCATTTTGTAAATTTTTTATAATTATCTAATTGGTTTATGCATCAATCTTAGCATAAACAGCATTTTTCTCAATAAACTCTCTTCTTGGCGGAACTTCGTCTCCCATTAACATGGAGAAAATTCTATCGGCTTCAGCCAAACTGTCAATGGTAACCTGACGCAATGTTCTGAAATCCGGGTTTAAGGTAGTTTCCCAAAGTTGTTCGGCATTCATTTCTCCCAAACCTTTATAACGCTGAATAGCAGCAGAACCTCCCATACGTTGATTTATCATATCACGTTGATCATCATTCCAAGCATATTCTTTTTTATTTCCTTTTTTCACCAAATATAATGGTGGTGTAGCGATGTAAACGTGTCCGTTTTCAATCAACTCCTTCATAAATCGGAAGAAAAACGTTAAAATTAAGGTAGAAATGTGGCTACCATCCACGTCGGCATCACACATGATGACTACTTTGTGGTATCTTAACTTTTCTAAATTTAATGCCTTTGAATCTTCAGCCGTTCCGATGGTTACACCTAGAGCTGTGAATATATTTCTAATCTCTTCGTTTTCAAAGACTTTATGATGCATTGCTTTCTCCACATTCAAAATCTTACCACGAAGCGGTAAAATCGCTTGAAATGCTCTGTCACGACCTTGTTTTGCCGTTCCACCCGCCGAATCTCCCTCTACTAGGAAAATTTCACACTTTTGTGGATCTTGCTCAGAACAATCAGATAATTTTCCGGGCAATCCACCACCGCCTAAAACGGTTTTGCGTTGAACCATCTCACGAGCTTTTTTCGCTGCGTGGCGAGCTTGTGCAGCTAAAATAACTTTTTGAACAATGATTTTAGCATCATTCGGATTTTCTTCCAAATAATTCTCTAGCATTTCCGCTACCGACTGACTTACCGGAGAAACAACTTCTCTATTTCCGAGTTTAGTTTTGGTTTGTCCTTCAAATTGTGGTTCAGCTACTTTAACAGAAATAATTGCAGTTAATCCCTCACGGAAATCATCTCCGGAAATCTCAAACTTTAATTTATCCAATAAACCTGAACTATCAGCATATTTTTTTAATGTACGCGTTAATCCCATACGGAAACCTTGCAAGTGCGTTCCACCTTCGTGCGTGTTGATATTGTTTACATACGAAAAAATATTCTCCGAATAACTCGTATTATAAACCAACGCCACTTCTACAGGAATTTCGCCTTTTTCATTATCCATACTAATCACATGCGAAATGATTGGCTCACGGTTTCCATCTAAAAACTTAACGAATTCTTTCAAACCTTCTTTGGAATGGAACGTTTCAGTAACTAATTCGCCTTTGTCATCCAAATGTCTTTTGTCACACATCGTAATCGTGATACCTTTATTCAAAAAGGAAAGCTCACGCATACGAGCTGCTAACGTATCATATGAATATTCTACAGTTTGAGTAAATATGGTCGTATCAGGTTTGAAGGTTACCATGGTTCCTCGTTTGGTAGTTTCCCCAATTTGCTTCACCGGATACAACGCTTTTCCTCGTTCATATTCTTGCTCGTATATTTTCCCGTCACGGTAAACCGTAGCACGTAAATGGTCCGAAAGTGCGTTCACACACGACACCCCAACCCCGTGAAGGCCACCGGATACTTTGTACGAGTCTTTGTCAAACTTCCCTCCTGCTCCAATTTTGGTCATAACCACCTCAAGAGCAGAAACACCTTCTTTTTTATGTATATCAACCGGAATTCCACGTCCGTTATCTTCAACGGTGATGGAATTATCTTCATTTATAAAAACAGTAATGGTATCACAATGTCCGGCCAACGCCTCATCAATTGAGTTGTCCACAACCTCATAAACCAAGTGATGTAATCCTCTCACACCTGTATCACCAATGTACATGGAAGGTCGCATTCTCACGTGCTCCATTCCTTCTAAGGCCTGAATACTATCTGCTGAATAACTATTCTTTTTGATTTCTTCGCTCATATAAATTTAATGCTAAATGTATTTTTTGTCAAACACGCAAATATACAAATTTGTGAGGGATTTTTGACCCAACCAAATCCACAAAGAAAATAAGTTATTAACAAATTGTTGATTTTTTATCCGTGTTTTATGAAGTATTCAAAATAAAGATTTTGATTAAAAATTAAACTTATAAAACCAAAAAAAAGCGTTCCCCACAACGAGAACGCCTTTAACAAACAAACTAAACTTCAATCTTGAACTCTTTTAAACCGGTATATCGATTTTAATTTTTGCTATGGTTGTGTCCGCCTTAACGTGAGCCGCATTGGCTCTTCCACTTGGATCTTGGTTTTCTTGCCATTTCGGAATCCATTTTCTCACCGTTTGAGCGGCTGCCACTTGAGGGAAATGTTTATGGAAAATACTTCTGTAAAAGAATGCTTCTTTTGTAACCGGCGTGTTGTATGGAAATAGTTCAGCCGCTTTTTCAAATTGCTCGTCAGTCACTTGACTCGAACAATAGTCGATTAACGTATCAATCCAATTGTACCCTACTCCATCTGAAAATTGTTCTTTTTGACGCCATAAAACTTCTTCCGGTAAATACGGTTGTTCCGGTGTGTCAAATGCTTTACGAAGAATGTATTTTTCAATTCCATCATACGTTGACGGCATTTTTTCTTCCGGTTTCACTTTAATTGCTAATTCCAAAAAGGCTTTGTCTAAAAACGGAACTCTTGCCTCCAGTCCATGAGCCATCGTCGACTTGTCTGCACGCAGTAAATCGGCTGTAAATAGCTTTTGAACACGTTCGATGGTTTCTTTTTGAAAGTCTTCTACGCTTGGTGCATTTCTAAAGTATAAATAACCACCAAAAACCTCATCGGCTCCTTCTCCGGAAAGTACTACTTTGATTCCCATATCGGTAATCGCTTTTGACAAAAAGTACATGGGTGTACTCGCACGAACGGAGGTGACATCATACGTTTCCAAATGCCAAATCAATTTATCTAAAATTTCAATTCCTTGTTCAATCGTAAAATGAATTTCATGGTGTTGTGTTCCTAAAAACTCCGCTACTTTTCGGGCTGCTTTGGCATCAGGAGCTTCGGCATCTAAACCAATTGAAAAAGAATGCAACGTTTTACGCATATCTTTCATATAACGAGAAGCAATAGAAGATGTTAACGAAGAATCCAATCCGCCGGAAAGTAAGACTCCGATTGGCACATCGCTCATTAAACGCTTGCGAACACTTTCTGATAATGTTTCACGAATGGCTTTTAAATCCAATTCTTCCACTGCCAAGGTCTCATCTTCCCATTTGGGCTGATAGTATTTTACAAAACCGGTTTCTTGTGTGTAATAATGTCCCGGAGGAAAAGTGGAAAATGTTTTACACTGGTCGGCTATCGCTTTCATTTCGGAAGCAAAATACATTCTGCCTCTTTCATCTAAACCATAATAGAGCGGTTTAATTCCAAGTGGATCGCGTCCGGCAATAAAATCATCACCGTCTACCACCACAAAAGCAAACATTCCATCGAGCATGTCACAAAAATCGTAACCAAACTTTTCATACAAATGCACGATTACTTCGGAATCCGATGTGGTTCTGAATGTATGGTCTTTTAAAATTCCGTCTCTTAATTTTTGGTGATTGTAAATTTCGCCATTGTGAATCATCCAAGCCGAGGATGTTCCTTGAATAGGTTGTTTTCCTGTATGCAAATCAACAATTGACAAACGTTCATGAGATAAAATGTGCCCATTTTCTGTTACATGCAAATCACTTTCATCCGGACCGCGGTGCGACATTCGTTTAGACAATTCTTGAACCAATGATTCATCTTTTCCTTTTCCGATTATGGCTAATATTCCACACATATAGTTTTGCTTTTCTAATTATACTTTATTTGATGAAGCAAAAATCAATATTATGTTTATTTATTTAAACACAAACAACTATTTTAGTTATAAATTAAAACTATATAAATTATTTTACTGTAAAAATGAAACTTAAAAATTCAAATTCTGCTATTTTCAATTACAATCTTTAAATTTTATGAAATGGATTGAATTTTGTATGCTACATTATTGAGCGAAATTTGGTCGCCTGAAACGCATACCATCAACATTTGAGCTAACGGAGCTTGAGTAGAAACGGCAAAAATGGTCTTTCCTTCTAATTCAACTTTTGGTAAACTAACGGAAATCAGAAAATAAATATCGTTAGCTAAAACCAAACTTCCAGTTGTTACTTTAGCATGCTTTTTTTCAAAATCAATAGAATCAAAAATGGATTTTGTTTCTATAACTTCTTTCAGTTTTTGATTGAGTTTTTCCTGTTCCAAATGCATCATTGATAGAGCCGTTTCGTGTTTATCACCGGCAGAACCTTTGGCATCGTTTTTGGCATCTTCGGTTAAATCAGCAATCATTTGACGAAGTGAATCGATTTTGGATTGGAGGAAATTGGAATAGTGTTGGATTATTTTTTGTTTCATTTTATGAAGTTGCTAAGGCTCTAAGGTTCTGAGGAACTAAGGTAAAAAGTCCGCAAGGTTAATGAACTTTGCGGACTTTGTGAAAATCTTTGTGTGCTACGTGGTTAAGAAAAAAATTAAAAATCAAATTTATAATTCGCTCCCAATACCACTTGAATTTGCTGAGCCGGGAAATTTAACCATCGTTCATTGGATTGGTTAAATAAGTTGTTTCCTTTTAAAAACAAAGTCAAACGTTCGTTGTATTTATAACCCACATGAGCATTCACATCAAAATAACTGTCTAAGGTTTTAGTTGTAAAAGCATAAAAAGCAGGGTCATTCAAAATATCCGGTGCTATAACTTGGTCTTTTCGTTCTCCTACAAAGAATAAATTCAATCCGGCATACCATTTTTCGGTAATATTGGCCTCAACATTAGCTCCAAAAGTGATGGATGGTAAATTCCACACTTCTTCTTGGTTTTTTGCCGATAAACTTCTGAAAGTTCCATTGATTCCGGCAGAAATATTCTTAGACAAATCTGCTTTCAACTCACCAAAGAAACTCAATGTTTTTAAATCATCATACACAACTTCAAACGAATTTCCAAAAGCATACGGTTCAACATCATTTGGTAAAGCCGGATCTAAAGACAACGGAAACGCATTGTTTCTAAATAAAGCTTTATCGTTTTCCTGCATGAATGAACCACGCACATTATAACTTACATTTCCGGCTAATTTTCCTTTTAAACCTGCAAAAATATCATATGGTCTGCTGGTAGGTGCAATTAATAATGTGGGTGACAAAAATGGATTTTCGTTGGTGAACTCACGATACGTATTTTGTTGTAAATTTCCATCGGCACCAGCATAAAAAATCATCAAATCGCCAACTAATTTATAGGATGCGGTAATGTTCGGGTAGATAAAAAACTTACTGTCGCTATTTTCTAAATCAGCACTGTAAAAAAGTGAAACACCAATATCAAAAGCCCAATCATCCTCCGTTAATGATATGGATGGATTTAATCCGAAATTAGTAAAACCGTATTTAATTTCATTCAAATCAAAATAATTGCGTTCAAAACTTCCGGAAACATAATCTACAATGACATTGGTTTTTACGGCAGCTTCCATGATATCAAATTCAAACGACGGCTTAACTAAAAATCGGTTTTCAGCAGAGCCGTAATTATCCCAAAAACGATTAAACTTTACACTGGCTCCGGTGAAAAAACTTTCTTCATAACCGATTTTTCCCCCTAAATTGAAGTTGTGATACGTATGCGATGGATCAATTTGATTATAAAAAACTTCATCTCGATTAAAGTAATTTTGTTCAATTCCATACCAATTATACACTTGATGTTGATATCCTAAATCGGCATTCCAATTGAAATTGCGTTGCTGACTTCCATACGTTACATCCAATGAAGTGTTGTAGAATTTATCATCTAAAATCAACTCTTCAATTCCACCTTGTGAGGAGTGGTGACGCAACATTCCGCCCACATAATCCGAACGACTCAATTGTTCAGTGATGAATAATTCGCCTACAATTCGGGCATAATTTCCAAAACCTAAGGTAGCATAATTACTGAATAATTTTTCTTTCTTAGGCTTATCAACACCAGCCGCTTTTCCCTTTGCAGGTGTAAATGTAGAAGCAACCGGAAAAGAAAAAATGTTGTATTTTATTTCTTCTTTTTTAGAATTATCATCATCATCTAAAGAGGGTGTTTCTTTCACTTTAAAAGCATCCGAAATGGTAGCAGAATAAGGTTTCACCACATTCACAACTTCGGTTCCGATGTTTTCATCTTTCTTTTGCGAAAAACCAACTTGGCTTATCAAAAAAAGAATTACTGCGATGGATTTATTTAGAGTTGAAATCTTCATGTCTTTCATTTTTGTATAATAAATTAGTTTTGGATGGATGAATTGCGTTTAGATTCTTCGGCTTTTATGGCATCTAATTCTTTTTGAGCTTCTTCGACAACGTCTGTAAACTCTTCAAAATTTTTGATTACACTTTCTAAAATATAGGTTGCTTGGAAACTATCGTTTAAAGCGTAATTATTTTTTGCCATTAACACTAATCCTTTTGCACTAAAATATTTATAACCGGAATAATCTTGTGCTAATTTTTGAGCCACAGCATTCGACGGTTCATATTTTCCTTCTTTGTTTTTAAAGTAGGCATCATAATATAAGGCTTCGGCAGCCAATTCACCTTTTGCAATCGCTTGTAACTTGGCATAAGCCGCTTTTGCTTTTACTTCATCATTGGTTTTGATGGCAGAACGAGCGATGATAATCTGAGCATCACTTTTAATTCTGTCATCTACTTTTTGATTAGCCAAGACTTTATCGGCATACGAAACAGCGTTGGTATAATCCTTTTGTTCATAATACGATTTCATTAAATTAGATTGTGCAAACGTAATATTTTGAGGAAAATCAGCTTCTGCTTCCAAACGTTTTAAAGCGGGAATGGCTTTGGCATAATCTTTTTTCTTTAGATGAATTTCGGTTAAACGGGCCAAACTTTGTTCGGTATATTCACTTCTCGGTTTAGAAACTACAAATTCATAATGTGGAATCGCATTGTTTTCTAAACCATCTGCAAAATACAATTGAGCCAAATAGAAATTAGCTTTTAATGAATGAATTCCGTTAGGAAAACGAGTGACATAATTACTAAATCCGGTAATTGCTCCTTTTGGATTGTTTTGTAAATATTGCTTCTCGGCTGATTCATACGAAGTATTATCTAAATCGGCATCTGAAACTTCCACATAATCCAATGTTTTTACCCAATCGGCGTATTCATTTACATTTCCGGTGTCTACATAAATTTGTCGTGCTGTGTTCACTGCCTCCAACGATTCAGGAGTTCGCGGATACTCTGCAGCCACTTTTTTCAATTTTGTAATGGCTAATTGCGGTTTTTCATCGTTGTAATAAATTAATCCCTGACGCAAAATGGCTTTGGCTGCAAATGAACCATTTTTGTACTCATTGATTAGTTGATCATAGGTTTTTAAAGCCAAATCCGATTTGTTATTATTCGTATATGTGTTTCCTAATTCGAACAAAACATCATCTCGGTATTGCGATTTTGGATAACTTTTCAGGAACGTATTCAAATCTTCTATTTTCTTGTCATTTCTGTTTACGAAACCATAACTCAAGGCTTTTTGATAAGCAGCATAATCAGCGTCAACCCCTTTTAACTCAATGGCTTTGTTATAAGCTTCCATAGCCGGCCAATACTTAGCCGAAACAAAATAACTGTCACCCATTCGCAAATAACTATCATTCAAACGCACTTTATCCTCTTTTATGGCATCAATATGATTTTGAAAATAGGTTGCGGCTTGTTCGTATTCTTTCAATTTAAAATGCGTGTAACCGATGTTGTAATTGATATTTTTATATTCCGGAGTTGATTTAGCTTCAGCAAAACCGGCAAATTGTTTGAATGTTAGCATCGCATCGGCAAAGTTATCCAACACATATTCCGTTTCGCCTTTCCAAAAAGTGGCACGAGCGGTAAATTTTGCATCTCTAGGTTCGGCAATAGATTTTTTAAACATTTTCATGGCTTCTGTAAAATCACCATCGGTATACAATTCCAAACCTCTGTAAAAAGTAACTTTTTGATAAGCTGCTTTGTTGGAAAAGTTTTTATTTTTTTCAATTAATTCTAAAGCACCTTTGTAATTCTTTGAAGTGATGAATGAATTAATCAACAAATTTTCGACTTCTAATTTGTTTGGATTATTTGGATATTTTTCTAGAAAAGCAGATAAAACACCTGGAATCGTTTGGTATGAATTTCCAATTTCATAGCTCAATTTAGCATAATTTAAAAAAGCATCTTCTTGAATTTTTAAATCAAATTCCATCTCCGAAGCATTTTTAAACGCATTCAATGCTTGTTGCTTTTTGTCTGTTTTTAAATAGCTTTCGCCTAAATGATAGTAGGCATTTTGGGCAACCCCATCATTTCCGTTGATGATTTTATTGAATTGATTAATCGCATTTTCATAATCACCTTGTTTGTAATACGAATATCCAAAAAGATAATAATCGGTATTGCTCCATTTCCCCTTTTTTCCTTTATAATCTTTCAAATAGGGAATAGCTTTGTCATATTGTTTCAAGTTGAAATAACTTTCGCCAATAATTTTATTTAACTCCGATTTTTCCATGGCATCGCTTTTAGCCATGGCAGCCGTTCCTAAATCAATTGCTTTTTGAAAATTGCCAAGTTTAAAGTTCATGTCCGCTTGGTAGTAGGACATTTTTTCTTTGTACTTCTGCTCGCCTTCCACTTGTTCAAAATATTCGTTGGCCACTTTGTAATCGTCTTTTTCATACGACATATAACCTAAATAATATTTTGCCTGCGAACCGTATTCTTTGGAATTAACAACTTTATTGAAATAGCTTGTTGCTTCTTTTTTCTTACCTCCTGAAAAATTCGCATAACCTTTTTGAAAATTAAATCGTTCACGTTCACCGGCTGTTAAATTGCTTTCATCTACTTTTTCAAACCATTGCAATGCTTGCGGAAATTTTCCTTCATCAAAATAATAATGAGCCACCTCGATGTAGGCTTGATTGTGTTTTGAACTCGTCGGATAATCCGCTACGAATTTTTCCATCAACAAATCGGCATTCGGTTGATTGAGTCGAATGGCACAATTGGCAATGTAGTAAGCACAATCCGATTGCACTTCATCACTTGCTTTTTCTTCACTAACTTTCTTGAAAATAATTTGGGCCGATTGATACTGTTTTTCTTTGTATAATTCAATGGCACGATTGTACTCTTTTAAATCATGCGTATAAATTTCTGTTTTTTGGGCTAATGCGGCGAAATGTACCGCTAACCAAAATAGGAAAATAAACCAATTTTTCTTTTGCATGGGATTCGATTTTGTTTGATTTACAAATTTAGGGTTTGCTTTACGTAGTAACGAGGTTGTGAAGGTGTTTATTATGAACAAGGTTTTAAACAATTCTTAAAGTTGCGGGTTGCGAGTTACTGGTTTGAAAGTTGAGTTTTATGAATGAAATAAAATAAAATTTTGAAAACCATCGTTAACTTAGTACTTTTACCACTTAAATTATACGTTATGTCGACTACAATTGCCTCCTTAAAGAATGTCAATATTTTTCAGGAACAAAATATGATTTTAAAAAACATCTCTTTGGAAGTCAATCGAGGTGAATTTATCTATGTAATTGGAAAAACCGGTTCAGGGAAAAGTAGTTTTATGAAAACGCTTTATGCCGATTTGCCTTTGACGGAGGGAGAAGGTTCGATAGTGGATTTTGATCTAGCTAAATTAAAAGAAAAAGATATTCCGTTTTTGCGAAGAAAAATCGGAATTGTTTTTCAAGATTTTAAACTGTTACCCGACAGAAGTGTTTTTGACAACTTAGAATTTGTGTTAAAAGCAACCGGTTGGAAAGAAAAAGCAGAAATGAAACAAAAAATTGACGAAGTGCTGGAAAAAGTTGGCATGAAATCGATGTTGCACAAAATGCCTCATCAACTTTCGGGTGGTGAACAACAACGCGTTGCCATAGCAAGAGCTTTATTAAACGATCCGGAATTAATCTTAGCCGATGAACCTACGGGAAATCTTGACCCACAAACCAGTGTGGAAGTAATGGAAGTACTTAGAAAAATCAATCAAAACGGCAAAACGATTATCATGTGTACGCATGATTATGCTTTGATTATGAAATTCCCTTCCAAAACATTGAAATGTGAAGACAGCACTATTTTTGAAGTGGTACAAAGAACGGTTTAGATGCTTTCTATCCTGATTCCGACATATAACTATTTTGTTGAAAATCTTGTAAATACTTTACACAAGCAATGCATTTCGGAAAAAATTGGTTTTGAAATTATTGTTTTGGAAGATAGTTCTTCTGAAAATTATATTTCTCAAAATAAATCAATTTCTTCGCTTACAAATTGTTATTACGAAGTAAATCAGAAAAACTTTGGTCGAACCAAAACGCGACAAATTTTAGCCGAAAGAGCAAAATTTGACTGGGTTTTATTTTTAGATGCCGATGTTATTCCTGAAAATGGAGACTTTATAAAAAACTACATTACTTTTTTAAACTCCTCAAATACTGTGGTTTTTGGGGGTTATAAATACCAAAATAATCTTCCGGAAGCTTCAAAAATATTACGGTATAAATACGGAAAAGAAAGAGAAGAAAAACCTGTGACTGTTAAAACTAAAAAACCTTTTCAATTTGTTTTTTCAGGTAATATATTGATTCAGAAACAGTTATTTTTAGAACTAAATTATACTGAAAATGAAAAGTTTTATGGCATGGACATTTATTTTGCTTATCAACTTTTTTCAAAGAAAATTACTCCTCTTCACATAGAGAATGCTATTTATCATGTTGGATTGGAAAGTAACGACATGTTTTTTGAGAAATCATTACAAAGTGTAGTTTCCAGAAAGCGATTTTTGGTGGATAAAGTTGATATAGAAAAATTGAATCCACTATTGGCTCATTATAAAAAAATAAAAAAATATAGATTAATTTTTATTACAAGATTTCTTTTTAAGATTTCTGAGCAATTTTTAAAACGGAACATTTTGAGTAAAAACCCTAATCTTTTTTATTTCGATTTATATCGATTAGGTTATATTTGCTCAGAAAAATAAATAAATGCAACCTTTTTTTTCCATAATTATTCCGCTTTACAACAAAGAAAATGCAATTGAAAACACCTTAAAAAGTGTTTTTAATCAGTCGTTTACCGATTTTGAAGTTGTAGTGATTAATGATGGTTCTACTGATAAAAGTGAAGAAAAAGTAAATGCTTTTTCAGATGCACGTTTAAGATTGATTTCTACCGAAAACAAAGGTGTTTCACAAGCAAGAAATTTAGGGATAAGCGAATCAAAAGGAAAGCTAATTGCTTTTTTGGATGCGGATGATTATTGGTTTCCAACTCATTTAGAATCATTGTATCAATTACATAAAAATTTTCCTGAAGCCGGATTATTAGCCACCAATTATCAATTTTATTTTTCAGATAAAAAAATAATTCAGCCAGTTTTTGATGCCATTCCAACTGAAAAATGGAGTGGGATTGTATCTGATTTTTTTAATGCAAGTATGAAATTCCGTTTGTCTTGGACGAGTGCCGTGGCGGTTAGAAAAGATGTTTTTGAAACAGTAGGACATTTTGACGAAAACATTACTTTAGGAGCAGGCGAAGATACTGACATGTGGATACGAATTGCATTAAACTATCCTGTTGCTTTTGACAATGAAGTTACTGCCTATTATCACATGGCGACAGAAAACCGAATTTCGTTGAGCAAAACGCTTGAACGACGATTTTCTAAATTAGATAAGTTTTCAAACGAAGAAAAAACAAATTCTTCCCTAAAAAAATACTTGGATTTATATCGTTCAGAATTTGCTTTGAAACACAAATTGGCTGGGGATTTACAATCATTTCACTTTTATAAAAAAGCCATCTCAAAGGAAAATTTGCATTGGAAAACGAAATTATTGTTTAATTTGCCCACTTTTCTTTTACAAATTTTATACTATTTTAAAAAGAAATTGGAACATTTTAATGTTCAAACCAATGCTTATCGCTAATTTTTTGAAGCTAAGAATTCATTAAAATCTCTAATGTAATCTGCTTCTTCAAATACTTCTGAAGCTATAACTAAACATACCGATCCTGATGAAAAGTTTTTAAGTTCACGCCAAATTCCTTCGTTGATCAATAAACCTTCAAACGGTTTATTAAGTGTAATCGTTTTTTCTGTTTTTCCATCGTTAAGAATAACTTCAAAACTGCCACTCAAAGCAATTAAACATTCTCGTTGTTGAATATGGGCATGGCCTCCTCGCTCCGCTCCTGCCGGAACATCATACAGATAGTAAACCCTTTTTATATCAAAAGAAACTACTTCATGTTCAATCACTGATAAATTTCCTCTCGGATCTTCTATTTTTGGAATGTGTATGAGTTGAATGTTCATTAGGTATTCATTTTTAAAAAGACTTTCCAATCTTTCATTATCTCTTCAAAGGAATGAAAATCTTTTCGGTTTTGAGCATTGTCTTTACATTTTTGATATAGAGCGGTATCTTCTACCATTCGTTCCATAGCGTCTTTTAAGGCTTCAAAATTTTGATTATCAACTAATAAGCCATTAACTTCGTGTTCAATGATTTCATTTGGACCAGATTCACAATCAAATGAAACTACAGGTGTTCCACAAGCAAGAGCTTCGTTTAAAACAGTTGGGAAGCCTTCGTTTTTACTGGACAAAACTAAATAAATGGCTTTTTTAAAATAGGCATACGGATTACATTTAAATCCTTCAAACAGAATCATTTTTTCCATTTTGTAACTTGCTGATAAATCTTCTAATCGTTTTCTATCGGTACCATCGCCCAATAAAACCAATTTAATATGCTTTTGAGGTAGTTTAGAAGTAGCATACGTTTTGATTAATTGATCAAATTGTTTTAAATGTTCTTCTTTATCCATTCTACCGGCTGCCACAATAAATGGTTCGTCAATTGTAATGGAAACCTCTGACAATACTCGGATTTGTTCAATATCCAAAGGATTGAGGATTGTTTGTACATTCGCAAAATGATACTCTTTTTTTACTTTTTGTTCAATTCCCTTAGAAACCGTTACGATTCCGAAAGCATTATGAAATAAAAGTCTAGCCAGAAATTTATTTTCAGGTAGATAATAATTCAAATAAAAACTTCTGATGGTTGGGATGTAAGGAACAGTATAAATAAATCGATTGACCAACAACTCTTGTATCATTTTACTTCTATCTCTAAAATCAATGATAAAATCAAAATTTTGCTTTTTGATATAATTTCGGAGTAAAATAAAACGATGAAACCTATTAAGTATTCCTTTTTTTTGGTGAAGTCCCATGTTGAACAATTCACCTTCATACTCAAAAGTAATGGAATTGACTACAATAACGTTGTGTGTTTCAAACCCATGTTGATGAAACATTTTAGAAATTAAAGCGTGATTTTTATTTGCTCCACCGCCTGAGAAACTTGTTCCTATTAAACAAACTTTAGTTTTCTTATCTTGCACAAAATTATTTTTAATACAAATATAATTTTTTCATGCGAATATTATTGATAGGAGAATACAGTAGATTGCATAATTCACTTAAAGAAGGATTAATCCATTTGGGTCATGAAGTGACATTGGTGGGTGATGGTGATGATTTTAAAAACTATCCGGTTGATTATTCTATTGATGCAAAAATAAGTAAATCGAAACCAATTCTTTATTTACGTCGATTTGTATTTAAAATCTCAAAATTTGATTTTGCTAAAATAGAACGAGGTATTCGTTTTTATTTTTTAGTGAGTAAATTAAAAAACTATGATATTGTTCAACTGATTAACGAAGCATCCGTTAAAACGACTGCCGGATTTGAAATTTTTTTACTGAAAAAGATCATACAGCAAAACAAAAAATTATTCTTGCTTTCGTGTGGAACAGATGCCGTTTGTATGCAGTATATGGTAGAAAAAAAATTTAAATATTCAACCCTTACACCCTATTTTGAATCAGACAAGAGAAGCAATATTTATAATTACATGTTTGAATACTTATCCAAAAGCCATTTAAAATTACATCATTTTTTATACAAAAATATAGAAGGAGTTATAGCCAGTGATATGGATTATGCTATTCCGTTAGAGGGAAATACTAAATATGTAGGTTTAATTCCAAACCCTATTAATACAAATAAGATTATTTTTAAGGAACTGACTATAGAGGAGCAAATTATTATTTTTTTAGGCATCAATCGCCACAGTTATCAACGAAAAGGTCTTGATTTATTTGAAAAAGCATTGGAAAGTATTGAAAAAAAGTATTCCAATAAGGTCAAGATAATTAAAGTTGAAAATCTTCCTTATGATGAATATTCAACAGTTTTAGATCAGTCACATATCGTATTAGACCAAGTTTATGCCTACGATCAAGGTTACAATGCCTTAGAAGCGATGGCAAAAGGAAAAGTAGTTTTCACCGGAGCTGAACAAGAATTCGAAGACTATTATGAATTAAATGAACGAGTTGCCATCAATGCTTTGCCTGATGTGAATGAATTGGTGAAAGAACTATCTCTCTTAATTGAAAACCCACAGGAAATCATCAAAATTGGAAAAAATGCGAGAGCTTTTATTGAAAAAGAGCATGATTATGTGCGGATTGCGGAGAAGTATTTGGAGGTTTGGAAAAGTTAACTTTTTTCTGAAACAAAAAATGTTTTTCTGAACATTAGTATTATAAGTATAAAATTCAAAAAATTAGCAATTAAATATGCTCGAACAACTCCTAATGATGATAACTCTTTCACTAGAATGAAGGAAAAAAATAAAAAAGTAATGTTATAAAATAATTCTACTATAAAATATTTTTTCATCATTGTTTTGACCAAAATTTGATATCCGAAAGCCAATGTTAAAAGTTTAAAAAAATCACCTGCTAACTGCCAAAATAAAAGCGTTTTTACTTCTTGGAACTCTTGAGTCAAAGCAATTTGGATAATTAAACTTTTGAAGAAAAAGAAGAGAATAACCAAAAGTGCGAAAATTGGAATAACGGTTTTGAAATAATTTTTCAATTCAACTTTAAATTCTGATTGTGTTTGGATTGATGATAATTTTGGAATGTAATAAAATGAAAAACCGGTTGTAAAAAATAACATGTAAAACCCTGATATTCTATTCACAGCATCCCATATACCGGCTTGCTGAATTGAGTGAGTATCTATTATGAGATTTCTAATTAATATAAAATTTAAAGGCACAACGATTCCGCTTAACAGTGCCATCAACGAGAAATTACGAATTACTTTCAAATACTTTTTGGATATAATCTTTTGTATATCGAATTGTAGAAAGGCTTTATTTTGAAAAGCAACAAACAATACAATTAAAAAAAGAATAAAATCAGCTAAAACGATGGCTATCAATGCTCCTTCAATCTTTTGATAATAAATCAATAAAACGGTGGTAATAAAAACTAAAATGGCAGAAATAATTTGTAGAAAAACAATTTTTTTAAACCACAATAATCCATTAAATATGGAAGACATAAACGTTTGTAAAGCAAAAAAAGGTAAAATAAGTCCAAATATTTTAATGTAAAAACTATACTGAATATCTCGCAGAACAAAAGAACTAAGCATTTCGGAAAATAATATAATTAAAACTCCAAAGAAAACCGACAACAAAATATAAAGCCAAAAGAAAGTAGAAACAACTGCAGAAACTTCTTTTTTGTCCTCTTTATTTTCAACGAATAATCTAATGAGCGATTGAGAAAAACCATTTGTTGAAAGCGATTTAAAAAGAGCTGTGAAATTCCTAAAACTACCGGTTAAAGCCATTCCGGGTGTACCTAAATAAACGGATATTACTTTTAAAGAAACAATACCTAAAATAAAATTTACAATCACTGAAAGAGAGTTCAGCGAAAGTACTTTTAAAAGCATATTTTTTTTTAAATAATGTATCACAATAGTTCTTTGATCACTCGAGCTGGATTGCCTGCTGCTATGACATTTGCAGGAATTGATTTAGTAACAACTGAACCATTTCCAATTACAGTATTCTCACCAATTATTACTCCTTTAAGAATGGTAACATTAGATCCTAAAAAAACATTATCTTTAATAATAACTTCTTTAGAATTATCTATTTGATCACGTTTATTAATAGCTAAATGATGAGCGTCATTATCTATAATGCTACAATTTACCCCTATTAAAACATTATTTCCAATTACAATTTTTGAAAAAGCTACAGCTGTAAATGAATTATTTATAGAAACATTATCACCAATTTCAATTCGACTATTTTCATTTCTAGCCTCTAAATAAGTATAATGAGAATAGTAATTCGGCGAAGCAATCACACCAATTTGAACCTTTTCACCAAATTCAATAGTTCCTTTTCCTTTCAATAATAATGGATGATAAAGTTTTGATTTTCCAATTGTCTTTTTACAGTCAGATAAAATTTTGAACTTCAAGATTCTGAGTTCAACAAAAAGTAATTGTTTTATTTTATTGAATAATCTCATTAATAACGATTTAATACATTAATAATTCTACTCACTTCCTCTTCCGTCAACACCGGACTCATCGGCAAACTCAACACCTCACGATGAATTTTTTCCGTAATTGGGAAAGATAACAAACCAAATTCTTTCAAAGCTTTTTGTTGATGTGGCGGAATGGGATAATGAATCATGGTTTCGATTCCGTTTTCACTTAAATATTCTTGCAATTCATCTCTCTTTTCTGTGCGAATAACAAACAAATGAAACACATGATTTTTTGAACCATCATAAAAAGGCAAGACAATTTTATCGTTTTTGATTTCAGCTAAATAACGATTAGCAATTTCTCTCCGCTTTTGATTATCTGCATCTAATTCAGGTAATTTCACATTTAAAAAAGCGGCTTGCAATTCATCCAAACGCGAATTGATTCCGATAAAATCATTCACATATTTCTTCTCGGAACCATAATTTCGAATGGCTCGAATGATTTTGTTTAATTCATCATCGTTCGTAATTACTGCTCCACCATCTCCCAAACATCCTATGTTTTTAGAAGGATAAAAGCTGTAAGCTTTCGCATTACTGACTCCTAGCTCCTTACTCCCAACTCCCAACTCTGCTCCATGCGACTGAGCAGCATCTTCAATAACTAATAGATTATTTTGCTTTGCAATACCATCAATTTTATCCATCTCTGCTAATTGACCGTATAAATGAACAACTAAAATAGCTTTTGTTTTGGATGTAATTTTTTCAGCAATTAAAACCGGATTCAAATTGTAAGTTTCCAATTTTGGCTCAACAAAAACAGGAACTAAATCGGCTTGCAAAATCGATAAAATGCTGGCAATGTAGGTGTTTGCAGGAACAATCACTTCATCTCCTTTTTGTAATTTTCCTAATTCGATGTAGGCTTTAAAAATTAAAACCAATGCATCAAGTCCGTTTCCAACACCAATACAATGTTTTGAATGACAATAGTTTGAAAAATTTTCTTCAAATAATTTTACTTCATCTCCCAAAATATACCAACCTCGTTGCATGAACTCTTCCAACTTTTCATGAAAAGCTTTATCATATCGTTGGTTGACTTTTTTTAAATCTAAAAATTTTATCATATAATCACTTTCTCCAATTTGGAATAATTTTTAGTTTGAACTTCATAAAAATCTTGGGTTAAAATTTTTGATCCAAAACTCTCTTTCCAATACGAAAGTCCGCCATTTAATTTTTTCCCTTGCTCTTCATTTGAAATTCCGAAATCAAAAAATTGTTTATTTTTAAATACTTCTGTTATCAAATAATGATGAAGATAATCCAATGTTCCATATTCATTTTTAAGTAAATTAGCAGAAATATATTGCGAATGAGCTACATTTTTACTTTCAAAAATTGTTGTTCCGCCAATTAATTCATTTTCTTTATAAACGTTAAACTGTCTAATATTTTTTGGAAACTTCTGTTTTAAAATAGTAATTTCTTCTAGTGTATGAACTGGCTTAGCATTATGTTTATTTATTAAATTAGGAATCAAGATACTATCCCAAAACGATGAAAAATCATTTTCTTCTTTAACAATCAATTGATTTTTTAAACCTCTTTTCACACCTTCTATTCTGTTTTTTGCTATCTGTATTTCTTTCAACAAGTCAATAACAGCAAGGGTGTCTCTTTTTATCAATTTTGCTTCTAATAAAAATAATATATATTTTGTTTCATCAGAAAAAAAATCACAATAAATAATTGGTATTTCTTTCAAAATCAATTTACTAACTTTTCTTTTATAAAGTTCTTTTATAAGTGATTTAAAAATAAAAATTACTTTTTCTAACTTCAAATCTTCTTTAAAAACCAAACCTCCATATGTTAAACCCTGATGAGAAAAAACCACATCACCTACTCTATTTGCCGGTAAAATTGCAACCCAATTGTTTTCTTGTTCAACAATTAATGAATAATCTTCAAATCGATCTTGATGGTATTCCATGAAATCGCGATGAAACAAAAAAGTGGCATTTTTTGCTTGAGCGATAAAGTCATTCCAAGCCGAATAATCCGCTGATGTGTATGTCCTGACAGTATAATTTGGTACGAACTTTTGCAAAATATAAATCTTAATAAATAAAAATAGTATCTTTAAATCCCAAATAAAGACAACGATTCAATATGAAACGAAAATACAATTATTTTCTGTTATGGTGGCTACATTTTTTTTTATTCCCGGTCTTCGGGCAAGATGTACAATTATATCAGCAATTTAATGGTCGTTTTGATTTTACTTTTATTGGAAATACTTTAAATACACAAGAAAATTTGGGAATTTTAAATTCTCCTTGTATCATCAATACTTTCTCCTCTGCTCAATTGGATTTACAACCGGATGACACCTTGGAAAAAGCTTATCTATATTGGGCAGGCTCAGGCTCCGGAGATTTTAATGTAAAGCTAAATGACATCGATATTGTTCCTGATCGAACATTTAATTTGACACAATCTTCCTCCGGTTTAATTTTTTTTAGTGCTTTTAAAGACGTAACCGAACAAGTCTTGAATACAGGAAATGGAGATTATACCCTATCAGAATTAGATCTTACTGCAATTATTCCGAGTTATTGTAACAACGCTACTAATTTTGCAGGATGGGCTATTATTATTATTTATGGAAATAATGATTTACCAATCAATCAACTCAATGTTTATGATGGTTTGGACTATATTGGAGGAGGTAATTTGTCTTTAAATTTTTCTCTTGATAGTCTTAACGTGATCGACAACCAGGGAGCAAATATAGGTTTTATTGCTTGGGAGGGAGATTCTAATTTGGCAGTTAATGAAACATTACTTATCAATGGAAACTTACTTAGTAATCCTCCTTTAAATCCGGCTAATAATGCTTTTAATGGAACAAACTCAATCACTGGAAGTAACAACTTATTTAATATGGATTTGGATATTTATGAAATCCAAAACTTTATCCAACCCGGTGATCAAACAGCTGAAATTGCGTTAACTTCCGGTCAAGATTTTGTGATGATTAATGCCGTTGTGACCAAATTAAACAGTCAGCTTCCCGATGCTGCCATTTCAATTGATAATTTTTATTTAGAATGTGATTCCAGGGAAATTACGGTAGATTACACGGTATATAATTTAGAATCTACTAATCCACTTCCTGCCAATACGCCTATTGCGATTTATGCCAACGGTGTTTTGATTGAAACCACCGCTACAATCGATGTTATTGAAGTTAATGGTAGTGAATCTAATACAATTACACTTTCTATTCCAAATGAAATTTCTAACACTTTTGAACTGACATTTTCAGTAGATGATGTGGGCGATGGAACTGGAATTGTGAATGAAATTAACGAAAATAATAATTTAGATGTTGAAACTGTTTCGCTTCTATTTTCACCTGAATTTAATGTGTTGGAACCTATTTACAGTTGTAACGAGGGTTTTGGTGTTGGAACCTTCGATTTAACTTCAATTGAAAATTCATTGTTGGTTGATTTTTCAAATAATATTAGTTTTCATCTAACACTTTCAGATGCAGAATTAAATCTTAATCCGATTATCAACCTGAATAATTATCAAACAAACACCGGAACAATTCTTTACATTCGAATTGAAAATGAATCGTGTTTTAGTATAACGCCATTAGAATTAATAACAAAAAACTGTCCGCCCACTGTTTACAATTTTATTTCAGCCAACGAAGATAGTTTTAACGATTTTTTCTTTATTGATGGCTTACGGGATATTTTCTTGAATTTTGAAATTGAAATCTACAACCGTTGGGGACATTTAGTTTGGAAAGGAAATCAAAACACCGAAGATTGGCGAGGTGAAGTGACCGAAGAAGTAAAGTGGAATAATGACATTTCCGTAGATGGAACTTATTTCTATTTACTTTTCCTAAACGATCCGGATTATCCGAAACCATTACAGGGTTTTCTTTACATTACGCGTTAAGCTTTTCCAATGGTTGGCAAATACCATCTAAATTTCACAGCCATTAAACGAATCGTGATGATAACTAACGAGGTGACTAAATACAACACATCGTTATTCAGATTAAAATGTTTTAAGGCGAAGAATACCATTCCACCAATAATACAAATCGTTGCATAAATCTCTCTTCTAAAAATAATAGGGATTTCATTGCACAAAATATCGCGAATTACGCCACCAAAACAAGCTGTCATAGTTCCTAAAGCAATACAAATGATGGGATGCAAACCGGTTTCAATTCCTTTTTCTAAACCAATTAATGTAAAAACGCCCAAACCAATCGTATCAAATAAAAAAAGTGAGGTTCGCAAACGGTCTAATTTTTTTCTAAAGATAAGAGCTATAAAAAATCCGAGTGAAATCATGTAAACATACGTTAAATCCTGCATCCAACCGACGGGAGTTCTTCCAATGAGTACGTCCCGCAATGTTCCTCCACCCACTGCTGTCACAAAGGCGATGATAAAAACCCCAAAGGGATCGAGTTTTTTATTCAACGCTGTTAAAACACCGGAAATTGCAAAAGCCATGGTTCCGATGATGTCGAGGAGGTGAAACATTTATTTTTCTTATTAAAATTGACCTTTTTATTGCCATTGTTATTGATATTGCCCCTTTTACATATTCTGCGTATAAAAACTATAATCTTTCAAAATTGTTCTTATGAAATCAGTATCGTTTCCTGAAATGTTTTTGACTCCGGTCACTTCTTCAATTTTGTTTCGAAGTTTAATCAACGTAGCATAGTCACGTTTAGTCACGGCTACGTTAAATGTTTCTTTGATAATTCGGGCATCGTTATCACTTAACTTAATCACTAAAGGATAAGTTGGAACGTAAGCCGTATCTACTTCTTCTAGAATAGTGTGATTAATATTGATGTCATTTTTCAAACTTATCACCGCAGTTCCGGCAGTCATATCTCCAAGACGTTGTGTTTTTGAACTGGTAATCATAGCAATTAAGCCAATCACTCCACTACTTAAATTCACATCAATTATTCGAAATAGCCATCGCATTAAATAATCACCAAAAGAGGCTTGATAACCATCTATTTTAACCACTTTCATTTGAAGTAATCGTTTGCCAATGGTTTGTCCTTCTAATATGCTTTCAAAAATCAATGAATAAAAAATTACCGGCGAATAAACCAAAATAATAATCGCGTAATAAGACCAATTATCTAATCCGGTCATTTGTTGATTAATTCCCAAATAGTAAAAAAATATACCCCAAATCAAAACAACATAAGCTGCTTTCACCAGTAAATCAAGTAAATAGCCTAACATTCGGTGTCCAACAGACGCTGCTGAAAAATTTATTGTAACATTTTGTGTTGTCGTTATGGATAATTCTGACATATTTTATATTTTAGCAAACCATGAGAGAAGTTGCATTCATAAAGCAAAATAAAGCAAAATGGCTCGAATTTGAGCAAGCTATTTTTGGTAAAGCTAAGAAAAATCCTGATGAAATGGCTAGTTTGTATATCCATTTGGTCAATGATTTGTCGTATGCACAAACGTATTACCCTAAAAGTAAGACGGTGGTGTACCTTAATTATCTTGCTTCGCAAATTTACCAAAAGATTTATAAAACCAAGCGAACAGAGCAAAATAGAATCGTTTATTTTTTTTCTACCGAAGTACCATTGATTGTTTATGAATACAGAAGATACCTGGTTTATGCTTTCGTTTTGTTCTTTTTGTGTACCGGAATTGGTGTCATCTCAGCTAAGTATGATATTGATTTTGTCCGACTTATTCTAGGCGATAGTTATGTAAATATGACGCTGGAAAACATTAAAGACGGAAATCCGGTTGCTGTTTACAAAAGTGGAAGCAATTGGGGTGGATTTATTGCCATAACCATGAATAACCTTTATGTGGGAGCTCAATGTTTTATTTGGGGAATATTTCTAGGTATCGGTACATTTTATATCATGCTTCAAAACTGCATTATGCTCGGTTCATTCCAATACTTTTTTTACCAAGAAGGTGTTTTTTGGGAAAGTGTGCGTGGGATTTGGATTCACGGTTCCATGGAAATTTTTGCCATCGTGATTGAAACGGCCGCGGGATTTATTTTGGGTGCCTCTATCCTTTTTCCAAAAACATATTCTCGCTTAAACTCATTTAAAATTGGTTTTAAAAACGGATTAAAGATATTCTTGAGTACCATGCCATTTACAATTGCTGCCGGATTTTTAGAGGGCTTCGTGACGCGATATGCTTTAGAAATGCCAAATTGGTTGAATGTAATAATCATTTTAGGCACCTTGAGTTTGATTTCCTTTTATTTTTTAATTTTTCCGTTTATAGTAAATAAAAAATTAAAAGCTTTACCATTAAAACCATAAAATTATGTTTCAACTTTTCAAAAAACGAAATTTTAGCGACTATATAAGTGATACGTTTTCCTTCTTTAGAATAACAGGAAAACATTTTTTTAAAAATTATTTTATCATTAACGGAACACTTTTGATTCTGTTAATGGTACTCACTTATTTTGTTTTTAAAGTATATTTTGAAATGATGTTTGCCAACATTGGTTCGTCAGCTCCAAATTTTTTGGAAGATTATTTTAATAATAACATTGGATTGATTATTGGCGTTTTCTTGCTTTTCTTTTTGTTGATTATGTTTATATCCCTAATCAATTATGCGTTCCCTATCATTTATATGAACTTGTATGACAAACACAAAGGAAATCATTTTGAATCCAAAGAGATTATCGCCGAACTAAAGTCGAAATTCGGTAAAATGCTCATCTTTTTACTCGTTCTCTTTTTGCTGGGAATGACTGCCGGATTAATCGTGTTGGGTTTAGTAGTTGCTTTGATGTTTATTTTAGTTGGATTTTTGTTATTAATCATTTTAGGTCCAGCACTTTTAGCTTTTGTTCAATTGAGTTTCTACGAATACCTGAATGCCGAGATTGGTATTTTTAATGCTTTGGGAAAAGGCTTTGACAAGTTAAAACAAAATTTTTGGCCAATTATTGGATCCACCATCGTGATGTATTTTATTGTTCAAATTGTCATCAGTATTTTTTCGATGGTTCCTTATATAATTGGGATTGCGTCTGTTTTTACCAGTATTGAAAACCAAGGTTCACCGGAAGAATCACTGTCTTTCTTATCCATAATGATGGTCGTTTTTATGTGCTTGGCCATGTTGTTTAGCTATATTTTAAACAATTTATTGGTGGTCAATAGCGGTATCATCTACTACAGTCTAAGAGAACAAAATGAAAATAGAAATACAATTAACGATATTGATTTGATAGGTACGGAAAGTGAATAAAATCCTCTACATAATCTTTTTACTCAGTTGCCTAAATTCTTTTTCGCAAGACACGTTGACCTATGATGAAGTGGCTGAAGAAAAAATCATTTTTACCGAAAAGGATATCAAAATCGATTCTTCTACTATTGAAACTAGAAGCTTTGAAGAAAACTTTAAAGACAACTACCAAGACAGCGAATACATTTACGAACAAGCTGTAAAAGAATCGAATTGGTGGGATCGTTTTAAAAAATGGTTAGCCGATTTTTTTAAAAACCTTTTCAATCTTAGCAGCGATACCGTTTCCGGTAAAGTTGTGGATATTTTAATCAAATCGCTTGCAGTTATCCTAATTGTCTTTGTAATTTATTTAATTGTAAAATCCATTATGAATGGTGAAGGACAATGGATTTTTGGAAAATCATCGGATAAAAAAGTCATTCATTATGAAGATATTGAAAAAAATATTCACTTAGTTGATTTTGAAAAGCTCATCAAAGAAACTCTCAAATCGGGTGAACAACGATTGAGCATTCGTTACTATTATTTGTGGCTTTTGAAAAAAATGAGCGATAAAAACATGATTGAATGGGATATAGAAAAAACAAATTCTGACTATTTGTATGAATTAAAAGAGCCAATCTTCAAATCAGATTTTGAATACGTTTCCTATTTATACAATTACATTTGGTATGGCGAATTTGAGTTAGACGAATCAACCTTCGAAAAAGCCAAATCCGCTTTTGAAAAAATTATCAAATCCATCTGATGAGTAGAACAATTAAAATATATATCGTATTTTTAGTTGCTATGATGGCATTAATTGTAGTAGTTGATGCTAATCGTCCTCGTCCTATCAACTGGATGCCGAGTTTTGATGTTAAATCAAAAATTCCATTTGGACTAAAAGTTTTTCAGGAAGAAAAAAATAATTTCTTTAAAGGTGATTCTGTCACGGAGATAAAAGTTACACCTTATGAATTCTTTGATGCCTATTATGATTTTGATACTCTCGTAAATACATACACCATAAAAGGTACATTTTTAGCTATTGATAATTACGATAATATTGATGAATCTTCAGCAGAAGAAATTTTGTACTTTGTATCACACGGAAATAATGCCTTTTTGAGCATGAGTGACTTTTCAAATAAACTTGTTGACTCGTTAGGAATCGAAGTACAAAATCATTATTTCGACGATCGAATAGAAACGTATTTTGCCAACAAAAAAGTAGACGACAAAGAATATCAAATGAAAATGGGTGTTTCCGGATATCATTTTTCCTCATTTGATACCTTAAAAACAACGGTACTGGGCTATCACAAAACTAAAGATTCAACTTATGCGAATTTTATAAAAGTTAACCATGGCAATGGAAATTTTTATCTTCATACGCAACCTTTCGCCTTCACAAACTACTATTTGTTGAAAGACCGAAATTATCAATATGCAGAAAAAGTGTTATCATATATTCCAAAAGGAAACATTTATTGGTATCCTAATAAAACCTATAATAGTTCTGTTTCCGATTCGCCAATGCGATTTATTTTGAGTAATGAAGGACTAAAATGGGCGTGGTATGTGTTTTTAATCGGAATGATTATCTTTATGATTTTTAATGCCAAACGTAAACAAAGGATAATTCCGATTGTCAAACCATTGGAAAATACAACCGTCGATTTTACAAAAACGATTGGAAATTTGTATTTTCAAGAAGGAAATCACGATACGATTATGGAAAAGAAAATTATTTTTTTCCTTGAAAAGTTGCGACAAGATTATTTAATTGATACGCAGAAATTAGATGACGATTTCATCAAGAAAGTACATCAAAAAACCGGAAAAGATATTGCTCTGATTGAAAAAGCAGTTATGCTCATCAAACGACAACGAAAAACGTTTAAAAGCACCGAAAACGATTTGATTGAGTTGAATAGTGTATTGGAGAAGATATTAGATGTCAATAATAATAGAACACGGATGTAATGGATAGAGAAGATTTTCACAGATAAATTTATCGACTTAGTCGAAATGGATTTGAACAGATTACGATTATACTAAAATAAGTTTTCAATATTAAAAATTAAACGCCTTGCAACACAAAGAAATGACAGCAGAAATTATTAATTCATTTTATAAAGTTTTCAATACTTTAGGATATGGATTTTTAGAAAAAGTGTATGAAAATGCACTGTCAATTGAACTAAAGAAAAAAGGATTAAATTGTAAAAGACAAAAACCGATTACAGTTTTTTATGAAAATGAAATTGTTGGAGAATATTTTGCTGATTTAATTGTAAACGATGAAATAATTATCGAATTAAAAGCATGTGAAACCTTAATAAAAGAACATGAAATTCAAGTCGTAAACTATTTAAAAGCAACTAAAATTGAAGTAGCCTTGTTACTTAATTTTGGAAAAACACCCGAAATAAAAAGAAAAATATATTCAAACGAATTTAAAAAAATAAATAAAAACCACTAATTTTAAACCAAATGAAATCCGCTAAAATCCTTTTTTGCTTAGCAAACAAATGAAATCAGCGTGAATCCATTTAATCCTTTAAAATCCGTGTGCCATTAAAAAAAGTAAAAACAAAACACAATTTTAAACCAAATGAAATCCGCTAAAATCCATTTTTGCATCAGCAAACAAAAAAGAAATCAGCGTAAATCCATTTAATCCTTTAAAATCCGTGTGCCATTAAAAAAAGTAAAAACAAAACACAATTTTAAACCAAATGAAATCCGCTAAAATCCATTTTTGCATCAGCAAACAAAAAAGAAATCAGCGTAAAT
>NZ_JBIIVK010000073.1:0-13563 GCF_044339515.1 Flavobacterium sp.
GAGAACAGTCTATTGTTCATGGGTTTCATTCCGCTACGCTTCATTCAACCCATGAACAATATCAAAAACATGTTTATGTGGAATAAATTTTATAATTTAGAACTGTACTAAAAATGGGGAGTCTACAGAACAAGCTAAAACTTTATTAGATAAGATGAACAATTTATTTAATTAAACCAACAACCTCGCTCATTAAACCTGAAAGGTTTTCAAAATCTGTCAGGTTTAAAATTACCCCATTTTGCAAACCCCACCCGTTTAACTATCTTTGCAAAAAAATTCAATGCCTAAAATCGGAAACATCATTTTACCCGACTTTCCATTACTTCTTGCTCCGATGGAAGATGTGAGTGATCCGCCGTTTCGTCGCTTGTGCAAATTGCACGGAGCCGATTTGATGTATTCTGAATTTATTTCGTCCGAAGGCTTGATTCGTGATGCCATTAAAAGCAAGCAAAAATTGGATATTTTTGATTACGAACGTCCGGTTGGAATCCAAATTTTTGGAGGTGACGAAGAAGCAATGGAAATGTCTTCCCGCATTGTAGATGCTGTTCAACCCGATTTAGTGGATATTAACTTTGGTTGTCCGGTGAAGAAAGTGGTGTGCAAAGGTGCCGGAGCCGGTGTTTTAAAAGATGTTGATTTAATGATTCGCTTGACCAAAGCGGTTATTAAGGGTACTAATCTTCCGGTAACGGTAAAAACCCGTTTGGGTTGGGATGAAAATTCCATTAACATTGATGAAGTAGCCGAGCGTTTGCAGGATGTGGGCGTTCAAGCCTTAACCATTCATGCCCGAACGCGTGCACAGATGTACAAAGGTCATTCCGATTGGTCGCATATTGCTCGTGTAAAAAATAATCCGAGAATTACAATGCCTATTTTTGGTAACGGCGACATCGATTCACCCGAAAAAGCTTTAGAATACAAAAATAAATTTGGTTTGGATGGGATGATGATTGGACGTGCTGCCATCGGTTATCCGTGGATTTTTAACGAAATCAAACATTATTTCAGAACCGGAGAACACTTACCTGAACCAACCATGAAAGACCGCATTGAAGCTGCCCGAAATCATCTAATCTGGTCGATGGAATGGAAAGGTGAACGTGTTGGAATTTTTGAAATGCGACGCCACTACACTAATTATTTTAAAGGCATTCACGGATTTAAAGATTACAAACAAAAATTAGTTACCACTGACGGAGCGATGGCTTTAATGGATGTTTTTGAAGAAATTACACAGGTGTATGCGAACTATCAAGCGGTTTAACTTATTCCAAAAGTTTTTTATTGACTCTACTACTGGCAATCCATGAAGCTAGAAATCCTAAAACAGCAATAGTAAAAATCACAATCAACACATTTGTAAAGGAAAAGCGAACGGGATACGCCATGCTTTGGTTAATCATGATAAATCCAAATTGTTGTTGAAGAAGTGTAACAATAATTCCAAACACCAAACCAATCACACATCCTAAAAAGCAAATTAAAAACCCTTGATAAAGGAAAATTTTTCTCAAATCTTCCACATCAGCACCTAAATTGAACAAGGTTTTTAAGTTTGATTTCTTTTCGATAATAATCATAATCAGAGCACCGACTAATGTGAAAAGCGTGACCGTGATTACCAACGAAAAAATAAGATACAAAACCAAATTTTCGGTATTCAACATTTTATAGAGCGATTCATTGAGTTGAGCTCTGTTTTTGATAACAACGTTGTTTTCCAAAATTTTTTCCAGCGAAGCAATGACATCCAACTCGTCTGCCTTGGGTTCAAGTTTTAACTCGATTCCGGAAATTTGATTGGGTTGATAGGCCAATAGTTCTTGAACAATACTCAAATCGGCAAAAACAAATTTTTGGTTGAGGTCTTCATTGATGAAATAAAACCCAACGGGAACCAAAACGGAACGATTAAATGCTCCATCCGGAGAATCAATTGTTCCTTTTCCCGGTTTAGGGACGAAGGTTTCAAATACATTGACCAAATCAAACAAACCCATGGAAAGTTTTTGACTTATCCCATGTCCAACTACAACTTGCTCTGAATTCTCTTCAATCCATTGCCCTTGAAAAATAGTTTTTTCTACTTGGTTTACTTGATTAAAATTTTTGTCAACACCTTTAATGTTGGACAAAATATCTTTTCCGTTAAACGTAAAAAGAGCTCGTTCTTCAATGATTTTACTGAAATGAGCAACTCCTTCTATTTTGCTGATTTCGTTTTCCTGTTGCGGACTGATAAAGATTGTTTTTCCGGTTTTGGCAACCGCTTTTAAATCCGGATCAAAGTCGTTTGAAAAGGATAAACTGAAATCTTTTAATCCACTAAAAACCGACATAACCACAAACAAAGCCATGGTTCCAACAATTATCCCAACCGATGCAATGAGGGTAATAATGTTAATGGCGGTATTTTTACTACCGCTAAATAAGTAACGCTTGGCTATGTAAAGCGGAAATTTCACGTTAGAATTTCTTTCTTTTTTCTAAAAGATTTGGGTTTT
The DNA here is from genome assembly GCF_044339515.1 of Flavobacterium sp. Taxonomy (GTDB): domain Bacteria; phylum Bacteroidota; class Bacteroidia; order Flavobacteriales; family Flavobacteriaceae; genus Flavobacterium. The sequence continues at coordinate 2,517 of NZ_JBIIVK010000073.1, forward strand.
CAATTGGATTTTCATCGCCAGTAAGGGCTTTGTCAATTTTTTCAATATAATCCAATGAATCATCAATGTAGAAAGACAGATTTGGAACTTTTCGCAACTGAAGTTTTACCCGCTGTGATAAGTCATGCTTAATCAAAGGCGTGTTTGATTTGATAGCTGCTAAGATTTCCGGGCCTTTTTCAGTTGGAAAAACACTTAAATATACTTTAGCTATTGATAAATCGGTGGTAACCGATACTTTTGAAACGGAAATGATCAAGTTAGTGATTCCGTTTTTACGCACTTCTCCTTGCAAAATATCTACCAAATCATTTTGCAAAACGGTTCCTATTTTCTTTTGTCTGTTTGTTTCCATGATGCAAAAGTACAGATTTTTGTGCTTATTTGAAGTTTAATTGATTCGGCATTGTTTATTTTATTGAATCTTTAGCAATAAGTTAGAAAATTTATAAAATGCAACTTCTTATCTTTGCACAAACAAATAAATTATGAAGTTCAACACAAAAGTCATACATGGTAATCAACATCATGATCCAAGCACAGGAGCGGTAATGCCACCGGTTTATAACACTTCAACTTTTGCACAAAAAAGTCCGGGTGTTCCCATTAATCATTATGAATACAGCAGAGCGGCCAATCCAACTCGTCAAGCGTTGGAAGATGCCTTGGCAAGTATCGAAAATGGCGTTCGTGGTTTAGCCTTTGCTTCCGGTTTAGCGGCAACTGATTCAGTTTTAAAATTATTAAAACCCGGCGACGAAGTAATAGCAATGGATGATTTATACGGCGGAACCTACCGCATGTTCTCTCGTATTTATCAAGATTTTGGTATTAAATTCCATTTTGTGGATATGAATAATTTGGAGAAATTTCAATCGTTAATCAATGCCAATACAAAATTAGTTTGGGTGGAAACGCCAACCAATCCATTGATGAAATTAGCTGATATAGCTGCAATTGCTAAAATTACAAACGAGAGAAAACTGTTATTTGCCGTTGACAACACTTTTGCCACACCGTATCTTCAAAAACCATTGGATTTGGGTGCTGATATTGTCATGCATTCCGCAACCAAATATTTAGGAGGACATTCTGATGTGATTGCCGGTGCTTTGATTGTTAAAGATGCTGAATTAGGTGAAAGGTTACACTTTGCACAATTTGCAACCGGAGGAACTTTAGGTCCGCAAGACAGTTATATGGTGTTAAGAGGAATCAAAACCCTACACCTAAGAGTGCAAAGACATTGTGAAAACGGAATGAAAGTAGCCGAGTTTTTAAGTAATCATCCTGAAGTGGAGAAAGTTTTTTACCCAGGTTTACCCGATCATCCATTTCATGAAATTGCTAAAAAACAAATGCTTGGCGGTTTTGGAGGAATGGTTTCTTTTACATTTAAATCAGGTAAAAAAGCAGATTCTATTTCATTCTTAGAAAAATTAAAAGTTTTCACTTTGGCAGAATCATTGGGCGGTGTTGAGTCGTTGGCCAATCACCCGGCTTTGATGACACACGCTTCAATTCCGGAGGAAAAACGTAAAGAAATTGGAATTTCAGACGACTTGGTTCGTTTGAGTGTAGGAGTAGAAGACATTGATGATTTATTAGCCGATATTGAACAGGCTTTCAGATAAAAGCAAAAATCCCGTCAGCAAAAAGTTGACGGGATTTTTTTATAGTTTAAACGATTAATCTAAATAATAAATGTAACCTACATTTAACCAAACTAACCAGTCATTTGCTTTATTTTCTTTATACACATCCGGATTAGGATTTAAACCATCCACCCAGTTGGAGAAATAATACTGCCAACGCAAATCAATCATTAAATCGGATAGAACAGTTAATTTATATCGTGTTCCAACACTGGCAACAACAGACCAAACTGTACCGCTTTCATTGGTTACACCGTCGATATATTTTACTGGAGTAACTTCTAATAATTCACCTAGACCAGGACCTAAAGTTGAGTAAGCCTCCGGCTTGTAATAACTAAATTGACCTCCTAAACTTATAAAAGGAGCCAATTTTCCGGGTGTAGCTGAAAATTCTCTAATACTCAAAGGAAAATATTCTAACTGCATACCTATGTTAGTCACAGATGTGCTTCCTTTCATACCTCTTAATTGTTGAGCAAAAACTGACGTTCTACTTTCATCGACCCATTTTCCGTAGTGTTCAAGGTTTGTTTTATTATATGAAAGTTCACTTCTTAATTTAAAATGGTCATTAAAATAGGTAGGTGTTGCATAACAGTTACAATCTGCTCGGTAGGAGAAATTCATGTAATGAATTATTCCAATCCCAAAACCGGTATTTCCAAAGTTTGTTTCGCCGTCGCCACGCACTCCATAATCAGATTGAAAAGCAACCGGACCAACAATCGCACCAACTTCATGCGAAAAACCAAACTGTGCTTTAACGGTATTGTTAAAACCAAATAATAGCAATAAGGTAATTATAAGATATTTGGGCATTTGCATATATTTTAAATGACAATTCTCGACAAATATATAAAAACATAATTCACTTGTAAAATAAAATGAAAAAATACTTCTATATATACGAAAAAAACTAAAATTTGTTTTAAATGTTGTGAATTAGTATTGATTTTATCTTGATTTCTTAACAAAAAAATAAATCTACTGAGAATATAAAAAAAATTATACCGATATTTTAATAAAATGTATATTTGTCGCAACAAACGAAAACGTTTTCATAAAACGTTATTAAACTAATAATCATGACAGAAAGTATTCACTCTTTTGTTGAAGCAGTAGCTAAAAAAAATCCAAACGAACCTGAATTTTTACAGGCTGTTAAGGAAGTTGCCGAAACGGTTATTCCTTTTATTGAGCAAAATAAAAAATACCAAAACCAAATGCTTTTGGAGCGTATGGTTGAGCCGGAACGCGTAATCATGTTTCGTGTAACATGGATTGATGATGCCGGAAAAACACAAGTAAACCGCGGATACAGAATTCAAATGAATTCCGCCATTGGTCCATACAAAGGAGGAATTCGTTTCCATCCTTCTGTTAATTTAAGTATTTTAAAATTCTTGGCTTTTGAGCAAACGTTCAAAAATAGTTTAACAACTTTACCAATGGGTGGCGGTAAAGGAGGTTCAGATTTTGATCCAAAAGGAAAATCCGATATCGAAATCATGCGTTTTTGCCAAAGTTTCATGACTGAATTGTCAAAACATATTGGAGCAGATACCGACGTTCCCGCAGGAGATATTGGTGTTGGAGGTAGAGAAGTGGGTTATATGTTCGGTCAATACAAAAGACTCAGAAACGAATTTACCGGCGTTTTAACGGGAAAAGGAATTTCATTTGGAGGTTCTTTAATTCGTCCGGAAGCTACCGGTTACGGAAACGTATACTTTGCTCAAAGTATGTTAAATACAAGAGGAGATAGCTTTAAAGGAAAAATTGTAACTGTTTCAGGTTCTGGAAACGTGGCACAATATGCCGCCGAAAAAGCAACCGAATTAGGAGGAAAAGTAGTAACATTATCCGATTCTTCTGGATATATTTATGATGCAGACGGAATTGATGCTGAGAAATTGGCTCACGTAATGCACATCAAAAATGAATTAAGAGCTAGAATCAGTGAGTATGTAAAAAAATATCCAAACGCAAAATATGTTGACGGAAAACGTCCATGGGAAGTAAAATGTGATATCGCTTTACCGTGTGCTACACAAAACGAATTAAACCATGAAGAAGCAAAAGCATTAATTGCCAACGGATGTATATGTGTTTCTGAAGGAGCCAACATGCCTTCTACTCCCGAAGCAATTGAAGCATTCTTAAAAGCAAAAATATTATTTGCACCAGGAAAAGCCTCTAATGCAGGTGGCGTGGCTACTTCTGGTTTAGAAATGTCACAAAACTCATTGCGTTTAAGCTGGACATCTGAAGAAGTTGACCAACGCCTGAAAGCAATTATGGCCAACATCCACGAATCATGTGTAAAATATGGTTCAGACGGAAATGGCTATGTTGACTATGTAAAAGGAGCAAACGTTGCCGGTTTTGTTAAAGTTGCCGATGCGATGTTAGGTCAAGGTGTAGTATAATCTCAACCTTAATAAATAAAATAAAGAGCTGTCTGAAAATGACAGCTTTTTTTATTCTCCAAATATTAAAAGTAGGATTCTTTCGTTTTACCTATATTTGTGTGTCAATTTGATTTACTGATGAAGAACTTTTTTTGGATTGTTGTACTACTTATGCTTCCGTTTGAGAGCATTTCACAAAACCTTTTGTGGCAAGGTTATTTTTCCTATAACGAAGTACGCGATCTATCAGAATCCGAAAACCGACTTTTTGCTGCCTGTGAAACAGCATTGTTTTCTAAAAATCGCTCTACCAATGAAATAAAAACGTTTAACACGGTTGATGGTCTTTCAGGAGAAACCATTTCTACCATTTACCACAGTCAACAATACAATAGAACTTTTGTGGGGCATGACAATGGGCTACTGATAATGATTAATGAAGCCACCGAAGAAATTACTTTATTAGTTGGAATTCGCGATCAAGCCGGTGGAATTCCGCCCAATAAAAAGAAAATCAATCACATTTATGAGTACAATGAAAAACTCTATATCTCCACTGATTTTGCTTTGGTAGAATTCAAATTAACCGATTTTACATTTGGAGATACGTTTTATATCAGTCCAACGGGAGCACAAGCAGAAGTGCTCGAAACAACCGTTTTAAACGAAGAAATTTATGCTGTCACTCTAAACCACGGCATCCGTAAAGCACCGCTATCCAATCCAAATTTAGTTAATTTTGAAGCTTGGGAAACCTTTGATGGCGGATTTTGGAAAGGAATTGTTACGTTTAACAACCAACTCGTAGCCATCAATTCAAATACTATTATTTACCGATTCATTGGGTCAACTCCATCGTCCGTTTTAAGTGTAGGTCAACCCTTTCTTGATTTACGCAGCAGAGGCGATAAACTAATTGCAACTACTTCTACCAGAGTGGTGGTCATGAACGAGTCATTCAGTCAGATTGTGTCGATTCAAAGTACTTCCATCCCGGATTTAACGTCAAGTTTCACTTCGGGAACAATTATAGGCGACACCATTTATATTGGTACATTTGAAAATGGTGTGATTGAGACATCACTAACAAACCCTTCTTCTTTTGAAGTTTTACTTCCGCAAGGACCAAATAGAAACAATATTTTTTCAATAACGATTACTCCTTCCGGAACTTTGTGGGCAACCTATGGCGATTATTCTCAGTTTAATAATCCGTATCCGTTAGATGAATATGGAATTAGCAAATTAGCTCAGGAAGAATGGCTTAACATTCCATATGAAGAATTATTTGGTGCCAAATCAATAGTTAGAGTTACCGTTGACCCCACAAATGAAAACACTGTTTATGCAAGTTCTTATTTTTCGGGTTTACTGAAGTTGGAAGACGATGTGCCTACCACACTTTTCAACACAACTAACAGTGGTTTACAGTCGTTAGTTCTTGCCGGAAACCCAACTTATGTGGATATTCGAATTGAACAAACTGCCTTTGACAAAGAAGGTAATCTTTGGGTTTCAAACGGTTTAATTGCCAATATGCTCAAGGTTTTTCGAACTAACGGACAATGGCAATCCTATGATGTGAGCGACGTGCTGGGCGGACTTACTAGCAACTCCAGAATGTCTGTCGATAAAAATAACACCAAATGGCTTTGTACGTTGGATGAAGGTTTAATTGCCTTTAATGAAAATTTCAACAACCGTTTGATAAAAATTACAGAAGGCCAAAACGAAGGAAATTTACCATCTTCCGCCGTTCAATGTGCTATTGTGGACAATCGAAATCAGTTGTGGATTGGAACACGAAAAGGACTACGTGTTTTACCCTCTGTCGATCGCTTTTTAAATGAAGAAGAACTCACCACCAATTCCATCATTATTTTAGATGACGGTTTGGCACAAGAACTTTTATTCGGACAATTTATTACGGACATTGCCGTAGATGGTGCCAACAACAAATGGATTGGGACAGCCGATGCGGGCGTGTTTCAGTTTTCGCCAAACGGTCAGCAAACGTTACAGCGTTTTACTTCGGCCAATTCACCGTTACCAAGTAACGTAATCAACGACATCGAAATCAACGGAACCTCTGGTGAAGTTTTTATTGCCACCTCCAAAGGAATGGTGTCTTTCAAAGGAACCTCCACGAAACCCAACGATAACCTGCAAGACGTGTATGTTTACCCCAATCCGGTGCGACCGGGCTTTGACGGCACCGTAAAAATCTCCGGACTAACAAGCAAAGCCAACGTTAAAATCACCGACATCGAAGGAAACCTAGTCTATGAAGAAATCTCCGAAGGCGGCACCATTGAGTGGGATACCACCGCATTCGGAAAATACAAAGTAGCTTCCGGTGTCTATATGATTTTTATATCTACGGATGATGCGTTGGATACTACGGTGAAGAAGGTGATGGTGGTGAGGTAGGAACTTACATTATTCTTCATCTACCAAGTTGAGTGTGTGTATAAATGAGTAAAACAATCTATTATTTTATGATTATTTGATGTTTTTATTAAAACTGATCACAAGCTTAAGTATTTATTATTCTTACGATAACGTGGTCATAAATCTGTAGAGATATTTAAGTTTATTAAAAAGGTTAGCATTGTTAGTTTATTGTATTTTCAACGATTTGTCTTATTTTCTCAAAACAAAAAGAAACAAAAGGTTAAACTTTAATTTAAAACATCTTAAATTGAAAAGTTACAGATTCTATTGAAAGCTTATTTTTTTTACTACTTTTGTTTTATGGCGACATCCGAACAAATAAAGTCCTTATTGCAATCTCATTATAAGAATGATAATGAGAGATTCACTTCTATTGCATTGCAACTTGCAGCTCATGAAGCTAGACAAGGTCATTTAATCATAGCAAAAGAAATTAAAGAATTAGTTGATCAATCAAAAACAGGCGGATTTAAAGTAATTAAAATTAGTCCTGACTTAAGTGATTTAGTATTAGTTTATTATCCTGAAAATAGATTAAATGAGTTAATACTTTCCACTGAGGTTTTAAATAAATTAAATAGAATAATAAGAGAGTATAAAGAACGAGATAAGATACTAAAATATGGTTTACAAAATAGGAGAAAGGTATTATTATCAGGTCTTCCCGGTACAGGAAAAACTGTTACTGCCTCAGCAATCTCAGGAGAATTAAAATTGCCATTGTATGTAGTTATGATGGATAAATTGATGACCAAATATATGGGTGAAACAGCTTCTAAATTGAGACAGATTTTCGATATGATGAATACAAATAGAGGTGTTTATTTATTTGATGAGTTTGATGCTATTGGTGCAGAAAGAGGAAGAGATAACGAAGTTGGAGAAATGCGAAGAGTTTTAAATTCTTTCCTGCAATTTATAGAACAAGATTCATCAGAAAGCATAATTTTTGGAGCTACTAATAATATAAAAATACTAGATTCAGCTTTATTTAGACGATTTGATGATGTTATAACATATTCTTTACCAAATAAGGAAGAGATAGAAGAATTAATGAAATTAAAATTAAATAAATTTCTTGGAAATTTCTCGCTTAAAGCAGCTGTTGAAGCGGCAAATAGTTTAAGCCATGCAGAAATAACAAATGCATGCAATGATGCTATTAAAGAAGTTATTTTAACTGACAAAAGTACAGTGACTCAAAAATTATTAGTTCAAATGATGAAAGAGAGAAAAAACAGCTATAATTTGTAATAATTTATGAGTGAAAATTTTAAACCACACCTTTTTGTAAAAAATGTTCACTCTTCCCAAGAGTATACAACTCCACCAGGACCTCCAATTAAATCAGTATTACCAAAAAGAGATAGACAAAATCATGGTGATTTCATTTTAACAACTCTAAATAATATTTGGCAACAACACAATGAGGAAATAAGTCAGAGAGCTGAAATCGATTTACCATTAAAAGATGGAGAATATATTACGTTTATTGGTTCTGAAAAACAGTTATTAGAACTTGACTCTTTGAGTTCAGATGGGGCTAAACTACTCAATGTAAAAATAGATTATGATAATTCTACGCAAGCTGCGACTGTCTATATTCCTGAAGACAAAAAAGAAAAGCTTATTAAAAAAGTAAGCTTGTACCTAAAAAAAGACACGAACAAAGGTCTGCCAAAGAACCAAAAATTAATTGAAAAAATAGATAATATTATAAGAACCACTGTTGATTTTATTTGGAGCGGTTCAAATGAATATTTGCCAAATGAAAATGCAGTTTGGTGTGAATTATGGTTAGCAATAGACAATTCTGAAATAAATGAAAAAGTCCAGAAATTAAAAAGTATTTGTGATTTTTTGAATATCCCTGTCTCTGAAAACATTACTATATTTCCTGAAAGAGTTATAATTAATTTAAAAGTAAATTATCAACAGTTAGTTGAACTTATCCTTTCTTTTGGATGGATTGCTGAAATTCGTAGAGCTGAAGAATTAAATTGTTTTTGGTTGGACCAAACTATTGTTAATAGAGAGGATTGGATTCAATCTGCTTTAAATAATATTAGCTTTAATCATTCAAATAATTATATTTCTATATTAGATTCAGGTGTTAATAATGGTCATTTTTTACTAAGAGATTCACTACTAGATTCCGACCGTTTAACGGCGGATATAAATTGGGGAAAAAATGATTCTGGACACAACGGGCACGGTACTGGTATGGCTGGTATTGCTTTATATGGAAATTTAAATTTTACCTTAGAAAACAATAGCCCATTAGAAATTAGACATAGATTAGAGTCATTAAAAATACTTCCACCTAATGGACAAGAAAATGAATTAAATGAATGCCATTATATTACTCAAAACGCAATAAATATTGCGATTGCAACAAATCCCGATTATAAAAGGATATTCTGTATGGCCGTAACAGGTAAAAATCAAAATGATTTTGGAAAACCTTCTACATGGTCAGCTTATCTAGATAAAATAGTTTTCGGTGAAGATGAAAATGATAAAAAGCTTTTCGTCGTAAGTGCAGGAAATGTAAGAGAAGAAGAAGATTGGAAAAATTATCCTGAAAGTAATTTAAATCTTTCCATAGAAAGTCCCGCACAAGCTTGGAATGCAATAACTATTGGTGCTTTTACTCAAAAAATTTTGCTTAATGAAAGTACTGTAGCAAGTGAATTTGAATTGTCTCCTTATAGTAGAACATCAAGTTCATGGGAAAGTTTTTGGCCTTTAAAACCAGAAGTTGTTTTTGAAGGGGGAAACTTAAAAAAACTTGAAAATGGCAGTACTGATTATCACGAGAATTTAGATATTCTTACAACATCAACAAATGCAGTTGTTAATGCCTTTGCAAGGTTTAAAGCTACAAGTGCAGCAACAGCTTTTGCATCTAATTTTTTGGCAAAGTTAAGAGATGTATATCCTAGTGCTTGGCCAGAAACTTTAAGAGCTTTAATGATACATTCTGCTTCATGGAATGAACAATTAATTAATCAATTCAAAATTGATACAAACAAGATTGGTGATATTCAAAGATTATTAAGAATTGTTGGTTACGGAATTCCAAAATTGGAAAAAGCAGTTGAATGTAAATCTAACTATTTGACATTCATTTCAGAAGAAATAATTCAACCATATAAATTAGATGGTGAAATAAAAACAAATGAAATTCATTATTACGAGTTTCCTTGGCCTAAAGAGATTTTGGAAAATTTGGGAGCTGCTGATGTTACTTTAAGAGTTACACTATCTTATTACATTGAACCAAATCCAGGCGATAAAGGTTATTCAACAAAATATTCATATCAATCTTGTGCATTAAAATTCTTACTTATTAATCCCGAGGAAACCCCTGAAAATTTTGAAATTAGAACAAATAGGGTTAATATTCAAAACCTTAAAAAAGAATTAGGTGTTGAAAAGTTAGAAGATGGTGATTATACGAGGGGGACTGGGAATAGTAGATGGTCTTTAGGTGCAGATACAGTTTTTAAAGGATCTATACACAGTAATTATTGGAAAGGTTCAGCTGCTGAAATAGCATCCTGCAACAGATTAGCGGTTTACCCATTAGCATCTGGGTGGTGGAAACAACTAAAAAAACAGCAAAAAGCTAATTCTAAATTAAGGTATTCACTCATTGTTTCAATTGAAACACCCGAAAACACACAAGACATTTACACTCCGATAGCAAATCAACTCGAAATAGAGAATTTAATTGTAGTTTAACCCATCGTTAATCCTACTATCTTTTTGTACAACACACACCAACATCAACCCACCCCGCCTCCAAAGCGGGTTTTTTATTTACCCAAAAATGATTCCAATATTAAATCTTTCCTAAAAAATTTAGCCCGATAAAACACTTTATTAAACGTTGTGGAAAGTCTTTAAACAAAAAAAGAGCAATACTTTCGTATTACTCTTTTTGCTCCCCCTCTTGACCAATTCTCGAACCGCAAGTGTTTGATATTTTGTATATTAGTCTAAAAAACAACCCCTTTTTGACATCGAACTAAATATTATTAGTTAGTTTTATTTTTAGTAAGACCATACATTTGAGATTAAATCACCTTTTCAACGAAAAATGCCCTTTGTATTCTTTTCCATTTTCTCTTTTAACCACAAACCAATAATCAGATGAAGGGAGGTTTTGCCCATTTAAAGTTCCGTCCCAGCCGATGTCATTTCCTTTGAATCCTGTTATGATTTTACCATACCTGTCAAAAATATTGACCTGAAAATTTGGTTCTGTTTCCGAAAATTTGATTTTCCATAAATCATTATGACCATCATTATTTGGTGTAAAAAACTTCGGATACATTAATAAAAAAACTTCTTTGGTTGTATAGCTGCAAATTCCGGTCAAATTGACCACTCAATTCCGATTTAAAGTGACCACCTGATTTCGGTTGAAAGTGACCACCCAATTTCGGTTCAAATTGACCACCCCGATTTTTCACCTAAAATTACTTTTTTTCATGTGTTAGTTTCTATTCAAAAATA
>NZ_JBIIVK010000100.1:0-3037 GCF_044339515.1 Flavobacterium sp.
GCGAGATTTCGCGAATATCTTGTTCAATAAATTTGAGTTCAGCAATATAATGGTCTCTGCCGGCAATGGCAAGCTCATCATCTTTTCTATTTAAACTATCTAAGTTGAGTCGTGCTCCAAACAAACGTCCCAACACCCCGTCATGCAATTCTTGACCAATGCGTTGCTTTTCTTTTAAAACCACTTCGTCTAACTTCCTTTGTTGACTAAGCATCAAGCTATAAATTTCTTCGTTGGCTTTTTGCTGTTCCTCCCGCAATCGAAAGTATTTATTTCTACTCCGTTGGTCACGGATAACATACAATAATATAATAATAAAAATAGCAAAAAAAGCAAAAATAATTATACTTCGGTTTTGAGAGGCCAATTGCTCTTTTTGTCTTTTGAACTCATCGGTTTCATATTCTATTCGAGCAAATTTCTCGGAAACGTTACGTTCGGCTTGCAGTAAACTGTCTGTTAATTTTACATACTCTTTGGAAAAAGCACTTTGATTTTCAGGCTCAACCTTACTTAATTGATCAATTGCTTCTAATTGTAAATTTAAAATATTAGTTTGTTTTGCCATTTTATAAGCATCACGTGCAAAATGTTGTGCACTATCTACAATTCCTTTTTTTTGATAATATTCAGATATATTAATTTTGCTGATTACAATTTCAGGTGTTAGTTCATATTCTTTACGAATCTCTAAAGCAGTAAAAAATTCATAAGGTAAATTATAGAAATCATCTAACTTTAATTTAGCTTTTGCTCTATTATTTAAAACAGTTGCATAAAGACCTGGATACTCTTGTTCTAAATTTGGTTCTTGTATTGCTTGATTAAAATACTTTAGTGCTTCTTTGTTATTTCCAATTTTAGAATTTAATAACCCTAAATTATTAAGTGATACTGCCTTAGATTGAAACATTCCTAGATTCTCTAATTTTTCATCTTTAGCTAACTCGTATGATTTTTGAATATAATCTTTAGCTTTTTCATAGTTTTTTGTTTCTATACAAGTTAATCCCAAAATATTATTAGCTTCATACTCCAAGAGCTTATTATTTGCTAAACGGATATATGTTAATGCTAATACAGCAGATTTTTCACTCCCTAAATAATCTCTCACTCTAAATTTTGCACTAGCCATTTTAACATTCATCTTGCCAATTCCTACATTATCTTTAATTCCAAAATAAACTTTTTCTGCATTTTTATAATTTATTACCGCACTATCCATTAAAATTTCATCAGCATAATAATCCCCAACATAACTGTATGCTCTTGCGAGGTAAAGAGAATCTTTTGCTTTCTTTGTTTCATCAATTAACTCATATGACATCGCTTTGAACTTATCATTTTTCCCCCAATTGTAATACATGAAAGCAACATAAACTTTATTTCTAAAATATAAAGTATCTTTAGGAAGAGCATTAACTAAAGATTCTGTTTTAGCTAAATATTCTAAAGCTGTCGCCTCTGGAAGTTCGTAATTATTTGTTTTATCCAAGTACATACTAATACTGTCCAATGATTGTTTATTCTTACCATCATTTGAAGAATATTTATCACAAGCCAAAAACAAAGAGAAAATAAAAAATAAAAAAAATCTTTTCAATACTTTAAGAATTTAATCCAAAAGTATTGAAAAGATTTAGAATATTTGATAAGGTTTTACAAAAAAAACTCTTATAAAAAAATTTCTATCTTTTAAAGAATTAATGCTTTTCTTTTAGTTGGTCCATCTGCTACTGCTGCGTCACCATTTTCTGTTAATATTGGTTGATCATTTTTTGAAGTAGCACTAGTCGTTAAATCTGTAGAAGAAACAGAAGCAAACATAAAAAGTCCTAATAATGCGAATAAAGTTTTCATAATAATGTGGTATTAATTTATTAGTTGAATATCGTATCTGGTTGGCGAACGCTTGATACTTTAATTCTATCATGTTAATGTATCACGTGGAGACAATCATTCACGGTGTAAAAGTATAGTGCATATCACGCACAGCCAATAAAATCAAGGGATGATTGGTAGATGGTATTCGTTTGAGTGTGGATTAGTCTAAAATCTTGGTGGAATAATCTATTTTAGACGTCTTTGAATTCTGATCCCGCTAATTGGGCTATAATTTGCTCTACATTCTCTTTGTAGCTCTTGGAAAACGGGAGTTGTGTCTTCGCATTTTTAATGTAGCAAACCGTGTTTCCGGTATGAATTCGGGACACATAGTTCTTGTTCACAATATAACTGTTGTGTATTCTAAAGAAGTAGGAAGGAAGATTTTCTTCAAAATATTTAAGCGTTTTAAACGCAGTAATGACCTCCCCGTTATTTAAAGTAATATCAGTGGAATTGTTATCCGCTTTTAAAAAAGCAATTTCATCCAATTCTAAAAAACGATAATCGCCATACGATTTAATGCAAATTAAATTCCGGTGCACTTCATCATTTGCCACTATCGTTTTTGGAGAATCAAATGTGATGTTTTTAATTTCAGAAAGAAGAGGTTCTAAATCAACTGACGAATTTTCTTTAGGAAGAGCTTCTTGTAACTTTTCAATGATTTGTGTAGTTATCGCTTCAGAATCAAACGTTGGTTTCTGTTGATTGGTTATTTCTAAAATAGCTTCCTTTAAACCGGATAGTTCTGTTTTCAGCAATGTAATTAATTCCTCGTTTACAGAATTTACTTGAACAGACTCCAGTTTAATTGATATTAATTCTTTTGCTAAATTGTCGTTTTCCTGAACTTCCAATTTTGGCTCTACAACTTTGAAATCGGCAATTTTTCTTGGTTCGGGATTTAATCGAATTACCGGAGTGTCGTTGTTTTTTTCAAAACGCAATAAGGCTTTACGGACATCGCTCTCTGAAAATGGTTTGACTAAAAAATCCAATACATCATACTTCACGGCCTCAAAAGCTTTGCTTGTATCGTGTGAAATAGCGATAATTTTCGGGATCTTCTTTAAAAAACGATGCAACTCGTTTATCAGCAACAAAGAAAGGTTGGAAGTTGAAGAAAGTGGATTAATCTCTAAAAAAACAA
>NZ_JBIIVK010000074.1:0-13230 GCF_044339515.1 Flavobacterium sp.
GGTAATATCTATCGGACAATATACTTCAAGAGTTATTTAGCCATCAGTATACTCTCTTTCTTTTCACTTTATTTCTTCAAATTTATAATATCAACTTTATTTTGCAAACATAGGAGCTATCGGGAGGGACTTTTGTGGTATTTATTTGTTTTGAAATGCTTTGATGATCAAGTGCGTGAGGGATAGGAGCGAAAAGCCCACAGAGAGGAGGTACGACGAACGAGGACTTGTAGCGGATAGCCCGACCCGGAGCTTGACGGAGGGGCACGCCAAAATTGAATTAGGTATTTATTTCAAGGTCTTTAATGTAGTCTTCGTGTTCGTAGAAAAAGTATTCAAAGGATTCCATTTTTTCGGCAAAGAAGCTGAAAATTGTATTCCAAGTGGATTTGTTATTGATGCTGATGTTATCAATTTCAACCCAAATACGACTGATTATTTTTCCGTTATCTAAGTGGTAATTTTTATCAAAGATGGCATCTGGCAGATAGTTTTCTAACAAGATGGCTTTGAGTGATTCTATTTTTTCAAAGTAGATTTTACGGTGTTCTTCGTCTTTGGGTTCAATATCTAAAGAAACCATGGCTTTTTTGTTATCTATATGAAATTTAAAGGTTACATCTTTTATTTTAGTATTATAGAGCAACCATTTTCTTGTATATTCTTGAGCGAAGGTAATCCAAAATTCGCGTTTTATTTTCTTTGCTTCTTCTTTAGTGAACATTAGTTGATGATACTTACTTTGATTTTGATATTCAAAAGAGGAAATTCTTTTTTGTCTGTTTCTTGTCGGGCTATTTCATCCATGACCTCAAAACCTTTGGTAATTTTACCAAAAACAGTGTGCTCTTTGTTTAGGTGGTGAGCTCCATTTTTGTTTTGAACTAGATAAAATTCATACGGAATACTTAATTTCTCTGGATTATTTTCCCATAATCTTGCTGAAGCCAGAGCTCCGTAATTGTGTTTAAGTGTATTGTTGAATTCAGGAGGAATAAGGTATTTACCAATATTTTTTCTTTCTTTCATTGTGATAGATTCATCAGAACTTCCACCTTGAATGATGAAATTTTTTACAACTCTATGAAAATAGGTAGTGTTGAAATATCTTTTTTTTATTAGATAAATAAAACTGGCTCTATGTAGCGGCGTTTTATCGGATAGCTCAACTTCGATATTTCCGTATTTAGTTTCGATAAGTACTTTTTTTTCAGGATTTTGTTCACCATACCATGTTAAGAATTCGACAGCATTTTCATCTGTGAGCACAATTGTTTCTAAATCATATTTTGGTTTAGTCGTTTCAATTTCTGACTTATTTATACTATTTTTTTGTTCTCTATTTTTTTCTGTAGTATCTTTAGTTTTATTTTCACACGCAAAGAATGTGAAGACTAGTAAAAAAAGAATGGCTTTATGGAGTTTCATGATTTTTTAAAATATGTTCCAAAAATAGCAAAAGAATCGCTTCCTGCTACAACAGCTCATTTAAAAATGGCTCCATTGTTTCGTCAAGAATTATTAAAGGAGATTGATTATGATTCCTATCAACCCAAAAAAGCGGCGGTTTTAATGCTTTTTTATCCTAAAAATAATGAGACGCATTTGGTGTTGATTGTCAGAAATACCTATCCAGGGGTTCATTCATCTCAGATTGCTTTTCCGGGTGGAAAAGTTGAATTGGAAGATCAATCATTGGCTCATACCGCCTTGCGTGAAGCAGAAGAGGAGATTGGCGTAAATCGTATGCAAATTGAAATTGTTAAATCCTTTACAGAGGTTTATATTCCGCCTAGTAATTTTTTGGTTTCCCCTTTTTTGGGAATAAGTAAAAGAGAATTGGAATTCGTAATTCAAGAAGATGAAGTGGCCGGCATAATTGAATTGTCGTTACGCGATTTTTTGGATGATAATAATGTGGTGATGAGAAAATTAACCACTTCGTATGCCAACGAAATTGATGTTCCAGCTTTTTTAGTAAAAGAACACATTGTTTGGGGTGCTACAGCGATGATGATGAGTGAGTTAAAAGAAACTATTAAAATGGTACTTTAATTGATTAGATTTTTATAAATTCGCAATCAATTTTTCCAACAAAAGACTAACTATGGGATTGTTTAAAAGAAATCCTTTCGGACATATTCTGTTTTTAAAAAAGTGGCTCATTCGCATTTTTGGAGCCATGACGCATCAACGTTACCGTGGATTTAATGAAATGCATATCGAAGGGTCGGAAATAATTAAAAATCTTCCAGAAACAGGCGTTTTATTTATTTCCAATCATCAAACTTATTTTGCTGATGTGGTAGCCATGTTTCATGTGTTTAATGCAAGTTTGAGCGGTCGTGAAGATAACATTAAAAATGTAGGTTATTTATGGAATCCGAAGTTGAACATATATTATGTTGCTGCCAGTGAAACCATGAAAGAAGGTTTGCTTCCCAGGATTTTAGCTTATGCAGGAGCTATCACTGTTGAACGTACTTGGCGTTCAAAAGGAAAAGATATTCAACGAGAAGTTAATCCTAATGATACTGAAAATATAAAAATAGCCTTGAATGATGGTTGGGTAATTACTTTTCCTCAAGGTACTACGAGGTCGTTTAAGCCTGTTAGAAAAGGAACAGCACATATCATAAAACAACACAAACCTATTGTGGTTCCCATCGTTATTGACGGATTTAGACGTTCTTTTGACCGTAAAGGACTTCGTATTAAGAAAAAAGGAATACTTCAATCGATGGTAATCAAAGAGCCCCTACAAATTGATTACGATAATGAATCCATAGAAGAAATCGTTGAAAAAATTGAGTTTGCCATCGAACAACACCCTTCATTACTTAAAGTAATTCCGGTTGAAGTATTGGAAGAACAAAAAGAGCTAGACAAAAAGAGAATGTGGGAATATTAAAAATCCATTTTCTTTAATTCTTCATAGTTTTTGTGCAATCTTCTCATTAAGAAACCATAAATCAATCGGTAGAATAACCAAAACAATCCGAACGTTACAGCAAATAAAACAAAGTATGTTAATCCAATAACAATCCAAAAGGCTTGTGGGTTACTGTCTTTTGCATTTTCGAAAACGGAATTTATGTTTGGATCATAGGTGATTTGTGAAATAACCACTATTATAAAAATTACAGCAAACATAGCTAAATTGTACCAAATGTAGTACTGAACTGTTTTTCGTGTTTTTATAATTGAACTCATCAGTTTTTTTACCGTATCGGTTGTTGAAATCGTTTTGAAGTTTTTATAAAAAATGAAAATGAAAATAAAAACTATAATGTAGTTAACAACTCCCAAAATTTTGAATAAAGTGGCAATATGATACATTTCTAAGGTTTTCAGATAATTATCATCCACTGTAAACAAACTAATTCCTGCCCATAAAATCAATTCGGCAATGCTAATCATCAAAATCCATTTCACAATGGAAGATGATCGTTTGTGAATCATTTTATAAATTTGGTTTTCCGTCACTTGCTCATATACATGTGCGTCATTTTTCCAAGCTTTTTTTAATAAATCCAATTCCTCAGTCATATACTTATGGATTAACGATTTTTTTTAATTTTCCTTTAATTCTGTTCATTTTCACTCGTGCATTTACTTCGCTGATTCCCAATGTTTCAGCAATTTCTTCATAATCTTTGTCTTCCAAATACATAAACACTAAGGCTTTTTCAATGTCATTTAACTGCTGAACGGCTTTGTATAATAGTTTTATTTGTTCTTCTTCTTCAAAATTATAATCATCAGGAGCAATGAACTGTTTTTTGCCTTCCATATCGGTGGTAGCAATCGTTCGGGTACTTTTTCGATACAATGTAATTGCAGTATTTAACCCAACACGATACGCCCAAGTAGAAAATTTGGAGTCGCCTCTAAACTTCGGATAGGCCTTCCACAACTGAATCGTAATTTCTTGGAATAAATCATTGTGAGCATCTTCACCAGACGTATACAAACGACAAATCTTGTGAACGATGTTCTGATTTTCCTTTAATTGTGTAACAAAAGATTGCTCCAGTGAATTACTCATGCTGTGTTAGTAGTCGGATGGTGAAATTTGTTACAAGATAGCATTTTTTTCAGAAGCCACTCCCGCTATCCGTTCCAAGCTTTTTTGTCTTGTTGCTTTTTTCTAAGTCAAAAAAAGAGCTTCCTCTGGTCGCTTTTTTTTGCCAAGAAAAAATGCAACAATCCTGCAAAAGGCTTTCCACTGCTATCGGGGCTATTTCCGTTGTCAGGTTTCAAGTTTCAGGTTTCAGGTTTCAGGTTTCAGGTTTCAGGTTTCAGGTATCAGGTATCAGGTTTTCAGATACTTCGTGCCATGTCTTCTTCGTGCAAAATCACAAACCCAAAAAATGATAAAATTCAGTTAAATTCCTACTATTCAAAAAAATGAATAATTCATCAAATGTTAAAACCACTATCTTTGTGACACAAAATCTCAGTAGCTTAGTAACTCAGCAACTCAGTAACTCAAAACTATGAATATCCCAAATACCAATCTTCCCAGAATCGTCATTATCGGTGGCGGATTTGCCGGAATTGCTTTCGCCAAAAGTCTAAAAAATAAACGTGTGCAAGTCGTATTAATCGACAAACACAATTATCATACGTTTCAACCCCTTTTGTATCAAGTGGCCACAGGCGGACTCGAAGCCGGTTCCATTGCTTACCCCATCCGAAAAGTGGTGCAGGAATATCAAAATTTTTACTTTCGTTTGGGTTTCGTGAATGAAATTGATACCCAAAACCAAAAAGTTTTGGCTGATATTGGTGAATTGAGGTATGATTATTTAGTTATTGCTACCGGTTCTAAAACTAATTTTTTTGGCAACAAAGAAATCGAACGCAATAGCGTGGCGATGAAAACTATTCCGCAATCGCTCAACATTCGCAGTTTGATTCTCGAAAATTTTGAGCAAGCATTGCTGACGAACGATATTCACGACCGACATAGTTTAATTAATTTCGTACTTGTTGGTGGCGGACCAACCGGAGTAGAATTAGCCGGAGCTTTGGCCGAAATGAAAAAAGCCATTCTGCCCAAAGATTATCCCGATTTGGATGTGCGAAAAATGCAAATCAACCTCATTCAATCCAGTGATAGAATTTTGGATTCCATGAGTGAAAAATCTTCCCAAGAGGCAGAAGATTTTCTCATTCATTTAGGGGTTAATGTTTGGAAAAACGTTCGCGTTACTGGCTATGATGGCACAACTGTAACAACCAATACCGATTTAACATTTAATTCAGCGACCGTCATTTGGACAGCCGGTGTACAAGGTGCTTTACCGGCCGGAATTGATTCCAATGCCATTATTCCAAGAGCAGAACGTTTAAAAGTAAATAAGTTCAATCAAGTGGAAGGTTACGATAACATTTTTGCTATCGGAGATATTGCGGCGATGCTTTCTGAACAAAACCCAAAAGGTCACCCCATGATGGCACAACCGGCGATGCAACAAGGAAAGTGGTTAGGCGAAAACATCGTAAAGAAAATTTATAAACAGTCACTCAAACCGTTTGTTTATAATGACAAAGGTTCAATGGCAACCATTGGTAGAAACAAAGCTGTGGTGGATTTACCAAAGTTTCATTTTAGTGGTGTGTTTGCATGGTTTGTTTGGATTTTTGTGCACTTATTTTCCTTAATCGGATTTAAAAATAAAGCCGTTGTACTAACCAATTGGATTTACAATTACATCCGTTTAGACCGCGAAGGACGATTGATTATCCGTCCGTTTAAAAAGAAAGATGTGACTTCTTTTGTGACGGATGAATTGTGATTTAGGAAGAAATTACATTCAAACCATAATTAGTTGATTTTATTGATTATTTTTGGAGTATCAACATTCAAATTATTTATAATGAAATATATAATCATTTTAGTTTTGTTTTTTTCCTCTCAAATGCACTCACAAAGCTTAGAAAAAGATTCTAATAAAAAATATAAGTTAGGAAAGGGAACTTGTAACGATTTAATTATTGTTGAAGATGAATTTGAACAAACAAAACAATATAAATTACCAGGAAATATTTTAAAAAGAAATATTGAAATCTATAGAAAAATTGGTAAAAACTACGATGATAAATTTATTTGGTTTAGAGTTGATGACTATACTTGTTCAGGAAATAAGAAAGGTTTATACATTAAGTTGTCAAATAATGAAATCCTAAGGTTTGATAATAATAAAATTGATTGTAAATATTCTAATATGAATTATAGTTTGTCCTCTTATCTTGAAATAAATAAAGAGTTATATGAAAAACTTTCTAATTATAATATTGTTCAATTCAAATTAGGATCAAAAATTGTTGAAGTAAAACAAGATTTTTCAAATGATTTTAGAATATTTTTTAAATGTACTTTTGAAGATGTTAGTTTTGAAATTCCAGTAAAAAATGATTACTATCCAACAGTTTCTTCAAATGAGAGAAATAATGTCGTAAAGGATACAACAATAAATGTTAAAGATGCAGATGAAAGATTTCATTCTGTAAAATTTACAATTTATAATAATCTTAATATTGAAAATGACATTAAATCTTTATACAAGAAATATGAAGATGTTGTACAAGAAGCAAATTTTAGGGTAATGCTCACAATGAAAAATAAATATACTTATTTACCCAAAGAAATATCTTTAATATTTGATGAAAAAAGTGGAGATTCCAAAATTAAAATTATTTACATTGCTCAAAATGATTTTGGTGCTATTAAAGATGGTTGGAATATTGTGGTGTATGATAATAAACGAAATTTTGTAAAAATATTTTAATAATTTAAATTTTGTAATATGGAATTTCAAAGAGTTTTAGAAAATGTTATTGTGTTTAATGGAATTAAAGAATTTAAATACGATGAAATAATTAAGGATGATAAATTATTAAATTTTGTCAATAGAACATTAATCTTTAAACTTCCATCATTTGTAAATAAAATAATTGAAGAAAAAGGAACAATTTATATAGAAACAGATGAATTTTTTAATAAAAATACTGTTAGTTTATTAAATGTTAGTGAAGAATTAGAAAAGAAATTTAATGATATTTTATATTAATTATTTTTTATTTTCGGTACCAATCATTAATCCTACAAACTTGCTATAGCCTTCCAAACCGTCTTTTTGTTGATTGAATTTTAAGAAGTTGTCGTAAAAGGTTTTAAAAATCGGTTCCAAAAACGTTTCGTATTCTTCATGAAATTGTTTGCTTTCTTCAAAGTTTTTGAGAATTCCCGGATTGAGTAACGGAAGAAATTTTTCACTTCGCCCTTCTTCTATGCGTTCTAAATTTCGCAGACAATGTTTCACAGCAAAACTATAACCGGAAAATTGAAAATAAATATCATCACTTTTTATAGAAGCTAAAAACCCGATAAAATTGGCTTCGCTTTCGCTGGCATATCCAATTTGATGAGCCATTTCGTGTAACGTAGTAGTTGGAAAATTATACTTCGGCAAACAATCATTCACTTGGGCTTCATTGGTAAATGGATTCAAATAACCTCCAAATCCCATATAACTTAACGGAACACTAATTAATGATGGTTTGATGCTTGGTTTTTCATATTTTAAAAAAGAAAATTCTTTTTCAACCGATGTATAACTTTTCACACTCAACTCAAAAATTTCCTGAGTAGAGTAGGGAACAACCACTTTCACAGAATCATTTTTCGTAATTTGTTGCTGAATAGCGTTCGTTTTTTCAATCATTTTTAGGGTAAAGGCTTCTAATTCTGCAGTAGAATATTCTTTGTCAATTTCCAGTTTTTCGTACATTGGAATGCGATGATAATTGGTTGCCCATAAAAAATGAAACAAAAAATAAAAAACAGATGCAAAACTCAATACTTTCAAAATATTGTCTTTCCAACTGATTTTCCATGTTTTTCGCACTTTCCAAAACCATCTGAAAACCAAAAACAAAACGATACCGTAAATAATATCACCAATGGAAACCGACGTAAATCCAAAAGTGGTTCTCGAAATTTTCGAGATGACAGGATAGATTCCGTTACTGTAATACTCTTCAATAAAGTTTGGAAATAATGAAGCGATTTTTAATACAATGATTTGTATCAAAAGCAAAAGTGGTAGGATGTATTTTTTATGAATCATCGGTGTAAAGATAGGGTTTTTGGATTGTTCGATTGTTGGATTTTTAGATTGTTCGATTTTTAGATTTTTAGATTTCCGCCTAGTCTTTAATTCTAGTAATCCAATAATCTAACAATCCTTTTCCATCCAGTCTTTCATTCTAATAATCCAATAATCGAACAATCCTTATTACATTCAGTCTTTCATTCTAAAAATCCAATAATCTAATAATCCAAAAAAAATTAACTTCTTTATTTAGAATAAATAAGAATAATATTTTTACTTTTGTGACATCATTTTTCAATCATGGGAAAAGCAAAAAAATCTGAAAAAGTAATTTATTTCTGCGACGGCAAAAAATGCTGTAAATACAATAAAGAAATCAAAGATTGTCTTAAGGATTTAGTCAAAGACAATGGTTTGAAAGAAACGGTTGCCTTTGAAAAAATGAAATGCCAAGGCATGTGCAAACAAGCTCCAGTTTTATGCATTCACAAAAATGAATGTGTTGGCAAGGTTTCAACCAAGGATGCTAAAAAACTCTTCGAAAAGCATATCGCTTAAATTTTATTTTTCCTTATTTTTTAAAAACTTTACATTTCCCAATTCTGTTATTCGTTCAATTTCTTTGTAACTTTGCTTTGCTGAAAAAACTCAGCAACTCAGTATCTCAGAATCTCAGCAACTCAAAAAAAAATGAATCAAGAAATCAGAAACCTAGCACCCAAAGCCCTTTGGAATAAATTCGCCGACCTAAACGCTGTTCCTCGTCCGTCTAAAAAAGAAGAACGTGTAATTGCCTTTATGATGGATTTCGGTAAGCAATTAGGCTTAGAAACCATGAAAGATGCCGTCGGAAACGTCATCATCAAAAAACCGGCCACTGCAGGATTAGAAAACAGAAAAACCATCGTGATGCAGTCGCATTTAGACATGGTGCATCAAAAAAATAACGATACGACTTTCGACTTTGACACGCAAGGAATTGAAATGTATGTGGATGGCGATTGGGTTCGTGCCAAAGGAACTACTCTTGGAGCCGACAACGGTTTAGGAGTAGCGACTATCATGGCGATTTTAGAAAGCAAAGACATTCCGCATCCGGCCATTGAAGCCCTTTTTACCATTGACGAAGAAACCGGCATGACCGGAGCAATGGGATTAAAAGGTGGTTTGTTGAACGGAGAAATTCTCTTGAATTTAGATACCGAAGAAGATGATGAAATTGATATTGGTTGTGCCGGTGGTGTAGATGTAACCGCAACCCGAAGTTATCAAGAAGAAGAAACTCCTGAAAATTCGTTGGCTTTCATCATTACCGTAAAAGGTTTAAAAGGAGGTCATTCCGGGATGGATATTCACAAAGGTTTGGGTAATGCCAACAAAATCATGAACCGTTTGTTGTTTGATGGTTTTGAGAATTTCGGTTTGCAAATTGCAGAAATTAATGGTGGAAGTTTACGCAACGCCATTCCGAGAGAGAGTGTGGCAAAAGTGATTATTTCGGCTATTTATGAAGGTGCATTTCAATTGGATATACAAAACATAATTGATAATATCAAAACTGAATTCAAAACCACTGAACCGAATTTAACCATTGAAATCAACGCAACCGAATTACCGGAAAAAGTAATGGAGTTAGGCGTTCAAGAAGGCTTGATTCGTGCGATTTATGCGGCTCACAACGGTGTATATCGCATGAGTGCCGACATGGAAGATTTGGTGGAAACCTCAAATAATATTGCAAAAGTTACTGTAAAAGAAGGAACAATAACAGTTCAATGTTTAACCCGTTCTTCGGTGGAAACGTCTAAATTTGATTTAGCGAATGCCTTGCGTTCAGCCTTTGAGTTAATGGGTTGCGAAGTGACTTTTAGTGGCAGTTATCCGGGTTGGACACCGAATGTAAATTCACCCATCTTAGATGTTTTAGTGAACATTTACGAAAAGCAAAACGGAACAAAACCCAATGTTGTAGCTTGTCATGCAGGTTTAGAATGTGGAATTTTAGGAACGAATTACCCCAACATGGATATGATTTCGTTTGGCCCAACGATTCACGGAGCTCACTCTCCTGATGAACGTGCCTCGATTTCATCGGCACAAAAATATTGGAAATTTGTGTTGGAGATTTTGGAGAATATTCCGGTGAAAGGGTGAGAATATAGAGAATAGAATATAGAAAATAGAGAATCCCGATGAAAGTTGGGATTTTTTTTGAACTTGTTTAAGCACAATGTTTTTTTTTAAGTTTTATTTTTTAAAAGTTTTTTTAATTATAAGAAACATTAATTTCCACTAACTCTTCATTTTTTGAAAACACCAAAAGTAGATAACCCTTGTTTTCTTTAAATTGAATAAAAAAATCAAAGTTTTCATATTTGATTGTGTTATAAAGTTTTTGTGATTCTTTCTCTTTGAGAATAGAATTCTTAAATAGGAGTTTGTATTTCTCTAAAGAATCTCCAATTTGACACTTAATATTGTTTATTGTTATTTCTATTATATCTCCATCAAAATTGTTTTTAATTGAAAAATAATCCAATTTTTCTTCATCACGAAAATAAAATTCTGAACCAAAGTATCGATATGTTTTCTCAATTGAAATTTGTTGATTGGGAAAATTTGGTATTGTATTATTTATAGTATAATCAGTAAATTGATTAAAACTATTTTCAAAGTCACTGCTTTTAATTTTGTATAAATTTTTATTATTCAATAAAACCGAAGAAACATCGATACTGTCATTTTTAAGATTTTCGACAATGGCTTTTTTCTCTATATAATTAAAAGTTAGAAATGACTTTAATTCATTATCCAGGGCTTTATTTATTTCTTGCTTTTTATCTATGTATTCAAATAAACCTCCCTTAAAAATAATAGTCCTATTATGCTTGGAGGTATAAATAGTGTCTTGAAATGAGTTATAAGTAATTATATATCGATTTTCTATATATCCATTACCAAAATAACTTTTATAATCAATTTCCCTTTTTTCCCATTTTTTAGCTTCGAAAATAATTTTATACAAATTTTTAACAACATCTTCATTATTACTAGAAGTCTTTATCATCATATCTGTATTACAACAAAACACTTCTAAATCACTTATACCATTTGAGTAATCGCAGGTTGAAACATGCATAATTCCATAATGATGTAATAATTCCAATTCAGTCAAATCTTTTGGCTTAGATTGACCAAAAGAGAAAGAAGTGATAAGGAAAATAAATATGTAACGCATTTGAAAAGTTTATTCTTCTTCAATTATATCATAAGGTGTTCCATTCTTTGCTCCACTTTTCATAGTTCCAAAATCAGTTTCAAATTGTAATTCACAATCTGCTGGAGTTGTGGAATCAAGCATTTCGTCAAATGATTTTATTACCGGAATTAATTTTTCACTTTCTTCATATTTTCCTCCATAAGCTGGTCCACTTCCTGCTGAATATGCAGTAAATAGTAAACCTGTTTTAGTATCCTTGAAAGTATATACAAATCCTTCATAATTAACGTTTTTCGGTTCTCCGTAAATTCTCCATATCCTAGATAGAAAATCTCCTATCATTGAATTTGGATTTTTCATTTCTCTATTTAGAATTAACGAAGTTCCAAGTGCTAAATTATCATCAACTCTCACAAATCTATTTTCTTCCATTATTTCTTTATTTATTTTTTTCTGGTTTGAATTACAACTTATTGCTATCAAAACTATGAAAAGTAAATTAAAATACTTCATCTTTAAAGGAGATTAAAACTATGATATTTCTAAAATTATCATTAATTCGGTTATGTAATTGATTGGTTAATGTTTCCCAAATATAGAAAATACCCTCAAATTCTCAATAAAAAAACCACCAACTCACCAATCAAAAATCAGCAAATCTTGAACTATCAAACACCCACAAAATCTTGATTCTTTGTTTGTATTGAAGAATTAAACTCCTTTTCATCATAATCAAACAACTTACTACAATCCATCACATTAGGGATATGATCAAAAATGCAAAGTTGAGCAATGACCGCTTCTAAACCTTTAAATAATACTTCTTTGCTTTCCTTTTTTGAGGAAAAAGTACTGTGATGAAGTGGCAATTGATATCCACAGGCTTGCAAGAAAGCTTTTTCAATTTCCAATAGTTCCAATGGGGAATAACCATTGAATTTTCTTTCCAATCGTTGGTGAACCAATCCAACATAGTTCAAATTCAAACTGCCATTGGCATCTGAAAACTCTTTCCAGTACGTTTTGTGGTCTAAAATCGTTCCTACTGCACAATGCTGAAACGATAAAGGTTTTAAGTTGTCTTCGTGAAAAGCTTTATACAATTTATTGACAGCTTCATTAAATCTTTTTGAAGTTTCCATGACGTAATAGTTTGAATACAGTCAAATTTAAGCATAATTTCATAACCATGCATGGAACAATCGTTAACTTTTCACGACAAAAATTAGTCTGCTTTCTTAAACGGAAAACCTTGTTTTTTCCCATCACCACTAATTTCTGCATACAAACTGTCTTTGTTGACTAATTTGTAGGTGATTTTTTTAGGAAAATCGTGTGTGGGATTTTCAAAAACTAAATAATCCGAAGTGGAAGAAGTTAATTTAAAAGCTACCGGCTTTTCTTTATTTTGATTGGGAACGGATACGATGTAAAATAAGTCATTCTCTTGTTGTTCCAATCGAACAGTTTCGGCAAATAACGTATCTTTTCCATTGATGAAATAACTTTCACCTACCAAAACAGAGTCATTTTCTATTTTCCATTCTTCGGAGAAAATTCCATCAGGCGTTTTGTTTTCCCATCGACCTAAAAACCAGTTGGCTTTTTCTACTTCTGAAAAAGTAGATTTTTGTTGGCAGGAAATAATGAGAGCAAGTATAAAAAGTAGTGAAGCTGTTTTTTTCATTGAATTTGTACATTATCATAATCAAATATACGGAAAATTATAATTTGTATATACTTTATGTGATTTCTCCTGCGTCGAAATGAACTGTGTTTATTTCCAAATTTATTTTAGTTAATTATATACTGAATAATATTCTTTTTTTGTAGCAATCGCATAAGCTTGTTTTATTAGTTTATTTACAACTGCTATTAAAGCAAGCT
>NZ_JBIIVK010000075.1:0-12959 GCF_044339515.1 Flavobacterium sp.
GGTAATATCTATCGGACAATATACTTCAAGAGTTATTTAGCCATCAGTATACTCTCTTTCTTTTCACTTTATTTCTTCAAATTTATAATATCAACTTTATTTTGCAAACATAGGAGCTATCGGGAGGACCTTTGGTCGCATTGGGTCAGTAAGAAAAAATCAGCTTTTGCTTCACAAGGCTTTCCATTTCAATGGCGGCTAAAACCGCCTTCGGAACCAATTTCATTCAATTTCTTCCTAATTCAACTTTCAATTCGTACATTTGAAAATCAATTCAACAATCATGTCAAAAGATAAAAAAGGAATCTACACCGGCATCATCGAAAAAGATGAAAAAGGGAACTATTTCTGTGGCGAATATTTGTTAGATTTTAAATACACCGAATCCAACTTCAAACTCGGCGATTTAGTCAATATCAAATCGGTAATTGAAAATCCGAGCGATATTAGCTACAATCAATACCCGAAAAAATCTAAGAATTTCTTTTTGGCAAACGATAAATAATAAATCTAAAATTTGCAGTTTTATGATGAATTGGGAACAACTTTTATCACTCAAACGTCAAGGCGATACAGGCAAACGTTTACGTTCAGAACAAGACGACACCCGTTTGGGCTTTGAAGTAGATTATGACCGAATTATTTTTTCGGCAGCGTTTCGAAGTCTGCAAGATAAAACACAAGTTATTCCGCTTTCAAAAACTGATTTTGTTCACACACGTTTGACACATAGTTTGGAAGTTTCCGTGGTGGGTCGCTCAATTGGACGATTAGTGGGAAGAAAAATCATCGAAAAATATCCCTATCTCAAAGAAGCTCACGGTTTTCATATGAACGATTTTGGAGCTATCGTTGCAGCCGCTTGTTTGGCTCACGACATTGGAAATCCACCTTTCGGACATTCTGGAGAAAAAGCCATTGGCGAGTATTTTAAAACCGGAAACGGTAAGCAATACAAAGACCAACTTACTGCCAAAGAATGGCAAGATTTAATCGATTTTGAAGGGAATGCAAACGGTTTCTCGGTGCTTACTGGTAGTAGAGCCGGTATTGAAGGAGGACTTAGAATTTCATATGCCACTTTAGGAGCCTTTATGAAATATCCCAAAGAAAGTTTACCTAAAAAACCAACCAATGCCATTGCCGACAAAAAGTACGGATTCTTTCAACAAGACAAAGTTTTTTTTAAAGAAGTGGCTGAGGAATTAGGCTTAATTCCAAATAAATCAGGAGAAGACTTAGGCTATGAACGACATCCGCTAGCCTATTTAGTAGAGGCTGCAGACGATATTTGTTACACCATTATCGACTTTGAAGACGGAATTAATTTAGGCTTAGTAGATGAAGATTTCGCCTTGGAATATTTAATTAAATTAGTAAAAGACAGCATTGATGCTTCTAAATACAATTCGTTGACAACCAAAGAAGACAGAATCAGTTATCTAAGAGCATTGGCGATTGGAAGTTTAATCAATGATGCTGTTCGAATTTTCATTGAAAATGAAGAGGCTATTTTACAAGGAAAATTTCCTTTTGCTTTAACCGATAAAAGTAAGTATAAAGCTCAAATGGATGACATCATTAAATTGAGTGTAAAGAAGATCTACCAAAGTCAGGAGGTCATTCAAAAAGAAATTACAGGTTATCATATCATCAATAACTTGTTGGATAAATTTATTACAGCATTTAACAACAAGCACGAAGGAAAAATGTCAAATTATGATCAATTATTATTGAAACTATTACCGGAAAAATACCAAGTAGAAAAAGCAAATCTATACGAACGATTACTACATATTTCACACTTTATTTCCTTGTTAACTGATGGAAATGCAGTTTTGTTGAATAAAATTATTTCTTCTAATAATAGCTAAAAAGCATAAGTTACACCAATTCCTAATGCTTGTTTTAGTTGTAATTTTGGACCAACAATCACTTGTTCTCCCGCAACTTCCTCTTTGGCTTTAATATCATCATCATAAATCATATGAATGCCTACATTGGCTTTAACATACTGATTAACAACTAAGTCTACATTTAGTTGCCAATCAACATCTACATTTCCAAAGTTGTTGATATAATCAGAATACAAGGAAAGTCTATTTTCAAAAAACATATTTTTATAGAATTCTTTTTTCCAATAACTGTTAAAAAGCAGACCGAATTCTGTTCTGGATTTTCTACCTCTTCGTAATAAATTACCATCTCCGTCATAAATCGCTTTCGAAACACCAAAAGAGCCTAAATCAGCTAAGCGTTGATCTAAAACAAGAGTTGTTTTAACGGTTAAGGGAGAGAAATAAAAGTTCATATTCAAATCCTTCAAATTATATTCAGATCCTACACCCAAAAAAAGGTATGCCGGAGCAAATAATCTTGAAATGGGATCTTCTGTGTTTGGATAGGCATATCCATCAGTAAACTGTGTGTTAAAACTAAATCGGGCAGAATAATACCAGTTTGAAATCGGGTCTTTTTTATATCCGTAATTGGAAAGTATTGAAAAAGCATCGTCTGTTTTTCTCAGTTCCCGGCCTTCTTGTTTATTGACACCATATCGAAGTGACATTTCATTATTCCAAATGACATTCCCTCGAACATATTTTCGAGAAAAATCTCCTTTCAATAATCCGGATACTGAACTATTTCCACCGGCATTCCAATTCATGAAAGCAATTTGACTAAAGTCCAAACCGGTGATGTTCTTTTTTGTCCAATAAGTTGTGTCTCGTGGAATTGTGTCGCTTTCAGTAACAAGTGTTTGAGCTTTGATATATTGACCACATGAAAGTAGGAATAAAAGAAAAAACCCTCTCATTTTTATTTATAAACAGTTGATAGAAACAACAAAAATCACTATTTTCGGTAAGTTGACAAAATTGAAACTAAACTTTTCACATTTATTTCACTAAAACGTTGTAGCTCTTCAACGGTTCCTTGTTCAATAAATTGGTCAGGAATTCCAAGTATTTGAACGTCATTTTTATACTTGTATTTTGATTTGAATTCAGCAATAGCCGAACCAAATCCGCCAATAATTGTCCCGTCTTCAATTGTTACGATGTTTTCATATTCTTTGAAAATGGAATGTAAAAGTTCTTCATCCAACGGTTTGACAAATGAAAAATCATAATGTGAAAAAAGTGTAACATTATTAATTTCAGCTAAAGCTAACGTTACATTTCGTCCAATAAAACCATTTGATAAAATGGCCGTTTTTGATCCTTTTTTCAAAATAGAAGCTTTTCCAATATCTATTTTTTGAAACGGTTTTTGCCAATCTACAATTTCACCTCTTCCTCTCGGATATCGAATGGCGATAGGATGATTTAATCCCAATTGAGCAGTGTAAAGCATATTTCGCAATTCAATTTCATTTCTGGGTGAGAAAATAATCATATTCGGAATGCATCGCAAATAAGCCAAATCAAAAACGCCGTGATGGGTGGCTCCATCTTCACCAACTAAACCGGCACGGTCTAAACAAAAAATAACCGGTAAATTTTGTAACGCCACATCGTGAATCACTTGGTCATACGCTCGTTGCAAAAAAGTGGAATAAATGTTGCAAAAAACAACCATTCCTTGTGTTGCCATTCCCGCGGATAATGTCACAGCATGTTGTTCGGCAATGCCTACATCAAAAGCTCTTTCCGGAAAAATAGCCATCATGAATTTGAGCGAACTTCCGGTTGGCATGGCAGGAGTAATGCCGATAATTTTTCCGTTTTGTTGAGCCAAATCTACTAACGTCAATCCAAAAACATCTTGAAATTTTGGTGGTAAATGGCTTTCTTCTTTTAAATGAATTTCCCCGGTAATTTTATCAAATTTTCCCGGAGCATGGTATTTTACTTGGTTTTCTTCCGCTTTTTGCAAACCTTTTCCTTTGGTGGTGATGACGTGCAAAAACTTCGGACCTTTTACTTTTTTCAACCGTTCCAATTCCGAAATCAATGCCGACAAATCATGTCCGTCTATTGGACCTGTATAATCAAAATTCAACGATTTAATCATGTTGTTCACCTTCGGATTTTTACCTTCTTTCACGGCGGTGAGGTAGTTTTTCAATGCTCCTACACTAGGGTCAATTCCAATTGCATTATCGTTTAAAATCACGAGTAAATTAGCATCAGTTACTCCCGCATGATTCAACCCTTCAAACGCCATGCCGCTAGCAATCGAAGCATCTCCAATCACTGCAATATGGTGTTTGTCTACTCCTTTTAATTGAGAAGCAATCGCCATGCCCAACGCCGCAGAAATAGAAGTAGAAGAATGCCCAACACCAAAGGCGTCATATTCACTTTCACTTCGCTTCGGAAAACCTGAAATGCCATTTAATTGGCGATTGGTAGGGAAAATCGATTTTCTTCCGGTTAAAATTTTGTGTCCGTACGCTTGATGACCAACATCCCAAACGAGCAAATCTTCCGGCGTATGGAAAACATAATGCAAAGCAATGGTTAATTCTACCACACCTAAACTCGCACCTAAATGTCCTTCTTTTACGGAAACAATATCAATGATAAAGTCGCGTAATTCTTGGGCCAATTGCGGTAATTGATTTACGTTGAGTTTGCGTAAATCAGAAGGAAATTCGATATGTTGCAGTAAATTATCAACCATAGCACAAATGTACGAATTGAAATTGTATTTTTGTTTTTATGGAAAATCCTTTCAACGACACCTATTTCATGAAAAAAGCTTTACAAGAAGCTGAAACCGCTTTTGAAAAAGGTGAAATTCCGGTTGGTGCCGTGATTGTGGTGGACAATAAAATCATTGCTCGAACGCATAATTTAACCGAATTGCTTCACGATGTGACGGCTCATGCCGAAATGCAAGCCATTACATCTGCAGCCAATTTCTTAGGCGGAAAATATTTAAAAGGATGCACACTTTACGTTACGTTAGAACCTTGTCAAATGTGTGCCGGTGCGTTGTATTGGAGTCAGATTTCAAAAATCGTTTTTGGAGCCAGAGATGAACAAAGAGGTTTTATGACAATGGGTACCCAACTTCACCCGAAAACAGAAGTGTTTTCAGGGGTTTTAGCTAATGAAGCAGCCGATTTAATGCTGCGTTTTTTTGCCTCCAAACGGAAATAATTTATTCCAAAAATTCTTCTTAAAAAATAATTAACTTTAACACAATATTTGGAATACTTTTTGTGTTATTGCAAATAAGTACCCACTCTTTTATTTCGTTCCATTCTTAATTTTTTGAACAATGTCAATCAAACGTTTGATGCAACTTTTTGTTGCGGTTGTTGTGCTACACTCTTGTGGCAAAAAAGTTTCTACCGAAGAATTTAACTCTGATTTTTCGAAGTACGAGAACTACATCCTTAGTTTTAGTTCCGGATTGCAATCGGCTCATTCGGACATCAGGGTGACGTTAGCGTTTGACAAAACAGAATGGCAGCCGAATCAAGAAATTGATGCGGGTTTATTTGATATTTCTCCCAGTATAAAAGGAAAAATGGTAGCTTTGGCCTCCAACACTATTGCTTTTGTACCTGAAAAACCTTTAGAACAAGACACCGAGTATCGTATTATTTTCAAATTAGCCAAACTCATCAAAACGGAAAAAGGGTTGGAAGAATTCAAGTTTTCTGTCAAAACAGTAAAACAGGATTTTACAGTAAACCTTTTGGATTTGCAATCGTACAGCCGAGAGTTGAATTATTTAAACGGAACCATTCAAACCAGTGACTGGATGGATTTTGAAACCGCTACAAAATTGGTAGAAGCTACACAAGACGGGAAGAAATTAAAACTGAAATTCGATAAATCACTTAGCACGAAAACCGAATTCAAATTCATCATTGATAGCATTCAACGTAAAGTTGAAGACAGTAAAATCACTATTTCATGGAACGGAAAATCGTTCAACATCGACCAAAAAGGAAGTGTGGAGTATGATATTCCGGGCAAAAACAATTTTAAAATTGTGGGAATGGAAGTAGGCGATGAAGACAACCAATCCTTGTTCATTAATTTTTCTGACCCGATCAAAAAAGGACAAGACTTACAGGGATTAGTGGCGGTTGAATTGGCTCAAACCTCTAAATTTATTATCGAAGGTAATTTACTTAAAGTCTTTTTTAGTGAACCACTTAAAGGTGATTTGTTAGTAGAAGTTTTTCAAGGCATTTCAAGCGACGAAGGTTATAAAATGAAAGAAACGCATTCCCAACGTGTGGCGTTCAACGAAATGAAACCCAATATTCGCTTTGTGAAAAACGGAACGATTTTGCCGAGTTCCAACAATTTAAAAATCAATTTCGAATCGGCCAACTTGAAAGCGGTGGATGTCAAAGTGTATAAAATTTACAAAAACAACATCCTTCAATTTTTGCAAGATAATAATTTAAACGGTAAGCGAAACCTGCGAAAAGTAGCTTCGCCTGTAGCCAAACAAACCATTAATTTGTTGGACAAAAAATTACCCAATTACAGTAAGTGGAACACATTTGCCATCGATTTATCCAAAATCATCACCCCTGAACCCGGTGCGATTTATCGTGTAGAAATGTCGTTCAAAAAAAGTTATTCTTTGTACAGTTGCAGTAATTCAGTAACGGAATCGGAATCCGATAGTGAAGAAGAAAGCGAAGAAGTGCGTTCCAACGATGACGATTACTACGATTATTATTGGTATGACGATTACGATTGGTACGACAGTCAAGATCCTTGCGAATTGGATTATTACCGTCGTGGCCCAATTGGCATGAATGTTTTGGCTTCCGATTTGGGAGTAATTGCCAAACGTGGTGAAAATGGTTCGTATACTTTGGCGGTAACCAACATAGTTTCTACACAACCAATAAGCGGAGCAAAAGTGGAGTTGTATGATTTTCAACAACAAAAGTTGGCTTCAGGAACCACCAATGCGGAAGGAATGGCTTCTTTTCAAGTGGATAAATATGCCTTTTTTGCCATTGTTTCCAAAGATAAACAAGCTACTTATGTGAAATTAGACGAAGGTTATTCGCTCTCCGTGAGTAATTTTGATGTATCCGGTGAAAAATTACAAAAAGGACTCAAAGGTTATATTTATGGTGAAAGAGGTGTTTGGCGTCCCGGTGATACTTTGTATTTAAGTTTTATGTTGAATGATGCAGCCAGTAAATTGGATAAATCACATCCGATTAAATTCAAATTGAATGACCCTACCGGAAAGTTAACTTTTCAATCCGTTCAAAAATACAATGAACTCAATCATTATAAATTTATCATTCCTACTCGTGAGGCTCATCCTACCGGAAGTTGGGAAGCGGTCATCAGTGTCGGCGGAGCTCGCTTTTACAAAAACATCAAAATTGAAACGATTAAACCCAATCGGTTAAAAATCAAAAACAAATTCGATTCTGAGATGTTATCCACCTCAAAAATCAATACGAGTCAAGTGGAAGTAGCTTGGTTGCATGGTGCTGTGGCAAAAGACCTCAAAATGGAAATGCAAGCCAAAATCATGCAACAAAAAACCACTTTCAAAGGTTTTGCCAATTACAATTTTGATGATCCGATTCGGCAATTTGAAACCGAAGAAACCAATATTTTCAGCGGAAAAGTAAATGCCGAAGGAAAAGCAACAGTAACTTTTCAACCGAAAGTGAGCAGCGAATCACCCGGAATGTTGAAAGCCAGTTTGATGACTAAAGTGTATGAAAACGGAGGCGATTTCAGTACCGATGTGATGGCGGCGACACTTTCACCTTATCAAACGTATATCGGTTTAAAAACACCTGAACCAAATAAATACGGGTTGTTAGAAACCGGAAAAATGAACCGTTATGATATTGTAACCGTTGATGAAAAAGGAAATCCAAAAGCGGTACAAAACCTAAAAGTACAAGTTTATAAAGTAGAGTGGCGTTGGTGGTGGGACGCAAGTTATGATAACCTTTCCAGTTATGTGTCGTCTAATTCCACCACAGCGTTCAAGAATTTTACCGTAAATACGAATGCAAGTGGCAAAGCCAGCATTCAATTCAAAAACGAAGAAAATGAATGGGGTCGTTATTTAATCCGAGTAACGGATGAAGAAGGCGGTCATGCCACCGGTTCTACCGTAATGATTGATTGGCCGTATTGGTCGGGAAAAACTAGAAATACCGATTCGTCTAACGCTTCGATTTTGATGTTTTCTACCGATAAAAAGAATTATTCCGTAGGCGAAAAAGCCAAAATTTCCTTTCCATCCAGTGCCGGAGGAAGAGCGTTAATTTCGTTGGAAAATGGTTCACGAGTTGTAAAAACACTTTGGGCAACCACTCAAAAGGGCGAAACGAAAGTCGAAATTCCAATTACCGGCGATATGGCTCCGAATGTGTTTGTGCACATTACATTATTGCAACCGCACGCTTCTACCTTAAATGATTCACCGATTCGTTTGTACGGAATTGTGCCGATTGAAGTGATTGACAAAAACACCATTTTAGAACCACAAATCAGTATGCCGGAAGTCTTGAAACCGGAGAGTAAAACCAGTATCCGCGTAAGCGAAAAATCTGGCAAAGCGATGACCTATACCTTGGCGATTGTAGATGATGGTTTGTTGGATTTAACCCGTTTTAAAACCCCAAATGCGTGGAACAGTTTCTATACTCGTGAAGCATTGGGCGTAAAAACCTGGGATATTTTTGATGACGTTATTGGAGCGTATGGTGGAAGAATTAACCAAGTTTTCAGTATTGGTGGTGACGAAGATTTAGGCGGAAGCAAAGCCAAAAAAGCCAATCGCTTTAAACCGGTGGTTATTTATCTTGGCCCATTCAAGTTGGAAAAAGGACAAAGTAAAACACATCAAATCAAGCTGCCAAATTATGTCGGTTCGGTTCGTACGATGGTGGTGGCAGGCGATGTAAAATCGAGTGCCTATGGTGCAGCTGAAAAAACCACTCCGGTACGAAAACCGTTGATGGTATTGGCTTCGTTGCCGAGAAAAATTTCTCCTTCCGAAAAAGTAACATTACCAGTAACCCTTTTTGCGATGGAACCACAAGTAAAAAAGGTTAACGTACAAATCAAAACCAATAACGGCGTTAGAGTGATGGGAAGCAGTTCACAAAGTGTAAGTTTTTCTCAACCCGATGAAAAAATGGCGTATTTCAATTTAGAGGTAGGAAGTGTTACCGGTTTGGCCAAAGTGCAAATCATCGCCACTTCCGGAAACGAAAAAGCGACCTATGAAGTTGAATTGGATATCACCAACCCAAATCCGGTAACGAATGAGTTTACAGATATTGTGTTAGAACCCAATGCTTCAAAAACAATAGCTGTTTTTACCTTTGGTGTCGCCGGAAGCAACAAAGCTCAATTGGAAGTTTCGTCTTTCCCAACCATCGATTTTAGTAGAAGATTGCAGTATTTGATTCAGTATCCACACGGTTGTTTGGAGCAAACCACGTCGAGTGTGTTTCCGCAATTGTATTTGGCAGATATTTTCGATTTAGACCAAAACCGTAAAAACGAAATTCAGAAAAACATCAAAATCGGCATTCAAAAATTAGGCGGTTTCCAAATTTCAAATGGCGGATTCTCGTATTGGAACGGACAGAACTATGCCGACGATTGGAGTTCGTCTTATGTGGGTCATTTCCTAATTGAAGCAGAGAAAAAAGGGTATGTTTTGCCGCTCAATTTCAAAGCCAAATGGATAGGATACCAACAAAAAGCAGCCAAAGAATGGCGATTTGCCAAAAACGGAAACGACTTTGCTCAAGCCTATCGTTTATATACGTTGGCTTTGGCCGGTTCACCAGACATGGCTTCGATGAACCGTTTGCGAGAAACCACCGGAATTTCCAACGAAAGTAAATTGCGTTTAGCGGCTGCGTATGCCTTAGCCGGACAAAAACAAGCGGCTCAAAGTGTGTTTAACCAAAGTAAAATTGACGAAACAACCCAAAACGATTACTACTATTACGGTTCGTCTGACCGCAATAAAGCAATGGCATTGGAAACCTTAATTTTAATCGGAAACAAGCAAAGAGCGTTCAAAATGGCCACTGATTTAGCTAAAAACATGGCTTCCAACCAATGGATGAGCACCCAAACTACAGCGTATAGTTTGTATGCCATGTCTAAATTTGCTCAACAAAACGGCGGAAAAGGGGTAGCGATTACTTACTCCGTTAATGGAAAACCGGAGAGCATCAAAACCGCAAAATCGTTGGCCAATCGAAACTTAGCTATCAAAACAGGTAGCAATACCATTACGGTCAGAAACACCCAATCCAACACCTTGTATGTGCGGGTGCTCACGAGTGGTATTTTGCCCATTGGGCAGGAAAAAGCCATGCAAAGCAAGTTGTTTACCAATTTGGTTTTCAAAAACCGAAGCGGAGCACCGGTGAATGTAACTAAAATTACTCAAGGAACAGAGTTTGTTGCTGAAATCACCATCCGAAACCAAACCAACGAACGAGTGGAAAACGTGGCATTGACCCAAATTTTACCCTCCGGATTTGAAATTGTAAACACGCGTTTCACCGATTTTGGCAGTTTTGGCAAAAACGTAGCCGACCACATCGACATTCGCGACGACCGTACCAATTTCTATTTTGGTCTCAAAGCCAACGAGTCCAGAACTTTCCGGGTGCTGTTGAATGCGTCGTATTTGGGTCGTTACTATTTACCCGGCATGCAAGCCGAAGCGATGTATGACAACACGTATGCGGCGAGAACATTGGGGCAATGGGTGGAAGTGGTGAAGGAGTAGTGTTTTAAACTACTGATTGAGCATTGTGTCATCCTATGTTTGCAAGAGGAAGTTCTTTGAAAATTTTATATGAAGCTCATCCCGCTTTCCATTCCAAGCTTGTTTGCCAAAGCTGTTTTTTCTAAGCCGCCCCAAGAGCTTCCTTTGGTCGCTTTGGGTCAGCAAGAAAAAAGCAGCTTTGGCGTCACAAGGCTTTCCATTGCAATCGGGGCTAGGGGGTTGGTGCAAATAAGCCTTTCATTAGAGTGTTAATTTTAACAGAAATTGTTATATTTGGATAGTAAATTATAATTAAAAGTAGTTTTCGCTTTTCAACCTGAATATTTGTGAATAAGCAAAAGATGGTTTTACTTATAAGTATTTTAGCAGAATTTGAATTATAATTATGAGAAAAAGGCGTTCCCCTATTGCAAAAAATTTACTTAAAAATTCAGTTGCAGGAATGTTTTCTGCAATTGAAGTCCACAATAAACCAATAATAGCATACCGATATGAAACTGTTGTGTTATTGGTTTTAAATTCTTGGGAATTAGTTTTAAAAGCATATTTATATAAATACCATAAAACGGTAAAATTGTTTCATAAAGATGGTACGACAAAACAGTTTGAAAATTGCCTAAATATAACAGTTGATAAAATTGGGAAAGACTTTATTCCAATTTCTGAAAATTTAATTGTTTTATATGAATATCGAAATCAAGTCGCTCATTTTTATCTTGAAGAGCTAAATCCAATATTATTTTCTTTGATTAGTAAATCAATTATATTTTATTCAAAATTCATAAAATTACACTTTAAAGTCGACTTAAGTGAGGAAGCAAATTTAATTTTATTACCAATAGGTTTTAAACGTCCGATTTCACCTGTAGATTATATTTCCACTAATTCTGTTAATTCAAAAGCTTCACTAGAATTAAAAGAATTTTTACAAAGTATCGTAAATGCATCTCGTAGGTTGAACGACGTAAATATTGAGGAAACTATTTTTTCAGATTTTAAAATGAATTTGACAAACGTGACAAGAACTACAAATGCTGACTTGATTGCTGGAATTGACAATACAAAAAAGAATGAATTAGTTGTAACCACAATTAAAGAGTCTAAAAAAATTATTGTATCTAATTCAGGTGATAATGTTAACTTGACAAGAGATAAATCACAGTCACAAGGGACTTTATTATATGAAGAACTTCAAGATGGAATTTTTGATGAAATTAACAATATTGTTGATGCAAATAAAATATTAGCCAGAAACGATTCCAAATTCGTACTTGGATCACAGCTATATTATAGAATATATTCTGAGAGACAATACGTTAATTTCAATATTGAGGTATATGAATTATTGGCAAAAACAGCTTTACTAGATTTTAATGCACCTTTTTTATATTGGTTTACAAAATTACCAGGAAAAAATGCTGCCGAAATATTATTACAACTTTATCATCAGGGAAAAGCTAATAAAATAATGAGCTTAAATAGAATGTCGGTTTTATTAGGGGATGGAGCTGCAAAGAAACTCCAAGCAAAATTTGCTGATAAATTTAAAGGACTAGCACAAAAGCCACTCTATGTTTATAGTCAAAGTGAATTAATAAAAAGCAAACAAACTGACCCTGTGCTAAAATGCTTAAAAGCTAGTCCGGGGAAAATGATTTTGTCAAAAACTTATTCTGAATTTATCAAAGACCCAAAACTATCTAAATCAACTTTATCGAAAGAGTGTTTTAAAATTTTTAATGAGGAATCAGATCAAAAAGCAATACTTAGGGAATTAGATTTTTTAGCTTATGGCGATCAAATGGTTGCAAATGCAGAACTTGTAAATGAATTTGTTAAACAATTTTAAAAAGCATTTTTAAATATTTGTCATTTAAGATATTTCCCAGTCACCTAAATTTGAATAGAGTTAGTTAGAAAAAACAGCCTTGTTTCCACAAATCATTTCATAATAATTAGCCTTAAAGGTTTCGAGCAAAGTAGTGTTATGAAAGTTTGGTGATTTTTAAGAGAAAAGAGTTAAATTTGAAAGATGAGTTAAGATAAAATAGACTTCAGAAATATAAAGAAAGTGATAAGTTTTTCTAATTATTAAAATGGTAATCATTAATGTCCGATAAAAACTAAAATCGGACTTTTTTATTTCTTATTAAATTGAAAATCAGTTTTTTATATTTTAATTTTATCTGCTTTAAAAAAGTAGGCTTTAAAAAAAGGACAATTGCTCT
>NZ_JBIIVK010000101.1:0-2940 GCF_044339515.1 Flavobacterium sp.
AACCGAAGTAGGATCATCTTCTACTCCATTACTTAAAGGCCCTGCAGGATCATTCCAAACTACCGTTATTCTCATAGGCGATCCATTAGAAATAACATTTCTTGAATATGTAGAACCTTGTGTTAGCGTTAATTCATCAATTATTGAACTTGTACCTTTATTAGATATTAACAACGCACTTTTTTGAGCATTTAACAATCCCCATCCAAAACTATAATCTGGACCATCATGATCTCCAGTTTCTTCAGCACCATTAATCATAACAGCCTTTAGAGTAGCTGCTCTCATAAAATTAGAATAAAGCTCATTATAATGTTGTTGTAATAATATTAAAGCACCGGAAACAGCTGGTGCTGCCATTGACGTTCCTTGATTTGAACCATAGCTGGTATCACTAACTGATGTCAATGAATTAACATTAACTCCTTTTGCAGAAATATCTGGTTTAATTCTGTAATCATCAGTGGGACCCCAACTACTAAAACTACTCATTATTACAGACGCAGGTGAAGTGTAATTTGAAACATTAGAAACAGCAGCAACCACAATAGAATTTTTTGAAGTTTTGTTGCCTATTAAAAGATCCCTACCTCCTTTTGTATCTTCTGCCGTACCTCGATCGTTTCCTGCAGAAATTACAGGTTGATAATAGGGTGCGTTATTCATTATCAAATCCCATTCTCTTGATTCAGAGATATAAGCTCCTTTTACTCTCGGTTGGACATTTTCAGCAGGAATACCGTACGAGTGATTAGACACTAATAAACCTTGAGAAATTTGACTTATAACTTCCGCTTCATCATTTGCAAAAGTGTTTGCCCAAAGATTGGCTTGATAAGCCATTCCTCTAGCACTGTTATTACCAAATCCAGAACCTAACATAGTACCAGCCACATGAGTAGCATGAGAAGTACCTTCATTTGAAATAACAAAGTTTTCTAAATCCATTATAGTAACACGTCCAACAAGATCTTGATGAGAACTCCTAACCGGACCACCATCCCAAATACCTAGAATCATATTTTGACCATTCAAATTTAATCCTGCAGAACCTCCTGAATTAATTCTATTAACCTTGATAGTATTTGCCGATCCTGAATTATGTGTTTTGTAATAAATAGGCCGATCATTTTCAATATACATTAACTCATGATAGCTGCCTTTTTCATCAACAAATCGCTCAGGAATATTATTAATTTTCGAAAATTGAATAGCTTCTGTTTTTCTACTATAAAATCTCGATTCAAAAACATTTTTAAGTGAATCTAACTTAAAAATATTATAGCTCTTGATAATTCTGTTTTGTTGTTCTCTAGTTTGTGCATTAGAAAACATTGAAAAACAAAATAAGAAAATTGAACAAATAAGAATTTTAACTTTCATAATTATTTTTTTTGCTAAATTAAATTAATTTTAATAAATTTAAAAATTATATTTTATTTTTTAACAATTAGTAATGTTTAGTGGTTATTTAAAATAAGTACTTTTTTTGAAACTTATTAGTTTTTTCTCAACTCTCAAATTAGAATCCGGCACAGACGAAGCCGGTCGTGGCTGCCTTGCCGGTCCCGTCACAGCAGCAGCAGTAATATTACCAGAAGACTTTTCGCTTCCATTACTCAATGACTCAAAACAACTTTCGGAAAAAACAAGAGAAAATCTAAGACCAATAATCGAAGAGCAAGCCATTTCGTTTAGCTATACACACCTTGAACCAATTATCATCGATAAAATAAATATTCTCAATGCTTCTATCCAAGCCATGCAAGAAAGTATTATGAAGTTAAATCCTACTCCTGAATATATTATTGTTGACGGTAATCGTTTCAAACCTATCAATAACATTCCCTACAGCTGCATTATAAAAGGTGACAGCAAATTTATGAGCATTGCCGCAGCCTCCATTTTAGCCAAAACCTATCGAGATGATTATATGAATAAAATTCATGAAGAATTCCCGATGTATAACTGGAAAAAAAACAAAGGTTACCCGACCAAAGAACACAGAGAAGCTATCGCAAAATATGGGATAACCAAATACCACCGGTTAAGCTTTCGATTATTACCGGAGCAGTTGAAATTGGAGTTTTAGTTCCGATAGCAATCGGAATGGATTTTTAAATTTTACTAATTTTCTAAATCAGTGTTCTTAAAAAATAATAAGTAAAAACACCATCCGCTAAATCCATTTCAAGCAAAGCGAATCCAAATTAAAGAATCCGCGAGAATCTTTTAAATCTATAAAATCCGTGTTCCATTCAAAGAACCATCCAAAACAGCGGATTTAAATTCACACGCAAAAAGATATTCAAAATGCTTCAAAATTTTTGACTTTACTTCTTCTTCATTGACTTTTTCAACACCTAACTCTACTTGCAAAGAAGTTACCGCTTTACCACGAATACCACACGGAATAATATTATCAAAATAACCTAAATCCGCATTTACATTCAAAGCAAATCCATGCATTGTCACCCATCGGGAAGCCCGAACGCCCATGGCACATATTTTTCGGGCAAAAGGTGTTCCAACATCTAACCAAACTCCTGTTTCGCCAGGACTACGTTCTGTTTGCAAACCAAATTCTGCTAATGTCAAAATAATGCTTTCTTCCAACAAACGCAGATACTTATGAATATCTGTAAAAAAATTTTCTAAGTCCAAAATCGGATAACCCACAATTTGTCCCGGCCCATGATACGTAATGTCACCGCCTCGGTTTATTTTATAAAACGTCGCTCCTTTTTGAGCTAATTGATTTTCGGTCAAAAGTAAATTACTCAAATCGCCACTTTTGCCCAATGTATAAACGTGCGGATGTTCTACAAATAAAAAATAATTTGATGTTGGTAAGTTGACCTCTTCTCGCCTGTTTCGTATTTTTAAATCGACAATCTCCTTAAACAAAGCCTCCTGAAAATCCCAAGCCAATTTATAATC
>NZ_JBIIVK010000019.1:0-55034 GCF_044339515.1 Flavobacterium sp.
GAAACACCAACTGCTCGTTTACAAGCTATTCACAACTCACCTGATTTAGCTGCGGCTTTGGTGGATGTATATGTGAATGATGAATTATTGTTAGATAATTTTGCTTTTAGAACGGCCACTCCATTTATCGATGTACCGGCCGGAGTTGAATTAAGTATTGACGTAGCTCCGTCGACAAGTACTTCTTCATCTGAAAGTTTATACAACCTAACTGCTACTTTAGAAGAAGGCGAAACCTATATCTTAGTAGCCAACGGAATCGTAAGCCCAACCGGATATTCAGTTGGTCCAAACTTTGCCATCAATGTATTTGCTCAAGGTCGTGAAGCGGCTTCAAATGCTGCAAACACTGATGTATTGGTAAATCATGGTTCGCCTGATGCTCCAACGGTAGATGTAGTAGAAACTTCTGAACCGGCGGGAACAATTGTAGATAATATTTCTTTCCCTGATTTTGATGGTTATTTAGAATTACCAAATCTTGATTTCACATTAGACGTTCGTGATGAAACAGGAACTGTAACTGTAGCTTCTTACCAAGCTCCATTGCAAACTTTAGGGTTAGATGGTGCTGCCATTACTGTTTTAGCTAGTGGCTTCCTAGATCCTTCTGTAAACAGCGATGGTCCTGCTTTCGGATTGTGGGTGGCTTTAGCTACAGGTGGTGATTTAATTCCTCTACCGGAAATACCATTAAGTGTTGATAGTTTTGGCCTTAATACAATTTCATTGTATCCAAATCCAGCTAGAGAAACTATAAATCTTTCTATCCCATTTGATTATGAAAATTTCAGTGCAACTATATACGATTTGAGTGGAAGACTAGTGAAAACCGTTACTACTCCAACTGCTATTGATATAACAGAATTAAACAGTGGTATGTATATTTTAAATACAACCCTTAACGATCTTAGTTTTAATCAAAAGTTTGTTAAAAACTAAGCATTTTTCAAACCAATAGTTATTGAAGGGTCATCAGCAATGATGGCCTTTCGATTTTTAAAAGAATTTAAACTATTCTTCCTCATCATACTGCAACTCGATAATTAATTGTTCCGTACGTCTCATTTTTGTATCATTAATATCAATATTCATCTCACGTAAAGTTTCAATTCTATGTGGTATGCCCGGGTTGAAATAATACTCAAAAACATTGTTATCGTTGATTGTGAAAATCGCATTTTGAAGCATTTTATCTGCTTGGTCATTTTCAATTTTCATTCTTTTGAAAACATCGCGTATTAATTTATTAGTATCCTCTGGATCTAAATTTAGCTCTTGTTTCATGATGCAAAAGCCTTCTTCATGGTCAACACTGCTGAAGGTTAATTTCCCTTTTCCTTTGATGGGTTCACCGCCCAAAAGATTTGGCAATTCATCTTCATATAAAAAAGGTTCGGCATAATCAAACTCAACTCCCATTGGGTAATGAAAATATTGCAATTCTTTTAAAATTATACCCTCTACACCTTCTTTAGAACTGTACATTTCTTGCATCGGTTGTAACGTTTCTTCGAGTTGTTTTTTAAGCTTTTTGTTATCTTTACCTAAGACGGAAATCAAATCGTTAAACATGTCTTTCATGGTTTTACTGATTTCTTTCCAGTTTACAACTTCAACAAAGTCTCCAACTTCTGAGGTTTTATAAATAATTTCAGTCACAGAATACT
This sequence comes from Flavobacterium sp., assembly GCF_044339515.1. GTDB lineage: Bacteria > Bacteroidota > Bacteroidia > Flavobacteriales > Flavobacteriaceae > Flavobacterium. The sequence continues at coordinate 1,671 of NZ_JBIIVK010000019.1, forward strand.
TAGAAAATTTTTCTGCCAGTTCATCAGGAATTTGATAGGTGTCTTTGAGTTCGTTTTCATAACTCCATCGAATGGTGTAGGAATCTGCCGTTGAATCAATAACCGTAAAATTAGCCATATACGATTGATTTTCTTCTTTCATTTGATTATCCTTGTCCCATTTTTTGATAATTTTTGTAATTTTAAAATCATAACTGTCGCCTACAGACCAATAGGAAACAAAAGCTACTTTGGTACTGTCTGTTTGAGAAAATACTAGTAAAGAAAGTAAGGAAAGGAATAGCGTGCAGATGAATTTCATATAAAACGGATTAAAAATTAAAAGCGGTTAAAAAATGGTAAAATATATACTTAAAAAATATCACTATCTCCTTTGCCTTCACGAATCACAACCGGTTCACCTTCCGATAAGTCAATAATGGTGGAAGGTTGATTGTCACCATAGCCACCATCAACTACAACATCAACAAGGTTTTGCCATTTTTCAAATATGAGTTCGGGATCGGTAGAATATTCCAACACTTCATCGTCGTCATGAATAGAAGTAGATACTATTGGATTACCAAGTTGTTTTACGATTTCAAGCACAATGTTATTATCCGGAACACGAATACCAACTGTTTTCTTTTTTTTGAATTCTTTTGGTAGATTGTTATTTCCGGGAAGAATAAATGTATAAGGTCCGGGCAATGTTCGTTTTAGAATCTTAAAAGTAGGCGTATCAATTTGTTTAACATAATCGGAAAGATTACTTAAATCATGGCAAATGAACGAAAAATTTGCCTTTTCGAGTTTGATCCCTTTTATTTTGGCTATGCGTTCCAAAGCTTTGGTGTTGGTAATATCGCATCCCAAACCATACACCGTATCAGTGGGATAAATAACCAACCCACCCTCTTTTAATACGCGTACTACTTTTGCAATAGCCGCTTCGTTTGGATTCTCGGAATAAATTTTAATAAATTGAGCCATGGCACAAATTTAAACAAGTTACTAATTATAAGAGCTACAATCGTTGGTATTTTTCAAAATAAAAAAAACCCTGCCGAAGCAAGGTTTTTATATTTATTGTTGTTGATGATTATTGCTCGGCAACAATTTCGTAAGGCAATTCAATGACAACGTTTCTGTGTAAACGAACGGTTGCATTGTATTTTCCTGTTCTTTTTACAGTTCCTGAAGTGACAAATTTTCTATCGATAGCGTGTCCTGCTTTTTCTAAAGCCTCAACAATATCGATGTTGGTAATTGAACCAAATAATTTTTCACCACCTGCTTTTGCAGTAATTTTGATATCCAAAGCTTTTAATGTCTCTGCTAATTTCTTAGCATCATCCACTAATTTTTGCTCTTTGTGAGCTTTTTGCTTTAAATTTTCAGCTAATACTTTTTTAGCAGAAGGAGTTGCTAGAGCAGCAAATCCTTGTGGAATTAAAAAGTTTCTGCCGTAACCCGGTTTTACCGTTACGATATCATCTTTAAAACCTAAATTTTGAACGTCTTGTTTTAAGATTAGTTCCATGTTGATGTCCTTTTTTGTAGAAGTTAGTCTCGTTGAGTAACAACGAGACAACAACTTAATTAATGATTATTTTAATAAATCCGCCACATAAGGCATTAATGCTAAATGTCTAGCTCTTTTTACAGCAACTGACACTTTTCTTTGGTATTTTAAAGAAGTTCCTGTTAAACGTCTTGGTAAAATTTTACCTTGCTCGTTTACGAATTTCAATAAAAAGTCTGCATCTTTATAGTCAATGTATTTAATACCTGACTTTTTGAAACGACAGTATTTTTTGATTTTGTTCGTATCTATGTTCAAAGGAGTAAGATATCTGATATCTCCTTCTTTTTTTCCTTTTGCTGATTGCTCGATTGTTGACATAGTAATTACGCTTTAACTTTTAATTTTTCTCTTCTTCTTTCTGCCCAAGAAATAGCGTGTTTGTCTAAACTTACAGTTAAGAAACGCATAATTCTCTCGTCACGTCTTAATTCTGTTTCAAAACTTAAGATGCTTTCCGCAGGTGCTTTGAATTCGAATAAGTGATAAAAACCACTTTTCTTGTGTTGGATTTCGTAGGCTAATTTTTTCAGCCCCCAATCCTCTTTTGATACCATCTGTGCCCCTTTGGACGTAAGAAAATCTTCGAATTTGCTTACTGTTTCCTTTACCTGTTGTTCAGATAAAACGGGATTCAAGATGAAAACAGCTTCATAATGATTCATGATAATTTACTTTAAAATTGTTAAATTGGGTGCAAAAGTAAGAATTTAATTTTAATAACCAAGTATAATGCACAAATAATCGACATAAGGTAAAAAAGTTCGAAAAAAATTAGTTTTTATCGATGAAATGCACTACGTTTGCTCTACCAAATCTATAATAAATCGAATTATGAAACTAAATTGTGTCGTAGTCGATGACAGTTCTATCCAAAGAATGATCATCACCAAGTTAGTGAATAATCACCAAAGTTTGCATCTTGTGGGTGATTTCTCTAACGCTATTGAAGCAAAGAGCTGTATGTCGATACACTCTGTTGACCTTATTTTTCTTGACATCGAAATGCCCATTATTAATGGTTTCGATTTTCTTGATGGTTTAAAAAACAAACCACAAATCATTTTTATCACTTCAAAAGCGGATTATGCCGTGAAAGCTTTTGATTATGATGCCACCGATTACTTACAAAAACCAATTTCTGTTGATCGTTTCGATTCTGCTGTTAAAAGAGCAATCGATATGCACAAATTGAGAAATGAAGTTTCTGAAGAAGAAGGCGATTACATCTTTATTAAAAGTAATCTAAAAAAATTAAAAGTATTCACTTCTAAAATTAAGTGGATTGAAGCGTATGGTGACTATGTAAAAGTAGTAACCGACGAAGACAGCAACTTGGTTCTTTCTACCATGAAATCGTTTGAAAATGATTTGTCTAAAGACCGATTCCTTCGTGTACACAAATCATTTATCGTGAACATTGATAAAATTGAACGATTCAATAGTAAGTTTGCCGAAATTGGTGTAACCAAAATTCCTTTAAGCCGGAACAAAAAAGACGATTTGAAGAAAGCTTTAGCAATTGCCTAACCAAAATCAACATTTACTACAAGCTTCACGGATCTATATTGCGAAATAACATCAAAACTATTCAGTATTTTCTGGATAGTTTTTTTTGTGCTTTGTGGCGAAACCGTATCCGGAATTTTAATCACGATTGTTCGGATATATTCATTTCTGATTTTGCTCACAGCAGGTTCCTCCGGTCCTAAGACAGGCATTTTGAGATGTTGACTCAATACTTGGTACAACCACATTGAACTTTCTTTCACTTTTTCATATTCTTTATGACGAAGTGTGATTTTAATAAGCTTGAAAAAAGGCGGATATTTAAAGATTTGTCGCTCATACAATTGTTCTTTAAACATTCCTTTATAATCATTGTGTGTTACTTGCTGAATCGTATTGTGGCTTGGATTATAGGTTTGAATCACCACTTTTCCTCTTTTTTCCGCTCTTCCTGCCCTACCCGACACTTGAGCCATCATTTGATAACTGCGTTCAAAAGCTCTAAAATCTGGAAAATAAAGCATATTATCTGCATTTAAAATCCCAACCAAACTTACATTGTCAAAATCCAAACCTTTGGCAAGCATCTGTGTGCCAACCAAAATATCAACTTCTCGATTTTGGAATTTATCGATAATGGTATCATATCCAAATTTTCCTCTTGTAGTATCTTGATCCATTCGCAGGATTTTTTTGTTTGGGAAAAGTGTAGCCAATTCCAGTTCAATTTGCTCCGTTCCAAAACCTTTTGTGGTTAAATCCACACTGGAACATTGATGACAATTGGTCGGTTTGGCAATCGAGTGGCCGCAATAATGACATCGAAGTTGGTTTTTATATTTATGATAGGTTAAACTCACATCGCAATTCGGGCACTGCGGAATGTGTCCACACGTCATACATTCCAACAAAGGAGCATACCCTCTTCTGTTTTGAAAAAGTATTACTTGTTCGCCTAATGACAACGCAGTAGTAATTTCTTCAATCAACGAATCACTAAAATGACCGTTCATTTGTTTGCGGAAATACTTGTCTTTTAAATCTACTAAAATAACCTCCGGCAAGGGCGTATTATTGAACCGTTCAAATAGCTCAACCAACGCATATTTTTGACTTTGTGTATTATAATAGGTTTCCAAACTTGGTGTGGCCGAACCCAAAAGCACTTTTGCTTGATGAAATTTAGCCAAAACCGTCACGGCATCCCGAGCATGATAACGTGGAGCCGGATCAGTTTGTTTGAAATTTTGTTCGTGTTCTTCATCCACAATCACTAAACCCAAATCGGAAAAAGGTAAAAACATGGCTGACCGTGCTCCAATAACCACTTGTGCTTTGGTAGAATTTTGCAAAACCTGATTCCACACCTCCACTCGTTCATTGTTACTGTATTTGGAATGGAAAACGGCAACTTTATTACCAAAAAACTTTCGCAAACGAGAAACTAATTGCGTAGTGAGTGCAATTTCGGGCAAAAGAAATAAAATCTGCTTGCCGGTTTTCATCGTTTCTTGAATAAGTTTACTGTAGATTTCTGTTTTACCACTAGAGGTCACTCCGTGTAATAAACAAACATCTTTGGTTGCGAAATGGTTCTTGATTTCATCCAAAGCTTTTTGTTGTGATTGACTTAATGAAAGGTGTTTAGCATTTTCAGCTTCATTGAAATCTGTTCTATCCTGAATGAGGTGGTATTCTTCAAATACTTCTTTTTCAATCAACTTTTTTAATACACTGGAGTTGGACGACGCAAAATCAATTAGTTGTTTCGCAGAAATTGGTTTCTTTTCCGTAGCATTTAGCTGAAAATAACTTAATAAAAGTTCTTTTTGTTTTTCTGCTTTGATGGAATTCAATAGTTCATTCAAACGTTCATCCGTGGAGTAATTCAGATGAAGTTTGATATATCTTACTAATTTAGGTTTATAGGTTTCGTGCATTTCTTCTTGAAGAGCCACTACCTTTTTATCAATTAATTTTTGAAGAACCGGAAAGACATTCTTTTTATTGAGAATTGAAATAACATCACTCACTTTTAGAGAACTTTGGTGTTGAAGAGCTTCAAATACTAAAAATTCATCATCGGATAAAGCTTTTTCATCAACTAATTCACCTTGCTTTAATGAAATTACCGTCTCACTTTCCAACAAAAATCCAGAAGGTAACGCTGCTCGATAAACCTCTCCGATGGAACACATATAATACGACGCAATCCACTGCCAATGTTTTAATTGTATATCATTTACAATTGAATTTTCATCTAAAATCTGATGAATTTCTTTGGCCTCGTATAAGGTGGGCGGATTTTGATGGGTTTCGATGGCAAGAGCCGTATACATTTTACTTTTCCCAAACGGAACGGCAATTCGCATACCGGGTTTAATATACTTAAACTCAGCTTCCGAAACTTGATAAGTAAAGGTTTTATCGAGTGCTAAAGGCAAAATAACTTCGACGAAGTGCAACATAATCAGGCAATTAATTCATTAAAAAGCACTTAATCAAAAAGATTTTTCCTTTTTAACTTGTTGATGGTGGCATTCAATTCAAAACCAAGTAGCAGAATCATGCAGTTAATCCAAATGTAAAACATTAAAATTAAAAGCGTTCCGATAGAGCCGTAAAGTTCGTTATACTTGGCAAATTTTACAACATAAATTCCGAAAACATACGAAGATAAAAGAATCAAAATAGTAGTAAAAACCGAACCTATACTAATAAAAGATATCTTTGAGGTTTCTTTTGCTCCAAACTTAAACAGTAAAGAAGTTGTGATTAAAATCATTAAAATAACAAAACCATAACGGGTAATTTCTATCAAGGAAATATTAGCATCAACCATTTCGTGGAGTTGTATTTTTTGAATAATTACCTCAGAAACCACGATAGCCGCAACCGTTACAATTAGAATGATTGAAAAAAGAAGTGACATCCCTAATGCAACAATATATTGTCTAATAAAACTTCGCGAAATAGTGATGTGATAAGACGTTTCAAATCCTCCTAAAATGGCATTAATTCCGTTTGACATTAGAAAGATGGAAAGAATAAAACCCGATGAAAGAAGTCCTTTGTAGCTGTTATTTAAAATATCATCAATAATGGTTTTAATTGCTTCAAAAGTATTGGGTGGCACTCCTTCGGATACAAATTGTAAAAAATCGTCTTGAAAATTTTCAATCGGAATAAACGGAATCAAGTTTAAAATAAACAATGCAAACGGAAACAAAGCCATGAAAAAGCTAAAGGCAATGGCTCCGGCACGATACGAAAACGCTCCTTGTGCAATTCCGATGATGTATAATTCCATTAAATCATAGAATGACAAACCTTCTAACCAGGGCAGTTTGATGCTTTTCATTAACCGAACTACGTGGTTAATGACCGGTATTTTTTCAAGTTTTTGTTCTATTTCTAATGACATGTTTTTGTCTAAGTCAATTTATTTTATGTACATTTTTGTTTTGGAACGCGGATTTAACGGATTTGCTTCGCAAAACGCTGCTTTCAAAAGATTTTAATAGCTTCGTTATAATTGATTTTCACGGATTTTCTGAAAACTGAAACTGCGACTGAGTACTCCCACCCCCTCAAAAAGCCTTCAAACTCAAATCCATATTATACACCGAATGCGTCAAAGCACCGGATGAAATGTAATTGACCCCACATTCTGCATAATGACGAATGGTTTTTTCGTTGATGTTACCTGAACTTTCAGTGAGGCATTGGTTGCCAATTAAAGCAACTGCTTCCTTAGTCATTTCATAATCAAAATTGTCTAATAAAATACGATAAACACCACCACTGTTGAGAATTTCCTCTACTTCATCAAGGTTTCTAGCTTCAACAATGATTTTTAAATCCAATTTATTTTCAGATAAATAATCTTTCGTCTTTTGAATTGCCTTTGAAATTCCACCGGCAAAATCATTGTGATTGTCTTTTAGCATAATCATATCATACAAGGCAAAGCGATGATTTTCACCACCACCAATTTTTACCGCCCATTTTTCTGCTGCCCGAAATCCGGGAGTAGTTTTTCGGGTATCTAGTACTTTAGTGGAGGTTCCTTCCAATAAATCCACATACATTTTAGTTTTGGTGGCAATCGCACTCATGCGTTGGATCGAATTGAGTACCAATCGTTCCGCTTTTAAAATCGATTGCGAACTTCCCGAAACATGAAAAACAATGTCACCGTAGTTTACTGAACTTCCATCTTGAATAAAGGTTTCTACTTTTAAATCGGCATCCACATGGTTAAAAATCATTTTTGCAAATTCTACGCCTGCTATAATTCCTTTGTCTTTGACCAAAAGTTTTGCTTTTCCTTGAGCGGTAGAAGGAATACAAGCCAATGAACTGTGATCGCCCTCCCCGATATCTTCTCGTATTCCGTTTTGTATGATGAGTTGAAGTTCGTTTTGAAATTGTGCTTCTGTAATCATAAATATAAATGTATCGAATGGCTAAAATAGGAAATCGTTTCGTTTTTCTGTTACTTTTTTACATAAAAAAACCACGAAATTCGTGGTTGTATTTTTTATTTATTATGCGATTTATTTCTTTTTCTTCACTTCGCAGGTACTTTTTCCAACCAAAGCATAAAGCGGACAGAATGTGGCAAAAGCCGTAATGATTAAAATTGAACTTACGCCTAAAACAATCCATTGCACCAAATTATTTTCAATGGCACCGGACATAAAAAGAATTAGCAGAATAATGCCAAACATTACCCTAACAAAGCGATCAGTGTTGCCTACATTTTTTTTCATAATCATCAAATTATTTGTTTTTGGATTATAAAAATAGGAAAAAAAATGTTATAAAAATGTATTTTCTACAAAATTAGTTCGCTTCAACCACCGGTCCGTTCCATTCAGAAATACCTCCGAGTAAATTATATGTCTTTTCAAAACCGAGTTGTTGCATAACTTGACACGCTTTTGCACTGCGGCTTCCGGCATGGCAATAAACGTAATAAGTTTTTGATTTATCTAATTCTTCCAAGCTATAAATAAAGCCTTGTCCTTTATAAATATCTATGTTGATGGCATTTGGAATAATTCCTCGCTCAAATTCTTCCGGTGTACGCACATCTAAAATAACGGCGTTTTCGTCGCTTTGGGCATCGGCCCACCATTGTTCTTGTTGTAGATTCATATTTTTTAAGGTGCTAAAGGACTAAGGTTCTAAGGTGCTAAGGTTCTAAGGTACTGAGGTGCTGAGGTGTTAAGGTTATAAAAAGGCAAATCTAGTAAATTTAACTTAGTTCCTTAGTACCTTAGCAACTTAGAACCTTTTCTTATGCTTTTATAGAACAACCAATCGCTTTGGTTGTTTTTACTTTCACTTCTTGATTTTTTAATAAGGCATCTACGGCATTTTGAACATATTTTTGTTCAACAGCTGTTTCATCACTATGATTATCGTCGATTGCACCAATATATTTTACCACATTTCCTTTGTCTGTTTTTTGTAAAACATAAACATGAGGTGTTTTGGTTGCACCGTACTGCGGATAAATTTTTTGTCCATCATCAAACAAATAAGGAAAAGTGAATCCTTTTTCTTTGGCTCTCACTTTCATTTTTTCAAAGCTATCGTCTTTTTGTTTTTCAGGATTATTTGGATTGATGGCAATCACCGGATAACCTAACTTTTTGTATTTTTTATCTAAATCAATAATTCTGTCTTCATAAGCAATAGCATATGGACAATGATTGCAGGTAAAAATGACAATAAAGCCCTTGGCTTCTTTATAATCTTTTAACGAAACCATTTTATTATCTACATTTTTTAGGGAAAAATCGGTGGCAATCGAACCAATTTCGTAACCGGCAGATTTACTTGTGTTAAAAGCCGTTATCAATCCGGCAGCAAGCACTAAAAGGGCAATTTTAAACTTTTTCATAGTTTTAATTTTAGTTGATGAATGATTTTATTTCTGTTTCTAATTCTTCTTCTGTGAACGATTGCTCATAAAATTTACGTTTTTCATTTCTATAAATAATTGTTGCAGGAATGGCTCCTGACCACTCTTTTGCAACTTTTTCAATCCAAGTATTGGCATCGGGATCATTGAGCACTACAACTTCGGCTTGTAAATTTTTGTTTTTAATAAATGGAATCACGCGACTTTCAATCATTTTGGGAAAATCTAAACTTACCAAAATCATTTTGAACTTTTCTTTTTTGTACTTTTTATTCATTTTTTCAAAATGAGGTAATTCTTTCACACAAGGAACACACCATGTTGCCCAAAAATTAATCACATAAAGGGTGTCATTCTCTTGATTCAAAAACGGTTGCAATCCATCAAAGTTATAGGATTTCAAAGTAATTCCATCTTTTTCATATATTTTTAATGGCTTATTCTGTGTAAAGCCATTCAGTGTAATAAAAAAATGAACTATAATTAAAACTATACAACTTTTATAATTTTGCATCGTCTAAGGATTATTATATAAAATTAAACCTTCCTCGTCCCTCTTAAAAATCTTTAACAAAAATTTAATAGACATTTGTATATACAATTAAAAAATAGAATTACATTTGTACGTACAAATTTTGTAATTACAAATGAAGATAGAAGAAATCATCAAATCCAATTCACCCATCAGCATTGAAAAGCGGACTGTGTTAAACATCATGTTCACTCAAAATGTGATTGCTGATGCATTTAATGAGATTTTAAAATCCTTTGATTTGTCTGTTGAACAATTTAATGTGTTACGAATTCTCCGTGGGCAAAAAGGAAAGCCTGCCAACATGTGCGTCATTCAAGAACGCATGATTGCTAAAACAAGCAACACAACCCGATTGGTTGATAAACTACTTTTAAAAGGTTTAGTAAACAGAGAAGTTTGTGAACAAAACAGACGCAAAATGGAAATCACCATTACTGAAAAAGGATTAAAACTATTAACTGAATTAGACCCAAAAATTGAAGCACACGAAAAATTATTTAGTTTTAATTTATCTCCTGAAGAATTAGAAAATTTGAACAATTTATTAGAAAAATACAGAACGATTTAATTTAAAAAAAATGAGCGACTTTATTACCAATCAAAAATGGCGTTATGCTACCAAAAAATTCGATGCGTCCAAAAAAATTTCTTCGGAAGATTTAGAAACATTGAAAGAGGCAATTCAATTGAGTACTTCTTCATACGGATTACAACCGTATAAAATATTTATAATCGAAAATCCTGAGTTAAGAGCAAAAATTCAGCCTGCTGCATGGGGTCAATCCCAAATTGTAGATGCTTCACAGCTGATTGTTTTCGCAAATATTACTAACTTTGGTGAAACTGAGATTGACAGTTATATCCATCTTATGGCGGAAACCAGAGGAATTACTGTTGAAAGTGTGAAAGCCTATGCCGATTTTATGAAAATGAAAATTACAGGTTTACCGGAAGAACAACGCAATGTGTGGACCTCTAAACAAACTTACTTGGCTTTAGCGAATTTAATGAATGCAGCGGCAGAATTAAAAATAGATGTAACACCGATGGAAGGTTTTGAGCCGGAAAAAGTGAATGAAATTTTAGGATTTCCCGAATTAGGATTACATGCTTCTCTACTAGCTACCATTGGCTATCGTCATAAAGAAGATGCCACACAACATTATGCAAAAGTGCGTAAGCCCAAAAATGAATTATTTATCAATTTATAATCAATAACCTTAAACAATGAAATCAATGAAAAATTTAAAAACAATTACCTTGGCATTATTCGTAGCGGCTACCACATTTACAGCGACTGCTCAAAACAAAAAAATCAACGTAGAAAAAAGTAAAATCACGTGGATTGGAAAAAAAGTAACCGGACAACATGACGGAACAATCAATTTTAACTCAGGAACATTGGTTTTTGACGGAAAAAAATTAAAAGGAGGCTCTTTTGAAGTAAACATGACTTCAATAACTGTTGCAGATTTGCAAGCTGGTAAAGGTAAAGAAAAACTAGAAGGTCATTTGAAAGCCGATGATTTCTTTGGTGTGGATAAATTTGCTACGTCAACTTTAGAATTTAAAACCATTGCTGCTAAAGGCGGTGATATTTATACTGTTACAGCTGATTTAACTATCAAAGGTAAAACATTACCGGTAACTTTTGATTTAGCTATCGGAAACGGAACAGCCAGAGCTGCATTTAAAGTGGATAGAACTAAATATGGAATTCAGTATGGTTCAGGAAGCTTTTTTGACAACTTAGGTGATAAAGCGATCAACGATGAATTTGAATTAACCGTATCATTAGTTTACTAAAAAAATAATGGGAAAAATTGCTAAATCCTGATGCGAAAGTATCGGGATTTTTTTTGTTTTATAGCTTAATTTATTTCTATTTTTACTTTCGAATTTTATCATATGAAAAAAGTAGTCATCATTGACAATTACGACAGTTTTACCTATAATTTGGTTCATTATTTAGAAGATTTGAATTGCCAAGTTACGGTCTATAGAAATGATGAATTTGAATTAAAGGAGCTTGAAAAATTCGATAAAATATTGCTTTCACCCGGTCCGGGATTACCTTCTGATGCCGGATTGCTTAAACAAGTTATTACAACTTATTCCAACTCTAAAAGCATTTTAGGTGTTTGTTTAGGACTTCAAGCAATAGCTGAAATATTTGGTGGTAAATTACTTAATTTAAACAAAGTGCATCATGGGAAATCTTCTGAAATCACTATTGTTTCAGAAGATGAACTTTTTAATGGTTTACCCAAAAACATTCAAGTAGGACGATACCATTCTTGGGTCATGGATCCAGATTTAATTCCGGAAGTTTTAGAAGTAACTTCGGTTGATGAAGAACAACAAATCATGTCCATCAAACACAAACATTTAGATGTTAAAGGCGTGCAATTTCACCCGGAAAGTATTTTAACTCCTTTTGGAAAAGAAATTTTAACAAATTGGGTGGAGAATTAATCATAATTGTAACTTTTTGTAAAAGTCCACGTATAAAAGTTGTAACCAAACCAAAACTCAATTTATGGAATTTCTTGAAGGATTAGATCCGTTATTAAAAAGCTACTGGTACATTGCGTTGCCAACAAGTTTATTCTTTTTACTACAAACCGTTTTAACTTTTATAGGATTTGGCGGTGCAGATGCAGATGTTGATATAGCAGAAGGACACGATTCGGCAGATGCTCCTTTTGAATTGTTTTCACTTAGAAACCTCATCAATTTTTTATTAGGTTTCAGTTGGACCGGTATTTCATTGTATGACAGCATCGAAAACAAAACTGTTTTGATTATCCTCTCAGTTGCTGTGGGAATTATATTCATCGGACTATTCTTTTTCCTTATCAAACAAATACTAAAACTAGGAGAAGACAACTCGTTTAAATTTGAAAATACCATCAATCAAACGGCTACGGTATATTTAACAATTCCCGAATCAAAATCAGGTGTTGGCAAAGTACAAATCAGTGTAAAAGGTTCGTTTCACGAATTGCAAGCCATGACAGAAGCCTCCGAAAAAATAGCGACCGGAAGCCTCGTGAAAATTAAAAGTGTTGAAAATAATATTTTAATCGTTGATAAACTTTAAATCCTAACCCTATGACCCAATTAATTATTATTGTAGTTGCCGTTTTTATTGTCTTTGTACTATTCGTTACCTTAGTTTCGCGTTACAAACGCTGTCCTTCAGACAAAATTCTTGTAATTTATGGAAAAACGGGTGGTTCTTCTGCCAAATGTGTTCACGGTGGTGGTGCTTTCATCTGGCCTGTAATTCAAGATTATCAGTATTTGGATTTAAAACCGCTTTCAATTGAAGCCAATTTAACCAATGCTCTTTCCAGACAAAATATTCGTGTGGATGTTCCGTGTCGTTTTACGATTGCGATTTCAACGGAAACAGATAGCATGAATACCGCTGCAGAACGTCTTTTAGGACTTTCGCCGGAGCAAATTCAAGAGTTAGCAAAAGATATACTTTTTGGTCAATTGCGTTTGGTAATTGCAACTATGACAATTGAAGAAATTAATTCAGACCGTGATAAATTTTTGGACAACATTTCTAAAAACGTGGATTCTGAGTTGAAAAAAATCGGTTTAAAATTAATCAACGTTAACGTTACCGATATTAAAGACGAATCCGGATATATTGAAGCATTAGGGAAAGAAGCTGCTGCCAAAGCCATCAACGAAGCTAAAATTTCAGTGGCTGAGCAAGAAAAAATCGGAGAAACCGGTAAAGCAATGGCCGATCGTGAAAAAGACGTACAAATTGCTGAAACCCATAGAGATCGTGATGTGAAAATTGCCATCACCAATAAAGATAAAGAAGTAAGTATTGCCGAGGCGTTTAAAGACGAAAGCATTGGTAAAGCGGAAGCTCAAAGAGATACGCGTGTAGCCACATCCGAAGCCAATGCAATTGCAATTAAAGGAGAAAACGAAGCGAAAATTGCCATTGCACAATCCGATGCAACCCGTCGTGAAAAAGAAGCCGAAGCATTGCGTATTGCCTTAGCTTCAGAAAAAGTGCAACAAGCAAAAGCATTGGAAGAATCCTATGTGGCCGAACAAAAAGCAGAATCTGCTCGTGCCGAAAGAGAACGTTCTACACAAAATGCCAACGTGGTGATTCCGGCAGAAATTGCAAAACAAAAAGCCATTATTGACGCACAAGCCGAAGCCGAAAGAATCAGAGTACAAGCTAAAGGTGAAGCTGATGCAATTTTTGCGAAAATGGAAGCGGAAGCAAAAGGTTTATATGAAATCTTAACCAAACAAGCAGAAGGTTATCGTGAAGTGGTGAATGCTGCCGGTGGCGATCCAACCAAAGCTTTCCAGTTGTTATTAATTGAAAAACTTCCTGAGTTGGTTAAAACACAAGTGGAAGCCGTGAAAAACATCAAAATTGATAAAATTACCGTTTGGGATTCAGGAAACAATGGAGATGGAAACAGATCTACTGCTAATTTTGTTTCAGGAATGATGAAAACCGTGCCGCCGTTGAATGATTTGTTTAACATGGCCGGATTGAACTTACCAACGTATTTAAAAGGTGAAGATAAAGTCGAAAATGTAAAATCTACTGATGTTTCGTTGGATCCTAAACCAAATACAGAGAAATAGTAATTTATTTAGTAACTAATTATAAATCCCAAATTCTAAGCTATGAATTTGGGATTTTTTCTTACTTTTACATAAATCAATAAATTTTAATGGAAATTATAATTCAAACAACCAACCTTAATTTTCAATATTCAAAACATAAAAGCATTATTGAAAACTTATCCATCAATGTTCCTAAAGGAAGTATTTATGGTTTTCTTGGTCCAAATGGTGCAGGAAAGTCAACTACGATGCGACTACTAACAGGAATAATTCCTGATGATAACAATGCAATTAAAATTTTTGGAAAAGGTTTGAATGAGCAAATCCCATCTATTTTTTCCAAGATTGGTGCTTTAGTGGAAAGTCCTGCATTATATCTTCATTTATCGGGTTATAACAACCTTTTGTATATCGCAAAAGTCAAAAACATTAATCCTGACAAAATTGATGAAGTGCTTGAATTGGTTGAGTTGACCTATGCTAAAAATCAAAAAGCAAAACAATATTCACTTGGGATGAAACAACGATTAGCAATTGCAATGGCACTCTTAGGCGAGCCCGAATTGTTGTTTTTAGACGAACCTGTTAATGGACTAGATCCAAATGGAATTGTTGAAATAAGAAAACTTTTAATCAAAATAAATAAAGAAAAAGGCGTAACTATTTTTGTGTCGAGTCATTTGCTAAGTGAAATCGAAAAAATGTGTACACACATTGGTATCATTGCAAAAGGGAAACTAAAATTTGAAGGTACAATGAATCAATTGTCCACAAGTTTTAATACATGTAAAATTGAAATAACGATTGACAATGCTTCAGATTGGCAAAAAAAATTAGATGAAAATGGCGTTAAAACAGAATTAAACGAGGCTAATAAAATTGCTGTTGTCTTGAATTCTAAAGATGAAATTCCAACTTTTATCAAAAAATTAATTGAAGAAGGTGCATTAATTTATGAAGTTAAAATACTTGAAGGATTAGAAGAATGGTTCATGAACTTAATTGAAAATTAACAATGAAAAATAGTATAAATAATTTATTTACTGCCATTCAAGCCGAACACATAAAAAAACGCGGCACAGGCTTGTATTCGCTCAGTTTTATTTTTGGTCTTATTATCCCTTTACTTTATACAATTGTTGTTGTTCTTAATCAAGAGCCGAGCAAACCTATTGCCTTTTCATTTAATATTTTCACAAAACACCTGGATGATATTTTGGATTCATTCACAGTTTTTATTTTTCCATTACTAATCATTCTAATTACAAGTAAAATAGCTCAATTAGACCATAAAAACGGTGGTTGGCAACTGATGGAAACTACACCTTTGCAAAAGACTTCCATTTACCTTTCCAAATTTTGCATTGTTTTAATTGCCAATATTATCGCTATTTCCACTTTCTTATTTTTTAGTGTTATTTCTACTTATCTAATTTATCTGTTTACAAAAGCTCCTGAAGCGGCTGATTTTAGCATACCTTCTACCTATTTATTACACATTTTTATACGATTATTTATTGCAAGTCTTTATCTAACTGCTTTTCAATACTTCTTAGCTGTAAAAATATCAAGTTATATTTGGTCGGTTTTAATCGGTTTTTTTCTGTTGATAGGATTTTTAATTATATCAAATCTAGTTACGATACCGGACTGGTTTCCTTTTGAAATTTTAAATAGAGTTTCAAAGTATCCGGAGGGTAGCCAAGTAGGAAATTGGTTTTTATTTACAGAAAAAAACAGTTTGATTGGTACAGCTTTCTTTTTGTTTTTAGGTTACTATTGGTATAGCTTTAAATCGATTTTCAGAGCATTTTTTAGTACAAAAAAAAGAGTACTACTTTCATTATTTGTTCTTTTAATTACACTATTTTCCTATTTGTTTCTCTCACAAACTCATCAAGTAAAATTAAATGACAAAACAATAATTGCCGGTGAAATTAAAAGTGATATACAATTTGGGAAAGCCTATCTAATTCATCCAATTATTGAAGATACACTTGCCGCTTTAGAAATTAAAAACAATAAATTTCATACTGTTTTAAGCAATAAAATTCCATTGGATAATTATAAAATAATCATTGATAATTCTTTACCAGTAGATTTATTATTTGCTTCGAATGATAGTATTTTTGCTTCCATTGAATTTAAAAATAATGAATTAAAAACGGAATTATTTGGTACACGATTTCCCGAAAACGATTATAAAAAAAGCAACAGTATTAGTTGGAGTTATTTAAGTTATCAAATTAATGAAAATGTCAATTTAGACAACTCAAAGAGAATTCAAGAGGAATTATATGATGAATGGGAAGAAAAGTTCAACGCAGCAAATACCTTTAGAACGGCTGATAATTATACTCCAAAGCAAGATTTTATTGAAAAAGAAAAAAAATTAATTACAGTTGAATATCTTAATCTTCTTAATCAATTTCTTGATAAAAGAAAAGCATTATTTCCAAACGAAAAAACAGTTCTAACGGATGATATTGCCTCTTTGAAGTCAAAAATTTCTTTACAAGATGAGACTTTGATTGGGAACGAAAATTATTTGATCTACTTACTTTATGAACTAACTAAAAATGATGATCGTGATATTGATAAAAATCTGAAAGAAATTGATGCCATTTCAACCTTAGAACCAAGTCAATTCAAAAACAGATTGCTATTTTATTATTTAAAAAATAACATTAAAGAGGCAAATTCTTCTGAAAACAGATTGCAATTAGTTGAAAATTATGCTAATAAAATAACTGATTCAAAACTAAATAAAAGTATTCTTCATCTTTTCAAAACCTATGAAAGATTAGGAAGAGGAAAAATAGCTGATGAAATTTTAGCCACCAATTTAGATTCAAAACCCATTAGTTTAGCAAATTTTAAAGGAAAATATGTGGTAATTGATGTTTGGGCAACTTGGTGTGGTCCATGCTTATTTCAATCGCCATATTTTGAAAAAATGGCCATTAAATATAAAAAAGAAAACATTCAATTTATTGCGTTGAGTACAGATAAAGATATTACAAAATGGTATCTAAGTGCCAAATTAAAATCAAAATCTGTTTTGCAGTTGCATGCCAATGATATGGAAAAACTTAGGAAAGATTATAACATTGAATCAATTCCTAGATTCATATTAATTGATACCGAAGGTAAAATATACAATTCAAGCATGCCATTTCCGACAGAACCGACTTTTGAAATGATTTTGCGAAAAGTATTAAATTTGAAAGAAATGGAATAAATTTAGTGTTAAACGCCGCACAAAAGTCTGTTAAATCAGTTTAACCAAAAGCCAATTACATTTACTTTTATAAAAAAATCATAAAAGATGAAAATAGGTTTCGTTTTACTGATGGCGATTTTTAACACAACTATGATATACGACTTCAACCAAAACTCCTCCCCACGCGATTGGCGAATCATTGACGATGGTGTGATGGGCGGTTTATCGCAAGGGAATTTTTCTATTGATGCGGATGGAAATGGCGTTTTTGCCGGAACCGTTTCATTAGAAAATTATGGTGGTTTTTCCTCCGTTCGATATCAATGTGATAAAGTGAAGGTGACCAAAGACAGTAAAGTTCGCATTCGTTTGAAAGGCGATGGAAAAAACTATCAATTCAGAATCAAAGACAAAGCAACTTCCTATTACTCGTATATCACAACTTTTAAAACTTCCGGCGATTGGGAAACCATTGAAATTAAACTGAGTGAATTGTATCCTTCGTTTAGAGGACAAACCTTGAATTTACCGAATTTTGATAGTGACTCTTTTGAAGAAATCGTCTTTTTAATCGGTAACAAAAAGAACGAATCCTTTCAATTGGTTTTGGATAAAATTGAGTTGGAATAAAATTAATTCCTTTTCGCTTATCTTTACGACTCAATTTCAAACATGAGTCCTACCCTACTTTCATCGCCTTTGCAAGGTTTTACCGATTTCAGATTTCGAAATGCGTTTCATCACTATTTTGGTGGCATCGATACGTTTTATGCTCCTTATATTCGTTTGGATGGAAAATTGGTGATTAAAAATTCCTACCAACGTGATTTGCAGCCCGAAAACAATAAAGTCTCCGAATTGATTCCGCAAGTAATGACCAATGATGCCGATGAGTTTTTGTTTGTCGTAAAATACATTCAAGAGTTGGGTTACAAAGAACTGAACTGGAATTTAGGTTGTCCTTATCCGATGGTCACCAAAAAAGGAATGGGTTCCGGGCTAATTTGCGAACCTCAGCGGATTGACCATATTTTAAACCGCGTTCACAATGAAACCGATGTTATAGTTTCCATGAAAATGCGAATGGGTTACGAACATCCTGAAGAAATTTTAGATGTTTTCCCCATTTTAGATCAATATCCAATCAAAAACATCGCCATTCACGCCCGAATTGGGAAACAATTGTACAACGGCGGTGTGAATTTAGAAGCCTTTCAACGCTGCACCGAAAATACGCGTCACAAACTCTATTACAACGGCGACATTACTTCGGTAGCGAAGTTTAAAGAAATGCAGGAACGTTTCCCGAGTATTGATCATTTCATGATTGGCCGCGGTTTGATTGCCGACCCGTTCTTGCCAAGTATGATTAAAAACAACTCGACAGACTACCCAAGCAACCGCTGGCAAATTTTCAAGGAATTCCACGACACGATTTACCAAGAATACGATGCCGCTCTTTCCGGCCCCACGCCTATCAAAATGAAAATGTTAGGTTTTTGGGAATACTTCTCCACTTCCTTCTCCAACCCACAAAAGACATTGAAAAAGATTAAAAAAGCTCAAAATCCGAGAAGTTATGTGGAAGCGGTGAAGGAGATTTTTGGTGGGGAAAAGTAAATGCTAGATTTTTATTTATATCTGAAAAGAAAAAAGGAATTCATTTAAGAATTACTTTTTACATTTGCATCATGTTACTATATTTAGACATAGATGGAGTGATGGTACCTGCCAACGCATGGCGAAAACCCGAAATTTTAGAAGACGGTTTCCCTGCGTTCAGTTCAAATGCCGTTCGGTCGCTTGATAGAATTATTTCTAGTTCAAGTGCCAATATTGTATTGACTACTTCTCACAAATACAAATACACGTTGAAAGAATGGAACAACATTTTTAAGCGAAGAAATATCAACGTAAATAAAATCACGCGACTTCCAAAGAATCCGAATCATTTGAATCGAAAAGAAGAACTTTTGCAATGGTTTAACACGAAAAATGTGGATGAAAAATTCATTATCATCGACGACGATAAATCATTGAACGGATTGCCAGACTTTTTAAAAAGTAAATTAATCCAAACAAGCGGCTCGGTAGGTTTAACAGAAAGTCTAGCCGATGAAGCTTTAGATAAAATTAAAATGTATTAAAATTCTACTTTCACAATATGAAAAGTTAATTGGAGATTATTTCAATTAACTTTTTTTGTTGGTTGAAAATGCTAGGTTTTTGGGAATACTTTTCCACTTCCTTCTCCAACCCACAAAAGACGTTGAAAAAGATTAAAAAAGCTCAAAATCCGAGAAGTTATGTGGAAGCGGTGAAGGAGATTTTTGGTGGGGAGAGGTGATTATACGATTAGTTAGTAATTATTTTTTTACTAGTACTTATATTTATTTTTCCTTAAATTATATTTGAAGAATAAATAAAATTTTAAATATACAATATCAATAACACCTAAATTTTGTTCAAGGTGAAATAAAAAAGTTCAATTATAAAATGGTTTCAAATACTAGAATAAACAAAATAGGAGAAAATATTTCTGCTCGAGGAGGAAAAATAACCCCAGAAGAGTTAGACGAATTACAAGAGTTTAGAATTTCATTTTCTAAACCATTAGTTAATGTTTTTAATATAACCCGAGAATTAGCGGATAAAGTTCATCAATCAAGTATTTTGGCCTTTAGGTTAAAAAGAATAGATACTATAATTAATAAACTTGGTCGAGAAAAAGAAATGGATTTAAGTAGAATGGGAGATATTGGCGGAATTCGATGCATCTTTTATAATGAAGCTGAGGTATATAAAGCAAAATCTCTTATTGAAAACTATTTTGAATTAGGCGGAAAAACTAGAGACTATGTTAATGAAATTAAGAGAGACATAGGTTATAAGAGTATTCATATGTATGTGAAAGATCCTATATCAAAAAAAAGAATTGAAATTCAATTACGAACAAGAAATCATCACAATTGGGCTACACTTATTGAAATAACTGATTTAATATATGATTTAAGATTAAAAGAACTAGGATTTGAATCAAATAAAAAATTTGGACAATTTCATGCTTTAATGTCTAGCGATAAAGAACTGACTAAAAATGAAGCAGAATTAATTTATGAAGTTTTAGATAAATATAATTTTATTTCAGTACTTAGTGAAACTTTTCGTAAAAATAATGCGGAAGTAAAAAAAAGATGGTCAAGTGAAAATAAAAAAAATTCTTTCTTTTTAATTGAGGCATCAAAATCTGAGATTCCTATTTTAAAATCATTTAAAACTTTTGAAGAAGCTGAAAATGCATACTTTGAAAAGTACAAAGAGAATAGCTCAGCAGAAATTGTTTTAACATCAATTAAAAAACCAAATTTCAAACAAATAAGTGTTGCATATGCTAATTACATTTTATCATATCATACATTTATGAGTGATATTCGTCCAATTCTTCAAGTTCTTGCAATTGAAGCATTAGAAGATAAAAAGCTAAATAAATTTGAAAAAATATTTAAAACATATGAGGATTTAATTGCAAACTTAATTTTAGAGGTAATATCTGAAACTGCCGATCTTTTTTTTAATCGACTTGATAGAAATAAAGTATTTATAATAGGCAGAACAAATAAAATGAACAAATTACAAGAAAGAGAAATAATAAAAAAAATTGATCTAAAAATTAAAGAATTTCAGAAGACACATCTTGAATTCGTAGGTGAATTAGAACAAAATATTCCAAGTAGTTTCTTCAAAAAGAGAAGAGTTGAAAAATTCTTAAAAAAACACAATGAAAGAATAACAAATATAATGTTAAGCAAAGAAGTAAAGTTTGAAAGTATAATTAAATAGTATACTTAATCAAAAAAAGCATGAAGATAATTAAAAAAGCTCAGAATCGGAGAAGTTATGTGGAAGCGGTGAAGGAGATTTTTGGTGGGGAGAGGTAGGTTTTTGACTATATTTGATGGTATAAATAATTGTAAACTTTACATGTCTAGTAAAATATTCTAGGTTTGGTATTTTGTTCAATTCTTATATTAATTTTAAAAATTACGAAGTAGTAAACTGCTATTAAAAAATAAATATAAATTTTATGGGATTTTTTGATTTTTTAAAAAAGAAAGAATTTAATGAGATTCAATCTTTGAAAGATAAACTTAAAGAGCTTTCTCCAATTACTGATATTAATTTGGAATTAGAAACTAAAAAAAAGGAATTAGAAAATTTCTGTAATAGTAAAATTTCGCAATTGAATCAAGATATTGAATATAAAACTCAAGAAATAAATAAACTTGAAGTATCTATTAATGAACTTAACTCAAAATATAAATCTTCGTTAGAAACATATTTAAAATTAATTAAAGATTTAAGTTTATTTGAAGATAAAGGAAATCAAATTGAATACGGTCTTTATCAACCTGTTTATAATTTTGATTATTCAATAGAATATTTGACAAATAAAAATCTTGTAATTGCTTCTCAACTTCAACTTGCAATTTCTGAAAAGGCTGAGACAATTAGCAGAACAACATCTGCCCTTGAAATGTCTTTACAAAAAACCATATATTATGCTGATATTGAATTAGCTAAATCTAGAATTCTTTCATTAATGCATTTAGCTTTTAATAATGGAGCTTCAAATATAATTTCAAGAGCAAAATGGAACAATGTAAATCAACTTTCTAAACAAATAAAAAAGTTATACAAACAAATAAACGATTTAGGTCAAGGAAATTCATTTTCAGTCACTTTTAATAGTGAATATGAAATTTTAAAACAAAAAGAATTAAGTTTAGAACATGAATATCAACTAAAAAAACAAAAAGAAAAAGAAGAAGAACGAGCAAATAAGGAACTTCTACGAGAAGAAGAAAAAGCACGAAGAGAATATGAAAAAGCACAAAAAGAGGCCGAAATTGAGGAGATAAATTATCAAAAATCAATCGATAAAATCAAACAGCGTATAGATAATACAGAAGGTGATGAACATAAAAAATTAGTTGCTCAAATTGAAGAATTAGAAATTAAGTTATTAGAAGCTATTCAGAAAAAAGAACGAGCAATTTCAATGGCTCAACAAACAAAAAGAGGTCATGTTTACATCATTTCTAATTTAGGAGCATTCGGAGAAAATGTATATAAAATAGGTATGACGCGAAGACTTGAACCTCTTGAAAGAGTTTACGAATTAGGAAATGCTTCCGTACCATTTCATTTTGATATTCACGCAATGATTTATTCCGAAGATGCACCAAATCTAGAAAACGAACTGCATAAAGCATTTAGTACAAAAAAAATAAATATGTTGAATCATCGAAAAGAATTTTTTAAAATACATATTGATGAAATAGAAAGTAAAATAAAAGAATTAGGCATTGAAGTAAAGTTAAATAAGAACACTGATGCAATTCAATATAGAGAAACTTTAGCACTAATTGATACTATTATTTCTAAAGAAACTTCAAAATCAATTGAAGAGATTATTAATGAGAATTATCCCGAAAACCTATTAGATTAAATTTCGATGAATGAATAAGTAAATAATTTAAAAAAAGTAAATAAAAACAACAATTGACTATATTTGATAATCTGAAATAAATCTACTAAACAAGAAACTTAATTAACTGATACATTAGAGGTCAAAGTATATTTTAAAAATTTTATCAATAAATTTATGAAATTTTCACAATGGTTTAAAGACCAAATAATCAAACGAGAAACTAATAAATTACGTAAGGAGCTTAAACTTGCGATAGATAAAAACATTAATGATGATCAATATAGCATAGATAATTTTACTAAAATATATGAAGATTTCAAAAAACATAATTATTCAAAACATGATAGTTTTCTAAATTTATGCATATTTTCAGATGTAGTCTCCATTGACCTAACTATACTTGTAGAAAAGTATAGATTTGCTGAAAGAAAACAAGAAAAAAAACTATTTGCTAGAGTAATGTCTATAGTGATTTTAGACTTTCTAGATAATACTGCAGTTCTGATTGGTAGTAATTGTTTAGCAGAGTTAAAGCGTAATAATATGCTTGAACTTATGGATGAATTCAAATTAATGCATAAAAAATTTTCTACTTTTAAAAAAGATAATGAACGTTTATTACGTGAAATCAGAAATAATACAATTGCTCACAAAACTAAAGATGCTCTGCTGTTAAGTAAACAAATTAATGACTTGAATGAAGATGAAATTTATCAGTTTGGATTACAATTCAAAATTTATATTCAAGAATTTGTAATTCTTTCTACTAAAGTTATAAATTATATATCTGAATACATGAGCGAAGGCAGAAAAATATAATTTTTTCAAAAATACCCAGTTCACCCCAGCTCCTCCAGGCTCACCTAAGTCTACTTTTATAGCACACTGCTCTGCAAACCTTAGTCCTACAGCTGATTAGAACGCAAAAAAAACTTTAAAACTAACTTCAAATAAGCAATAAAAATTGTATTTTTGACATATGCGTGTTAAAATGCAAATAGAACAAAGTTTTATAATTGATAAACTAACCGATTCAATATTGAATACTATTTCTGGAGATAGTTTTCAAACTGAAGTTAGTAGATTGACATCAATTGATTTAAAAAATATTACAAAGAAAAATAATTGGAATTTTGATTGGAAATCAGAATTTATAGATATACAAAAAGAAGTATATAAATTGACAATAGTTAATAATTCAAAAATTATTCAAGGTTTATTGAGTGTAACTATTGAACAAGATTATATTTATATAAATCTTCTTGAAAGTGCTCCTTTTAATATCGGAAAAAATAAACTTTATGAAGGCGTTGCAGGAAATTTAGTTGCTTTTGCTTGTAAAGTTTTTTTTCAAAAAGGTTATGATGGATTTGTTGCATTTACTGCAAAAACAAACTTAATCAAGCATTATGAAGAAAGTTTAGGTGCAATTCATTTTAAAAACCAAAGAATGATTATAGAACCCGAGGCTTCAAAGAAATTAGTGAAAAAATATTTTAAATCCTAAAAAATGAGTTTAATAAAAGAACCTAAAGGTATTGACTTTATTATTCAAAGTCCTCCTTTAACAGAAAAAGAAAGAATTGAAATTAGTGAATTTATTGCTTCACGTAAAGCAAAAAAAAATGTTGTGAAAAAAATTCCTAAAACTAAAGTTATAATGAAGAAATAAAAGCCGATTGCAAAACTGCCAAAATCTCTGCTCCCTTAAATCTACTTTGATAGCAAACTGCTCTGCGTCTCTGACTTCGCAGCAAATCATCTTTTCAAATTATATTAATACGCTGAAAATACATCAATAATTTAGAAGAAACTGTCAAACCCCAATTACTGGCCGCTTTTATTTTTCACTTTAAACTTTTCAAACTTATCCCCATTTTGTTTGTAAACGCCATCATTATCTGTTCCTAACCAAAGAATACCCTTTTTGTCTTGGTAGATTGAAACTAGTAAAACATCTTCTATTTCACTATTGATTTCAAACTTTGATAGTGTTTTTCCATCATATTTCCAGACACCACCGCTATAGGTTGCCATCCATAAATTTCCTTTATTATCTGATAATCCGGAATTGAAATAGTGAGGATGGTCTTTTTCAATTCCTTTTAATTTTTTATACGCTGATCCGCTTGCTTCGATTTTATATTTGCTTTTAAAATTGCTCAACCAAAAATACCCATCTTTGTCTTGAATTATTGAACGAACTGCTGGAACTCTTCCATCCGGAAGTGTGGAAAGTTCTTTTTCATCAAACCACAAAAACGATTTTCCATCGTATCGGAAAGCACCAGCTATAAACGTTCCAAACCAAATGTTTCCGTCTTTGTCTTTATTTACACCATAAACGGAATAAGGATTATAACGATTAAAAGGGCTGATTAACGTGTCAATTCCAAACGCTTTTTTTAAATCTTGTCGTGGTAATTTTAATTCGTAAAGTGAATCACCATCATAACGGTACAAATCGTTTGCATCGTAGAAACCAAACCACAAGTCATTCGGTTCAAGTTTCCATTGGTTATCAGACGATCTTATTACTTTTAAAGTGGTAAATTTCCTTCCGTCAAACTTGCTTATGCCTTTGTGTGTTTCGATGTAAATAGTTCCGTCCACATCTTCTTGAATATCACGTATTGAATCGTTCACTAATCCGTCTACAGTTGTAAATTGTTTCAGCTCGTTTCCGTTTAAATAATAGATACCTTTTCCATCACTTCCAAACCAGTACTTTCCTTTTGAGTCTTGAAATATTCTCCAAATTTTAGTATGAAGTTCAGAAGCTGATTTACCGATTTCTAATGTTTCTGCTTTAGTCTGTTTTTGTTCAGATTTCTTTTCATCAGCAGAAATCGGCTTTGGAATTGACTTTTTAGGAGTTTCCGTTTTAATTTCACAATTAGCAATTAAGTTGTTGTTAAACTGAGTAAAGCTAAACACCATTCCGCCAACTAATACCAACATTAAGATAAATATAGAAATGATTTTTTTCATATTACTGATTGATTTAATGCATATCTAAAACCACTGAAAACTAATAACTAATAACTGAAAACTGTGACTGAAAACTGTGACTGTCAACTGCCAACTCCTAACACCCATCCATCTTCACACTCAACTTTCCATCCACATACGAAAGAATAAATGGTATTTTCTCTAACGTACAACGTGGCTCAATTGTAAATTGAATATGTCCGGATACTTCAAAATTTTCTTTGGTTAGTACTTTTAACGATTGTTTGTAATGGGTGTTTTGGCGAACCCATTTTACAAAACCTTCGTTTTCATCCACTTTTGATAAAGGGTTTTCGATTATTGCTCCATAAGTTTGTACATGTTGCGGTTCAGTAAGTACAATCGTAAATTTTCCTGTAAAAGAACCGGGTTCTGTAGGCGAAACAAAATAGCTATGCTGCTTTAAATTCATTTGAATGGAAAGTAAATGTTCTTTATCGCTTTGTTTGTCAACGCGAACGATAGCGGTGTAAAGCGGATCTTCCCGAACTAAATCGTCGCTAAAATGAGTTGGACCAACATATACGCTGTCAACCGCTTTGGTGTTTTGAGCCATGTCTTGTGAGTTTACCTCCGCACAATTATAATTGAACGAAAGAAGGAGTAATCCGAAAAAGAAACTGTTGTTCATGATTGATGATTTTAAAGATTTTTAATTAAAATTGATTTTATAATTACCGTTACCACGGTCCATTTCTAGTAACATTCACAAAGGCATTATTTTCAAAACGATACGCTCCTTTAAAACCTACAAACCAGAGTCGCTGTTGTCGGTCTTGGTAGATTTGAAATGGGAAAGGTGAAAAATGACCTTCTTGCTTTTGTTGGTCTTGGTTAACTTCAAAGGGCAATACTGTATGATCGCTTATTTTAATTTTAGCTTCAATTTTCTGAAATGTTTTGCCATCATAATTATAGATATCATGCTTATTCGCAGTAAACCAAATCGTACCGATATTATCTTCAAAAATGCAGCCTACTCCTACATCCTTACCTAATAATTTTTCAGTGATGCTTTTAAACGAAGTCCCATCGTAGAGAAAAAGTCCGTTTACGGTGGAAATCCAAAACGTCCCATCTGCTCTTTCAATAATTTGATTTACAAAATTGGAAAGCAATTGGTCTTTCGCGGAGACGTTTGTCAATGTCTTTCCGTCAAACCTATACGCACCTCCATTGGTTGCAAACCACATATTTCCTTTGCTGTCCTCGGTAATGTCGTGTATCATTTTAGAAGTACTAACGCCAAAGTTTGGATTTACTTTTCCTTCCGGAATTTCAAACGGTGTAAATGCTTTGCCATCAAAAGTAAATACACCTTGAGTAGTTCCAACCCAAAGCGTTCCTTTTGAGTCCATTAGCATGCTCCAAAGTCCGCCAGTTGTCAGGATATCTTTTTCATGATAATTGGTAAAATACGTTCCGTCATATTTCGCAATTCCACCGCTATAACCAATCCAAATCGCACCAGCTTTGTCTTCGAGTATAACATGTACCGTTACTCCCTGACCGGTACGATTTTTAAGATCAAAATAAACAAGTCCATTTTTATCTTTTCTACAAAGACCGTCTTGTGTTCCAAACCAAAAATTTCCCTTACTGTCTTGAAAAACAGTTCGAACTACGCCACTAAGTTGGTTACCTTGGTAGTCTTGGTCATGTACGCTCACTCTAAACTCGGGCAAAGTTTCTGCTTTTACACTTATACTATCGGCATGTATCTTCGTTTGTTCCGGTATAAATTTTAATAGTGTAGCGTTTTTTTCAATTTGCCCGGCACACGATGTCATACCAAACGAATAGAGTAATGAAAGACAAATTGCTTTTGTTTTAAAAATAGTTAGTTGAATGTGTTTCATTTTTTATTTTTATTATTATGGTATGTGTGTAAGATAAAATTCATCTATCCGAACAAACTTGATGTAAAACTAGTCCAATCAATTCATTGAAATGCAAAAAAAATGTAAAAGAAGTGTCAACAGTTTTAAAAAATCACAAAATTGTTTGTTATTTGCATCACTTATGAATCAACGAAAAATTTATTTTTACGGTAGTGTTTGCTTAGCAATTTTATCAATTGTCATGCTTTTAACTTCCGATAAAAAAGACGAAACCTTTTCTGAATTAGTCAAAATAGCTTTGCGAGATGTAGGCAATAAACTTTTGTTAACCAATCAAGACAGCACATCGCTGATATTGCCGGTTCAAAAAGTAGAAGAATCAAAATTTCAACTTTCCTTTGAGAAAGAGCTGACTATTTTTCCGGATACTTTGGTAAAAGTTGTGCAAGAAAGTTTTCAAAAAGCCAACCTTCCCTCACATTATCAACTGGAAGTGAAACAATGTAAAGATTTGGAAGTGGCGTATAGTTTTCTAAAAAATGCCGGCGTTGAAAAAGATATTATTCCTTGTGGCGGACGAAACATGCCACAAAAATGCTATACAATTGAAGTACGCTTTTTAGAAAAAACAGCAACTTCCAGTTTTAATACTATTTGGATAGTGCTTTTGTCATTAAGTATAATAGCTGCTTTTATCTTCTTTCCAAAAAGAAAAAAAACAAAACAACCTCATTCCACAATCGAAGATGGAATTCCGTTGGGCAAATTTCAGTTTTATCCTGAAGAAAGCAAATTACTATTGGCCTCAAATGAAATCAGTCTTTCCAAAAAAGAAGTGGAATTGCTTTCGCTATTTATAGAAAATCCCAACAAAATCATCAAACGAGAAGAGCTTTCCAAAAAAGTATGGGAAGATCACGGTGTTTTTGTGGGAAGAAGTTTGGATACATACATTTCCAAATTACGTAAAAAATTGAGTGATGATGAAAGTATTAAACTAACAAATGTGCACGGGATTGGGTATGTTTTGGAGGTGAAAGAATAACTTTTAATTGGAACACGGATTAAACGGATTGCTTCGCAAACGCAGATTTTACGGATTTTGATAGCTTCGCTGTAAAAGGATAAAAGCGGATTAATATTACTAATTTAGTAGTGTTTTCAACATCTCGTCTCCCCTCTCCTTTGGAGAGGGGGCGGGGGTGAGGATAAAAACCTACCTCGTAAACACCAACCGATTCCCTTTGCTCAAATTAGCATCAAACGAATAGCCTTCATAATTGAATCCTTTCAAATCGTCAATAGTTTCGGCATTGGTATCAATGATATATCGCACCATCATGCCTCTCGCTTTTTTAGCAAAAAAACTAATCATTTTTAATTTTCCGTCTTTGTAGTCTTTAAATTCGGGTGTGATGACGGGAACTTTTAAGGCTTTCACATCTATCGCATCAAAATATTCATTGCTGGCTAAATTGATAAAAAGTTCGTCTTTTTGCAATTCGCTGTTCAATTGCTTGGTGATTTTCGCTTTCCAAAACTCGTATAAGTTTTTGCTTTTTCCTATCGGAAATTTTGTTCCCATTTCCAATCGATACGGCTGCATTAAATCTAACGGTTTCAACAAACCATATAATCCGGAAAGAATGCGAAGTTTGTCTTGCAAAACTTCAACTTTTTCGGTTGGTAAAGTGTGAATATCCAAACCAATATACACATCACCATTAAACGCATAAATCGCTTGACGTGAGTTTTCAGAATTAAAATTATCCAAATCGCGTTCTTGGTTGCGTTGCCAGTTCAAATCGGCCAATTTATCTGAGATGTCCATCAATTCCATCAATTGCTTTGGCTTTTGCTTTTTTAATTGATTATTGATTTGCTGAGCTTCTTTCAAGAAACAAAACTGAGTAGCCTTATCTACTGGAATTGGTGATTCATAATCCAATGATTTAGCGGGTGATATAACGATTTTCATGGTTTTTATTTTGTTTTCTCGTAAAGACGCAGAGACGCCAAGTAATGGCTCGCTTTTTTGCATCTTCGCATCTTTACGTCTTTGCGAGAAAATGATGAGTTCAAAAATACAAATTGATTCCTAAAAATCACATACGTAAAAATGGAAAGTATTGATTTGATTATCAACGAAAGTTATATCGTTTATTTTGACACTTGAACGAAAAAAATAGGGTTTACTATTTTGCTTTTCTACATTTGAATGTAAAAAGTCTAAAAATGAGAAGATTGCTACTTAAATTAGTTGTGCTTTTTTTACCTTTCATCAGTCTGGGACAAACCCATTTTGAAGAACAGTCTACTGCTTTTGTTTCCCACAATGAGTTAAAAGGAAATGTAATTTTACACCATAGTGAAAAAATCAGAGAAGCCAAAAATGTTGGAATGCATTTTCAATCGTTTACGGTTCAACCCTTACAAGCTGAGTTTTCAGATGAAGTCAAATCGTTAGAAATAGAACGTATTGAATTGAAAGATAATCACTGCTTAATTCAGTTTAATGCAGCCGGTTTTTGTGGTTATTCCTATTTGGGAGAAATTCAAATTATTGGAAACACACTGAATTTGATATATCAAGGTTATGGCTCCTCCACGCTTGGAAATTGTCGATATACCTTTCAATATGAAGTGAAAAAAGAGCTAAATGAAGCCATGCTCAATTTAAAATACATTATGATTAACGGCAATCCGGAAACCAAAAAAGAATTAGGCAAAAAATTTGTGAATTAATTCCACCACCAAATCAAATTGTTCTTTCTTGGTCAACGTAGAATTATCAATTTCAATCGCATCCTCGGCTTTTACTAACGGTGAGTCTTCACGGTGAGTGTCAATATAATCGCGTTCTTCAACATTTTGAAGCACTTCTTCGTACGTGACCAATTGCCCTTTTTCTGCCAATTCATCAAAACGGCGTTTCGCTCTTGTGTGAGAACTCGCAGTCATGAACAACTTCAATTCTGCATCCGGAAAAACGACTGTTCCAATATCCCGACCGTCCATCACAATACCTTTGTTTTTTCCCATGGTTTGTTGTTGCTCAACCAATTTAGCTCTGACTTCAGAGATTTCGGCAATTTTGCTTACCAAACGAGAAACGTCAATGGTGCGAATTTCATTTTCCACATTTACATCATTCAAAAACATTTCAGCAAAACCCAATTCGGCATTAAACTCAAAATGAAGTTTGATTTCCGGTAGTTTATTTAGTAAAGCTTCTTTGTCTAAAAAATCCTCCGAAACCAAATTATGTTGCATGGCAAAATAAGTTACGGCACGGTACATCGCACCCGTATCTACATAAACATAACCTAAATGGTTGGCTAATTGCTTGGCTAATGTACTTTTTCCTGTAGAAGAAAATCCGTCGATGGCAATGGTAATGTTGTTCATTTTCTGAGATGCTGAGTCGCTAAGTTTCTGAGTGGCTAAGATACGTTCTTTTCAAAAATCAATAGCAATGACAAATACAAAAATCAATAGCAATTGCAAAAATCAAAAATTCTCAACATTTTAAACTCTTAAACCCTTAAACTTTTAAACTAATTTGGGTGTGCCCCTCCGCAAGCTACGGGTCGGGCTATCCGCTACAAGTCCTCGTTCGTCGTGCCTCCTCTCTGTGGGCTTTCCGCTACTATCCCTCACACGATTCAGTGCAACAAAGTAGTAAAAAAAAATAATCTGCCCGAAATGTAAAAATAGAACGCAGATTTAACGGATTTGCTCTGCAAAACGCTGATTTTCGCTGATTTTAATAGCTTCTTATTAACCCGAAACTCGTAACCCACAACCCGCAACCAGTATTACTGCAAATTAATCATCAACCCAAACAAACTTGTATTAGCCGCCACAGTATACCTGGAGTAAGAATAATCAAAACGTACTTTATTAAAACGAAGACTAAATCCGGCAGAAATTCCGGAGAAATGGCGTTGGTCTACAATTCGCAATTCTTCACTTCTCCTAAAATTATAACCTATACGAAGGTTAAATGCTCTTCCGGGAAATAATTCGGCTCCCAAAATTACGTGACGAAGTGCATTGTTAAAAAAAGAAACTTTTTCTTCCTGTTGACCTCCGTCTAAGTTACCTTCCGCACGGGCCGGATTGGAAAAAGCAATATTCCATTGTTGTAAATTTTCTAACGTAATATGCCAACGAATCGGAACATTTTCAACTTCTTGAGAAATTCCGGCTAAGATTTCCAACGGTAATTTTTCTTGCGTTCCGGCATAGGTTGTAAACTGAGTTCCAATATTTCGGATGACTAATGCAAAATTGATATCATTTCGTTCATCAATATATAACGCACCAATATCCAACGCTCCGCCAAAGGAATTATAACTTTCTAATGTGGAGGTGATTAATTTAGCATTTGCTCCAATGTAAAAATCGGTGAAAGGTAAATTATAAGAATAACCAAAAGACAAAGCGGCCTCACTACCTGAAAAATCGGCTGTTCGTGTTCCGTTTTCATCATAACCTTCAAAAGTTCCGTAGTTTACATAACTTACACCGGCATGAAAGGTTTGCACATGGCGGTCGTATGTATACGCGTAAGCCGCTGTACCGTAAGTAATTTCGCCAAAATAATTTCCGTAATTAACAGAAAGGTGATTATCCATTTCGTTGTTAATGCTGGCAGGATTAAAGATTCCGGCATTCACGTCATAATCAAAGTGTGTAATCACTTTTCCACCCAATGCTGCTTGCCTAGGCGATGTGACTAAGTTTAAAAACTGATACACAGATTGTCCACCAATTTGGCTGTAGCTCACAGAACAAAAAAGAACAATGGAAAGACGTAAAAAGTTTTTAAACATTATAAACGGAACTCAGTTAGCTTAATGATAACGGTAATGCGAAGATATTATTTTTTGCTCAGTAAATTTATCTTAAAATAAAAATTAGCCCATAAAAAAGTTGGTGCTTTTTTTGAACACCAACTTTTAAAAATTACTTAATTATTTAAAGCGTTTTAGCATTTTTGACTTTCTGATTGGTAATGGCGAGTGCAATTACTTCACTCATTTCTCTCACATAATGAAAGGTTAAACCATCTAAATAATCCGCTTTGATTTCATCAATATCGTGCTTGTTGTCGGCACATAAAATGATTTCTTTGATGTTGGCTCTTTTAGCAGCCAAGATTTTTTCTTTGATTCCGCCCACGGGAAGTACTTTTCCTCGCAAGGTAATTTCACCGGTCATCGCCAAATTCTTTTTCACTCTTTTTTGCGTTAAAACAGACACTAACGAGGTTAGCATGGCGATTCCTGCACTCGGTCCGTCTTTTGGGGTGGCTCCTTCCGGAACGTGAATATGGATATTATAATTTTGAAGAGTTTCTTGATTAACGCCTAGTAATTCTGCATTCGATTTAATGTACTCCATAGCAATCGTAGCCGATTCTTTCATTACCGTGCCTAAATTTCCGGTTAAGGTAAGCGTTCCTTTTCCTTTGGAAATCAATGATTCAATAAATAAAATATCTCCACCAACGCTTGTCCATGCCAAACCTGTCACTACACCGGCCACTTCATTTCCTTCTGATTTATCTCTTTCCAGACGTGGTGCTCCTAAGCTTTTGATGATGTCCTCATCTGTTACTTTTACATTATACTCCTCTTCCATTGCAACTGATTTGGCTGCATTTCGAATCACTTGTGCAATTTTTTGTTCTAAAGCTCTAACACCGGATTCTCTCGTATATCCTTCAATTATTTTTTCTAATTGACGTTTTCCGATAGTTAAATGTTTAGACGTTAAACCATGCTCTTTTAATTGTTTTGGAAATAAATGTTGACGAGCAATTTCTACTTTTTCTTCAATGGTATAGCCTGTCATTTTGATGACTTCCATCCTATCTTTCAAAGCAGGTTGAATAGTTGTCATAGTGTTGGATGTGGCAATAAACATGACTTTCGACAAATCAAATCCCATTTCAAGGAAATTGTCGTAGAATTCTTTGTTTTGCTCAGGATCAAGCACCTCCAACAAAGCGGATGAAGGGTCACCGGAATGACTAACAGACAGTTTATCAATTTCATCTAACACAAAAACCGGATTGGAAGTTCCTGCTTTTTTTAAACTTTGCAAAATTCTTCCCGGCATAGCTCCTATGTAGGTTTTTCTGTGTCCACGAATTTCGGCTTCATCACGTAAACCGCCTAAAGACATACGAACATATTCTCTACCTAACGCTTTAGCAATAGATTTTCCAATGGATGTTTTTCCAACTCCAGGAGGACCGGTTAAACAAATGATTGGCGATTTCATGTCATTTCGCAATTTCAGAACTGCTAAATGCTCGATGATTCGCTTTTTGACATCTTCCAGTCCAAAATGATCTTTATCTAATATTTTTTGAGCTCTTTTTAAATCGAAAATATCTTTAGAAAAATTATTCCACGGTAATTCAAGAAAAAGTTCTAAATAGTTGCGAAGTATTCCAAAATCAGGTGATTGCGGATTGGTTCGTTGCAGTTTTGAAATTTCTTTTTCAAAGTGTTTTTCTACTTTTTCGTCCCATTTTTTACCTTTCGCTTTTGCACGCATTTCATCAATTTCCTGATCATAGGAAACGCCACCCAATTCTTCTTGAATAGTTTTCATCTGTTGATGTAAAAAATATTCACGTTGTTGCTGGTCTAGATCAACACGAACTTTTGATTGAATATCATTCTTTAATTCCAACTTTTGTAATTCGGTGTTCATGTACCGCAAAGTTGAAAGTGCTCTTTCTTTCAAAATATTCATCGAAAGCAAATCTTGTTTCTCTTTTACATCTAAATTCATATTAGAGGAAACAAAATTGATTAAAAAAGATTGGCTCTCAATGTTTTTGATAGCGAAAGTAGCTTCTGTTGGAATGTTTGGACTTTCCTTTATAATTTTTATTGCAATTTCCTTGACAGAATCAATAATAGCTCCAAATTCTGTGTCTGTTACACTCGGTCTTTTTTCAGGAACTTCTTTAATCAAGGCGTTGATATAAGGCTCTTCAGAAATTATTTTACTGATTTGAAAACGTTTTTTACCCTGTAAAATAACAGTAACATTTCCATCAGGCATTTTTAAGACCCGAAGAATTTGAGCTACGGTTCCTATTTGATGAATATCCTCTCTTTTAGGATCTTCGATATCTTCGTCTTTTTGTGCGACTACACCAATTACTTTTCCAGCAGCATTGGCATCATTTATCAGTTTAATGGATTTATCTCTTCCCGCTGTAATTGGAATTACAACACCGGGAAATAAAACGGTATTTCTGAGTGGCAATATAGCAAGTGAATTGGGCAATTCTTCATTGGCCATTTCTTCTTCATCCTCGGGTGTAAGAAGCGGAATTAAATCGGCTTCGGTATCGAAATCATGAAGTGACATTTTGTCAAGAGTTATGATATTGTGGTTTGACATATAGTAAATAGGGTCAATTTGTCATTAATAATTTTCTAATAAAAGATATCAAATATAATTCATCTTATTGATAATGAGTTATAAAAACTTACAAAAACGATGAAATGCATTTTCTTTACTTTAAATAGTCAAAATACATGCCATAAAAAAACCGTCTAATAGAAATTAAACGGTTTTAAATATTTATTGTAAATAGATTAATTTATTGTATAAGATACTAATTCACTGGTTGTATTAGTGCCTTGAATAATATTTTGATATTTAATTACACCAATATCTTTAGCGAACCAATAGTAATTTGTGTTCACTTGACCTTGGGTATTTTGAATTACTTCCACTTTGATAACATTTTCAAAAGTTGTTGAACCAACTTCAAGAGTATCATCTCTTTCAAGGACTTTTCCAGTAATATTTACCGCAGTTGTAATTGGCGGAACACCGGTTATAGTTGTCGTTTGTGTTAAATTTTGCGTCCATGTTTCATTGACTTCTAAAAAATCTTTTAAAACAATAATTTCTAATGGAGAAACAGAAATTTCAGGAGATCCGTCTACAGAAGGTATGTTTACAGCTACTAAATAATAATAAACACCATTTTCCTTTCTAGTAGCTATAATTCCTTCAAATTCATCACCTGCCGTAGAAACACCAAATAAATTGTCATAGGTGTAATATGTTTTCCCATTATATTGTTCCGTTCCAATAATTTTCATTGGTGGTTGATCAACTCCCGATTGAGAAAAAATCCACTGATTATTAATTGTCATGGGCCAATAGTCGCCAGTTGAAACACCGCCACCGTTGTTACCACCGCCGCCGTTGTTACCTCCACCACCGTTATTTCCACCACCATTGCTTGGAATCTGTATAGCGGGATCAACCGGCTCAAATTCATCAGAACATGAAGATGAAAATGCTATAAAAAATAAGAAAAGATAAACAAGAAACGATTGCTTTTTCATAGGTTAAGAAAATTAAATTTTTCAAATATAAAAATTGTTTAGTAGGAATAGATAGGTTTTAATAAATTATTTTTACAAAACTGTAACATTTCAAAAAACTGTCTGTCATTATATCAAATCAAAGTCAGAAGATTGAGTTTAGCTAACGAAAATATTGAGCAACTGATTTCGCTCTGCAAGCAAAATAACCAAAAAGCACAATTAGAAGTGTATAATCGCTATTGCAAAGCGATGTATAACGTGGCTCTTCGCATTGTGAAAGATGAACATTTTGCCGAAGATGTGATGCAAGAAGCTTTTTTGAAAGCGTTTCATAAACTCGAAACATTCAAAGGTGAGGTCGCTTTTGGAGCTTGGCTAAAACGAATTGTGATTAATTACAGCATTGATTTTTATAAAAAAAATAGCTTTTTCAATCATGATGATTTTGAAGCTAAAGCTTATAAAATTGAAGATGAAGTTGAAAATGATAACATTGATTACACAAATGTAAAAGTTCAAGAAGTTCTAAATGCCATGCAAAAACTGAAAGAAAGTTATCGGATGATTTTGACATTGGTTTTAATTGAAGGCTATGATTTAGAGGAAGTTTGTGAAATCATTAACATCAGTTATGCCAACTGTAGAACAACTTTAAGCAGAGCAAAAGAAAGTTTACGAATGCAATTAGCATTAAAATAAAAGACTATGAAAGAGAAAAAAGATTCAATTGAAACATTGTTTAGTCAATTTGAAAATCAGTGGGATACCGAAACACCACGGTTAGGTCATTCCGAACGGTTTTTGAAGAAACTTAACGCAGAACCGGTTCAAACCAAAAAGAAAAATTTGATGCCGCTATCGTTGGCTGCTTCGCTCCTATTGATTGCCGGAATTATCAGTTTTTATCAACTTAAAAATGACAATACGCCAACTAATCAATGGCAGAATGCATCGGCACAGACCAAAGAAACCCACGATTACTTTGCTTCTGTAGTTGAAAAAGAGTTGACCGATTTAAAATCAAAACAAACGCCGGAAACGGAACAAATTATCACCGATGCTCTCACACAAATGAACGTATTTGAACAAGATTATCAAAAAATCATCAACGAATTACAAAAAAACGGCGACACCAAACAATTGCTTCATGCCATGATATTAAATTTTCAAACGCGAATTTCATTCTTGGAAGAAGTCATCAAAAAAATTGAAATCATTACTCATCAAAAAAACATAGAAAATGAAAAATCTATATAGTTTTATACTAATTTGTTTTGTAGCTCTTTCCGGATTTGCCACCGAACATAACGGAAAATACACCAAACAAAAAAACGCTAAAAAAACAGTTATCGTTAATTCAGATGCTACTGTTGATATTGACAACAAATACGGAAATGTATTTGTAACTACTTGGGACGAAGATAAAATTGAAATTGATGTGGTCATCACAGTGAGTGGTGATAGTGAAAGTTGGGTGGATAAAAAATTAGCTTCCATTTCAATTGAATTTGGTGGAACAAAAAGTCTTTATTCAGCTAAAACTATATTTGGAAGTGTAAGCAGCTCCGGCAGAAGAACCAGTATGGAAGTGAATTATACAGTGAAAATTCCGAAAAACGGAAACGTGAAAATTGAAAACCAGTATGGTAACATTGTTACACATGATTTAAATGGAAGCAGTGACATCCTCTGTAAATACGGGAAAATTTCGTTGGGAAAATTGAATAATTCTTCCAATACTATTAAAATTGATTACTGTACAAAGTCAACCATCGAAAGTTTGAAAAATGCCGTAATCAATGCAAAATACTCCGGATTAACTATCGGTTCCTTTTCCAATTTAGATTTAAATACGAGCTACACCGATGTGACTGTATTGAATGGCAATAATTTAAAATACGACAGTAATTACGGAAAAATTGCCATGGGAAAAGTAAATAATGTTGAAGGAAGTGGAAATTACCTCACCATTAAAATTGATGAAATTGAAAACAATTTGAAGTTAACAACCAATTACAGCAATTTTTCATTGAACGGCATTTCAGCAAAAGCCAGTAATATATCCATTGCAGCGGGTTACACTAATATTAAAGTGAATCACAGTGTCAATTATCATTTTGACTTTGACGTTTCAACTAAATACGCCAATTTTAATAGTGAAGCTCCTTTGGAATATACTGCGAGAGTAGAAACACATTCGTCCAAATCATACAAAGGTTATTACAAAAAAAGCGGAGCCAATAAAATGACAATTTCATCAAATTATGGCAATGTAAACTTAAATTTATCTAATTAATTAATCAATCAAAAATCATCAAAATGAAAAAAGTAATCACATTAGTAACTTTACTAACTGTCTCACTCATTTCAGCACAATGGGGACAAGAAAAAATCAAAGGAAACGGTACTGTAATTTCTAAAAACGTCACAACAGCTGACTACGATGCCATCGGTGTTGCCGGAGCTTTTCATGTTACATTAATAGAGGGAAATGAAGGTAAAATTACCCTTAAAGGGGAAGAAAATCTTCTGGAATATGTTATCATTGAAACAGATGGTTCTGATCTTAAAATAAAAACTGAAAAAGGATATAGTCTCAATCCGTCCAAAGGAAAAAAAATAGAAATTATTGTTCCTGTAAAAGATATTTCGGCTGTTAGCTTAGCCGGTTCAGGCGATATTGTAGCGGATTTTACAATTAAATCTACTAATTTTAAAGTATCCTTAGCAGGTTCCGGTGATATCACTCTACCCCTTGATTCCGATACTATTGAAGCTAGTTTATCGGGTTCCGGTGACATAAAATTGAGTGGAAAAACCGCAAACTTAGAGGCCAGTGTTGCCGGTTCGGGTGACATCGAAGCCTTTGAATTAACAACACAAAACAGCAAGGTAAATGTTTCTGGTTCAGGAAA
Source organism: Flavobacterium sp. (assembly GCF_044339515.1). Lineage (GTDB taxonomy): Bacteria > Bacteroidota > Bacteroidia > Flavobacteriales > Flavobacteriaceae > Flavobacterium. The sequence goes on from NZ_JBIIVK010000019.1 coordinate 40,697, forward strand.
TATTTCAACAAACTGCTCAGAATTTATTGAAGCCAGAGTAGCCGGTTCAGGGGATATTGAATACAAAGGAAATCCAAAAAAAATCGACACGAAAGTGGCCGGTTCCGGGAAAATTAAGATGATTTAAATTTATCATTTTTAAGTAGCCACGAATTCCCGAATTTGTTTATCTCTTTATTCAATTAATTCGAATTTTCATCAAAGATGAATTGATTTATACCATAAATATAATTTGTGAATTCGTGGTTATACTTCACCAATAATGCTAATTATATGAAATTAATCACTGCTTCCGAAATTATTCTACTTCGGAAGCAGTATTTTTTGGTACTCTAAGCAACAATAATAATCCAGCTACAAAGAAAACCATTAAAAACACAATGGCATTTCGCATGCTTCCGGTGATTTGATCAATTGTTCCGTAAATAATCATTCCAATTACAATTCCGATTTTTTCAGCTACATCATAAAAACTAAAATACGAAGCCGTATCATCCGTTTTTGGTAAAAATTTTGAATACGTTGAACGAGAAAGAGCTTGAATTCCGCCCATTACTAATCCCACAAATCCGGCTGTGACATAAAAATGAATTGGTTCGGTTACAAAATAAGCAAACACACAAATGATAGCCCAAATGGCGTTAACCACAATCAAAGTTGTGATGTTTCCGAATTTTTCAGAAGCTTTGGATGTTAAAGTTGCACCCAAAACAGCAACCAATTGGATTACTAAAATGCTAATGATTAATCCTGTTGTTTTCTCACTATCGGTTGACCAATTGATTTCTTGTTCACCAAAATAAGTAGCCACTAACATTACCGTTTGAACCGCCATACTATAGACGAAAAAAGCAACTAAATAACGGTAAAGTCTGAGGTTTTGATACAACTGACTTTGAACTTTTTTTAACTCTCGAAATCCGTTTAAAACAACATCTTTAGTAATTTTATCTGCATTTTTATTTCCTTTCGGAAGATGCCAAAAAGCATATTGAGCGAAGAGAATCCACCAAACTCCGGTCATCGCAAATGCCATTCGCATCGCTTGTAAAGCTTCTTCTCCCTCTTTTCCTAATATCATTATCAAGTTAATGACCAATAAAATGACACTTCCGATATATCCCATCGAATAGCCTTTTGCACTCAAACTGTCTTGTTGTTCTTTATGAGCAATATCAGGTAAATACGAATTATAAAACACTAGACTCCCCCAAAAACCAATCAATCCGAAAAAGAAACAGACTATTCCAAAATAGATATTCTCTTCTGTAAACCAATACATTCCAATACACGACAAGGCTCCTAAATAGCAAAAAAACTGCATAAATCGTTTCTTATTTCCTGCAAAATCTGCAATTCCTGATAAAATGGGAGAAATAAAAGCAACACATAAAAATGCAAACGCTGTGACAAAACTAATGAGTGCCGTACTTTTAAACTCATACCCTAAAAAAAGGATATTCGGATTTTCTTTCGGAAATAAAAAGCCATAATACAACGGAAAAATAGAAGATGAAATAACTAATGGATAAACCGAATTAGCCCAGTCATAAAATGCCCAAGCGTTGGTTAATTTCTTACTTCCTTTTGTTAGTGTTGCCATAATTGAAATTTTTGGTCATAAAAAAAGCTGCTCTTTTCAGAACAGCTTCGAAGATACTATTTTTTATTTGAAAACGACACCGTACTTTGCAGCTTCCGCTTTCGCCTCGGGAATCCATTTTTTTAGATTAGAAACCCTTGTGTCGTGCGAAGGGTGAGTACTCATAAATTCTGCAGGAGCTTGACCACCTGACGCCGCTCCCATTCTCTCCCAAAAAGGAACGGATGCTTCCGGATTATAACCTGCAATGGCCATCAAAATTAAACCAATTTTATCGGCTTCACTTTCGTGACTTCGGCTAAAAGGGAGCATTCCAAACATTTGCGAACCTGCTCCATAAGCGGTCATCGCAATAGCTTGGGTTTGTTGATTTTTTTCACTAACTGCCAAACCAACTCCAACTGCTCCGGCTTGTTGCAATATTCCGGCACTCATGCGTTGCTGCCCGTGATTTAAAAGTGCATGAGCTACTTCGTGCCCCATTACTGTTGCTAAACCGGCTTCATCTTTTGTAACAGGTAAAATTCCAGTATAAACTACTATTTTTCCTCCGGGCATGCACCATGCATTCACCGCGTTGTCCTCCACCAATTTGTATTCCCATTGATAATCTTTCAGATAATCGGAGTGACCAATTGCCGCAAGCCATTTTTCTGCAGCTTGCTTAATTTTAATACCAACAGCTTCAACTCTTTTGGCCTCTGTTGTTCCGGTAACCACTTTATTCTCTTTCAAAAAAGTGTCATACTGTTGAAATGCGGAAGGAAAAATTGAACTGTTGTTCACCAAAGCTAACGTACTTTTTCCGGTTAAGGGATTCGTAGCACATCCCATCGCTAGCACCAAAGCACTAAACGTAAAAAAGGCAAAAATTCTTTTCATTTTATATTTAATTAGGCTAATAATTTTACAAAATTAGTAATCTATTTGCCAACAATGTGTAATTCTGTAAAGAATTTATCAACCGTTAAACTATTATTTCCATCAAAATTAACTGATGCTAAAGAAATCTTCTCGTTATCCAATTCAATTGAAGAAACTTTAAACGGCAAACCTATTAAATTGATTTTGAATTGTTTGTAGTTTGTAATAAACTCCCCTTCTTTATGCAATTGAATGATTAACTCTTTTTCTTTCCCCGTTAAATTAAATGTCCGTAATGAAAATCGTCCTTTGTTATAATCATAGCCATCTTGAGCATCTTCATATAAAACAGTTTTTTCTTTACCGGTAGTATAGTAAACATCTAAAGTTATTTCTTCAAACTCTTTTTCACCCACGTATTGTTGAACAGGATATTTTGGAATAATCGCTCCTTCTTTGATAAAAATTGGAATTTGATCATAATTGGTTGCTACCCATAATTCTCTTTTTCCTTCCACCAATTCATTCGTCCAATAATTATACCATTTTCCTTTGGGTAAATACATTCGGCGACCTAAAGCATTGGGCTCTAAAATCGGACAAACTAAAATATGATTTCCAAATATAAATTCATCTGTTCGATACAAGGTTTGTATATCCTCTTGATCATAGTACACTAATGGTTTTAACATCGGTTCTCCCTCGTTCACATATTTCCAAAACATGGTGTACAAATAAGGAAGTAATTGGTAGCGAAGATTCACAAATTTTCGGGTTATATTAACTACTTCCTCCCCAAATGACCATGGTTCTTGTTCGCCATGATCTCCTGAGGAATGTGTTCTACAAAACGGATGAAATACGCCTAATTGTATCCAACGAGCATACAATTCGCCTGAAGGTTGTTCAGCGAAACCACCAATATCTGAACCGGTAAAACCCATTCCGCTTATCGACATGCGTTGCATTTGAATATTGGCAATCCATAAATGTTCCCAAGAAGCTACGTTGTCACCCGTCCAAGAGGAAGTATAACGCTGAGCACCTGAATAAGCCGAACGTGTTATAATAAAAGGTCGTTTGGGATAAGCAAATCGTTTCACACCTTCATAGGTTGCTCTGGCCATTTGCGTTCCGTAAATATTATGAGCTTTTCGATGGCTACACGGATTTCCATCGTAATCGTGACGCACATCCATCGGGAAAGTTTTTCCGGGAACATCCATAACGGCTGGCTCGTTCATATCGTTCCACACTCCTTTTACGCCAATATCCGAAATCAATTCTTTGAATAAACCGGCCCACCATTCGCGAACTTCAGGATTGGTATAATCAGGAAAATTACATTCACCCGGCCAAACTTTTCCTTTCATGTACGGTCCGTCGGCTCGTTTGCAGAAATAATCTTTTTCTAACGCTTCTTGATAAACCCAATATTCTTTATCAATTTTAATCCCGGGATCAATGATTACCACGGTTTTAAATCCGTCTTTGGCTAATTCTGCTACCATTCGTTTGGGTTCCGGAAAATATTCTTTGCTCCACGTAAAACAACGAAAGCCCTCCATATAATCAATATCCAAATAAATCGCATCACACGGAATTTGTAATTTCCGAAAGGTTGAAGTAATTTCTTTGACTTTACTTTCCGGATAATAACTCCATTTACATTGATGATAACCTAGCGTCCACATCGGCGGAAGCTCCGGTTTTCCGGTAAGATGAGTATAATTTGTGACCACATCTTTCATTTTCGGGCCATAAATGAAATAATAATTCATCTCCCCTCCTTCGGCCCAAAAACTAGTTACATTTCTGCGTTCATGACAAAAATCAAAAAACGTTCGGAACGTATTATCAAAAAAGATTCCGTAAGCTTTGTTGTGATGTAATCCAATATAAAAGGGTACAACTTTATACAACGGCTCTTGATCGCGATGAAAAGCATATTGGTCGGTAGCCCAATTTTCAAGTCGTTTTCCTTTTAAGTTTAAATGGGTGGCTTTATCGCCCATCCCATAATAACATTCGCCATCATTGGCTTTCTTGCTCATTTTTACGATGTTTCCACCGAATTCATAACTTTCTTCCCAATGGAAACCAATTTCATCATCCAAAATTTGAAAACCTTCTAAATCAAAAATCGAAACTTTTGCATTTTCTTTATTGATTTTACAAACAATTTTACTGGTGGTAATGGTAAAAAAAGATTTCTGTTCTTCAACATTCAATTCATTGTAGCCATGCGATTGACCTTTATCTATAGCATACGAGAAATCTTTGTTAAAATAACCTTTGGTCGTATAACGAAAACGAATCATACTATCGCGAAGAATCGTAATCTTTAAAACCACATTATTTTCGGTATAAAAAAAGACGTTATCAACATCTTGGTTAAAGGAAATTATCTTAGAAGGAAATTGATCACCTTTGTATTCTAGTTCGGTATTTGTAATCATACTTTTGGGTTATAATGTTCAAATTTACAAAGTTGAACCTATTTATTTGTTTTTAATTTTAGGTTTTATTAACTCAAACGTTTGCGGTTATGGATAAAATGAAAATCCCTCTAGCTAAGAGGGATTTAAACCTGACAGGTTTTAAAAACCTGTCAGGTTTAATGATTCAAAATAATTAAAAATATTCTACTTCAAAGAAACCTTAAAAACCGAAACTCCCAAAGGTGGCAATGTCAACTCTGCCGAAAAATCTCTTCCGTTCCAAGGTTCTTTTTCTATTTTGATGGCTTTTTTGTTGGTTACACCGCTTCCACCATATTCCACTTTATCAGAATTGAAAATTTCTGTCAATTTTCCTTTGGAAGGCAATCCGATGCGATAATTCTCTCTCACAACCGGCGTGAAATTGCAAACTACAATCAAATTATCTTTGTCATCATTTCCTTTACGAATGTAACTCAACACCGCATTTTGATGGTCGGAATAGTTAATCCACTCAAATCCTTCGGGACTAAATTGCTTTTCGGACAAAGCCGGATTTGTTTTATATAATTCATTCAAATCTGAAATACATTTTTTGATGCCGTCGTGAAAGCCATAATTGAGCAAATGCCAGTCTAAACTTCCGTCAAATTTCCACTCGGAACGTTGACCAAATTCAGCACCCATGAACAATAAATTCGTTCCCGGATGCGTGAACATATAGCCGTAAAGCAAACGTAAATTGGCAAATTGCTGCCATTCGTCGCCTGTCATTCGTCCTAAAATGGATTTTTTACCATACACTACTTCATCGTGCGAAAGCGGAAGCATAAAGTTTTCAGAAAACGCATACGTCATCGAAAATGTCAAATCGTTTTGATGGTATTTTCGGTAAATCGATTCGCGTTTGAAATACTGCAACGTGTCGTGCATCCATCCCATCATCCATTTCATTCCAAAGCCTAATCCGCCTACTGAAGTTGGTCTGGAAACCATCGGAAACGATGTGCTTTCTTCGGCAATCGTCTGAACTCCTTCATAATTAGAATAAACCGCTTCATTAAAATCTTTTAAGAAACTAATCGTGTCTAAATTTTCTCTTCCGCCAAAAATATTCGGCTCCCACTCTCCGTCTTTTCTGGAATAATCCAAATACAACATTGAAGCTACGGCATCCACTCGCAACCCATCTGCATGGTAATGGTCGAGCCAAAACAAGGCATTGGAAATCAAAAACGAACGCACTTCATTTCTACCGTAATTAAAAACCAAACTTTTCCAATCGGGATGATAGCCTTTTCTTCTATCGGGATGTTCATACAAATTAGAACCATCAAAAAATCCTAAACCGTGAGCATCGTCGGGAAAATGCGACGGAACCCAGTCTAAAATCACGCCAATTCCGGCTTGGTGTAATTTATCCACCAAAAACATAAAATCCTGCGGTTTTCCAAATCGGGAAGTTGGAGCAAAATAACCAATCAACTGATAACCCCAAGAAGGATCATACGGATATTCCATAATCGGCATAAATTCCACGTGTGTGAAACCGGTTTCTTTGACATAATTCACCAAATCTTCCGCCAATTCTAAATAAGTGAGCGAACGATCTTGCTCTAAATTGCGTTTCCACGAACCCAAATGCACTTCATACACGGAATACGGTTTGTCTAACCCATTTTTATCCTTTCGGGAATCCATCCATTTTTTGTCTTTCCATTTGTATTCCAAATCCCAAATAACTGACGCCGTTTCCGGTGGTTTTTGGCAATATAACGCAAACGGATCGGCTTTTTCAGTGATAATTCCGTTGTTATTGGACTGAATTTTATATTTGTATTTCGTTCCTTTATCCACTCCGGGAATAAACCCTTCCCAAATGCCGGAAGCATCCCAACGCACATTCAATGGATGTTCGCCCTGAATCCAATAATTAAAATCGCCCACCACGGAAACCGATCGTGCCGACGGTGCCCAAACGGCAAAATAAACGCCTTTTACGCCGTTGACCTCCGTGAGATGAGCTCCTAATTTTTCGTATAATCTAAAATGTTTTCCGGCTTTGAATAAGGCGATGTCAAAATCGGTGAATAAGGAATGTGGTTGTACTTGGTTCATATTTATTTTTTTAGAATTGGGTTTCATTTTTAATTTTGACATATTCTACTTTAAAACCATTTTCGGTACCAGTAAGTTTTTGTGAATTTGAATATGTTAAATCGCAAACGAAATATTCATCTTTTTCTTTAATTTTTAATTCATTAAAATTACGAACTTTCTTAATAAACTGAATCTTTTTTTCAAATGGTAAATAATAAAAATGTAGTATTTCAAATTGAAAATAACTAGATTTATTGTTTATTATTAAGATTTTATCTTCATTAATTTGGTATTTATAACTTTCTACAACTTTATTATCATTATCAAACTTTGTAAAATTCCAATTCCCTCTAATAATTTGGGTGTTTTTATATGTAGATAAGAAAGTATTTGCTTCATTAATTCTCTGTTGAATTAATGAATTTTCATTTTTTAATTTATCAACTTCTTTATTTTTAGCATCTAATTCAATTAAAAATTTACTTTCGCTCTCTATAATTTCTTCTAAACTTTTTGTTTTTTCAATATAATTATCTCTTAAAGTTAAGTACTTATCAATTCCAATTTTACTGTTTTTAGAAATTTTTAAATTCCATTCTTCACCCCATTTAATAATCCAAGTTTGAAAAGCATTCACAAGATTTCTGAATATTGGAAAAACAAAAGTATAACCTAAAGCAACAACAATTGGAATTAATAATTTTCCATTATTATCCCATCTATTTCTAACAAATTCAAAAATTGATTTACAGCCCTCAGCTTTAATTTGATTATAATCGTTGTAAAATATTGATAGAGTAATCTCCCAATTACAAACCAAGAATGCAATTAAAAAAGAAAACAAAAATGGATTTGAAAGTCGTTCTTTAATGTTATTAAAAATGTCTTTTATTTTTTCTTCCATATTTTCTTTAATAATTCATAATACTCTGAATCCCCCTCAACGGAATCACCGCCCATCTCGGTCTTGAATTCAATTCGTAACCCAACTCGTAAACTGCTTTTTCCAATAAACAATACCTCAACAAGAAGTCGATTTCGTGGTTATAACCTATGTTTAAATTGCCGGATTGAGCTTTTTCAATGTAGGTTTCCAAAAAGATTCCCACAAAATATTTATACAAAATTTCTCCGGCTTTAAACAACTCTTCTTGTTCAAACGGATATTTTTCTTTGTTGTTAAAAATCGTCGCATAAATAGCATAATGAAACGAACGAAACATTCCGGCTACATCTTTCAACGGTGGTTGTTTTACTTTTCGGTCACGGATGGTGCTTTCCGGTTCACCTTCAAAATCTAAAATATAAAAATCATCGCCATTCACTAAGACTTGTCCCAAATGATAATCGCCGTGAATGCGAATTCGCTCTGATTTCATCTTCGTCCAATCGAAATCGACAAAATGTTTTCGGACTAACTTTTTATTTTCCATAAATTGATGAGCCAATTCCAACGCCAATCCGTCCAATTTATGCAAACTGTTTTCAATGATATTCAATCGGTTTTGAAATTGATACAACATTCGGTTTTTCAACCAAACGGTATAATCGCCATTGTAAGTGGTAGGTGTAAATGCGGTTTCATGAATATCGCTTCCCAAAGCAATATGCATTTCTGCCGTTCGCAAAGCCAATGTTTGAATACGCAAAAACAGACTCAACCCTACCCAATCAATAATTTCGGGCGGAATTTCATTAATTCGCAACCGCTTAAACATCACTATATCGGGCAATTTATCGATTTTGATTTTTTTGCGTTTCAAATTATCAAAAACACCGTCAATTTGTTCGAGCATAAATTTCCACGCATCACCTTGATTGGAAACCAATTCTTGCATCAAACCGAGCGTAATATTTCCTTCGGCCAAAGCCAAATTAATACTTCCGGTATAGCGTGGTGTATTTTCAAAATGCATTCGTTCCGTTAAAAAACGACTGATTTCATAATCGGGATTTGTGCTGACATAAATTCTTCTGAAAATCTTCAACACAAACGAATCGTTGTAAATGATTGATGTGTTACTTTGCTCCAATCCCATAAAACGAGAAGATTGATATTCTTCTTTTTCAATGGATGAACCTTTGTGAAAAACCAATTTCAATCCGGGTGTTTCTTTTGACTTTACAATATTATCAAACAACAATTTACGGAAATCTTCTTGATGTAAAGCATCAACTAAATAACCGGTTTGTTTTCCCATCACAACAGGAGCAATAACAGTGCTTGTATCTAATTCTTCTTTAGCCATAAAAGCCAAAGGCATAAAATAATGTTGGTAAAAAGCTTCTTTGAAATTTACTTCCAACAAAACGCCATAATAGGTATTTTTCTTTGAAGTTATCTTAAACTGATCCACCACCTCGATGTACTTTAACGTACTCGCTTTTCCGCCATACCACCTTTTGTTGATGATATAATTTTCTAAAATATCCGATGAAAAAACCTTGATAAAATCATCGTCTTCAAAGCAAGTGGCCCACTCGGTTTTAAATTCAAATGTACTCGTAAAAGTATCTTGGTTAGTGGTATTCATTAGCGTTCAATTTTAAATAAATGAAAAGGTAAAGCAGGATGTAATTCCACGAAATTCCATTCTCTGTCCCAAACATAACTGTTTCCGGTAATTAAATCGGTTACTTTAACCGGTTGATTACCAATTTCTTCCAAAGGCAAACGAACAACGGCTTGCAATGGATTTTGTGCATTCAAACTACAAACCATCAACGTATGATCGGTTTTAGCATCATTAAATTTATAATACGCAATCAATTGTTCGTTATCCGTTTTACAAAAAACAATGTTATTCGTCTGTTGTAACGACTCCAGTTGTTTTCTGATATGATTGATACGTGTAATTAACGTTGTCAACTTATTTTTCGCTTCCCAATCCCAATGATATACTTCGTATTTCTCAGAATTCAAATATTCTTCTTTACCTTTTGCCATTGGTTGATGAACCAAATATTCATAAGCCGGACCATAAATTCCAACACTTGAACTCAATGTTGCGGCTAAAAAGTATTTCTGTAAATAAACCGATTCATTTCCGGTTTGCAATGCAAAAGGCAAAATATCCGGAGTATTGGGCCAGAAATTCGGACGGAAAAACTCTTTTTGTTCCGTTTGGGTTAATTCGGTTACGTATTCAATCAATTCCGCTTTTGTATTTCGCCATGTAAAATAAGTATACGATTGAGTAAAACCTTGTTTTGCCAATTCATTCATGATTTTCGGACGCGTAAAAGCTTCCGACAAAAACAACACATCCGGATGTTTTTTCTTAATCTCGCCAATCAACCATCCCCAAAAATAAAAGGGTTTCGTGTGCGGATTATCGACACGGAAAACACGAATTCCACATTCCTCAACCCAAAATAAAGCAACGTCTAACAACTCTTTCCACAAATTTTTCCAATCGCCGCTTTCAAAATAAATCGGTTGAATATCTTGGTATTTTTTTGGTGGATTTTCAGCATATTGAACCGTTCCGTCCGGTCGCCATTTAAACCATTGCGGAAAATCTTTCACATACGGATGATCGGGAGCGGCTTGCAATGCATAATCCATCGCTACTTCAATTCCCATCGATTGGGCTTTTTTAACCAATGATTTAAAATCATCAATTGTTCCCAATTCCGGATGCGTTGATTTATGTCCGCCATGTTTGGAACCAATTCCCCAAGGCGAACCGACATCTCCTTTTTCAGCCGTTGTAGCATTGTTTTTTCCTTTGCGATTTACTTCTCCAATCGGATGAATCGGCGGAAAATACAACGTATCAAAACCCATTTCGCCTACACGTGGCAATAATCGCTCACAATCCTTAAACGTTCCGTGTTTTCCGGGTGTTTCCGAAGCCGAACGTGGAAAAAATTCATACCAAGTGCTAAACAACGCTTTTTTTCTATCTACATACACCTTCAATTCCGCAGAAGAATTCGCCAACGTTCTAGTCGGATATTTTTTAAAAATCTGATGCAATTCATCCGATAACGCAATGGCTATCGCTGAATCATATAATTTGGCATCTTGAAACGCTTTAATGGCGGAATTCAAATATGCTTTTTCCTCTTTTGTTACCTCTTTCAAAATCGCTTGGCAGTACTCTGCACCTTCCAACAACTCCGATTTTACATGCTGATTATCATTTATCTTTCGTTCCGTTCCATGCTGCCAATTTAACGCATAATCTACCCAACCTTCAATAAAATAGGAATAATAACCTTGCTTTTCAACCGTAAATTCGGCTTCCCATTCGTCATTTTCAGTAGGAATCATGCGTACTTCACTCCACTTTTTATCCTTTTCATGCTTAAATTTCACACAACATTCGACTACATCGTGACCGTCGGCAAAAACGTGAGCTGATACAATAACTTTTTGATTTACAATACGTTTAATATAAAAAGAACCTCCATCTAACTGAGGCTTCACACTTTCAATAATGATACGCGTCTGATTTTGCATTTTAAGTAATTTTTATGAACTCTAAATTTATAAAAAATAATTTTAAATCATACCTTGCCATAAAATTTATTGAAATGTCAAAAAAAACCAAATCTGACAATCAATCCTTGCAGATTCCGAAACCAATTCTATTAACCGCTAAATTTTTACAAGCAATTTCACCAAAATTGGCTACTCGTTTTGCAGCAAAACTTTTTACAACTCCCATAAAATATAAGATTCCGAAACGCGAATTTCAAATGGACAAACAAAGTGTTCAAAACGATGTTTTGATTCCGTCTATCAATAAAACCATCAAAACATACCAATACGGGAACAGTTCAAAAAAAATTTTATTGGTTCATGGTTGGTCAGGTCGTGGCACACAATTAGTCAAAATTGCCGATCATCTCATCGAAAATGGCTATTCAATCATCAGTTTCGATGCTCCGGCACACGGAAAAAGCAAAGGCAATTCGTCGATTATGACCGAATTTATTGCGAGTATTCATGAACTAGACAAACAATTCGGACCTTTTGAATATGCCATCGGTCATTCGTTAGGTGGCATGTCCATTATCAATGCTATTAAACAAAACCTGAATGTCAAAAAAGCCGTAATTATAGGAAGCGGCGATTTGATTCAGGATATTATAACCGATTTTATTGAAAAATTACAGCTCAAACCCGAAATCGGCAATCGAATGCGTGAACATTTTGAACAGAAATTCGGCGAATCCATGAACAATTATTCCACTTCAGTGGTAGCAAAAAATTTTGAAACACCGGTTTTAATCATTCATGACGAAGACGATTCAGATGTAAATGTAAAATGTGCACACAGTATTCACAGTCATCTAAAAAACAGTAAACTAATGATAACCAAAAAATTAGGACATCGAAAAATACTTGGAAACGAAAAAGTAATCGAAGAAATAATTTCATTTATCAGGAGCTAATCCGGCTATTCGCTGCAACTCCTCGGCCTTCAAGCTATTTTTCTACCACTTTTTCGTGGCTTCCGTTGGTCGCCCCAAAAAGCGAAGAAAAATTAGCTTTCAGTCCTGCGGGGTTTCCGCTACTATCCGGGCTAGAAATAAGTGCTAACAAAGAGTGAATAGTCAAATAGTTATTCAAAGTTTTGATTATTCAAAGTAAATTTAATAAATCTGTGCTAATCTGTGTAATCCGTGGCAAAAAATAAAAAACTATGAAAAAATTAATGTTAATCCTGTCAATTTTTACTTTAACCGCCTGTCAAGGCCAAAAAAAGGAAACTAAAAAACCATTTAAAGTTGTAAAATCCGAAGCCGATTGGAAAGCCGAACTCACCCCCGAACAATACGAAGTATTGCGTAAAAAAGGAACAGAACGTGCTTTCACCGGTGAATATTGGAATCATTTTGAAGAGGGACAATACGTTTGTGCAGCCTGTGAAAATCCATTATTTACCTCTGAAACCAAATTCGATTCCGACTGCGGTTGGCCTTCTTTTGATCAAGCCATTAAAGGTTCTGTAATCTATGAAAATGACTATAGTTTTGGCATGTCTCGAGTTGAAGTCATGTGTGCTAACTGTGGCGGTCACCTCGGTCACGTTTTTAACGACGGTCCAAAAGAAACAACCGGAAAACGTTTTTGTACCAATTCCGTTTCTGTTAAATTTAAACCTAAAACCAAATGAGTTACAAAGTCCAAAAAACAGAAGAAGAATGGAAATCTCAATTAGGATTAGAAAAATATAAAATTCTTCGCAAAAAAGGAACAGAATTCCCACACACCGGACAATATAACCTTCATTTTGAAAAAGGTACTTATTGTTGTGCCGGTTGCGGAGAAGCTCTATTTGAAAGTTCAACAAAATTTAACGCACATTGTGGTTGGCCATCTTTCGATCAATCCATTCCAGGAAAAGTTGAATACATCAAAGACACTTCCCTCGGAATGATTCGTACCGAAATTCTTTGTTCAACCTGCGGCGGTCATCTTGGTCATGTCTTCGATGATGGCCCAACTGAAACCGGAATACGTTACTGTGTGAATTCGCTATCGATAGATTTTAAAGAGTAAACTATGAATCTTTTTGAAGAAACACCTAATTGGAAAGAAAAACTAACTCCTTTAATTAACCAATACAAAGGAAAAAAACATCCATTGGACTACCAAAATCCTTATCAATTACTGGTCATGGTTGTGCTTTCTGCTCAAGATTCAGATGCCAATATCAACAAAATTGCACCTGAATTATTCAAAAACTTTCCGAATATGGAAGTATTAGCCGCTTCAAATGTAGAATCGTTGTTTCCTTTCATTAGTAAAGTGAGAAATTTTGGAACAAAAGCTAATTGGCTTATTGAAATCGCTAAAACCGTCAAAGAAGATAAAAATATACCAAAAAATCTTGAAAATCTAATTGCTCTGAAAGGCATCGGTAGAAAATCGGCCAATGTAATTCTTCGCGAAACTAACCAAAATGCAGAAGGAATCGTAGCGGATTTACATGTCATCCGAGTTGCTCCAAGAATTGGCCTAACTGACAACAGTAAAGATGGCATCAAAATCGAAAAACAACTCATGAAAATCCTTCCTCTTGAAATCTGGAACGAAATCGGAATGGCAATTTCATTTCTTGGAAGAGAAATCTGTCGCCCAACCAATCCAAAATGTAATCAATGCACTATCATGAAAGATTGTCAGTATCCATTCAAATCTATTTAATTTTTTGCCAAATCTTCGTGCCTTCTTAACTTTGAGGCAAAACAAAAGAATCTGAATCAAGTTCAGATAAAACAAAAAACCCTTCATCGATTGATGAAGGGTTTTCAAAAGAAGGCGGCGACATACTCTCCCACAAAATGCAGTACCATCTGCGCAGGCGGGCTT
>NZ_JBIIVK010000106.1:0-2925 GCF_044339515.1 Flavobacterium sp.
TTACCCGATGGAACATACTACTTTGTGATAGAATTCAATAACATTGAAGCCAAAACTGGTTGGATTTATATCAACAGAGAGCGTTAGTAGATATCATCACTCACCATTACTAAACCAAGAGTAATGGTGAGTTTAAAAAAATAAACCCTATAAAGAAATGAGAAAAATATATTTTGCAACATTGATCGCCGCGATTAGTTTCTTTGAAACCAAAGCACAGCAAGATCCACATTATACACAGTACATGTATAATATGAACGTCATTAACCCGGCCTATGCAGGAAGTAAAGAAAACCTGTCCTTTGGATTACTTTACAGAAAACAGTGGGTTGACATTGAGGATGCTCCTACCACAGCCACTTTTTCAGGTCACATGCCTGTTGGAAGAAACGTTGGATTGGGATTAAGTGTCATCTCGGACAAGATTGGACCGGTAGAGGAGAATAATGCGTATGCCGACTTCTCTTATACGCTTAATTTAGGAGGCGAACACAAATTGGCCTTTGGATTAAAAGCGGGACTTACCTTCCATGATGTTGGTTTGTTTAGTGACATCAACGGGACACTACCTCAACCGGACGATCCGGCCTTTAGTCAGGACGTTAGCAATACCTACATGAACATTGGTACAGGACTTTTTTATTACACCAATAAGTATTATGTCGCTTTTTCTGTGCCAAACATGTTAAAATCAAAGCACTTAGATTTACGTGATAATGGAGAAGAAAGAGAATTTGGTTCAGAAGTATCGCACTACTTTTTAACAGCAGGATATGTCTTCGATTTAAGTCCCAACACAAAGTTCAAGCCTTTTGCGATGTTAAAGTCAGCCTTTAATGCCCCCACATCGCTTGATGTATCGACCAACTTTTTATTCTTTGAGAAGTTTGAAATAGGAGCTACCTATCGTTTAGAAGACAGTTTTGGAGCGATGATTAATTATGCCATTAGCCCTAATCTTCGTATTGGATATGCGTATGATCATATCGTATCGGATTTAAATATCACGACGCCTTCTTCGCACGAGTTTTTCTTGTTGTTTGATGTAAATTTCCCCAAGAAAGTATCCCGTTCACCACGATTTTTCTAACCTAAAAAGCAACTCAAACGATGAAAAAAGTATATATATCGATTCTAAGTATTGTAAGTTTAAGTCTTACACCACTTAGTGCCCAGACTAAAGATACGCAAAAAGCCGACAAGCTTTTCAAGCGATTAGAATACGTTGATGCCGCTCAAGAATACTTAAAGCTAGCCGAGAATGGTAAAGCTGACGGGTATGTTTACAAACAATTGGCCGACAGTTATTTTAACACCTTTAACGCCTCGGAAGCCACCAAATGGTATGCCAGAGCCGTTGAAACACCACAGGATGCCGAAACGTACTACCGCTATGCCCAAATGCTTAAAGCACAAGGCAAGTATGAAGAGGCCAACAAACAAATGCAAAGCTTTGCCTCAAAAGCACCAAATGACCAAAGGGCAAAAGATTTTAAGGCCAATCCAAACTACCTTCCGAGTTTGCTTGACAAACAAAAGAAGTTTGATATTAAATCATTGGACATTAATAGTGATAAATCAGACTTTGGAGCGGTATTGCATCAAAACAACCTTTACTTTACCAGTGCCAGAAACGGAGCCAGAAAGAATTACGGTTGGAATGAAGAACCTTATTTAGACATCTACAAAGCTACTTATAATGTAGACGGTACTATTACCAATGCAGAGCCGGTAGCGGATTTAAATTCAAAATGGCACGATGGCCCTTCTTCACTGAGTGCAGACGGAAACACGATTTATTTTTCCAGCGAAAGCTTTAAAGAAAAAGGTGGTTTTGAAAAAGACAAATCCATCAATGCCAAATTAGGACAAGTCAACTTGTATAAGGCTACGATGGCCAACGGAAAATGGTCAAACATCACCCAGTTGCCATTTAACAGCAATACGTATTCAACCGGAAATCCTTCGTTGAGCAAAGACGGTAAAACGTTGTATTTTGCTTCCAACAGACCCGGCAGCATCGGTGGAACCGACATCTGGAGAGTAGCCGTAAAAGAAGACGGTACCTATGGTGAACCAGAGAACCTAGGTTCAAAAGTAAACACTGAAGGCGAAGAGAACTTCCCTTTTGTTACTGAAGACAACAAAACGCTTTATTTTGCCTCAAGTGGCAGACAAGGATTTGGTGGATTGGATGTCTTTGCGTATGATATGACCAAAGGTGAATCAACCAACTTAGGTAAACCGGTAAACAGTGAGAAAGACGATTTTGCATTTTCGTTAAATGCAGAGAAAAACATCGGATTTTTGTCTACCAACCGCTCAGGTGTGGATAATATTTATTTAGCCACTCCTATTTGTGGTGTAGAGGTAATCACAGTAGTTACAGATGCTAAAACAGGAAAAGTTCTCTCGAATGCCAAAGTAGCTATTGTGGATGAAAAGAAAAACGTGA
Organism: Flavobacterium sp.; assembly: GCF_044339515.1. Taxonomy (GTDB): domain Bacteria; phylum Bacteroidota; class Bacteroidia; order Flavobacteriales; family Flavobacteriaceae; genus Flavobacterium. Next base: position 2,456 of record NZ_JBIIVK010000106.1, read on the forward strand.
TTGCCACAGAAACCTCAGGAGCCAATGGTGAGGTGGCGTATTATGTAGAGTGTAACAAAGCCTACACGATACAAGCCTCAAAAGACGGTTATGAGAGCAACACCTTCTCGGTAGCAGCCAGCAAAGGCGAAGCAAGAAAAGTAGAAGCAGCCTTGAACCCAATTGATGTGATTGTAACAGAGACCGAAGTAGTTTTAAAACCTATTTTCTTTGAGTTCAACAAGAGTAACATCACTCAAGAGGGAGCTTTTGAGCTAGATAAACTGGTGCAAGTCTTACAAAACAACAAAAGCATGGTTGTTTTAGCCAAAGCCCACACCGATAACAGAGGAAGCGACGTATACAACTTGAGATTATCTGATGCAAGAGCAAAATCAACCGTTCAATACATCTTGTCTAAAGGTATCTCCAAAGAGCAAATCTCCGGAAAAGGAATGGGTGAAACCGAACCAAAAGTAGATTGTAAAGAA
>NZ_JBIIVK010000020.1:0-53573 GCF_044339515.1 Flavobacterium sp.
ATGGTTTTCCATGTAACTCATTTGACCCTGCATGTTTTTGTTAAGCCAATTTTCTAGTCTGGGAGCTTCTTCTTCGAGGAAAGCAGCTTTGGAAATTCCGCAGGATAAAAAACCAAGGCGTTTGGCCTCTTGTTTGATGAAATTTGAGTATTTCTCCTTCGTATTCATTACCTTTTTTTGAATTCTAAAATGGCATTGTGCGGTTTCAACGTGATTAATGGTTTTATTTGAATAGGATCTTTCTTTTCAACAATTTCAAATTGTTCAACCAACGCGATAATGGCTAAAATCATTTCGTACATTGCAAAGTTATTACCGATGCACATTCTGGGTCCGGCACCAAAAGGATAATAATTTTTGGAAAACTTTATATTCTCATCAAGAAAACGTTCCGGAATAAAGTCTTCAGGGTCTTTCCAAAAATTGGGATGTCGATGGATTTCATAAACTGAAAACAACAACGTAGAGCCTTTTGGTAAAATCATTCCTTCAAAAACATCTTCTTCATTATTTACCCTATCAATAAAATAGGCTGGTGGATATAACCGCATTGATTCTTCGATAACCAATTTGGTGTAAGTTGCATTTTTTATCCAATGCATGATATCATCCGATTCACTTTTAACTTTTGAAATTTCATCTAAAATTTTCAATTGAGCTTCAGGATTTCTGGCAAGGAGTTCGGTTGTAAACGTTAATGCATTTGACGTGGTTTCATGGCCGGCGGCAAATAAAATTAAAATTTCATCTACGAGTTGACTTTCGCTCATTTCGCTACCATCGTCATATCTGGCATTTAATAACATGTCTAATAAATCATCATGCTTTTTGTTATTTAGCTTACGTTCTTCAACTAACCGTCTAAGAATAGTTCTGGAATTTTGGGTTAAATCTAAATGCTTTTTTGATTTTCCGGATAAATTAAACCACCAAACGAGAAAAGGTTGACGCAATTCCTGCACCAACATTTGTTGTGTTGCTTCAGTAGTGTGTTGCAAAGAAGCAATATCTTCCTCAGAAACGGCAATATTAAATATGGATTTAACTACTGTTTGAAAGGCTAAATCATTAAAAATTGGAAAAACATCGATTGGCTTATTGGTCTTTACATTTTTTAATTCCTCTAAAATTGTTCGTTGTACAGTATTTAATAAAAGAACCAATTGGCTTTTATGAAAAGCAGGTTGAATTAATTTTCGTTGTTTTTGCCAATGCTCACCCTCTGAGGTTAACAAACCTTTACCAACATATCTGGCTAAATCTTTAGTTTGAATATACGATTTAGTATAATTTTTTTGATTTTTTTGAAGAACATGTTGTAACAAACCTGCATCTCTACAAAATAAAACTGATTTTCCGAAACCAATATTTAAACGAAAAATATCACCTAAATTTTTAAAATTCAGGGCATGAAATGGTAATGGATTTTTAAGAATATTGTTAGCATGATTAAGAAACTTAAAAAATGAAACTTCAGGGATTGATCTGGATGCACTCATACTTTTATTATATTCTTTCGCTATTCGAATAATCCGCCTTGTATATTACTTCTGATTTTTCCCAAATGTTTATAGGCTTTCTCGGTCACTTCTCTTCCACGAGGTGTTCGCATGATAAATCCTTCTTGAATTAAGAATGGCTCATAAACTTCTTCGATGGTTTCACCACTTTCTGAAACAGCGGTTGCTAAAGTTGATAATCCAACAGGACCGCCTTTGAATTTATCAATTATGGTTGTAAGGATTTTGTTATCCATTTCATCCAAACCGTGGGCATCAACATTTAAAGCTTTCAAAGCATATCTAGCGATTTCAATATCGATTTTTCCATTGCCTTTTATTTGGGCAAAGTCACGAACTCTTCGTAATAGTGCGTTGGCAATACGAGGAGTACCTCTACTTCTTCCTGCAATTTCTATGGCGGCTTCCATAGAAATTGGAACTTTTAGAATAGAAGCACTTCGTTGTACAATTGTGGTTAACAATTCCGTATTGTAATATTGCAATCGGCTTTGTATTCCGAAACGAGCCCGCATTGGAGCAGTAAGCAAACCTGAACGAGTGGTTGCTCCAACTAATGTAAATGGATTGAGATTAATCTGAACCGTTCTTGCGTTAGGTCCTGACTCGATCATAATGTCAATTTTGAAGTCCTCCATCGCAGAATACAAATACTCTTCAACTATTGGACTCAGACGGTGAATTTCATCAATAAAAAGAACATCCCGGTCTTCCAAGTTTGTTAGTAATCCAGCTAAGTCTCCCGGTTTATCCAACACTGGTCCGGAGGTAATTTTGATACCAACACCTAATTCATTCGCTAAAATATTCGCTAATGTTGTTTTTCCTAATCCGGGTGGACCATGAAAAAGGGTATGGTCTAAAGCCTCTTCTCTTTGATTAGCGGCTTCCACAAATACTTTTAAATTTTCTAAAACTTGGTCTTGTCCAGAAAAATCATCAAAGGAAAGAGGTCTTAACTTTTTTTCAATATCAAGTTCTTCAGGATTAAAACCTTTGTTGGTGGGGTCTAAATATTCATTCATAAAAGCAAAGATAGGGTAAAGTTCTTCTAGAAAAAGAAATTGTTAAACATGATAACCCGAAGCTAAAATTTCTTTCCATTCAGGATGACGTTTTACATACGCAGCTACAAAAGGACAAAGCGGTGCTAAGGTAAAATGATTGGATTTGATATAATTTAACGCCTTGAATACAATGCTTCCGCCAACTCCATTTCCTTCTAGTGCTTGCGGTACTTCAGTATGTGTTAAATACATCACATTTTGATTTGTTAAAATATATTCAATAAAAGCAAAATGAGTATCTACATGAAGTTCAAATCGTTTTTTTTCTTCGTTTTTTACTAATTCTGATGATTCATATTTATCCGCCATATTATTCTTCTTTATTTAGGTAAAACGATAATGCTCCAGAAGGGCATTTTCTAACTTGTTCAATAATTTGATCAGTTGAAGCAGAATGCGGATGAATCCATGGTTTTTCTTTTGGTTTAAAAACTTCCGGTAATCCTTTTGCACAATTGGCAGAATGAGTACATAAATGTGCTTTCCAAACAATCGTTACTTCTCCATTAGAATATTCTTTTTCTGTTTCCATACCACTAAATTTTGATGAATAAAGATAAATAAAAAAGCCCTTTCAAAAAAATGAAAGGACTCTTTAAAATATGAATTAATAATGTATTAGTGATGTAATTGTTCTTCGTCTGGTCCCATTGGAACAGTTTGCGGTACGAAATCGCTATCATGACCAGGTTTACTGTAATCATAAGGCCATCTGTGAACTTCAGGAATAGCACCAGGCCAGTTTCCGTGCATGTGCTCTACCGGTGCAGTCCATTCTAACGTGTTTGACTTCCAAGGATTCATTTCTGACTTTTTACCGTAGAACATGCTGTGGAAGAAATTCCAAATGAATACTAACTGGAAAGCACCACCCACCAAAGCAAACATAGTAATGATAACATTTACATTTTGCAAATCATCGAACAATGGAAAAGCTGTATTGGTATAATAACGTCTTGGTAAACCTGCCATGCCGATGAAGTGCATTGGGAAGAAAACCCCGTACGCACAAACAGCAGTAACCCAGAAGTGAACATAACCTAAATTCTTGTTCAACATTCTTCCGAACATTCTTGGGAACCAATGATAGATTCCGGCAAACATACCATAAAGAGCAGAAATACCCATTACTAAATGGAAGTGAGCCACAACAAAATAAGTATCGTGAACGTTAATATCAAGTGTACTATCTCCTAAAATGATACCAGTTAAACCTCCTGTAATGAATGTAGAAACTAATCCAATAGAGAATAACATAGCAGGGTTTAATTGAAGATTTCCTTTCCAAAGCGTAGTAATATAGTTAAATGCTTTTACTGCTGAAGGAATCGCAATTAATAATGTTGTAAAGGTAAACACGGAACCTAAGAATGGATTCATACCGGATACGAACATGTGATGACCCCAAACTATTGTTGAAAGGAAGGCGATTGCAATAATTGAAGCAATCATGGCACGGTAACCAAAAATCGGTTTACGAGCATTGGTTGCTATAATTTCAGAAGTGATACCTAAAGCCGGTAGTAATACGATGTAAACTTCAGGGTGTCCTAAAAACCAAAATAAGTGTTCAAATAATACTGGTGAACCTCCTTGGTAATGCAAAACTTCACCTGCAATGAAAATATCAGATAAGAAAAATGAAGTTCCAAAGCTTCTGTCAAAAATCAACAACAATGCAGCGGATAGAAGTACAGGGAAAGATACAATACCAATGATTGCAGTGATAAAGAAAGCCCAAATAGTTAAAGGCAATCTTGTCATCGACATTCCTTTGGTTCTTAAATTGATAACGGTAACCACATAGTTAAGCGATCCCATCAAGGATGAAGCAATGAAAATTGCCATCGACACCAACCATAAAGTCATCCCTGTTCCTGAACCCGGAATAGCTTGAGGAAGTGCACTTAATGGAGGATAAATCGTCCAACCCGCAGAGGCAGGTCCAGATTCTACAAATAATGATACAACCATGATTACACTTGACAAGAAGAATAACCAATAGGAAATCATATTCATAAAACCGGATGCCATATCTCTCGCTCCAATTTGCAATGGAATCAAAAGATTACTAAAAGTACCACTTAAACCAGCGGTCAATACAAAGAACACCATGATGGTTCCGTGAATTGTAACTAAAGCTAGATAAATGTCGTTACGCATTACCCCTTCCGGTGCAAAATTATCACCAAGCAATACGTTGAAAATTTTAAAAGATTCTTCCGGCCATGCCAATTGCATTCTGAACAATAATGACATTCCCACACCTATAATACCCATAATCAAACCGGTGATAAGGTATTGCTTAGCAATCATTTTATGATCAATGCTAAAGATATACTTTGTGATGAAAGTATCTTTGTGGTGATGTTCGTGCTCGTGTCCGTGATCGTGTTCGTTTGCGTGATCGTGTGCTGACATACTCTTAAATTATAATTTTTATTATAGCTATTTTTTTTCTACTACTTGGGCTACTAAAGTTGAATCTACAACAACTTTGGTAGAATCTGTTTCAGTTTTAACCTCTTGAGCAGGTTGTTCCTGAGCTTTAATTACTTGGGCAAATGTTTGCTTTTCACTCAACCATTTCTTGAAGTCCTCTTTGCTTTCGACAACAATTTTCATTTGCATGTTATAGTGAGAGCTTCCACAAATTTTATTACACAATAACAAATAGTCAAATGTGTAAGGATCTAAAGCTGCTTTTCCATCGGCAACTAACTGTTTACTTTTTTCAGCTCTAATTTTATTGATAGTAGCTACTTTCTCCTGCATTTCAGGAGAGTTTCTCATATCAAGAGTTGTAACAGTCGGTGTAAATGCAAATTGTGTGACCATACCCGGAACACAATTCATTTGAGCTCTAAAGTGTGGCATGTATGCGGAGTGTAAAACGTCTTGAGAACGAATTTTAAATACTACTTTCACTCCTTTTGGCAAATGCAATTCATTTGATTGAATATCATCCTGAGCATTTGGATCAGCTAAATCAACACCTAAAGTATTTACTCCTTCAATGTAGCGAACATTAGCTTTTCCTAATACATTATCCTCACCGGCATAACGGACTTCCCATCCAAACTGTTTGGCATAAATTTCAACAACCATTGGGTTTTCGGTTTCTTCATCCACAAACATAATATTAGTCCATGCATATAATCCATAAAGAATTAATCCGGCTAATGTTATCGCTGGAATGATACTCCAAATCATTTCTAATTTGTTGTTATCAGCAAAATACAAAGCAGAATTTCCTTTTTTCCCTCTGTATTTGAAAGAGAAGTAATGCAATAATGCTTGAGTAATAGTTTGAACAAAGAAAATTAAAATCATGGAAATCCACATCAAACGGTCTACCTCTACACCATGTTCTGAAGCAGAGTTACTCATTAAAGGGAAATGGCCATATTGGACAACACAAAAAATTGTAGTAAGGTAAATGAATACTAAAAAAGCAAACATTAAGTAACCATTTACATTATTATCATTGTCATTAGCTACTTGAGAATTATCAGCATTTCCACCAATTTGAGTTAAATCAAATATCTTGGTCAATTGCCATATAGCTACTGATACTAAAACTAAAACAACTAGTACTAACAAACTTGTCATCTGTCTAAATCTTTAAATATTAATAATGAAAATGTTTACTTTCTTCGATAAAAGGATTTCTTTTTGGTAATAATGGTGCTTTAGTTAAAGCGGTAAACACTATTAAAATAAATAATCCTAAAAAGAAAAGTAATGAACCAATCTCTCCTATTCCAATAAACCATCTATCACCAACAGTTGCAGGCATAATCATGTTGAAGAAATCAACATAATGTCCTAATAAAATTACAACTCCTGCCATTACTAAAATCCAAGTAATTCGTTTGAAATCAGTATTTATTAAAATTAAGAATGGAAAAATAAAGTTCATGGCAACCATTCCAAAGAATGGTAAGTTATATTGTTCAATACGTGTTACAAAATAAGTTACCTCTTCAGGAATATTAGAATACCAAATCAACATGAATTGAGAGAACCATAAGTAGGTCCAAAACACACTAATACCAAACATAAATTTAGCTAAATCATGAATATGACTTGTGTTAACATGCTCTAAATATCCTTTTGACTTAAGATATAAGGTTACCATAGTAATCACCGTGATTCCACTTACGAAGAAAGAGGCAAATACATACCATCCAAATAAGGTTGAAAACCAGTGTGGATCAACAGACATAATCCAGTCCCAAGACATAATAGATTCTGTTACAATAAAGAACACTAAGAATCCGGCTGAAATGTTGAAATTCTTTTTATAGAAAGCATTATCTGATGCTTCGTCTTGAGCTAAACAATTTTTTCTTGAGAAATAACGATATAAATTCCATCCAATTATGAAAACTGCAGCTCTAATCAACCAAAACCATTCATTTAAATAACCTTTTTTACCATTGATTAATTTATCGAACTTTGGACTATCCGGATTTACTAATTCAGGATCCATCCAAACAAATAAATGATTAAAATGGAAAGCTGAAAGAATCAATAAAACAAAAAAGATAGCAGATCCCCAAGGCAAATAAGCAGTGATTCCTTGCATTACTCTAAACAACACAGGCGACCAACCCGCCTGAGCCACATTTTGAATAGCATAAAAAGCCAATACCCCAAGTGAAATCAACATAAAAAAGATTGCCGCAACATACAATGCAGCCCAAGGTTTATTTTGCAACTGATGTAAAACATGGTTTAAGTGTTCTTCATGTTCAGCATGTGCTTCTGCACTGTTCGCATCATGTCCGTGTGCGTCATGAGCATGAGCATCGTGAGCACCATGATGACCATGAGCTTCAGCTTCAAGAATTTTTTCTACATCGGCTGTGGTTTTTGGAGCAGAAATAAAACTATATCCAATTCCCAACAATCCGACGATTATCAGAACAAAGGAAAAAACTTTTAATTTACTTGAAAAGGTATACATATCTATACAATCTAGTTGTCAATAATTTTATAATTTACTTTTTAACTGAAGAACATAATCAGTCACTAACCAACGCTCTTGTTGCGATAATTGATTAGCATGCGAACCCATAGAATTTAATCCATACGTTATCACGTGATAAACGCTTCCTTCAGTAATTACTCTATCCGCATAACTTGGAACTCCTAGGAATTTTTCTCTTTCTACTAATTTTCCTTTCCCATTCCCTTGTTCACCGTGGCAAATTGCACAATAAATTCCATACAATTCTTTTCCTTTTACAGCTTCTTTTTCAGTAATAGAGTCGATAGGAGACATTAAATTTGCCTTTGCAAGTTCATATCCGGCCGTTGAATTTTCATATTCATAAATTTCAAAACCTCTTTTGATGCTACCTTGTGGTGGCTCTTGAGCAGTTTGCCCTTTCAATTGATTTTTTCCATTAAACGCTTCAGACTCAGCATAAGTCTCATAACCTACAGACTCATACATGTTCGGGAAAAATTGATAATTTGGACTTTTAGTATCAGAACAAGAGGTTACCGAAACGGTTAATCCAAAGAATAGGGCTAATTTAAATAAGCTTTTCATATTTCTATCTTAATGCTTTTCTACAACTTTAATTTCTACGGCTCCTGTTTTCTTTAAAAAATCAGAAAGTTCTTCTTCGTTATTATGAACGGCAACTTCCATTAAAAAGTGGTCGTCAGTAGTTCTTACATCCGGATTTTCTGCAGCTTTAAATGGCCATAATTTACTTCTCATGTAAAAAGTAATCACCATTAAGTGAGCGGCAAAGAAAACGGTTAACTCAAACATGATTGGCACAAAAGCCGGCATATTTTCGATATAACTAAAACTTGGTTTTCCTCCAATATCTTGTGGCCAATCCTGAATCATGATAAAATTCATCATCCAAGTTGCCAATGATAAACCAACACAACCATATAAAAACGAAGCAATAGCAATTCTTGTTGGTGCTAATCCCATCGCTTTATCCAATCCGTGAACCGGAAAAGGAGTATAAACCTCTTCAATATGATGATGAGCTTTGCGAGTCTCTTTCACAGCATCCATTAGGATGTCATCATCATTATATAGTGCCTGTATAACTTTAGTACTCATAATTTCTTACTACTAATTATCTTAATGATTGTGGTGATTTCCTTCTTCTTCTCTTTTTCTTTTGTAATTATCCCCAGATGATTTCAAGATGGTTTTTACTTCTGCTTGAGCAATTACCGGGAATGATCTGGCATATAAAAGGAACAACACGAAGAAGAAACCGATTGTTCCAATAAAAATTCCGATATCCACAAATGTTGGAGAGAACATCGTCCAAGATGATGGAAGGTAATCTCTGTGTAATGAAGTAACGATAATCACAAAACGTTCAAACCACATACCAATGTTTACCACAATCGAAATTACGAAAGAGAACATGATACTCGTTCTAAGTTTTTTGAACCACATAAATTGTGGAGAAAACACATTACAAGTCATCATCGCCCAATATGCCCACGCATAAGGACCGGTTGCTCTGTTCAAGAAAGCATATTGTTCATATTCTACTCCGGAATACCAAGCTACAAACAACTCAGTAATGTAGGCCACACCCACAATCGAACCTGTAATCATGATTACAATGTTCATTAATTCGATATGTTGAATAGTGATATACGCTTCTAATTTAGATACTTTACGCATGATAATCAAAAGAGTGTTTACCATAGCAAATCCTGAGAATACTGCACCTGCAACGAAATATGGTGGGAAAATGGTAGTATGCCATCCCGGAATTACCGAAGTAGCAAAGTCAAAGGATACAATGGTGTGCACAGAAAGTACAAGAGGAGTTGCTAATCCAGCAAGAACTAAAGATACTTCTTCAAAACGTTGCCAATCTTTTGCTCTACCACTCCATCCAAAGGATAAAACGGAATAGATTCTTTTTGTAAAAGGAGTTATCGCTCTGTCTCTTAACATTGCAAAGTCAGGAAGTAAACCTGTCCACCAGAATACCAATGATACAGAAAGATACGTTGAAATTGCGAATACGTCCCAAAGCAATGGCGAGTTAAAGTTAACCCATAACGACCCAAATTGATTAGGAATTGGAAGTACCCAATATCCTAACCATGGACGACCCATGTGAATAATTGGGAACAAACCGGCTTGCATTACAGAGAAAATAGTCATTGCTTCGGCAGAACGGTTAATGGCCATTCTCCATTTTTGACGGAATAATAACAGTACGGCAGAAATTAATGTTCCGGCGTGACCAATACCAACCCACCAAACGAAGTTAGTAATATCCCAAGCCCAACCAACTGTTTTGTTTAATCCCCATGTTCCGATACCGGTAGAAATGGTGTAAATCATACAACCAACTCCCCAAAGGAAAGCAGTTAATGCGATTGAAAAGACAATCCACCATTGTTTATTTGCTCTTCCTTCAACAGGAGCAGCGACATCTACTGTTACATCGTGATAAGATTTATCACCTATAACTAAAGGTTTTCTAATGGGTGCTTCGTAGTGAGACGACATAATCCTTTATAGTATTTCTTATTAATTAAATTTTAATTATGTATTTCTAACTTTAACGTGATAAAATACATTTGGTTTTGTTCCAACATGTTCTAACAAATGATACATTCTATCATCTTCAACTAACTTGGCTACTTCACTTTCTTTATCATTTACATCACCAAATACTAATGATCCGGTTGAACATGCATTTGAACAAGCGGTTTGGAATTCATCTTTATTTACCGGACGACCTTCTTTTTTCGCTTTTAAGATAGTAGCTTGTGTCATTTGAATACACATTGAACATTTTTCCATAACCCCTCTTGAACGAACATTTACATCCGGATTCAATACCATACGACCTAAATCGTCATTCATGTGGAAATCAAATTCACTATTTTTATTATACAAGAACCAGTTGAAACGACGAACTTTATATGGACAGTTATTAGCACAGTAACGAGTACCCACACATCTGTTGTAAGCCATGTGATTTTGACCTTGACGGCTGTGCGAAGTTGCGGCAACCGGACAAACTGTTTCACATGGAGCATGGTTACAATGTTGACACATAACAGGTTGGAATGCTACTTGAGGATTTTCCGCAGGACTTTCCATTTCACCAAATCCGCCAAGAGAACCTTTTTCTCCAAATAATCCGTCGAATTCTTCTTTTCTCTTTACATCCGCTGCAAAGGTATCTTCCGAAGAATAATATCTATCAATACGCAACCAGTGCATATCTCTACTTCTTCTTACTTCTGATTTTCCAACTACGGGAACGTTATTTTCAGCATGACAAGCGATTACACAAGCTCCACAACCGGTACAAGAATTTAAATCAATTGACAAGTTGAAGTGATGCCCAACAGATCTATCAAAACTATCCCATAAATCTACTTTTGTAGCTTCGATTGGTTTGTGATCGATGGAAACCATTGGTGGTGGATTCCACTTCTTCGCGTCTTTTTCAGTATTGAAAATGGTTAACGTGGTTTCTTTGATAATATCACCACGACCCATCAATGTTTTTTGTGATTGAACTGAAGCAAATTCATGAGCTCCACTTTCTAAAGCAATTGATACAGGTTGCGTTGCATTAAATCCTTTGTATAAAGAATAGGCATTGACTCCCACTTGCATAGCCTCTTTTAAAGCTACTTTTTTACCATATCCTAGAGCTAAACCAACTGTTCCTTTGGCTTGACCAGGCTGAATGATTACAGGAACTTTTTCAAGTTTTGTATTTCCAACTGTTATCGTTACATAGCTTCCGTTAAGACCACCATTGGCAACAATTTCGTTTTCAATTCCTAATTTTTCTGCATCCGCTTTGGAAATAGTTAAATAGTTGTCCCAAGATACTCTGGTAATTGGATCCGGAAATTCTTGTAACCATGGGTTATTGGCTTGTTGCCCGTCTCCCATTCCTGTTTTGGTATATAAATTTAATTCGAATGGACTTGGTTTTGCTTGAGCTAAGGCTGAAGCTGCCGAAGAAAAATCTGCAGTTCCTGCAACATTTGTAGGTGCTGTAGCAGACACAAAAATTCCATCATGAATAGCTTGATTCCAAGTTTTTTCAGTTAAAATTCCTGTTGACCATGTTTCTTTTAAGAAATCATAATAGGTTTTATCACTTCCGTTCCAAACCAATAAATTATCTTGTAATTGACGAGAATTGAACAACGGACGAATGGTTGGTTGAGTAACACCAAACGTTCCTTTGATAATTTGAACATCTCCCCAGCTTTCTAAATAATGTGGAGCAGGAGCGGCAATCGTTGTTAAAGAAGCTGTTTCGTCTTCTTTTAAAGAGATTGCTACTGAAAGTTTAGCTTTTTTCAAACCATCAGCAAATGCTTTTCCATCTGCTAACGTATAAACCGGATTAACACCACTCATGATAAGTGTGTGTACCTTTCCACCATTCAAATCAGCTGTCAATTGAGCTACTGCTTGGTTAGAACCTTTTCTAATTTGACGTGTTTGGTTTGGATTAAATGCTTCGCTGTTTAATTTTGCATTGATAGCCAATACTAACAACTGTGCATTTTTATCATCGATACCGGAAACTAAAACACCTTTAGCACCCGATTGATTTAATTGTTCTGCAATTTTTACAATTTCTGCTTCGTTTGCTAATTTCCCAACTGAAACAGGAGTTCCAGTAACTATACTGAAAATTTTAACTAAAGCTAATTTTTGTTCTGCCGTAGACATTGGAATTCTTCTATCAGCTGCAGCCCCGGACAATGTCATATTCGCTTCTAATTGAACATGTTTTGACATTTTTCCTTGCTTTGGAACTCTTCCTTGGGCATATCCTTTATCATAACCACCACCTTGCCAATCACCTAAGAAATCTGCTCCAACGGAAACAATGGTTGATGCTTTTGCAAAATCATATTCTGCTAAAGCTCTTTCTCCATAAACCGCTTCAAAAGCATCTAATGCTTCTGAAGAAGAAACAGCATCATAGATTACATGTTTTGCTGACGGATTATTTGTTATAAATTCTCCAATTAATTTATCAGTAGAAGGACTTGCTAATGTTCCGGTTAAAAGAACAACTTGACCGCCGGTTGCTTTTGCATCAGCCAAACTAGCTTTTACTTTAGCATCAACTTCTGACCAAGAGGTATCCTTTTGGTTCAATTTAGGTTGCTTCAAACGCATGTTGTCATACATCGACAAAACCGAAGCATGAACACGAGCATTTGCACTAAAAGTAGCCCCTTCAATGGTATTGTTTTCTATTTTAATCGGACGGCCTTCGCGAGTTTTTACCAAAATATTAGCAAAGTCAAAACCGTCAAACATGGTTGTGGCATAATAATCTGCGATACCAGGAATAATTTGCTCCGGTTGCACCACATAAGGAATTGATTTGATAACCGGTCCTTCACAGGCAGCCAATGAAGCGGCAGCTGTGCTAAAACCAACGTATTTTAAGAAATCACGTCTTGAAGTAGAAGAATTAGACAAACTGTCTTTATCTCCCAAAAACTCATCCGTTGGAATTGGATCCACGAATTCATTGTTTCTTAACGTCTCAACAATAGAACTGTTATCGCTTAGCTCTTCAACACTTTTCCAGTATTTTTTGTTTGATGACATACTGTATATATATTAGCTTCTTAATTAATTAATAGTGACATTTTCCACATTCTAAACCTCCCATTTGTGCAGCCGTTAATTTGTCTACACCATATTTTTTAGAAAGTTCTTCGTGAATCTTTTTGTAGTAATCATTATCTTGTAATTTCACATCGGTTTCTCTGTGACAGTTTATACACCATCCCATAGTTAACGGAGCGAATTGTTTTTGATACTCATACTCTTCAACAGGACCGTGACAGGTTTGGCATTCAATTCCGCCTACGGTAACGTGTTGAGCGTGGTTAAAATAAACCAAGTCAGGTAAGTTGTGAATACGCACCCATTTTACAGGTTGTGTTTTCCCAGTATATTTTTGATTGGCTTTATCCCAACCTACAGCATCGTACAATTTTTGAATTTCTTCGTTGTAATCAACCCCATATTCTTTTCCTTCTGCCAAAGTAGATTCAGCAACCTCAGAAATATTTTTATGACAGTTCATACAAACATTTAAGGAAGGAATCCCAGAATGCTTACTCTCTCTTGCTGAGGAGTGACAATATTTACAATCAATACCGTTGTCACCGGCATGAATTCTGTGGGAATAATGAATCGGTTGGATCGGTTCGTAGTTTTGGTCCACACCAATCTGCATAAACCATCCGTAAGCAAAATAGGCACTTGATAACAAAAGGAAAATTACAGTTACCAGAACTAAGAATTGATTTTTAGCAAAAGCTTTCCAAATTGGTAACGATTTTTCACTTTTTACTACTTCAATACCATTAGCTTTTGCAATTTTTGATAAAACATTGTTAACCAAGAAAAGCATAACCACTAACATGGCTAAAACTAACGCAAGAGCACCAAGGATTACTTCATTAGAAATCCCACCTGATTGTGCAACTTCACCATCAGGAACCGGATCTTTGGGAGTTTGAACGACAACAGGCTCCATTGTATAAGCGATGATATTATCAATATCTGCATCAGACAATTGAGGAAAAGCCGTCATTGGCGACTGGTTGAACTCGTTAAAAATCTTATTAGCTCTTTCGTCTCCGGATTTAATTAAATCGGCACTGTTACGAATCCATTTATACAACCATTCCTTTTCATACTTATCACCCACCCCACGCAACGCAGGACCGGTCATTTTTGCATCTAATTTGTGACAGGCAGCACACTGAGCATTGAACAATGCTTTTCCGGCGGCGGCATCACCTGAAGCAGGAGCAGCAACGGGAGCAGCAGCAGCGGCAGGTTCAGCAGCTGGAGCAGCGGCTTCTTGAGCAAAAATTTGAATAGAAAAAGTTAGCACGAAAGCTAAACTGAACAGTAGAACTCTTGAAATCGAATTAGGGTTACCCACCTTTTTCATATATTAGAATATAATTTGTCGACTAATTTTTGGTATGATTTTTTCTATAGTTCACAACAAAACGTAGATTTTATTTTAAACTCCGACAAAAATACGACTTATGAACTATTCTCAAAACCTTAAAATAGCCTTAAATAGTAATTTATATTTATTCTAAATAATATTTATTGTTTTGTTTTATTTCATAACCATTACATTTGCATTAAAATCAATTCATTATGTTATCAAAAGAACAAAAAAAACTGTTTTACTCCCTGATTTTACTTGTTTTATTATTTACAAATTATGAAATTTTCGCACAAACTACGACAGTGGAACAAGATGCAAAATTCGAACAGTTGTTAAATGAAAAAAGGAAGGTTAATGCTTCATTGACGGTGAATGATCGATGGAAAATTCAAATTTTTACCGGTAATAATGAAAACTCAAAAAAAGAGCTGATTGCATTCAAAAGAGAAAATAAGGACTTTGATGCAACGATAGTTTTTCATACCCCTGTATATAAAGTTTGGGTGGGAAATTATAAAACCAGAATTGAAGCGGAGAGAAATTTAAAAGAATTGAAAACAAAATATCCGAATGCTTTTTTAATCAAACCGAATAAATAACCGTCATTACATAAAACAAAAAATCCCGATTACTCGGGATTTTTTTATACTTCTTATTTCAGTTTTTTCTTAACTTCTACTTGGCTGAATGATTCGATTAAATCGCCTATTTCAATGTCGTTGTAGCCTTTAATTTGCATACCACAATCATATCCTTTAGAAACTTCTTTCACGTCGTCTTTGAAACGTTTAAGAGCTACCAAATCTCCAGTGTAGATTACAACACCTTCCCTGATTAATCTAATTTTCGAACTTCTAATGATTTTTCCATCAATCACCATACATCCTGCAATAGTTCCAATTTTTGAAATTTTAAATGTTTCTCTAATTTCCGCTGTTCCTGAAATTTCTTCTTTCAATTCAGGAGACAACATTCCTTCCATTGCATCTTTCAAATCGTCAATTGCATCGTAGATAATTGAATATGTTTTGATGTCAATTTCTTCTTTATCAGCTAATTGTTTAGCATTTCCGGCAGGACGAACATTAAATCCAATAATGATGGCATCGGAAGCGGAAGCTAACAATACATCGGATTCGGTAATTGCACCAACACCTTTGTGAATAATTTTGATTTGAATTTCTTCTGTTGATAATTTTGAGAAGGAATCTGAAAGAGCTTCTACAGAACCATCCACGTCACCTTTCAAAATAATATTCAACTCTTTAAACTGGCCTAAAGCAATACGTCTTCCAATTTCAGCCAATGTAATGTGTTTTTGAGTTCGAACCGATTGCTCACGCATCAATTGTGAACGTTTTGCAGCAATTTGTTTTGCTTCTCGTTCGTCTTCAAACACATTGAATTTATCACCGGCAGTTGGAGCACCATCTAGTCCCAAAATTGAAATCGGTGTTGAAGGACCTGCTTCTTTAATGTTATTGCCACGTTCATCATGCATTGCTTTCACTTTACCATGATTTTTACCTGCCAATACATAATCTCCAATTTTCACCGTTCCGGCTTGCACCAAAACCGTTGAAATATATCCTTTTCCTTTATCTAAATAGGCTTCTACTACAGTTCCTACAGCAGGTTTATTTGGATTTGCCTTTAAATCTAACAATTCAGCTTCTAATAAAACTTTTTCAAGTAATTCTTTTACACCAATTCCCATTTTTGCAGAAATGTCGTGCGATTGAATTTTTCCACCCCAATCTTCGACCAATAAATTCATTCCGGCTAATCTTTCTTTAATTTTCTCCGGATTAGCATTTGGCTTATCTACTTTATTAATAGCAAAAATCATAGGAACACCTGCTGCTTGAGCATGACTGATTGCTTCCTTGGTTTGTGGCATGATGTCATCATCCGCCGCAATTACAATAATCGCAATGTCCGTTAACTGAGCACCACGAGCACGCATAGCGGTAAACGCTTCGTGACCCGGTGTATCAAGAAAAGCAATTTTTTGACCATTTTCAAGTGTCACTCCGTAAGCACCGATATGTTGTGTAATTCCTCCTGATTCACCTGCAATTACGTTGGCTTTACGAATGTAATCCAGTAAAGAGGTTTTACCATGGTCAACGTGACCCATTACAGTAACGATTGGAGCTCTGTGTACCAAATCTTCATCTCTGTCTTCCACTACCTCAATAGCATCTTCGATGTCTGTGGTTATGAACTCTACTTCGTAGCCAAACTCGTCTGCAACAATTGATAGTGTTTCAGCATCTAAACGTTGGTTCATGGTTACCATGATTCCCAAAGACATACAAGTTCCGATAACTTTTGTAATTGGCACATCCATCATGGTTGCAATTTCACCCACCGTAACAAACTCGGTTACTTTGATGGTTTTGCTTCCTTCTTCGATTGCTTTTAACTCTTCATCCGAACGTTGACGGTGTGAATCTCTTTTATCTCGACGGTATTTTGCCGCTTTACTTTTATTTCCTTTTCCTTGGAGTTTTTCTAAGGTTTCACGGATTTGTTTTTGAACTTCCTCTTCCGTTGGCTCCACTTTGGCTACAATAGCCGGGCGAGCACCCTTATTGAATCCCGGTCGAATTGCTTGACCCGGACGAGGTGGACCACCTTGTGTATTACCGGAATTTTGTCCTCCCGGTGCTCCGGGTTTAGATTGAATTCTTTTTCTTTTATTTTTGTTTGGATCGTTTGAACCCGCAGCTTGTGTGGCCGATCGAGGTTGAATTTTTGGTTCTTCCTTTTTCTTTTTTGGCTTATCAAATTGAGACAGATCAATTTTTTGTCCCGTTATGGTAGCTCCTGATAGCTTTTGATATTGGGTTTCAAATTTTTCATCACCCGGAACAGCAGAATTTGGCGTAATAGCCGGTTTCTTGGTTTCTTCCGCTTTTTGGACAACCGGTTTTGTGTCAATTTTTTCAGGAGTAACTTTTGGTTTGTCTTCTACAACTGGTTTTTCCTGAACAGGTTCGTCCACTTTTACAGGTTCTTGTACAGGTTCAGACTTAACTTCTGCAACTTTTTCAGCTTCCTGAACAGGTTGTTTTTTGGGCTCTAAATCAATTTTACCCACTTGTTTTGGTCCTGATACATTTGCTTTGGCTTTAATCACTTCCTGTTGCTGTTTCAAAAGCTCTTCTTCCTGCTTTTTCTGCAACTCCAATTCTTTTTCTCTTTCTATCCGGAGGGCTTCTTTTTCTTTTCGTTTTTCTTCACTTACTTCCTTAGAAGCTTCTTTATTTCCTTTGTCGCCGGCAAATTCATTACAAAGAATTGAATATTCACTTTCAGAGATTTTTGTGTTTGGACTAGCTTCAATAGAAACTCCTTTGTCTTTTAAATAATCGACAGCTCTCTCCAAAGAAATATTTAATTCCCTTAAAACTTTATTAATTCTTATGTTCTTTTCTTCAGACATATATTTTTTTTAGTGTGTGTTCGTTTTTGTGAAGTTTATCCTTCAAATTCAGATTTTAAAATTCGCATCACATCCTGAACTGTTTCTTCTTCTAAATCTGTTCTTCTAACTAAATCTTCAATTGAATGTTTCAATACGCTTCTTGCCGTATCTAAACCAATTTTTGCAAATTCGTCGATTACCCATCCGTCGATTTCGTCGGAGAACTCTGTTAATTCAACATCATCTTCTTCTTCAGCTACGTTTCCTTCACGGATAACATCTAATTCATAACCGGTTAATAAACCTGCTAATTTAATATTGTGTCCGCCACGTCCAATTGCTTTTGAAACTTCTTCTAATTTCAAAAACACCTCAGCTCTTTTTTTATCTTCATCAATTTTAATCGATGAAACTTTTGCCGGACTTAATGCTCTTGTAATAAACAATTGATTATTACTTGTATAATTGATGACATCAATGTTTTCATTGCCTAATTCACGAACGATTCCATGAATTCTTGAACCTTTCATCCCAACACAAGCTCCCACCGGATCAATTCTGTCATCATATGAATCTACTGCCACTTTTGCTTTTTCTCCCGGAATTCGTACCACTTTTTTAATCATGATTAATCCGTCAAAAATTTCAGGAATTTCTTGTTCAAATAATTTCTCCAAAAACTTTTCAGAAGTTCTTGACATGATAATTTGAGGCTTATTTCCTTTCAATTCCACATTTTCAATAATTCCACGAACATTATCTCCTTTACGGAAAAAGTCGGATGGAATTTGCTTTTCTTTTGGCAAAACGATTTCGTTTCCGTCATCATCCACCAAAATTACAACTCTTGGACGAACGTGGTGCACTTCTGCTGTATAAATTTCACCTATTAAATCTTTAAATTGTTTGTAAAGATTTGTACTGTCGTGTTCGTGTATTTTAGAAATTAAGTTTTGACGAAGTGCTAAAATAGCTCTTCTACCCAAATCGATTAATTTCACTTCTTCGGAAACATCTTCACCTACTTCAAAATCAGGTTCAATTTTTCTGGCTTCTGACAATGAAATCTCTGAATTTTCGTCTTCCACCTCTCCATCTGCTACCACCACACGATTTCGCCATATTTCCATATCTCCTTTGTCAGGATTGATAATAATATCGAAATTGTCATCTGAACCATATTTCTTCTTCAAGGCATTTCTAAAAACATCTTCTAAAATGGCCATGAGGGTCACACGATCAATTAATTTATCGTCTTTAAACTCTGAAAATGATTCAATTAACGCTATATTTTCCATGCTAAATCTACTTAATATTTTTAAAATGTTATGGTCACAATTGCTTCTTTTATTTCTGAATAAGGTAGTGCTAATTTTTTTTCTACCGTTTCCTTTCCTTTACCAATCTTCTTAGGCTCTCTTGCTGTCCAAGTTAAGGTAATAAATTCTTCGTTTGCCTCAGATAAAACGGCTTCAATTATATCTGTTGCTGTTTTAACTTTTAGTACTCTTCCTATATTTTTTTTATATTGTCTCACTAATTTCAGCGGTGTTGAAACTCCAGCTGAAGCCACTTCAAGCGAAAAATCCTGCTCTTCACGATCCAAATTATGCTCTAGAGTTCTACTAATATCAATACAATCTTGGAGCGTAACACCCTGATCACCATCCAAAGTTACGATAATTTTCATACTTTCGGTAATGGTTAAATCAATCAAAAACACCGATGGCTTTTCAGACAAACCTTGATTTAATAAGGAAACTACTTTATCTTTAAATGTCATATTTTTATAAAAAGAGGCACGCATTGCGTGCCTCATTATTTACTTTTTAATCAAATAACGGTGCAAATATAGTGATTTTTTTTATAATTGAAAATTCATTGTAAAATCATAAAAATATTTGTACCTTTATCTTTTCAAACAACCTAAAAAACCAATCTATTTTACACGACTTTTTTATGAAAAAAATTTTAATTCCAACCGATTTTTCTCAACATGCAGAATATGCTCTTAAAGTAGCGGCTCAGATCGCAAGAAAACATGATGGTGAAATTATTTTGCTTCACATGTTAGAGTTACCACATCAATCCGGCGACGCTGTAAATAGCGGACATGCTATTCCTGAACTAATGTTTTTTAAAAATGCTGCCATTAATAAACTAGAGAGCTTAATGGATGCACCCTATTTAGACGGTTTAAAAGTTTCAGAAATAATTCAATTTGAATTAGCATTTGACGGAATTATCAACCTAAGCAAAAAAAACGATGTTGATTTGATTGTAATGGGTTCTCATGGTGCTAGCGGATTTAAGGATATGTTCATTGGCTCTAATGCAGAAAAAGTTGTTCGTCATTCCGAAGTTCCAGTGTTGATCATTAAGAAAGAAATACCTGATTTCAATATCAATAAATTTGTTTTTGCCTCTGACTTTGCAGATGAAGTAAAAAAACCTTTTGCAAAAGTAGTTGAAGCCGCAAATAAATTTGATGCAGAGTTAAATTTAGTAATGATTAATACACCTAATAGCTTCAAATCAACATTAGTGGCACAAGAAATTATGGATAAGTTTGTTGCACAATTTCAAGTTAATAAGTATTCAACACACATCTTTAATGATGCCAATGTTGAAAAAGGAATCTTGAATTTTGCCAACAGTATTGATGCCGATTTGATTGGAATGTGCACACACGGACGCAAAGGCCTTTCGCACTTTTTCAACGGAAGTATCAGTGAAGACTTAGTAAATCACGCTGTAAAACCGGTTTTAACGTTCAAAATATAACCATTTATCATATAGAGATAAAAATCCCGTTTGAGAATATACCAAACGGGATTTTTTATGAAATAAAAACAAAAAACCCACTCTTTAAAGTGGGTTTGTCTGTTGGTCCACTAGGACTCGAACCTAGAAAGACGGCACCAAAAACCGTAGTGTTACCATTACACCATGGACCAAAATCGCTTGATTGCGGGTGCAAATTTATAACATTTTTTATTTAAAGCAAATAAATAAAAGATTTTTATCTGAAATATTTTTCTGAAATTAGTAATAAGTTTAAAAACTAGTATTTTAAGTTACAAAATAAACAATTAATAGTGAGAAAATTTTGTTAACCCATACCCGTTTACACAAAAAAATAGTTTCTTTGTAGCTAGATTCAAGCATAAACAATAAATAGCACTAATGACTACACTCAACTTTAATAAGTGGAATACCCTTTTAGGCTGGTTCGCTTTTGCCATTGCTCTACTTACATTTTCATTAACCGTAGAACCGACTTTAAGTTTTTGGGATTGTGGTGAATATATCTCCACCTCAGCTAAGTTACAAGTTGGGCACCCTCCTGGAGCTCCACTATTTCAAATGATGGGTGCATTTTTTGCAATGTTTGCCCCAGACGATTCAAAGGTAGCTTTGATGGTGAATATGATGTCGGTATTCTCCAGTGCTTTTACAATTTTATTCATGTTTTGGTCATCCACCCTGTTGTTGAGAAAAATTGTAGCTCGATTCAAAGAAATAACTAAAATGGATGAAGTGGCTATTTTAGGTGCTTCTTTCGTGGGTGCGTTAGCTTTTACGTTTACAGACAGTTTCTGGTATAATGCGGTGGAAGCTGAAGTATATGCTATGGCAACTTTACTGATTTCACTTTTATTTTGGCTTGGTTTGCGATGGGAAACCGACATGCATACACCAAGGGGAAATAAATGGCTTTTGTTAATTTGCTTGGTCGTTGGACTTTCATTTGGTGTTCACTTTATGGCTTTACTGACAATTCCTTCAATAGGATTGTTGTATTTCTTTAAAAACTATAAAACCATCACTGTTAAAAATTTCATCATTGCCAATGTAGTAGTTATAGCAATTCTGTTGTTTATTTTTAAAATGCTGTTGCCTTTAACGATGTCTCTTTTTGGGAAAACAGAAGTTTTTATGGTCAACACATTCGGGTTACCATTTAACTCAGGAACTATTTTTATGACGTTGTTTTTAATTGCATTCTTCTATTTTGGCTTGAAATTTACACGAACAAAAAATCTTCCGCAGTATAACACCATATTATTGTGTATTCTTTTTGTTTTAATTGGTTTTTCAACTTGGATGATGTTGCCAATTCGTGCCAATGCAAATGTTGTTATTAATGAAAATCGTCCTTCAGATGCTCGAGAAGTTTTGGCCTATTATAACCGTGAACAATATCCACAAAATCCTTTGTTTTACGGCCCTCAGTTTACCGATATGTTTGCCGGGTTAGACCCTGACGAACCTTATTTAGACAAAGCTCCCAACTATGAGCGTGATTATAAAACAGGCAAGTATGTAATTACCAACAATTACATCAATGCAACTCAGAATAGCCATAATGCACACAAAACTTTTTTACCTCGTATGTGGAATGGCGAAAGTGCTCAAAATTATATGGAATTTACAAATGTTGTGGATTTTAAAATTGATCCGGAATATGCTCATGAAGAAGAATTGGTCAATATTGTTTCGCAATTTAGACAAGCTTACAGCTCCGGCAGATTGGACAACGAAGATTATATTTCATTTTTAAAAGGATACGGAAATTACCTGATTGTAGAAAAACCAAAAACTTCGGACAATTTTAAATTTATGTTTGAATACCAATTTGGGTATATGTATGTTCGTTATTTGTTATGGAATTTCGTTGGAAGGCAAAGCGACGTTCAGGGAAAATATGATAACGAAGGAAATTGGCTTAGTGGGATTAAATTTATTGATGAAATCTTTTTAGGCTCACAAGAAAACCTTCCTCAAGATGTACTTACCAATAAAGGAAGAAATGTATACTACTTTTTACCTTTTATTCTGGGAATTATTGGTTTGCTTTATCATTCTAAAAAAGATTTAAAAAGTTTTTATGTGCTGCTTGCCTTATTCTTGTTTACCGGAATCGCTTTAAAAATTTACCTCAACGAAAGACCTTTTGAACCGCGTGAAAGAGATTATGCCTTGGTTGGTTCATTCTATGTTTTTGCCATTTGGATTGGAATTGGTGTTTATGCCATTTTTGACACTTTACGTAAATGGATGCAACCCAAAATCGTTTTTCCTGTTATTTTTATTGCTTCACTTTTAGCCGCTCCTGTTTTACTAGCCTCCCAAAACTGGGACGATCATGACCGTTCTGGAAAATATACCGCTTTGGCAAATGCGAAAGGCTACTTAGAGTCTTGCGAACCCAATGCAATTTTGTTTACTATCGGTGATAATGATACTTTCCCTTTATGGTATGCTCAAGAAATCGAAGGAATTCGTAGAGATGTAAGAGTGGTTAATACCCAATTGTTTATGACCGATTGGCATATTGATCAGATGAAGGCAAAAGCATATGATTCTGAACCATTACCGATTTCATTTGATAGAAATTTATATGTTGGAGATAAATTAGATTATTGTCTCTACAATGAAATTACGCAAAACCGCTGGGAATTAAAAGATCTGATTAACTTTATTAAAAGTGATGACCCTAACACTAAACTTGAAATGCAAAGTGGTCAAAGTGTACATTTTTTCCCAACTAACAAAATTAGATATACAGTTGACAAAGAAGCTGTCATTAAAAACAAAGTAGTCTCGGAAAAACTCTATGATTCAATCGTTCCTTATATGGATATTGACATTAAAGATAAAGCGATTTACAAAGCTCGAATTATGATGTTTGATATCATTCAGAATAACAATTGGGAGAGACCAATTTATTTTACTGGTGGTAGTGATACGGATGAAGATTTCTTATGGATGAAACAATACCTTCAATTAGATGGTTTAGTTTACAAGTTAGTCCCTTTAAAAACTCCCTATGATCCTGAGAATGGTCAATTGGAAATGGGTATGATAGACAGTGACAAAATGTATGACATTGTGATGAAATGGGATTGGGGGAATAGCGACGGCGACATTTATCACGATGTTGAGACCCGAAGAAACAGTATAACCTATCGCTTAAACTTATCCAGATTAATGCAACAACTAATTAATGAAGGAAAAAATGATAAAGCCAAAAAAGTTATTGAATTGGCTTTAGAAAAACTACCGTTAGATAAGTATGGATTTTATACCCTGATTGAGCCTTTTGTGGGCGGTTATTATGACATTGGTGAACCCAAAAAAGCTCAGGAATTAACCGCTAAATTAGCTGAGAAATATAATGAAAATCTCAATTATTTTGTTAGTCTTAATCCTTCGGAACAAAATGAAAACATGTATGAAATTGTTAAAAATTTAGAACGCTACCGATCCTTGATACAAGTTGTAAAAAGCAAAAGAGATACCGCTTTTTATGAGAAAAATCGAAAAACATTCAACGGTTACAACAAACGATTTGAGCGATTTGGTCGCGATAATGAATAAAAAAATAGAGCCATTAATTTGGCTCTTTTTGTTTGAGATATGGATATACTTTGGATAAAAACAAGCCCAATCATCAAAAGCATTTTTTCAAACTATGTGTGGAGCATTCCCAACCATGAGAAAAAAGTGTTTCTAACTTTTGACGACGGTCCGATTCCTGAAATAACGGATTGGGTTTTAGATCAACTGAAAGTATATAATTACAAGGCAACTTTTTTTTGCATTGGTAATAATATTGAAAAACATCCTGAAGTATTCAATAAATTAATAGAAGAAGGTCATGCCATTGGAAACCATACATTCAACCATTTTAAAGGCTGGAATACCCCAAACAAAACTTATTTCAAGGAAGTGGAATTGTGTGAAGTGGAAATTCAAAAATCGTCGATAGTCAATCTTAAATCTAAATTATTTCGTCCTCCTTACGGAAAAATAAAACCCTCACAATCCAGAAGATTGCGAAAACTAGGGTATAAAATAATCATGTGGGATGTGCTAAGTGCCGATTACAAAAAGGAAAATTCTAAAGAAAAATGTTTAGAAAACGTATTAAAAAATGTTGAATCAGGCAGTATTATCGTTTTTCACGATAGTATAAAAGCATTTCCGAATCTGGAATATGTACTTCCAAAAACGCTTCAATTTTTATCCGAAAACGGATATCAATGTGAAATAATTCGTTAGACTTGTTCTTGAACTAAACCAATAATCGTATTGGCATCCAACTCACCGGATTGTCTCCAAACCATCTGACCTTCTTTATAAATCATTAAGGTAGGAAGACCTTTGATACGAAGAGCATCGGCCAATTCCTGATTTTTATCTACGTCTATCTTAATTACCTTCGCTTTATCTCCCAGAGCGGCTGCAACATCACGAATCACGGGATGCATGGCTACGGATGACTCGTTCCACTCAGTGTAAAAATCAATTAGCACCGGAACTTGAGCATTAATAAGTTCACCAAACTTTGACATAAGGACAAATTTTATTTAAATTTAAACCTATTTTTTAACATATTCAATACAAATGTAGCATATTTTACGAATTACGCTACTTTTTCGCCTCTTTTTAATTCGATTACGGTAATTTCAGGCCAAATTCCTACTCTTCCTGGGTAAGCGTGGAAACCAAAACCGCGGTTTACATAAACATATCTACCTAAATTTTCATACAATCCTGCCCATTGTTTATACACATATTGCACCGGACTCCATTTGATAAAACCGGGAATTTCTATTCCAAATTGCAATCCGTGCGTGTGACCGGATAACGTCAAATGGAAATTTTGTTCATTATTTTTCACTTCGTATTCCCAATGACTTGGATCGTGGCTCATCAAAATCTTAAAATCATTTTGACTTAAACCGTTGGAAGCTTTCACCAAATCTCCGGCCTTTTTGAAACTTTTTCCCCAATTTTCAACACCAACCACAGCAATTTCATCGGTTTCATTTTTCAATTTTATATGTTCATTCATCAACAACTTAAAATCAATTTGACGATGTAAATCCTTAATTGCTAAAAAATTATCTTCTTTTTCCTTTTGAGTTGGCCAATCAATATATTCCCCATAATCGTGATTGCCTAATACCGAAAATTTTCCAAACTTTGGATTATGTATTTTTTTAAACGTATCAACCCAAGGATTCATTTCAGTGGCGTGTGTATTCACGATATCGCCTGTAAATAATACTAAATCTGAATTTTGTTCATTAATTAAATCAACCGCATATTGAATTTTTTCAGGATCATCAAAACTTCCTGAGTGAATGTCAGAAATGTGTGTAATGGTCGTTCCATCAAAACTATCCGGTAAATCAGGAAAAAACAAAGTTTGTTTGATGACTTTGAAGTTATATTTTCCTTTTGTCATTCCATACAAAAGAGATAGAAATGGCACAGCTGCCACACCAAGAGCAATTTGACTCACGAATTTTCTTCTTTCCGGTAAAAAAGAACTTTGGTTTGTATTTCCTAAAAAATGTGAAATCGTACCGGAAATTATTCTGTAAAAATCCTCTCCAAACATAATTGTTGTAAGAATCATTTTTGGAATGTAAATAATCAAAACTAATCCTAATGTAAAGAGCGTTTTGGGAGTTTGACCAACGCTTCGGTCAAACTGAGTGAAGGAGTAAATGATATAAACTAAAATTAGAATACTAAGTATAATGTATGAATAGTGAACCCACTTTATTCGGGAAATAGTCTTAAACGCTTGAAAAGCATAAATCTCTATAAATAAAACAAACGCGAGAAAAAATAATAATCTAACTAGCACAGGAATTTTTAAGCAAAATAACAACATATACCTTTGATTGACTCCTATTTATTAAAAATTTAACGGTTTTATATTGTCAAAAAAAATAAGTTCTAAAAAATGATAATCCAATAATAGCCTATCTTAAGTAACTGATTTAAATAAAAAATATATATTTTTATGCTTTTAAATGCAAAAACCTAATAGAATTAAGAAAATTTTTGATAGATGAGAAGTATCATTTTAATAGTGTTTTTTTTATTTGCGATACAAGGAAACACTCAAGAAAGTGGGGAAATATATTTAGTAAAAGCACAGCGTTTTTTAGATGACGAAAATGATAGTTTATTAGTTTATTCAAAAAAAGCAAAAAATATTTTTTCTAAAAAAAATAATCATTTGGGAATTGTTAAAAGTATTGAAATGGAGGGGTTCTATCATTTATATATTAAAAATAATTATGATGAAGCTCAAAAAAAATTTTTAGAATGTCTTGAGTTATGCGAAAAACATAAACTCAATTACCATAAAAACATTTATCATTCCCTAGGAAGGGTTTTTCATTTTTCTGATAATTATCCAAAGGCAAAAGAATATTTTAAAAAATCATATGAATTAGCTCAATCAGAAAAGGATTCTTTATTAATAGCGAAAGGATTAGCCAGTTTAGCAACGATTAATTTTCGTGAAGATAATTTTGTTGAAGCAGAAAAATTATTTTTGGAAGCATTGAGTTATCCGTGTGATAAAAAATTAAAAAACGCCATCTATTCCAATTTTGCCAATATGAAAATTGGTGAAAAAAAGTATCAGGAGGCAATCAAATATGCTGTGAAAGCTATAGAATTCAACCCAATCAAAGGTGGCGACCCGGTTGATTATTCCAGGCTTTTGGATGCAAAAAATGAAGCAAAAGATTTTACTGGAATTGATACCATTTTAAGAAATGCAAAAATAATGTTTGAAAAAGCTAGTTCTTTGCGAGATAAAACGATTGTTTTAGCTTCAATTAGTGTAACCCATTATAATTTAGGTCAATACAAACAAGCTGCTGAAGATAAAGACAAATACATTGACTTGTTTTATGATTTAAAAACGCAGGAACGAGATGATGTTGTATATGAATTAGAAACAAAATACCAAACAGAGAAAAAAGAGGAAGAGCTTCAGAAAAAAATTAAAGAAAAAAACCAATTGTTAATTTACATCATTCTCTTTGGAGTTATTATTTTGTTTTTAAGCTATTTAGTTTACTTAAACATCAAACAAAAGAAAAAACTAAACAAACAAAAAGCACAATTAGAAATTCTAGTTGACGAAAAAAATACGTTGTTGAAAGAAACCCATCACCGGGTGAAAAACAGTTTTCAGATTGTGTCGAGTTTGCTTTATCTACAATCCGAAAATATCCATGACAAAGAAGCCGCTTTGGCCGTTAAGGAAGCTCAAAATCGTGTGAAATCGATGATTTTAATTCATCAAAAATTATATAGTAAAGATCAATTGGTTGGGATTGATTCCAAAGAATACATAGAAGATTTAGTGAATGACATCATTGAAAATCAATCGGATAATATTGAAAATCTTACAATTGTAAAAAATATTGAAAGTAAGATTTTCAGCATCGACACCATTACTCCTATTGGATTAATCATCAATGAATTAATGACCAATGTTATTAAATATGCTTTTCCTGATAAAATTCAAAATCCACAATTAACCGTTTCTTTTATCAAAAAAGAAGGTAACTATGAATTAAGTGTTTCCGATAATGGAATCGGTATTTCTAATCAAAACAATCCGGATTCTTTTGGTTTAAAATTAATTCATTCGTTAGCCAAAAAATTAAAAGCCACTGTTTCTTTTGAAAACAATAATGGCACAACCGTGACGCTATTCATTACTAAATTTGAAGAATTGAATTAAAAGAGTACTTTAGTGTAATGAAAACCAAAATCTACATACTGGAAGACGAGCCATTAATCGCAGAAACCATCAAAACCAGTCTTGAAAAAGAAGGTTATGAAATTTGCGGAATGGCTGACAATGTGAAAGAAGCCGCTTTTGATGTTGAAACACTTCAACCCGATTTAATTTTGGTAGACATCACTTTAGATGGTGAATTAAATGGAATTGATTTCGTTCATCATTTGAAAAAGAAAACCGATATTCCTTTTATCTTTTTAACCTCATTATCAGATAATGCTACGTTGGAAAAAGTGAAAGCCACCGAACCTTTTGGCTATATCGTAAAACCATTTAATGAAAAAACATTAAAAACGAATATTGAATTGGCTTTGCACAAATACCAACTTCAAAAGCCATCCGTTTCTGTGACGGAAGAAAATGATTCTTTTTTTATTAAAAATAAAGGTGAACTTATACGAATTGAACTCAATCAAATTTTGTATTTAGAAGCGTTTGATAATTATTGTTACCTCATCACTGCACAAAACAAAACCTTGATTAGTCATACGTTAAAAAGTGTAGAAGAAAAATTGCCTTCTCAAAAATTTCTTCGGGTACACCGTTCTTTTGTGGTGCAGGTTTCACAAATTTCTTCACTTCAAGAAGGATTTGTATTTATTGGTAAACACAAAATTCCGGTTGGAAAATCATACCGTGAAGAACTAATGAAAAACATTACTTTATTATAATCTTCACTTAGAAAAAAGCTTTGTTCACTCAAAAAAAAGCTCTTTTCACTTTATTTAATCTTTGTAATTCAGCGAGTTAGTATAGTTTTAGATTAAAATCTAATATCTATGTTTAGCTTATCTAATCCTTCCATCACGCTTTACACCGAAACAAACGGGTTTTATCTGTTGGAAATTCGTCATAAAACCGATCATACTTTGGTTTTTAAGGACACTTTAAAAAGTGAAAACAAAAAAATAGTCATCAAAGGATTTGCCCAAAATCGATTTGCATTTACCCTACAACCAATTGTAACCACCAACCACTGGGAAAAAATTTTATTGTCATGAAAAAAATTACCGTATTTTTCTTTTTGCTATTAAACCTAGCACTCTATGCTCAAGTGGGTGTAAACACCACCACACCCGATCCATCATCCATGTTGGATATTGCCTCTATTAACAAAGGAGTTTTAGTGCCAAGAGTAAGTTTGGCTAATGTAACAACCACCATGCTCGACGGAACCAACACCGCCGCAACAGGATTATTAATTTGGAATACCAATGCTGCCACTGTGGGTGGAAATGGTGTTGGTTTTTACTTTTTTAATGGTACGCAATGGATACCGATTACGCAGACAATAACCGGAAACACATTGGATCAATCGTATGACCAAGGTGGAGCAGGAATTGGTAAAAACATCAACGCAACCGATGGTGCAGTTCGTATCAATGGAGATGACGGTTTTTTGGTAACCGGAATTTTTGGAACGGGAAATATTATCAATACTGAAATAACCGGAGCAGGAACACGAATGTTTTTCAACCCAAGAAAAGCTGCTTTTAGGGCAGGAAGTGTTTTTGGAAACGAATGGGATGATTCAAACATTGGAGATTTTTCAATCGCTTTAGGTAGAGGTACAATAGCTTCAAACACTTATGATATTGCTATCGGTTTTGGTTCAACTGCTTCTGGAAGTTATTCAACTACATTAGGTTGGGCAAACACAGCTTCGGGAGCCTATTCATTTTCTATGGGTCAAAATTCTACGGCTTCTGGATTTCAATCAACCGTGTTGGGTTATTTATCAAATGCAACTGAAGATAATTCAATGGTTTTTGGCAACAATTCTATTGCTAGCGGAGATAACTCTTTTGCTTTAGGGAATTATACTACCGCTTCTGGAATTAATTCAATGGCATTTGGAAATAATTTAACCTCTGAATCTGGTTACGAATCTGTTTTTGGAACTTTCAACACAGATTATACGCCAATAAATATAAATGGATTCAACAATGCTGACCGTTTGTTTGTCATTGGGAACGGTACAAATGCAACAAATCTCAGTAACGCTTTAACGATTTTTAAAGACGGACGAATGAACATCAATGATGCGTATACGATGCCCACTTCAGACGGAACTAATGGTCAAGTAATGCAAACCAATGGTTCCGGAACCGTTTCTTGGGCAACGCCATCAACAGCAACAGATGATCAACAAATAGATGTTCTTTCCTTAACTGGTGATACACTTAACATTTCATTACAAGATGATGGCATTGCGACTCAAACCGTTGATTTATCACCACTTAGAGACCATGATTGGTATGAAGTAGGAACAACTGTTGCTCCAAATGCGATTACAGATAATATTTTTCATAATGGAAATGTTGTGATTGGGAAAAATACGTTGGATATTAGTAATCCTAAATTGGACATTGAAAACAATAACTCTTCTACCTCTTTAAAAATCAGGGATGTAAGTACCGGAATAACCTTACATACAGGAATTGACCTAACTATGCAATCAACTGCAACTTCTAGTGAATACGGTCTTAGGATTTCACATAATAATCCAAATTCTGGTCTTAAATATGGTGTTTTTACTTCAGTAGAAAATGGAAATGGTACAAATAGTGCTTTTCAAGGTCGTATAGAAGGAAGCGGTTTAAATATAGGTTCAAGTATTATTATTTTTGATAGTGGTTCAATCAACACGAGTGAACAAATGGGTAACACCATCCGATTTGAGCAAGCATCAAATAATAATTTTTATGGTCTTTTGAATGAATTTTCTTCAAACAATTTGGTTAATGATAGTGGTACAAAATATGGTATTCGAAATAATTTTGGCTCAACAATAGGCGGAACAATTTATGGTTTATATAATAGTTTTCAACCAACAATGTCAAATAATTTTGACAAATACGGTTCATTTAC
Source organism: Flavobacterium sp. (assembly GCF_044339515.1). GTDB lineage: Bacteria > Bacteroidota > Bacteroidia > Flavobacteriales > Flavobacteriaceae > Flavobacterium. The sequence continues at coordinate 31,521 of NZ_JBIIVK010000020.1, forward strand.
ATCAATTCCTGCTACTTTAGGAGGTACACATTACGGAATTTATTCGAGTGCAACCAAAACAGGAAGTTACGCCGGATATTTTTTAGGTAACGTTTCCATAGGAACTACTATATCAAACAGTTATATTTTGCCCTCATCAAGAGGTGCAAATGGTCAAATTATGCAAATTGATGGAACTGGAAATGTAACTTGGGTAACTCCAGCAACAGGCACAGATGATCAAAATTTAACAACCCCAACTTTAGTAGGAACCACTTTAAACTTAAATATTGAAAACGGAACAGGAACTTCCATTGATTTGGCTCCGCTTCAAGACGGAACCGGAACGGATAACCAAACACTTGCTTTAGCCGGAAACAATTTATCCATTTCCGGTGGAAATACTGTTAACTTGTCCGCTTTAAACACTGACGACCAAAATTTAGTAACTCCAACATTAGTAGGAACCACTTTAAACTTAAATATTGAAAACGGGATAGGAACTTCTATTGATTTGGCCCCGCTTCAAGATGGGACGGGAACAGATAACCAAACACTTGCTTTAGCTGGTAACAATTTATCCATTTCCGATGGAAATACTGTTAACTTGTCCGCTTTAAACACTGACGACCAAAATTTAGTAACTCCAACATTAGTAGGAACCACTTTAAACTTAAATATTGAAAACGGGATAGGAACTTCTATTGATTTGGCCCCGCTTCAAGATGGGACGGGAACAGATAACCAAACACTTGCTTTAGCTGGTAACAATTTATCCATTTCCGGTGGAAATACTGTTAACTTGTCCGCTTTAAACACTGACGACCAAAATTTAGTAACTCCAACATTAGTTGGAACCACTTTAAACTTAAATATCGAAAACGGAACAGGAACGTCAATTGATTTGGCTCCCCTTCAAGATGGAACCGGAACAGATGATCAAACGATTGATAATTTCAGTTTAAGCGGAACAACTTTACGACTTTCATTGGAAAATGACGGGCAACCTTTACAAACTGTGAATTTAGCTTCTTTAGTTGGCACTGATGATCAAAATTTGGTTACACCAACTTTGGTTGGAACAACGTTAAATCTAAACATTGAAAATGGTATAGGAACATCCATCGATTTAGCTCCGCTTCAAGATGGAACCGGAACGGATGATCAAACGATTGATAACTTCAGTTTAAGCGGAACAACTTTGCGACTTTCATTAGAAAATGATGGCCAACCTTTACAAACAGTAAATTTAGCTCCCCTTTTAGACCATGATTGGTATGAAGTTGGTGGAACAAATCCAGCCAATTCAATTTTAGACAACATATACACTGGTGGCGATGTTTCCATAGGAAAAACAACTGCTGCAAACGGTAAAGTGGACATCGATGCTAATGACAAAATATTAACCTTATTTTTGGAAAACAACAATACGAGTAATGGAATAAAAAATGGAATTTTTAACTCTCTTACTACTAATCCAAATAATTCACTTTCCTCCGGCATACTTAATAATATTAGAGGAAATGCAACATTCAAAACTGGTGTTACTAATAATTTTGCCACGAACAACAGTGGTCCAAATATCGTTGAAACTGGAATAAGCAATCAATTTTATTCAAGTGGAAATGTCAGTGCAGTTGGATACAGTAATTTTTTTAACCCAATATCGACCAATTCAGGTAATATAATTGGATTTCAAAATTCAGTAAGTAATGGAATCACAGGGTTCTTTATAGGGTTTCAAAACACAAATGACATTAACAGCAACGATACAAAAACAGGTTTATTAAACAATTTTGAAGGAGGTGGTTCAGGAGCAGTTGTTGGAATCAAAAACGAGTTATTATCTACTACAACTGGAGAACAAATAGGAATAGAAACCAACATTTCGAGCACAGGAACAGGTATAAAATATGGGGAAAAAATTGAAATTGATAACGCTAGTGGTGGTTTGCATTATGGAATTTATTCAGATGTGACAAAAGCTAATAGTTTTGCAGGCTATTTCTTGGGAAGATTATCTATCGGGACAACAACCACAAACAATTATATTTTACCATCATCACGCGGAACCAACGGTCAAATCATGCAAACAGATGGTGTTGGAAATGTTTCATGGGTAAATTCTCCAACCACTGAAAGCACAACTGCAAATAATGGTTTAACTCAAATAGCAGACAATATTCAATTAGGTGGAACATTAATACAAAACACTTCAGTCACCCAAGGAGTTAATTCATTAGATATTAACCTTAATAGCACTGGTGATTTTTCTATCCAAGACAATGGAACAGATGTCTTTTTTGTAGAGCATACCGGAGATATTGGAATTGGAACTTCCAACCCAGCTTTTCCCTTACATATTGTTGAAAATGTTGCAGCAACTACTCAAGGCGTTTATATTGATAAAACCGATAATACAACAGTTGAAACCTCTGGCTTATATATTCAAAAAACAGGAACAGGAACAGGAAGAAGCCATGCTATATATACCAATGTTGACGGAACCGGAACCGGACAAAAGTATGGCATCTTTAATACTATATCCAGTAATGCCATTGGAAATCAATATGGAACCCGAAATTACATCAATAGTGCTACTTCATCTTTTATATTTGGTACTTTTAATAATTTGGATAACGCAGGAACTGGAAATCAATATGGCGTTTACAATGGTATGCGAGGAACATCAGCGGCAAATTTATATGGAACATACAATGAATTTAACTCTCCATCTATAACCAATGAAACTGCCGGAGTTTACAATTCCTTCACGGATGGAACACCAGGAACAAGTGGAATAATGGGTGTGTATTCCGAATTTTCAAATCCATCCAATGGAACCTACTACGGTGTTAGAAATGCCTACACGGCAGCTGCCACTGGAACAGGTATAAAATATGGAACGTATAATTTAATACCCGCCGCGGCTGGAGGTACTCACTATGGAACTTTTAATTCTGTTGATGTTTCTAATGGTTGGGCTGGATATTTTGTTGGAAGAAGTTATTTTTCTGATCGATTGAGTGTTGGCGAAACAAATAATGCAAACGCAGCCATAAGCATTAATAAAAATAGCACTGGTACTTATTCCCACCTCGAATTAAAAGAATCTGTTGCCGATGACGGTGCTAGAATTAGATTTACAAATGCTGCTGAATTAACTAATGAATGGGTATTATTTGGACGTGCAGACAATACCAACTCCGACAGTTCTTTTAACATTTTTAATAATGTCTCAGGAAATGTAGTGGTTGTAAACGGAGATGGAAGGGTCGGAATCATGAGAGCTCCAGCAACCAATGCTTTGGAAGTAAATGGCAATGCTTCAAAAAATGTTGCAGGTGCTTTCATAGCCAATTCTGACAGTCGTTTAAAGAAAGACATTACAACAATTTCTCCCAATGAAGCCTTAGATAAAATTCTAAAATTAAGAGGAGTAACGTATTATTGGAATGATGACAAAACCGGAACAACTCGTCCTGAAAATCTTCAAATGGGTTTTATTGCACAAGAAATTGCCGAAGTTTTCCCGGAAAAAGTTTCAGAAGATAATCTTGGATATTTGCAAACCGCTTACGGTGATTATGACCCAATCGTTTTTCAGGCCATCAAAGCGTTAAACGATAAAATTGAAAATTTAGAAAAAGAGAACGCTGCATTAAAGTCAATAGTAGAAAAAGTAAATGCTCTGGAAGCCAAATTAGAACAAATGAATATAAAATAAAGTTGGATTTTTTTTAGTGGTTGGAAAATGTCGAAATCAGAAATTGGTTTCGGCATTTTTCTTTTTTAGGATTCAAAAATGTATCTTTGAAATCTTCAATATATTAGAATTATGTCAACGCAAAAACGCCTTTTCCTTCTTGATGCTTACGCTTTAATTTTTCGTGGGTATTATGCTTTTATCAAAAATCCACGAATCAACTCCAAAGGAATGGATACCTCAGCAATCATGGGATTTATGAATTCTTTAATGGATGTTATTCGTCGTGAAAAACCCGATCATCTTGCGGTGGCGTTTGATAAAGGCGGAAGCGATTACCGTTATGAAATGTATCAAGAGTACAAAGCTCATCGAGACGAAACGCCCGAAGCCATCAAAATTGCAGTTCCTTATATTCAAGAATTGTTGAAAGCGATGCAAATTCCGATTATGGAAAAAGCAGGTTTTGAAGCCGATGATTTAATTGGAACATTAGCCAAACAAGCCGAAAAAGAAGGTTTCCAAGTTTTTATGGTCACGCCTGATAAAGATTTTGCTCAGTTGGTTTCCGAAAATATTTTTATGTACAAACCCGCCCGAATGGGGAATGATATTGAAATTTGGGGAATTCCCGAAGTTCTGGCCAAATTTGAAATTGAACGACCGGAACAAGTCATTGATTATTTGGGAATGATGGGCGATTCTGCCGATAATATACCGGGTTTTCCAGGAGTGGGAGAAGTAACTGCCAAAAAGTTATTGAAGGAATTTGGTTCGATGGAAAATCTTCTGGAAAACACCGATAAATTAAAAGGTGCTTTAAAAGATAAAATTGAAAAGAATAAAGAACTTGGAATTTTATCCAAAAAACTGGCTCGAATTTTACTTGATTGTCCGGTAACTTTTAATGCTGAAGATTTTGAACTTTCTAAACCGGATGTGCAAAAAACAGATGAGATTTTTCAGGAACTTGAGTTTAGACAAATGAAAACTCAATTTGATAAACTGTTTGGTAGTGGAAAAGAATACGACGAAATCGACACAAATGGCAATGACAGTGGTAATGACAATGGCAAAAATCAATTTCAAAAGAAACCAGTTGCAAAAAAATCAAACGAAGAGCAATTTGATTTGTTTGGTTTTAGTGATGATGATTCGGATGAAGTAAGAACAAATTCATTTTATGCCACGTTAGAAACAACCGAACATTTTTACCAAAGTGTGCAAGGTGATTTGCCAGTAAAATTACTTTTGCAAAATTTAATGAACCAAACTTCGGTTTGTTTTGATACCGAAACCACCGGAATTGATGCGTTGAATGCCGAATTGGTTGGTTTGGCACTTTCGTGGGAAAAAGGAAAAGCATTCTACGTTCCCTTTCCTGAAAATCAGGAAGAAGCTCAACAATTAATTGAAAAATTCAGACCTTTTTTTGAAAGTGAAACGATTGAAAAAATCGGTCAGAACATCAAATATGATTTGAAAATTTTAGCGAATTATGGTATTTCGGTTAAAGGGAAATTATTCGATACGATGATTGCTCATTATTTGATCAATCCGGATATGCGTCACAACATGGATATTTTATCGGAAACGTATTTAAAATATTCGCCAAAATCCATTGAAACCTTAATTGGTAAAAAAGGGAAAAACCAACTTTCGATGCGAAATGTGAATTTGGAGGAAATCAAAGAATATGCTGCCGAAGATGCTGATATTACTTTACAATTGAAAGAAGTTTTCAGTCCTATATTAGACAAAGCTGAAACAAAGAAATTGTTTGATGAAATCGAAATTCCGTTAATTCCCGTTTTAGCGGCAATGGAATCTGAAGGCATTCGATTGGATGTTGATTTTCTGAAAAAAATGTCAGTGGATATGCAAAAAGATATCACTGAATTTGAGCAAAAAATCTATGAAACGGCCGGTGAAAAATTCAATTTGGCTTCTCCAAAACAATTGGGCGATATTTTATTTGATAAATTAAAAATCGGTGGAGCCAAACAAAAGAAAACCAAAACAGGACAATATGCTACGGGTGAGGAAGTGTTGAGTTATTTAGTGAACGAACACCAAATTGTGAAAGACATTTTGGAATGGCGACAAATGGTGAAATTGCAAAGTACCTATATAGATGCGTTGCCGAATCAAGTAGATCCAAAAACGCAACGCGTTCACACCGATTATATGCAAACGGTTGCCGCAACCGGACGATTAAGTTCCAACAATCCGAATTTGCAGAACATTCCGATTCGAACCGAAAGAGGTCGATTAATCCGAAAAGCATTTATTGCCAGAGATGAAAATTACACCTTAGTTTCTGCCGATTATTCGCAAATAGAACTTCGCATTATTGCCGCTTTATCAGGCGAAGAAAATATGATTAAAGCCTTTCAAAACAACGAAGATATTCACAAAAGTACGGCTGCAAAAGTATTCAATGTTCCCTTGGAAGAAGTCACCAAAGAACAACGAAGCAATGCCAAAACGGTCAATTTCGGTATCATTTATGGTGTTTCGGCATTCGGACTTTCCAACCAAACCAATTTATCCCGAAAAGAAAGTGCGGAGTTGATTGATGCCTATTATGCCACTTATCCAAAATTGAAAGCCTACATGGCGAACCAAGTTGATTTTGCGAGAGAACACGGTTACGTTCAAACCGTTTTAGGAAGACGACGTTATTTAAAAGACATCAATTCCGCCAATGCAATGGTGCGAAGCGGTGCCGAGCGAAATGCTGTGAACGCTCCCATTCAAGGTTCTGCCGCAGATATCATCAAAATTGCGATGATTGACATTTACAAACGATTGGTTAACGAAAATTGGCAATCCAAAATGTTATTGCAAGTACACGATGAGTTGGTGTTTGATGTGCACAATTCGGAATTAGAAAAAATTCAACCGATGATTAAGTACGAAATGGAAAACGCATTTACATTAGCTGTTCCGTTGGATGTGGAATTGGGAATGGGGAGAAATTGGTTGGAGGCTCATTGATTTTAGTGTTCAGTAAGCAGTTTTTAGTAGGCAGTTAAATTGTTGAACAAAGTATTTCAATAAACAATAAGGTATGAAAGTGAAGAATCTCTTTGAAACAAAAATGTATCTTATCATACTTTTTTGTTTACCTTTATTAGTAAGATTTTCAGAAATTGAAAATTATGGAATTAATAAAACAGTGGGCTGGGCTTATGACATTTCAGGATTTACGATGTATTACGTTAAATATATTGTTTTTGCTTTTTTCATTGGATATTTGTTTCTAGCCATCATCAAAGTAAAAACTAATTACCATCTTTCAATAATACATTTTATCTTAATCGCTTTTTGTTGTTTGTTTTATGATAATTTAAGATATATGCGTTTGGTTGATAACATTGCAATTATTGGAATTGTTGTATTTTTAATGATATTTTTTAATTCTTTGTTTTGGAGAATAAAGTCTTTATTGAAATTTTAACACTAACATTTACTTCCCATAAACCTGAACCTACAAATTATATAAATTTCTAAACATCCTCTAACCATAAAAGGAAATTTATAATTCTATATTTCTCTAAGTCCTTTTCGCTCTGTTTTCCCTGAAATAACGATGAAAAACCTTCCTTCATTAGTTTAGCATTTTCATTTGAAAAAGATGTAGTAATTTCTACCAATCTTTTAAATAACTCATTTGGAATAGCTTTAAACACATCATCTACAAGTATATTAAAAATAGTTATATCTTCTTTTGAAGTTATTGGCTTTAATTGTAAATGTATATCATTGAGAAGAATAGCATAAACATCTGGATAAAAGTTAAAAGTTTGTAAAGAAATAAGTGAGGATAGATATGCTTTTGGTTGGATATATTGTTGGTTTTTATCCATATCAATAAGAAAAATGCTAGTTTTCTTAACTAATACTGAATCATAAGTCTTTTTTAGTTGCTGCAACGAACTTTGAAGTTCAATAGGAAGTGTTAATTCTTTTCTTAATCTACGATACTTAGGAAGTAAACTTGTTTTAAACTTAATGATGTAATTTGTATTGACAATAATATCATCTTTCCAAACTTCATCAGTTAAACATTTATCAAATTCAACTTTTGAAAATATTTCAGTGTCACAATCATTTTTTACAATGACTTGACAATGTAAATTATTGCTATTAAAATTCAAAAAGAAAATGAATGAAAGCAGTAAAATTTTGAATTTCTTTCTCATAAAATTGACCTTACACCCTCCTCGTAGAATCCCGTTGTCTCAACTCCGTTTTTACAACCGTAGTTTTATACGTTGGTGTTTCTTGTTTTCGTTCGAGTTTTTCGATAAGAAGTTTGGCGGCTTCTTCACCAATTTCAGGTCCGTGTTGGCTGATGGTAGATAAACTTGGTGTTAATCTACGTGACCAAACGCCGTCTGCAAATCCAATAACACACAATTCTTCCGGTATTTTTATTCCTTTTTGAATGGCAATTTTCATCGCCATGGTAGAAGAATGTTCATCAACAGCCAAAATTCCATCTACTTCTTTTGAGGCTATTAATTTTTCTAAACGGGCATCAAAATCTTCTTGAGTGTCGGTAATGATGATATGCTTATTGTTAATGCTTATTTTATTGTCTTGCAAAGCTCTTTCATAACCCAACGCACGATGTTTTCCCACACTTAAATTATCAATACAAGAAAGTAAGGCGATATTTTTACAACCTATTTTCAATAAATGATTGACAGCTTCAATCGAAGATTCAAAATCATCTACAATCACTTTATCACAATTGACATCTTCCATGATGCGATCAAACATCACAATTGGCAATCCTTCTCGAAGTATTTCTTTAAAGTGTGAGGAAACATTTTTAGCTTGTGATTCTTCTGCAACCGAAAGAATAAAACCATCAACTGTTCCATTACTCAACAGATCCATTGCTTGTTTTTCTTTGTTATGGGATTCGTTGGAAATATAAGTGATAACATTGTAACCTTTTTCGTTGGCTTTCTTTTCGATTCCGCTGAACACTTTAGCAAAAAAAGGATTTAAAATATTAGGAATAATAACTCCAATTGTATTTGTACGTTGATTTTTCAAATTCTTAGCCATCGTATTCGGCTTGTAGTTCTGAAGCTTAGCATACTCTTGTACCCTGATTTTAGTAGGTTCACTAATTTCATGACTATCACTCAACGCTTTAGAAACCGTGGAAACGGAAATTCCTAAATCTTTTGAAATTTGTTTTAAAGTGGCTTTTGGCTTCATACCTTTTGAATTTAGACGTAAAAATAGTAAAATAATAAATAGATTTGCAGTGTTTGACGTTTATCTGAGGATGAAAATTGATAATTGTTATAAAATTTCAATTAAATGAGTTTGAAATGATCTCAATTAATTCAAAAAAAATCCATTAGTTAGACCTTTAAAATCAGTAGTATTAGCGAAATTATAATGATAAAAATAAGTCTTACAAAATAATCTCAAATTGCTATTTGCTTTTATCATAATTAATTGTACTTTTGCAACCCCTTTATTGGGGATGGAATGTTTAATTAAAATAAATTATTGTGAACACATTAAGCTACAAGACAGTTTCAGCCAACAAAGCTACCGCAGATAAGCAGTGGATTGTTGTAGATGCTGAGGGTCATAACTTAGGTCGTTTAGCTTCAAAAGTAGCGATGCTATTGAGAGGTAAATACAAGCCTAGTTATACTCCGCACGTTGATTGTGGTGATAACGTAATCGTTATCAACGCAGAAAAAATCAACCTGACTGGTAACAAGTTGGATGACAAAACGTACATCCGTCACACAGGTTACCCAGGTGGACAAAGAAGCCTAACGGCTAAAGTATTGCAACAAAAAAACCCTGCAACTTTAGTAGAAAAGGCTGTAAAAGGAATGTTACCTAAAAACAAATTAGGTGCTCAACTATTCCGCAATTTAAATGTAAATGTTGGTATTGAGCACAAACATGCGGCTCAACAACCAAAAACCGTTAACTTAAACGATCTAAAGTAATGGGAGTTATTCACAAAATCGGTAGAAGAAAATGTGCTGTGGCACGTGTTTATGTTTCTGAAGGAACAGGAAAAATCACCGTAAACAAAAGAGAATTTGAAAACTACTTCCCAACAGCTACTTTACAGTACAAAGTGATGCAACCAATGTCAATGACAGAAAATGCAACGAACTTTGACGTAAAAGTAAATGTGTATGGTGGTGGTTCAACAGGGCAAGCAGAAGCTGTGAGAATGGCTATTGCAAGAGCAATGTGTGAGGTAGAAGCTGAAAACAGAGCTATCTTGAAACCAGAAGGATTGCTAACAAGAGATCCAAGAATGGTAGAACGTAAGAAATTTGGACAGAAGAAAGCTCGTAAGAGATTCCAATTCTCTAAACGTTAATCGATTTACAAAATTATTATTAAAAAAGTTATTGTTGTTATTATTCCGATGCGATCGGAAAATTAGTTTAGCATCTAAATAATGAAGACCAGAGTAATCGCTACTCCATTATTGCTAATCAACAGAACGTAAACTAGTACAAAAATGGCAAACAAAGTTGAAGTTAAAGACTTATTAGAGGCTGGTGTTCATTTTGGACACATGACTCGTAAATGGGATCCGAACATGGCTCCTTACATTTATATGGAACGTAATGGTATTCATATCATTAACCTATATAAAACTGCTGCTAAAATTGAAGAGGCTAATGAAGCCTTGAAAAAAATTGCAGCATCCGGTAGAAAAGTACTTTTCGTAGCTACCAAAAAACAAGCAAAAGATATCGTAGCCGAAAAAGCTGCTGCAGCGAACATGCCGTATATCACGGAAAGATGGCCTGGTGGTATGCTTACTAACTTCGTGACTATCCGTAAAGCTGTTAAAAAAATGGCTTCTATTGATAGAATGAAGAAAGATGGCACTTTTAATACACTTTCTAAAAAAGAAAGACTTCAAGTAGATCGTCTTCGTGCTAAACTAGAGAAGAACTTAGGTTCTATCGCTGACATGTCTAGATTACCTGCTGCATTATTTGTAGTAGATATCAAAGCTGAACACATCGCAGTAAAAGAAGCTCAAAAATTAAACATTCCAGTTTTTGCTATGGTTGACACCAACTCTGACCCACGTGAAGTAGAGTACGTTATCCCGGCTAATGATGATGCTTCTAAATCAATCGATAAAATTTTATCTTTAGTAACCGGTGCTATCATCGAAGGTCTTTCTGAAAGAGGATCTGAAAAAGATGCAGATGTTGCAGAAGATACAGTAGAAGAAGTAGTAGCAGTAGAAGCTGCTCCAGCAGTGGAAGCAGAAGAAGCTAAAACAACTTCAGAAGAATAAATAATATAAATTCCGATAGGAAAAATTCCAAGTTCCAACAAATTGTCTCTCTTAAAATTGATGATTTAATAAAATTGGAATTTGGAATTTGATTATCGGAATTTGTTTTTTTACAAAAAAAATTTTAAACTTAAAAATAGATACAAAATGGCAACAATTACTGCTGCAGACGTAAATAAATTAAGACAAACTACAGGTGCCGGAATGATGGACTGTAAAAAAGCTTTGGTTGAAGCTGAAGGAGATTTCGATAAAGCTATACAAATCCTTAGAGAAAAAGGGCAAAAAGTTGCTGCTAACCGTTCTGACCGTGAGTCTAGTGAAGGTGCTGCTGTTGCTTTTATAAATGCAGACAAAACCAAAGGTGCTGTTATTACTTTAAACTGTGAAACAGATTTTGTAGGTAAAAACGAATCGTTCGTTTCTTTGGCTAAACAATTAGTAGAAAAAGCAATCAACTTTTCTTCTAAAGAAGAATTTTTAGCTTCTTCATTTGACGGAAACATGACCGTTGCTGAAAAATTAATTGAGCAAACCGGAGTTATCGGGGAAAAAATTGAAATTGGTGGTTTTGAAATTTTAGAAGGTTCTTTTGTTGGATCGTATGTACACGTGAACAAAATTGCTGCTTTAACTGCTATTTCATCAGCAATTGCAGATGCAGAAGTTTTAACCAAAGACATCTCTATGCAAGTAGCTTCAATGGGAGCGGATACTTTATCGTATAAAGATTTTGATCCTGCTTTCGTTGCTTCTGAACTTGCTGCTCGTATTGCAATTATCGAAAAAGAAAATGAAGAAGCAGCTCGTTTAGGAAAAACATTGAAAAATGTTCCTAAATATATTTCTTTCTCTCAATTAACAGAAGAAGTTTTAAAACAAGCTGAAGAAGATGCTAAAGCAGAATTAAAAGCGGAAGGAAAACCAGAGCAAATTTGGGACAAAATCATTCCGGGTAAAATTCAACGTTTTATCTCTGACAACACCACTTTAGATCAAGAAAAAGCTCTGTTAGATCAAAACTTCATTAAAGATGACAGTAAAAAAGTGAGTGATTATGTGAAAGGTTTCAACGTTGAAATTACAGGTTTCAAAAGAGTTACTTTAGGATAATACCATTTTCAGTTTAAAAACTGAATTTAACTAGCATATAAACGGCATTTCAATTTTGAGATGCCGTTTTTCTATTTATATTTGTTTACTATCAAAATAAATTGCTTTGAAAAAAATATTTCTACTTTCGTTTCTGTTTTTAAGTTGCTATTCTTTCGCTCAAAACGAAAAAACATTGTTTTGGGAAATATCCGGAAACGGACTCACAAAAAAATCCTATTTGTATGGAACCATGCATGTAAGTGAAAAAGTTTCTTATCATCTTTCAGATGCTTTTTTTAAAAACTTATTGGCTTCTGATATGGTTGGAAACGAAAGTGATCCTGAAACTTGGGGTGATATCACCAACCTTTTGTCAGAAAATGAAATCGGAAGTTCCTTCAATGCCTATTCAACCTTTTACAAAAAGCCGGTTAAAAAAGAATTAATTAAAACCATCTTTGAGAACAACAACAATTATTTCAGCAATATGTTGTCTTCTATGGAGGGAAAAACAGCCGATTTTCAAGAAGATACGGTTTTAGATATGTTTATTTACCAAACCGGAAGAAAGTATAAAAAAGAAATTGTTGGTTTAGAAGATGCAAAAGAATCCATCATCCAACTGATGAAAATAAACGAAGAAGATGTAAAACCAGTAGATGAAAACATTCAAATACTGACTAAAATTTTTAAAAACAGACCTTTTATAACCGTACTCAATGAATATTATCGAGAAAAAGATGTCGTAATGCTGGATTCGATTTATAAGCTAATTTTTCCAAAAAAAGCTCATGATGCATTGATTGTAAATCGCAACAAAATCATGGCCAACAGCATCGATGAATTAATTAAAAAAGGTAGTCTCTTTTCTGCTGTTGGAGCTGCACATCTTGCCGGAAAAGAGGGAATGATAGAACTTTTGAGAGGGAAAGGATACACTGTAACACCAATTTTTGATACGCTTACTTCAATAGGTCAAAAAACTAAAAAAGATATCGAAACCTATTTCCCTAATCCAGGTTTTGTAATGACCACAATTCGAGATGGAATGATTGAAATGCCTTTGACCAAAAACGTCATAAATGAATTTCAAAACACCGGAAGTCCTGATTTCACAAATGGCGGAGTAATCAACATCAAACGAATTCCGTTGAATTATTTTTTAAATAAAAACAATGAAGCGTATAATCCAAAATCGTTGGATAGTTTATTCTATGAAAATATTCCGGGGGAAATTTTGGAGAAAAAGTTCTTCCAAACGGAACATTATTCGGGTTATGATATCAAGAATGTTTCAAAAACCGGAAAAAACCAACGGTATCGTTTTTATATAACACCATTGGAATTGATTGCTGTCTCAATGATTGGTCCGGGAAATTATGTTCGTCAATTCGAAAATGATGTATTCAACTCCATCAAATTAAAAGAATTCAATACAAATTGGAATCAATTTAATCCTGAAAAAGGTGGCTTTTTGGTAGAAATTCCTTCTTTTAATTTTGTCTATGGAAATTCAGCAGAAGAAATTAATAACATTGACATTCAAGCGTATGATTCTACTGAAAAAGGCTATTATTTTTTAACTGAAAAAACATTAAACAATGTTTCTAATTTAGAAGACGCTTCTTTTGAACACAACCAAATTCACTATGAATTTTATTTGCAACACGATACAAAAATTGTGGAATCAAATCACGATAAGGTCTCTAATTCGTTCACTTCCAGTTCAAAAATTGGAGACAAAAATATTAATCTAAAAACTATCATCAACGGCAACAAATACTATTTGTTAGGAACCGTAAGTGTTTCTGACAAAAACAAAAAACGCTTTTTTGATTCCTTCAAAATAGACCAACCAAAATATAAATCTAAAACAGAAATCTTTACCGATAGTATAGCCGAATTCAAAATCAACATTCCTTATAAAGAAAACGAATCGTTATTTGTAAGTAATCAAAACAAAAACAACAACTTATTATTCAAAAATCATACTTTTAATTCAGAAACCGGAAGAACAATCTTTTTGGAGCACAATAAAAAACATCGTTTTGCCAACTCAATTCCAATTGACACATTAAAGGCCAACGTAAAAAAGTATTTTTTGAATAAAGAATATGCTTACGATGACGAAAACTATTATGAAGATGATGATGAAATGTATTACAGCTTTCCCCCCTCGTTGTTGAATTATTCGTTATACACCAAAAAAGGATTATCTTTTTCGTTATGGAATAAGCTGATTGGTAAAAACGAAACCAACTATGAAATAATTTCAGAAAATTTTGAATTTAATGAGAATACAAACACATATGTCTTTAATGCAATCGTGTCTAAACCAAATGCTACGCAAGCAGTAAAACACAAAGTTCTTTTTAAAGAAAACAACTATTATCGACTAAAAACGCTGGTAAATAAAGACTACAATAATGATGACGCTTTTATAGAAAATACTTTTAATTCAATAGAAATCACCAAAAAGAAAGATAGTCTAGCCGAAATGAACAAATTAAAATTGTTTATTGACGAGGTGAAAAGTGAAAAAGACACGATTAGAGCTACTGCCATAAACGATGTCTATCAACTTAATCTAGTAAAAGAAGATTTTGATATGCTCAAAGAATTTCTAACAACGTTTAAGTTTAAACAGAGTGAAAATAATGTTGTGGAAGCTTTGATTGCTAAAATGGGTGATATTCAAGACGATCGAGTGATTCCGTTTTTAACAGACTACTATAAAAAAGAAGAAACGCAATCCAATGTTCAATTGAGTATTTTAAAAACAATCAGCGAACAAAAAAACAAAGCAGCATATCAAAAAATAATGGAGCTAATGGAATTTTCATTACCTATTTCAGAACTGGAATATGAAATTAGTAGTCTCTTCTATTATTTTGAAAAGGATGCGGAAAACAGCAAAGAACTTTTTCCAAAAATATTTCAATTTTATTCAGTGAAGGAATACAGTAAACCAATTATTAGCTTTTACAATACTTTGTTGGAAAAAAATTTAATCCCAGCTAAAAAAGCGGAATCAAATTTGAAAATGATACTAACCAATGCAAAACTGGATTATAAAAGACTATTGAGTTGGAATAAGAAAAATGCAACGGATGAAACAACCGATGATGAATTGGACAGCTATTCCGACAGAACCATTGTGGATGATTTTATTCCGTATATCAACTTTCTTAGTTATTTCCCAAAAAATAAAGAAGCAATCGATGTATTGACAAACGCAAAAAAACTAAACATTGAAGAATTGAATATTGAGTTAATTAGATTGGGAATTGTTAACGATATTTTTTCTGAAAATGATATCAAAGAAGCTCTTTCGAAACCGGAGACACGCTTTTTAACCGTTAATTTACTTTTAAACAAGAATAAAAAAGACCTTATTACTTTTTCAGACGATGAGATTGCACTTGCTGCCATTTCTAATTTACAAAATTTGAAAGCAAAAGATTCGCTCAGTTTTATTGAAAAAAGAAAATTGATTCAAAACGAAAGAGAAGTCACCTATTACTTTTATAAAACAAAACAAGAAGCCACCGATTATATAACTTCAGGAGAAATTCTGCATACACTGGCTTTTGTAATGGAGAATGAAAAAATTAATCCTTTGGCTTTTAAATACTATGGAAGTAATGTCATTGATGAAGACGAAGAATTGAGTGATTTGATAGATCGAACTATTTTGAAATCAATCAACGAAAAACATTATCGGGCAAGTTTCGAAAAAATAAAGCACACCGGTATAAATCCTTTTTTATTTAATGGCTTTTAGACTGGTGATTAATTCAAATTTTTCTAATGAAAAACTCCGATCCGCTTCATGGAAAAACACTACAAACCATAGTAGAATTTTTAGTTGAATTTTATGGTTTTGAAACGTTAAGCCAAAAAATAAAAATTAAATGTTTTATCGAAAACCCTTCTGTGAAATCCAGTTTAACTTTTTTGAGAAAAACAGATTGGGCACGTAAAAAAGTGGAGGAATTGTATTGTCAAACGATTTCAAAAACATAACAAATACAAAATCCCATCACCTTGGCTGCGATGGGATTTTTAAACAAACAAACAAATAAAACCTATTAACTAAAATTGAACGTTTCTGCTAATTCTTTATAAACAATTTCTCCCTCAACAATGTTGAGTCCTTTGGACAAATCAGGATAGCGTTCTGTAGCGGCTTTCCATCCTAAGTTGGCTAATTTTAAAACGTATGGCAATGTCACATTCGTTAAGGCTAATGTTGACGTGTAAGGCACAGCTCCCGGCATATTTGCCACGCAATAATGCACAACATCATCAATAATATAAGTTGGGTTTTCATGCGTGGTTGCCACAGTAGTTTCAAAACAACCGCCTTGGTCTACTGCTACATCCACCATTACTGTTCCCGGATGCATTTCTTTTAACATATCTCTGGTAATTAATTTTGGAGCTTTTGCTCCCGGAATTAAAACCGCACCGATGATCAAATCGTGGTTTTTGATATGTCTTCTAATGTTATATTCACTGGAAAATTCAGTTACCACATGACTTGGCATCACATCATTTACATAGCGAAGGCGTTTCATATTAATATCTAAAATCGTAACATGTGCTCCTAAACCGGCTGCCATTTTTGCTGCCTGAATCCCAACAATTCCGGCTCCTAAAACCAACACTTTACCGGGTGGAACTCCGGGAACGCCTCCTAATAAAACACCTCTACCTTTAATTGGTTTTTCTAAATATTTGGCTCCTTGTTGAATAGCCATTCTTCCGGCTACTTCAGACATTGGAGTGAGCAAAGGCAATGAACCGTCCGTTTCTTCCACCGTTTCATAGGCAATGCAAATGGATTTAGATTCCAACATCGCAATCGTTAATTCTTCACTGGAAGCAAAATGAAAATACGTAAATACAATTTGTCCTTTTTTGATTAATGGATATTCTTCTGCAATGGGTTCTTTCACTTTTACAATCATATCTGAATTGGCATAGACTTCTGCCGCAGTGGGAACTAAAATTGCTCCCACCACCGCATAATCCGTGTCAAAAAAACCACTACCAAATCCGGCATCTTGTTGTACATAAACTGTATGATTATTTTTAATCAATTCAAAAACACCAGCAGGAGTCATTCCAACGCGACTCTCGTTATTTTTAATTTCCTTTGGAACCCCTATTTTCATCTCTAAATTATTTCTAATTATTACACAAATGTATTAATAACCCCTAATTTTTATACACTATAGTATAATTTTTATCATTTTTTAAGTTATAACCCCCAAAATAAACATTAATATCAAATTAAAGCTTTGATTTTTTATATTTGTTAAATAAATGAAACAAGATGGCAACTAAAAACCGATGTGCTTGGTGCGAAAAAGATGATTTATACCGTAATTACCATGACGAAGAATGGGGCGAACCTGTTTATGATGATCAAAAACTGTTTGAATTTTTAATTTTAGAAACTTTTCAAGCCGGCGTGAGTTGGCATTTGATTTTAAAAAAGAGAGAAAATTTCAGAAAAGCATTTCTAAATTTTGATTACCAACAAATCGCTTTATTTGGCGATTATGAAGTGCAGGAATTGATGAAAGATGCAGGAATTATTCGAAATACTTTGAAAATAAATTCTGCCATCAGCAATGCAAAAGCATTTATAAAAGTGCAGGAAGAATTTGGTTCTTTTTCTAAATTTATCTGGAGTTATGTGGATGGGAAACCAATCGTGAATAATTTCACTTCTTTTAAGGAAGTTCCGGCATACAGTCCATTAGCTGAAAAAATCAGTAAAGATTTAAAGAAACGAGGCTTTAAATTCATCGGACCAACAACGATGTATGCTCACATGCAAGCTACCGGAATGGTGAATGATCATTTTCTAGATTGTTGGAAAAGAAGTTAAAGTGAGGATTTTAATATTTTAAGGTAGTTGTCTCGCGTAATTTCAAACGCACCTAATTTTTCTAAATGATTATTATGTACTTGACAATCTAATAAAAGATAATTTTCTTGCTTCAATTTTTCAATTAGAGAAACGAAAGCGACTTTACTTGCGTTTGGAACCAGTGAAAACATACTTTCACCACAAAAAACTTTTCCTAAATCAACACCATACAATCCGCCAACTAATTTATCTTGTTGCCACACTTCAACGGATTTTGCAATTCCTAAATTGTGTAATTTCAAATAAGCCTCATACATTGAATCGGTTATCCAAGTGCCTTTTTGCCCTTTTCTTTTGATGGTTTGACAATGCTTGATTACTTCAGAAAAATTTGTATTGAAAGTAACCTCAAAAATCTTACGGTTTAAGATATTTCGAAGACTTTTTGCGGTTTTATATTCATTGGGGTTTACTACCATTCGTTGGGGCGGACTCCACCATAAAATGGGCTCATCTTCTTCAAACCATGGGAAAATACCATTGCTGTAAGCCAAAAGTAGGCGTTCCGAACTCAAATCGCCTCCAACGGCCAATATACCTTCAGAAGAAGCTTCAGAAACTGGCGGAAAATATAACTCTTTACTAAGGAAATACATCGGTTAAACGGTCTAAAAAAGAAATTCCAAACCCCAAAAAAATAAAATTGGAATTTGGAATTAGTTCATTCTATACTTAACGAATTAAAATGGTAAATCGTCGTGCTCTTCTTCATTAAAATTGGTTGCCGGCTCAAAAGCTTCTGCGGCAGGAACCGGTGGCATTTGAGCAGCAGGAGCTTCTGCTTGCAAACGTTCAATTCTCCAACCTTGAATAGAGTTGAAATACTTAGTTTCTCCTTGTGGATTCACCCATTCTCTTCCTCTCAAATTAATCGACACTTTCACTCCTTCACCTGCTTTATATGAATTGAGTAAATCACACTTATCTTGCGTGAATTCAACCATAATATGTTGCGGATACTGTTCTTCTGTAGTAACCACTAATTCTCTTTTTCTGAATGATGCACTAACTTGTTGTTCTGGGTTAATGACTTTAATTTTTCCTGAAACTTCCATGATCTTGATTTTTAAAATTATTAATTTGGCTCATATTAAACTCGTTTGGCTAATAAAACTTTCCAGGCCGAAAGGGCATCTTGCTTGTTCAAGAATTCTTTTGCTTTTTGTTGCACTTTCATTTCATCGGCAGAACTCAAAACTCCTTTTACCTGAATATTTCCATCTACAAATATATTAATTTCTTCGGTTGATGGCAAACTTTCTACATTTCCTAACATTCCTAAATCATTTCCGCTAAAAACGGGGCTTTCTTTAATAAAATCCGGGATTTGATCGACTCCAATTCCTAACGTTGCCAATGGTTTTGGGATTTCAAAAAGCCCTTGATTGGAACGCGAATACCAATTGGCTCCCATTCTGGAAACCAAATCGATTTTATGCTGATTGATGTTGCCATTTTCATCTAAAATAGACTCATCGATGTGTAACTTAACTACTTCACAAATAATTAAATTTCCTGCTCCGCCTTCTGTTCCCAGACTGATGATTTGATTCACCTTACACTCAAATTGCACCGGACTTTCGGCAACACGAAATGGTTTTACAACTTCAGACGGCAACATGGTTAAACCTGATTTTAGAAACTCATTTACTCCATCGGCATATTCTGTACTCGACAACGACATTTGCTGAACAATATCAAAATTCACCACATTAATGACCACTTCTTTTGTGGCTTCGCAGTTAATTAAAGTGTGTTTGACGGTGTTATCCCGCACTCTTCTGGCAGGGGAAAAAACCAAAATCGGCGGATTGGAACTAAACACATTAAAAAAGCTAAACGGAGACAAATTCGGATTGCCATTTGCGTCAACGGTACTGGCAAACGCAATAGGTCTCGGCCCAACCGAACTTTGCAAATAACCTTGTAATTTTAAAGGAGAAACATCTTTTGGAGAAATACTAACCATCGTCTTCTGAGTTTATACAAATGTATAAAAATGAAAAGTATTTGCCGATTGAATTTTTCAATTCCCATAAGATTTTACTACTTTTATCCTAAATACAGATTTATGCAATTTTCTGAAAGCAGAAATGTAACCCGTTGGTTTTTAATTCTCACATCATTTGTGATTGTTTCACTGATTCTTTGGAATACATATATGTTTTTTCAACAATTTAAAGAAGACGAACGTTTAAAAATGGAACTTTGGGCTCAAGCTCAAATCACTGTTTTTAATTCAGACGAAGAAGACATTAGCTTGCCTTTGAAAATTATTAGCAATACCACTACCATCCCCATTATTGTTACCAACGAAAAAGACAGTATCATTAATAAAACAAATCTCGATGAAATTAAAGAAAATGATACCTTAAACTTACGCAATTATCTTGAAAAATTAAAAAAGGAAAATGAACCTATCGTGATGGAATATGCAAAAGGACGTTTTCAATATTTATATTATGGTAATTCGTCGCTGTTAAACAAGTTGAAATACTATCCTCTCGCATTAATTCTGATTATTATTCTTTTTACTGCTTTAGTTTACAATTACTATAGAAGTACAAAAGTTGCCACCCAAAACAAACTTTGGGCGGGAATGGCCAAAGAAACAGCACACCAAATTGGCACACCGCTTTCGTCATTAATAGGGTGGTTGGAAATTTTAAAAATTGAGAATGTAGAAGAAAACACGATTAAAGAAATTGAAAAAGACATTACTCGACTGCAAACCATTGCCGATCGTTTTTCTAAAGTTGGCTCTGAACCGGTTCTGGAAAAATTAGATTTGGTTACAGAAACGATTCAGTCGTTTGATTACTTGAAATCACGTTTCTCCAAGCAGGTTGAATTTTCATTTTCGGCACCGACCAAAACTATTTTAGTAAATTTAAACCCTACGCTACACAGTTGGACCATTGAAAATTTGGTAAAAAATGCTATTGATGCGATGAAAGGTCGCGGCAAACTATCACTCACAATTGTTGAAGATGAAAAAGAGGTTAAAATATTAGTCTCCGATTCCGGGAAAGGAATTCCTAAAAATCAATTTAAAAAAGTGTTCGAGCCTGGTTTCACTACTAAAAAACGCGGTTGGGGATTAGGTCTTTCGCTAACAAAACGAATTGTGGAAGAATACCATAAAGGAAAAATAAGAGTTTACCAATCCGAAGTAGACAAAGGCACGACCATGTTGGTTAGTTTTAAAAAAGTGTAGAAGTTATAAAAAATTAACTTTCTTTTTTTGTTTTATAAAAAATCCCGATGAACTCGGGATATCTTGTTTATAAAGAAATATCGTCAATTAATCATAACTTTCAAAGTAACTAATCGTTAAATAAGATTCAATACTTTGTAGCAAATTTGAAAAAAATATTTTTACGCTACACTTTTTGTAGCAAATTTTTAAGAATGAAAAAAATGCGTCAACTATTGACACATTTTTTTATAAATGAAATTTTTGCTACGGTTGTTTATGGCTAGCTAAACATTTGATTTTTTTTACTAAATCTCTCAGAAACTCAATTTCTTTCTCCAAATGTTCTATTCTTTCTTCATAGTTTTGTTTGAGTTCCTCAGAAAAGTTATAGTTAAAAGTATGTTGCTTTCCTGATTGATTACAATTATTAAAAACCATATTATCATCAAAAGTTACAAGTTCAAGTGGGTCTACGCCCAAAACGGACGACACCAATTCTATTTTCTCCCAGTCTAATTTTGTTTCATTATTTTCTAATTTGCTATAGGCTCTTTGTGAAATGGCCAGTTTATCTGCCATATAATCTTGTGTAAAACCTTTAAGCTCTCTTACTTTTCTAATTTTTTGTCCAATGTTATTTTTCATGATGCAACTTGGTTCTATTTTAGAACTAAAATAAAATAATTGATTGTCCGCAATTACCCATAATTAAATAAAAAGCCTTATATTTGATAAAAAAAAGCGATGAATTTATTCAGTTTTACGGCAAATTTTGGAAGTGAAGAAGCTTGTAGACTTCATTT